>CAZUSH010000025.1:0-43396 GCA_964622705.1 uncultured Geobacter sp. | reverse complement strand
GTTGTTTGCCTTGGCACCGGAACAGGCTTCCTTGATCAACGCCGGTCATGTCCAGAAGATCGCCACCATCAGTTTTGCCCCGTGGATATTCTGCTGTCTTGAAAAGGGACTGCTGACCCGTCGGTTGATCTGGTTTTTATCGGCCTCCGTGTTGCTGGCGCTGCAGTTCTTCAACATGCATTGGCAGATCGCCTACTATACCTGTCTGGCGCTTGCCGTCTACGGACTGGGCAGACTGTTGGGCGAGGTGCGCCAAGCCGGGGAGGCGCGCTGGCAAACGGTTTGGCGGTTGGGTGGGCTGCAGGTGCTGATGTTGCTGTTTTTTCTTTCCACGGTGGCGATCTCACTGATCCCGCTGGCTGACTGGTCAAAGGAAACCACACGTGGTGTTCGGAGTGGTGCCAACCAAGGCAAAGGTGGGCTGCAGGTGGACGAGGCCATGGCCTGGTCTCTGCCGCCGGAGGAGCTGTCAACCTTTGCGGTGCCGGGTCTGTACGGTTTCTCTCGTCAGGAGGGGGCCTATGATACGCACGATATCAGGGCCTACTACTGGGGACGGATGGTGTTTACCCAAACCAGTGATTATATGGGGCTACTGCCGTGGTTGTTGCTGCCGTTAGTGCTATTGTTCCGTCGTGATCAGTACGTCTGGCTGATGCTGAGTCTGGTGCTGGGGGGGATCCTCTTTTCCCTGGGGCGTTATACTTCGTTTTATTGGTGGCTGTATGAACATCTTCCCGGTGTGAATCACTTCCGGGTCCCCAAGATGATGCTCTTTGTGACCAGCTTTGGTGTGGCAGTCTTAGGCGGCTTGGGGTTGCAGCAGCTCCTGGATAGTCGTGCTGCCGAGGATAAGCGCCTGAAGCACTATCTGTCGGTGAGCTGGGGCATGGTCTTGAGCCTGGTACTTTGTCTGGGGCTCGTTTTGGCTACCGGCGCAGCCGGTCTAAAGCTGTTTACTCCCTTGATTCTTGAGCCAAGCCGCTTTGCTGCCGGCCCGCAACTGGTTCAGCAACGATGGAACAACATTGTCGTGGAACTGGGGATTGCTGCCTGCTTTGCCGTAGGCTATGGTCTGGTTATTTGGGGGTTTGTACGAAGGCGGTTGCCGGGTGCGCTGACAATCTGTTTGTTGCTGCTCGTGCTCATCGCAGATATTGCCAGGGTAAATAGCAAGTTTCTGGTACTGCAACAGATGCCGGAGCAGGTCCAAAACAGGCCTACGGCTGTCATGCAATTCCTTAAAGGCAAGATGAAGGGCTATCGCCTGCTGGTACTGGATGGTGGCGATCCTATGCAGTATGTAGCCCATGAACTGCCGGTTGCCTATACCTCTAACCCCGTACAGGTGCAGCGGTGGCAGGATTATCTCGATATTCTGCGGCTTGACTCGCGCTTGCCTGATATGATGAATATCAAATATCTGATCTATCCGGCCCAGGCGTTTGAGCGTGACAAGGGACGGTTGGGTACACACTATCAGCCGGTTTTTACAAGCCCTGATGGTGCCCAAGTCGTGCTTGAAAATCGAACCGTATTACCCAAGGCGTGGTTGGTTGAACAAATCGAACGAGTGCCGGTAGCAGCAGAGCGTTTGGCTCGTTTGCAGTCCGGTGATTTTGACCCGGCCCGTTTTGCCCTGGTGGAGCAACCACCTCCCCTGCCGTTACCGCAGAAGGCTACGGAACAACCCGGTAATGTGGTGCTACAGCATTTTTCTCCGAACGAAGTACGGATATCAGTTACTACTACAACCAACAGCCTGTTGGTGCTGGGTGAGAAATACTACAAAGGCTGGCAGGCCACGGTGGACGGCAAAGCCACCCCCATTGTGCCGGTTGACCATATTTTGCGGGGAGTTTATCTCTCACCCGGCAACCATACGGTGGCGTTCCGTTTTGATCCATTGCCGTTCAAGATCGGCAAGTGGTTGACCTTGGGCTCCTTTGCCCTGTTCGGGCTCATGGTGGTCCGCGAGTGGCTGGTACGGAGAAGGCGTGGAGATGGTCAAACAGGATGAACTGACCCGTGATGAGCTGAAGCGGTTTCAGCTAACCCTGCTGCAACCCAGGGATGGTTATCGCTTCACCCTTGATCCGCTGCTGCTGTGCGATTTCTGTCAAGCGGACAACGAGGTACAGATTGCCGATCTGGGAAGCGGTAACGGCGTGATGGCCCTGGTGCTGGCCCGCATGGCGTCCAACGCCCGGGTGTTTGCCTTTGAACAGGATGCGGCTACCGCAGCATTGGGCCGGGAAAATGCCAGCCTGAACGGCCTGGCAGACCGGGTCTGTGTGGTGCATGAAGACATATTGCAGGTGCGTCGGCACCTACCAGTCTCCTGTTGCGACCTGGTGGTCAGCAACCCGCCGTATCGAAAACAGGGGCGCGGCAGGCTCAATCCCCATCCCGGTAAGCTGGCAGCCCGCCATGAGACCACTGCCGGTTTGGCTGACTTTCTGGCAGCGGCAAAGTACCTGGTCCGTCCATCAGGCCGGATCTGCATGGTCTACCATACCGACCGCCTGCAGGAGTTCATGGCCGAGGCTGAACAACAGAAGCTGGTGGTCTTGCGGCTGCGGCTGGTGCATGGGGTTGCGGCGGCCGAGGCCAAGGTCTTTCTGGTGGAGTTGGCTAAGGCACGGCGGGTTGGGGGAATGCAGGTGCTGCCACCGTTGATTGTCAGGCGTGATGGGGAAAACTATACCGATGAGGTCAGACAGCTGTTACGCGGTACGTCAAAGGCGCCCTGAATGGGGCGCCTTTGACGGTAACGGCGAGCAAGATGCGTTTGAGTGTGTGCTAAGGCTTGACGAAAAGCACCATCTCCATGATTTCGTCATCACCGACATGGATCGGGAAAACGACGCCGCGGTAGCCTTCCGTGACCGCCAGGCCGCCGGCAGCCGGATGCAGGGTGACCGGTGGGCTGATCTCCAGGTTGACGCCCGCCTGCGACGCCTTGGCCACAACGTTGCCACAGACGATGTTGACGAACTCCATTACGGTGTCTTCCAGGATTTCTTCGGATTCCCCCTCAACATCGTTTTCCTTGAGAATGGCGCGAGCAATGGCCTTCTGGATGCCGGCTGAAACCGAGAGCAGGTACCGGGCAGTCAGGTCTCCGTCCAGGTCCATGGCGGCAATCATGTGGTTCGTTGCGATCTGTTGGGTCTCGACAAACTTGCCGGGCCGGAACTGAACGCCAATCACCCGGGTAATCATCTTGTAGGTCAGGTCCACCATCATCTCCCAGCAGTCGGCATGCTGAGCCGACAGCCAGACCGGGATCTCGACGCGGTTGGCTGCATAGGGGGCCTGATCCTGTTTGAACAGCTCCAGGTAGTAGTCAAGCTTTTCTGGCGTGAGGGCCCCCACCTTGACCAGTGCTTCGCCAATGTACAGGTGGGTAGCCTTCTGACGTGCAATTACTTCTTCCAACTGGCTGAGGGTCAAAAAGCCCAAGTCCACCAGCAGGTCACCCAGCTTCATGTCCTTGGACAGCTGGGCGGCATGGGCCGCCTCAATATCCTGTTGCGTGATAAAACCGAGCGTAACCGCCATTTCACCCAGCTTCAGGTTGGTTCGTTCCTGAAGCTCAATGGCGTGCAAGAGCGCTTCGCCGGTGACGGCATCCTGTTCCACCAGAAATTGTCCGAAAAATTTAACTGCCATAGGTAAGGTCTCCCGGCAAGACTAGAGCGCCCGCAAGATATTTAATACATTCTCGGCCTCAAACGGCTTTGAGATAACATTTTTAGCGCCGAGTTTAATGGCTTCGGTGAACTTGTCGCCAACGCCCCCCAACGAGGTGACCATGACGACCTTGACCTCTTTGTCCAGCATGACCAGACTGCGGAGCGCGGTCAGGCCGTCCATGCCGGGCATGTTCATATCCATACAGATGATATCGGGATCTTCGGTATGGTTCATCTTGATAGCTTCAGCGCCGTTTTTGGCGTGCCCGACACAGGTAAGGTCACCTGATTCGTTGATGATTTTTTCCAGCTGGCGGGCAACAGAGAGGCTATCGTCAACGACAAGGACCTTCTTCATAAACACCTTCCCTCCCGGTGTAGCGTGTTTACCCTGCCTTGACGGCAGGTTTTCTGCGGAAAACTCTAACCGAAACTCGGTGAAAAGTCAAAAATGATTCTGCAGAAAAAACTGCTTTTTCCTTGCCGGACGCCGTGTTATACCGGAGCCATGAATCTACTGTCAAAGGAGAACGTATTGTCATGACCCTTATACGGAGTACGACTATTGCCGTTTGCATGGCTGCCGTGTCCCTGCTTGGTGTTGCCGGTGCCGGGGCGGCGGAAAAACAGCCGGCGCCGAAGGCCGCTGCGGCAAAACCGGCGCCCCTGCCGGACCCGGTTGCCCGGATCAACGGTGTAGCCATCCCGGCTGCCGATCTGCAGAAGGCCCTGAACGCCTTTGAAAAATCCCCTGCAGCGGCTCAGGTGCCGCCGGGCCAGGAGGCGGCTGTCCAGCATTATCTGCTGAATCAGCTGGTCGGCGGTGAGCTGATGTACCAGCTGGCCAAGGCCACGCCGGTAAAGGATCTTGATAAGCAGGTCGATGACGCCATTGTTAAGCTGAAGGCCCGTTTCAGCGGGGATGATGCCTATCAGAAGGGGTTGCAGGAGCAGGGGCTGACGGAAAAGGATCTGAAGGAGTTGATCCGCCGTAACGTGGTGATCGAGAACTATGTCGAGCAGGTGGTGGTGCCGAAACAGCAGGTGACGGAGGCCGAGGTCAAGGAGTTCTACGAGAAGAACCCGCAGGCCTTTACCCAGCCGGAACAGGCCCGTGCCAGCCACATCCTGGTCTCCGTTGATGCCAAGGCCTCGGAGGGGGAACGCAAGAAGGCCAGGGAAAAGATCGAATCGTTATTGAAGCAGATCAAGGGCGGTGCGGACTTTGCCACGGTGGCCAAGGAAAATTCCAGTTGCCCCAGCAGCAAGCAGGGCGGTGATCTTGGTTACTTCCGTAAAGGCCAGATGGTGAAACCGTTTGAGGATGCTGCCTGGGCACTGAAGCCGGGTGAGGTCAGCGGTGTGGTTGAAACCCAGTTCGGCTACCATATCATCAAGCTGGCAGAGAAGAAGCCGGCCAGCAAGGTGGCGTTTGCCGAGGTAAAAGACAAGATTGCCGATTCACTCAAGCGTCAAAAGGTGAGCGAGGCGATCCAAAAGCTGCTTGATGAGGCCAAGAACAAGGCTAAGATCGAAGTCTTCCTGAAGTAGTTGTTACACCAGACAACACTGCAGTTTAAGCGGCCGGTGCCCTGAAAGGCTCCGGCCGCTTTGTGTTAGCGTGCGCTCGTCAGCGAGATGCGGGATCCGCTATCGCTTGTCGGCAACTGGGTGCTGCCGACATATTCACCGTTGCTGTACACGGCAACCCTGCCGGCCGGCAGGCGGATGCCGGAACTGTTTTGCAGGGTCAGGGAAAAGGAGGGCAGGGGACCAGTGCTTACCTGTTCCTGCTCAACCGGCAGCTGCCAGGACGATACTTGGATGGCGCCGGTGGCAGCCGCTGGAACGCGAATTGGCGGGGACGGCTTGGCGGTGGCCAGACTATCCGCTGTGATGGCGGTGTGAAAGCCGCGCGGCGCGGCGGGTATGCGTGTCTGCAGGATCAGGCGGGCCGTGCCGTTGCCCGACAGGCGCAGCAGATACTGCGGTGTCCAGCCCCCCTCTGTCAGCACCGCAGTAACCTGCAGACGCGCGTTGGCAGGGGTTGCGGTTATTCTGATCGTCGGCAGCCCTTGAGCCTGTTTGTGGAGCTGTTGCAGACGGGCCTCGACCCGCTTGAGCTCCTGTTCGGTACGGCGACGTGCCGTGAAAACAGCCTCCAGTTGGGCAATGGCAAAATCGGTGCCCTGGCGGACCGAGGCAAGCGGATCGGGATTGGCCTTGGTCTTACGCGGCGCCTTGGAACTCTGGGACTTGGCCGCTGCAGCAAAGATCGCCTCACGGGTATCCAGGGCCTTCAGGCGGTCTTCCAGGCGGTTCTTTTGCTCTGTCAGATGTTCCTGCTCTTTGTAGAGCCGTTCCGGAACCTTGGCGCTGAGCAGCTCAATACTGGTAATTTCCGCGTTCTGCAGTGGCCTGACGCGTAGGGTGTTCTCGCGGATGGCGCTCGGCAGCGCCACCTCGGCAACCCCCTTTTGCGTAGTCGTTTCAAGCTGGACCAGGGTGCCGTCACTGAAGAAGGTCAGCTCCGGTGAGGCCGCGTGAGCCATTACGGTCTGCAGACAGAACAGGGTGCCGACAAACAGTGAAACCGGTTTCATGATACCCCTCCCAGTTGAAGAATGGTCTCAAATTCCAGCTCGCTGAGTGGCTGGATCGAAAGGCGGCTGCGGTTGATCAGCGGCATCTGCCGCAGAGAGGGATGCTCCCGGATAACTTCCAGGGGGACGGGCTGGGGAAGGGCCTGCTCTGCCCGGACATCCACCATGTACCAGATCGGTTTGTCCGGCGTGGCCTTGGGGTCGAAATGCTCACTGCCCGGATCAAGGGCCGTGTGATCGGGATAACCGGCCCGTACGACGCGACAGAGACCAACCACGACCGGCTGTGGAATGGAGCTGTGGTAGAACAGCACCCGATCGCCCACCGCGATCTCGTCCCGCAAAAAGTTGCGGGCCTGGAAGTTGCGTACGCCGTCCCAGTGTTCGGTGGCATCCGGGCAGTTCTGCAGATCCTGGAAGGAAAAACAGCCCGGTTCCGATTTGAAAAGCCAGTAGCGCATACATACCCCCTTAAGGAGCGAGGAGTCTTTTCACGGCATCAAGGCTGTCGCGGCAGTGTGCGGCGTTACGTGAGGGTACGCCGCACAGGTGTCTGGGGCCGCGGAAAGGTCTGCATTTTACGACAGCTGGTGGACGAACAGGCCGCTCCTAAGTTTGGGTTCAAACCAGGTGGACTTGGGGGGCATGATCTGGTCGTCGTCAGCCAGGTCCATCAGTTCCTTGATACCGGTCGGGTAGAGTGAGAAGGCCACCTGGTAATCACCGCTGTCCACCAGGCGCACCAGTTCTTCAACACCGCGGATACCGCCGACAAAGCTGATGCGCTTGTCCGTGCGGGGGTTTTCGATCCCCAATACCGGTTGCAGCAGCCGGTTTTGCAGGATTGAGACATCCAGCCGGCCAACGGAGTTGCTTTCATCGGCAATACCGGGTTTTGCCTGCAGCCGGTACCACTGACGCTCAAGGTACATGCCGAATTGGTGTCTGGCTGTCGGCACCACGGCGCCCGAGGCCGGCGCAATATCGAAGCTGGCAGCCAGCTGGTCGAGAAACTGGGCGTAATCACGACCGTTTAAGTCCTTGACCACGCGGTTGTACGGCATGATGTTCAGTTGGGATTCGGGAAAGATAACCGTCAGGAAGAAGTTGTATTCTTCATCACCGCTATGGGCCGGGTTGGCGGCCTTGCGGAGTTCGCGCACCTTGGCGGCTGCAGCGCTGCGGTGATGACCGTCGGCAACGTACAGGGTCGGGATGGCCGCAAACAGGCCGGTCAGGTGTTTGATCAGCTCCGGGTCTCCCACGACCCAGAGGGTATGGGAAACGCCGTCGTCGGTGGTGAAATGGTAGTCCGGCGGTTCATAGGAGGCCCCGGCCAGGATCTCTTCCAGTTCGGGATGTGTCCGGAAGATGTAGAACACCGGCTCGTCATTGGCGTCCAGGGTGTCGATATGCCTGATGCGGTCTTCTTCCTTGTCCGCCCTGGTGTGCTCGTGTTTCTTGATGACGCCGCTCTGGTAGTCATCTACGGCAGCGCAGGCCACCAGCCCGGTCTGGATGATCGAGCCCATCCGCTGGCGATAGATGTAGTAGCAGGGGGCCGGGTCCTGGATCAACACCTTGCGGGCAATGAACTGTTGCAGGTTCTGTTTGCCCTGCAGGTGTACCTCATCGGCGTGGGGATCCACGGAGGCAGGCAGGTCGATCTCCGGGCGGGAGATATGCAGAAATGACTCGGCATTGTTTCCGGCCATCTGCCGGGCTTCTTCGACATCCATGACGTCATAGGGCAGGGCGGCAACCCGGGGGGCCAGATGGACGGGAGGGCGCAGGGCCGCAAAGGGTCTGATAATAGCCATGATCCAAACTCCTGATTACTGAAAATAACGACGTGCGCCGATAAAGCGGCGCTCAAAATAGGACTCATCAATGGAGGCGATCTTGATCTCCTCGCCGCGGCGGGGGGCATGCACGAACTTGCCGCTGCCGATGTAGATGCCGACGTGGTTGATGCTAGACTCGGAGCTGCCGAAAAAGACCAGATCACCGTCCTTTAAGTCACCGCGGTTGACCGGGTTGCCGGCCTTGAACTGTTCGCGCGAGGTACGTGGAATATTCACGCCGCAGAGGTTATAGACGGCCTTGGCAAAGCCGCTGCAATCCAGGCCGTCCACCACGGTGTTGCCGCCCCACTGGTAGGGAATACCGACAAAGCGTTCTGCCGTGCGGGCGGCAATATAGCCCATCTCATGCTCCTCGCCACGGGGGACCGCCGGTTTGACCGGGGGGCGCTCGTCGGACGGCAGGCCCAGTTCATTGGTGGGCGGCGGGTACGGTTTGAGCGGTCTGTGCAGCTCCGGCTGATTTTTCTTTATGACGGTTGTGCGTGGCGTTGCCCCAAAGACCACCTCTTTTGGGGGGGCGATATAGTAAGCGTCAATCAGCTTTTCCGCCACCAGACGGTCGGCAGCGGCGCGGGCCTTTTGCTTGCTGGGAAAATCTCCGAAGCGCACGGCATAGATACCGTTGTCCTTGCGGAAATAGAAGGCCTCGATCCCTTTGTCCTGCAGGCGGGCGCTAAAACGCTCGGCATTCTTGACGTCGGAAAAGGCCCCCATCTGGATGGCGTAGCCGAGCCTACTGACCCCCTGGGCGTATTTCACGCTACTGCCGGTTTGCTCTGGTGCGGGCCGCTTCGACCTCCCGTGCTGCGCCGCGCAACCGGGAGAAGCGGCGCCACACAGGATCAAGAGGCTTAACCAGCAGGTTAGGGCACGAACGTTCATGGCTACTCCTCATCCCTGACATCGCGCCTGACCCCCATCAAAAAGGGGATCACAAACGGGTCAAGGTCACCATCAAGTACCACATCCGGGGTTGGTGATTCAACACCGGTCCGCAGATCCTTCACCATCTTGTAGGGGTGCAGCACATAGGAGCGGATCTGGCTGCCCCAGCCGATCTCCTTCTTTTCGCCGGCAATCTCGGAGGCCTTGGCGTTGCGCTCCTCCATCTCTTTTTCGTACAGCTTGGCCCGTAGCACCTTCATGGCGGTGGCCCGGTTCAGGATCTGGCTCCGTTCCGACTGGCAGGCCACCACAATCCCGGTCGGCAGGTGGGTGATACGGACGGCCGAGTCAGTGGTGTTGACGTGCTGGCCACCGGAACCGCTGGAGCGATAGGTGTCCACCCGTAGGTCTGAATCGGCGATGCGGATGTCAATATCCTCTTCTTCAATCTCGGGAAAGACAAAGACCGAGGCAAAGGAGGTATGGCGGCGGTTATTGCTGTCAAAGGGGGAGAGCCGCACCAGCCGGTGCACCCCGGCCTCGGCCTTGAGATGGCCATAGGCAAACTCGCCGCTGACGCTGAAGGTGGCAGACTTGAGCCCGGCCTCTTCGCCATCCTGGTAATCGGTAATGCTGACCTTCCAGCCCTTCTTTTCGCTGTAGCGCAGCAGCATGCGCAGCAGCATGCCTGCCCAGTCCTGGGATTCGGTACCGCCGGCGCCGGGGTTGACGGAAACAAAGCAGCCGTTGCGGTCATGGGTGCCCGACAGCATGCGCTGAAATTCCGCTGCCTCGACCGCTGCCTGCAACTGCCGGTTCATCTCATGGACTTCTGCCAGGGTGTCGTTATCTGAGGCCTCTTCGCCCAGTTCGATCATGACCTTGACATCGTCGGCCAGCCGGTTAAGCGCATCCCAGCTCTGAATCAGTTTTTCAAGGGAGGTGCGTTTCTTCAGGATATCCTGTGAGCCGGAGGGGTCGTCCCAGAAACCGGGGGCTGCGATACGGGCGTCAAGTTCCTGCAACTCCTCCCGTTTGACATCCAGGTCAAAGAGACCTCCGGAGAGAGGAAATGCGGGCGGTCAGGTCTTCCAGCAAGGCAACTTCGTCACGAAACATGGGGACTCCTGCAGGGGAATATACATTAGCGCATACTATCGTCTGTTCAGGGGGGAGAGGTCAAGGGCTTTTGTGGCGTGCAGATATGCGGGTAGGCCAATTGCAGCCCAAACGTTTTGGTGCAGTTTATCATGTTGATTTGCCCTTTTCCTGAACAGTGTTATGGATGCACGGATAATACTCCCGGTCTGCGCCGAGCATATGCAGCATTACCACGTCGTACGCCAGAAACTGAAACAGATCGCCGATCGGAAGGGTGGAGGTAGAGAACTGTTGCGATAGTTCCATCCCCTTTGTGAGCAGCTTGGCATGTTCCGCGACATGCTGATCCAAACCGGGAAAACCTGCTGCTTTAAGGATTTTTTCTTCGTCGTGAAAGTGTTGTCCCACAGCGTCAAGTAGCCGGTTGATGAGCACCAGGCTATCGGCGGCCGGACGATCCGACAGCACCGCTTCGAGCAGCTCGTTTGCGAGATGAAACAGTGCTTGATGTTGCGAGTCAATCAGCAGGTTACTGCAACAGAAGGAGTCGTTCCATACCATCCGCACAAAGTTTCCGTGCATTTTTTCTGCTGCAGCCAAGATATGGTCATCCGGGACGGTAAATTCAACCCGGTTGCGGCCACGGGATTTAGCGAGGTAGAGTAGCTCATCAGCCTGTGCGATAAGGCTGATTGCCGAGCCTTCGGAATGGCACTGCGCGGTTACTACGCCCAGACTGGCGGTGACGTAACCGGCGACGTCAGATGTTTTGTGAGGGATGCCGAGGCTCTGAATGGCCCGTCGTATACGCTCGGCAATGATAACCGCACCGATGTGATCGGTCTCCGGCAGGATGCAGGCAAATTCTTCCCCACCATAGCGGGCGGTCAGGTCGGCAGGACGGGCAGCGGATTCAGCTATCACCCGGCCAATCTGCCGCAGACAGTCGTCTCCGGCGATGTGTCCGTAGGTGTCGTTAAACGCCTTGAAATGGTCAATATCCAACAGGATCAGCGATAGTTCTGCCCCTGAACGGGCATGACGGGCGTATTCCAGAGAGAGCGCCTCATCAAAACGCCGTCTGTTGGCTATACCGGTCAAACCATCGGTACTGCTGAGAGCTTCCAGCGCTCGCTTGGATTCCTCCAACGCCTGTTCCGCCTGCTTGCGTTCGGTAATATCCCGCCAGGAGGTAAACAAGGTCTGTTTCCCTTCCAAAAGCATCGGTGCAATGGTTACCTCAACAAAAAAGTCCGAGCCATCCAGTCGGCGATGGACCCCCTCAAAGGTTTTGGAACCGTTCCGGAACGCTTCCTCAATCTTTTCCTCTGCGGACTGCGATGAACTTTTTCCGTCCGGCTGAAATTCGGGCGAGAGTGAATCCGGTGTGCGCCCGATAATCTGATCCCGGTCACCGCGTAGCATGGCCTCGCTTGCCCGGTTGCAATCCACAAAGAGGCCGTCTCTGATGATCAGGTACGCGTCCGGTGAATCCATGAACATGATGCGGTGTTTTTCTTCACTTTCATGCACTGCCTGCTCTATTTTTTTACGCTCGGTAATATCCGTCGAAACACCGCACATGCCGACAATTGAGCCATCAGGGCTGTACAGGGGGAGTTTAACCGTCCAATAGATCCGCGTTTTACCCGTCAAGGTGACGTCGGTTTCCTCGGCTTCGATATGCTCGCCCTGGTCAAGTACACGGCGGTCATTGCTACGCAGTTCGTTGGATATCGAGAGGTTAAAAAACTCCTCATCCGTGGCGCCAATGACCTGTTCCAGCGGGCGGTTGAAGAGCTCGCAGACCATCTTGTTGGCATAGGTGTAGCGTCCCGCCAGATCCTTGGTATAGACATAGGCCCCCACCAGATCGAGGATGGTTTCCAGCTGCCGGATTCTGGCGGTCAAGAGGTCGGTTAACGTATCCATGTTCTCGCGTGATCTGCCAAGAGGCGTTCTTACTGCCTGAGCTATTAGTGCTATTTAATGTCACAGTTTAAACTGGCTGACCAGATTCTGCAAGCCCCGAGCCTGACCGGCCAGCTGGGCTATTGCGCTGGCCGCTTCATTGCCCTGATTTACTGCTAAAATTGTGGCCCCTCTCAGCATAAGAGGGGCCACACAAAAAATGTAAATTCTGGAAAGTGTTCCTAAAATTAAATTGCCGGACCAGTCATTGCATCTCTTCTGCATTACTGTTCAGTCGGTGTGCTGCCGTGGCAGATTCCTGAGCGCCGTGGGCGGTATCTTGGACCACTTCGGTAATCTGCTGGATCGCCTTGATCAACTCACTGATTTCCTGAGTTGCCTTGGTGGTCCGCTCAACCGGGTGGTGCTATGTCAAGAGGCCTGCGTACAGGGCAGCAACAGATGGAAGGTGCTGCCTTTGTTGACCTCACTTTCGACGGTAATAGTGCCACCTATCAGTTCAGCCAGTTTGCTGCTGAGTGCTAGTCCGATCCCAATACCGCCGTGCCGGCGGGTAAGCGTTTCGTCAGCCTGGGTAAATAGATCAAAGATGTAGGCCTGTTTCTCCTGCTCAATGCCGATACCGGTATCAGTCACAGCTAGGTCGAGCAACAGGGGTGCCCCGTACTGCTCCTTGATGCAGGCTGTAATGGTAATGCCTCCCTGATCAGTGAACTTTATGGCGTTTGAAAGTAGATTTGCGAGGATTTGACTGATTCTGACACGGTCACCCGTCAGGATATCCGGTACGTCATCCGGCAGCTGCAGCTTAAACCAGAGTCCTTTTTCTGCAAGGTGTGGCTGTTGCAGCATGACCGTTTCCTTAATGCATGCACGCAACGAATACTCTTGTTCGCTGATCTGGAGCTGTTCTGTTTCTATCCTGGTAATGTCAAGGATGTTATTGATCAGACCAAGCAAGCTGTTCGCCGATAGTTGCAGGGTTTCCAGGAGATCCTGCTGTTCTTCTGTCATCCCTGTGAGGGCAAGCAACTGCGCCATGCCGATCACGCCGTTCAGCGGGGTACGCAGTTCGTGACTCATGTTGGTAAGGAAGAACGACTTGGCCTGATTGACCGATTCTGCCAGCTTTTTGGCAAGATGCAGTTCCTCCTCGGCCTTTTGACGTACTGCGATCTCATCTTCCAGAAGCTTTGCCTGAATATGTAACTCATATTCAGCCTCACTGCGTGCCTTCAACTCATCCTGCAGGTTTTGGGGCCTATGGTCCATCAGCGCCTGCAACCGGTGGTTCAGCAGGTATAAGCCAAGTAGTGTGAGCAGGGCCGCAGTAATGACCGTGCAGGTAAGATAGATAGCTTCATGTCCCTTATGGAGCGGGGCAGCCGCGTAGATACCTGTGGCAACCGCAAGTATGACAATAACGGCAGCGACTATGTTGGTGATCTGCTGTTTTCTGCTGTTATGCGCCATGCCTAGAACCCGTTTTCCGGAACTATTAATCACGTAGTGTGTTACAGCTTGAACCTGCTGACCAGGTTCTGCAGGTCCTGGGCCTGGCCAGCCAGCTGGGCAGCCGCTGTGGCGGTTTCCTCTGCGCCACGGGCGGTTTGCTGAACCACCTCGGTTATCTGCTGGATATTGGTGGTGACCTCACCGGTGGTGGCGGTCTGTTCCTCTGCTGCCGTGGCTATTTGGCTGACCTGCATAGTGACATCATTAACCTGCTCCAGAATCTGCTGCAGTGAAGTTTCCAGTTGCGCAGCTTCAGCAGCTCCCAGTTCAGTGCCCTTAACCCCTTCTTCCATTGAATGAATGGCGGTGTTTGTCTCCTGCTGAATGGTGCGGATCATCTCACTGATCTCTTTGGTGGCCTTGCTTGTTCGCTCAGCAAGTGCCCGTACCTCATCAGCCACCACGGCAAAGCCCCTGCCCTGCTCACCGGCCCGGGCCGCTTCAATGGCGGCATTCAGGGCCAGCAGGTTGGTCTGATCGGCAATATCCTCAATGGTGCCGACAATGGCGCCGATCTGTTCGGAGCGTTGGCCCAGATTGGCGATGATCCGGGCATTTTCACGGGTATGTTCGCCGCGGATTCGGATACCGTCCACGGTGTGCTTGACAATCTCAAAGCCGCTCTGGGTGGTGTTTGCTGCCTGTCCTGCGCTATCGGCAGCCTCATGGCAGTTGCGGGCGATGTCGCTGCTGGTGGCGGCCATCTCTTCGCTGGCCGTGGCCACGGTGCCGGTTTGGGAGGCCACCTCTTCAGCGCCGGTGGCGATCTGTTCCGAGGTGCTGTGCAACTGGTTAGAGGCAGAGGCGATACCGGCTGAGATATCAACGGTCTGGCCAACCAGATGCCGAAGGTTTTCCACCATGCGCTTCATGGCCGCCATCAACTGGCCGGTTTCATCGGTGGAGTTCACCATGACCGCTACGGTCAGGTCGCCTTCGGCAATCCGGTTGGCAACCTCGACACCGGCGGCAAGGGGACGCTTTATGTTGGCGCTGATGATCAGGCCAAGGCCGATGGAAATAATGAATCCCGCTGCTGTAATGGCTATGCAGAGCAGTGTGACCGTTTTGATCAGCGCCTTGGATTTTGCATATTCCTCTTTGGCGCCGTTTTCATTGATAGCGGCTATTTTCCCCAATGTGGTCTCGGCAACGGTAAAGCTGTCCCTGGCTGCGCCAAAGGAGAGTGCCCGCGCCTCATCCAGTTTCCCTTGCTCAATCTGGGTGATGACCTTTGCAGAGTCTTTCTTCCAGGTTCCCCAATCAGTGACAAACTGTTTCCAGAGCTTCGCCTCTTCCGGGGTCTGGGGGAGCGGTTCATAGAGCTTCCAGCCTTTTTCAGCATTGGACCACGCCTCAGCTAGCCGTCCCTTAGTCCTCTCAGCCAGTTTGGGATCAATGCCGGCTATTAGCAGGGTGCGTTCTGCCCGCTGGACTGCGGTCAGGGCCTCATGCATTTGTCCCAGGCCAACAAGGCTGGGCAGTTGGGTACCTGCCACGTTTTCCAGGGCGGTCCCCAGCCTGGTAGCGCCGATATAGCCGGTTGCGCCGGCGATCAGGGTGATGCAGCTTGCCAGACAAAACGCCAGGATCAACTTGGTTCCGATACTCATGCTTTTGAACATACGTTCCCTCTCCTTTGAGGTAAGTGGTGTAGTGCGGTTGTTCCCCATGGGATTCCTCAGCGTTGAGGCCTGTGCTGTAACCGGATTAGCCGATCGGACACAGGTAACCGCTGTTCATTCATTGTTATGCCTTCATATCCCGCTCTGGCAGCGGCCGGCAGTGAAAGTCGGTCCTATGGCAGAAAAATCTCCTACAGCTTTCATTCAGACCGGCAACAAACGCGTTACGCCGGTTTTGTTTCAAGGTAACGTAGCGTTGCAGTGCCTCGTTTCTTGTCAGGGAGCCGTCAAGATGGGCGTGGAACTGGGTGTGATCGGGATGGCGGCAGATAAAGCTGAACCCCACTTGCTGGGCATGGTCGCATTCGGAGGCTTCATGCAGACAGCTGGATGTTTCTGTAACTAGTTGTATGGTTAGACCTTTCTTCATGGCTGGTTCCTTTCGTTTTCATTGCCGTGTGTTGTTGGAGCAGACCAAGGCGTCAAGGTGACTTCTTCATCCAACACGGTGTGGCGCTGAAATATTTCGCACTGCTGGTGATTGCCTCCGCAAAACGTGAGTGCCAGCGGGATTTTTTGCGATGATATCTGGAAACAGTAGCAGTCGCTGAAAGGTTTCGTAATATAAGGACATAACAATCCTATCGAACGGTCAGCAGCGGGTGCGTTTGCATTACATGCCGTCTTTGGTGTTTCAAAATCTACTTTTGAACGGTCAGGCATACGCCACCTTGATTCCTAATATTCCTGCAGCGTAGCAAAGCCTTGCCGCTCTTCGTGGCTGAACATCCGGTCCACATCCATGATGATCAAAAGTCGGTCAGCATGGTTGAAGACTCCCATAATGAATTCCTGATCAAGGTTGCCGGATACCATAATTGGCGGCGGCTGGATCTCGTTGGAACACGCCCTGGGTTGGGACGCGGCCGGTCTCCATGGATACCATAATTGGCGGCGGCTGGATCTCGTTGGAACTGATGCGGATCACCTCGGATACGCCGTCAACAATAAAACCGGTCAGCCCTCCGGCTACGTCCATCACCATGATTCTGGTATGGCTATTGCATTCACTCTCCTGCAGCCCGAAACGCTTGCGTATGGAGATGATCGGGATCACCGTGCCCCGCAGGTTGATGATTCCCTCTACATAGTGAGGGGCGTTGGGCATTTTGGTGATGCCGGGCATACGGATGATTTCCCGCACACGCAGCACCTCAACGCCATACTCTTCATTACTGAGCACAAAGCTGACCAGTTGGGTCAGCTTTCCCGAGCCAGCGGCTGTATCGCTATCCAGCTTCGTCAAGGCCTTGTCGTTCATTTAGCGATAGCTCCTTTTGTGCATTGTTACAAAACTGCTTGCTGCTCTATTCGTCTTCACTGGAGACAGCAGGCATTGGGCAGGTTCCATAGCTCTCTATTGCAGAGGAACAAGTGTTAACCAGCCATTTTTCCCTGAATCCCTCTGCCGGTACCGGGCGTCCGAAATGGAACCCTTGTGCCTGCGAGCAGCCAAGTTGCAGCAGTGCAAAGTGCTGGCCTTCATCTTCAACCCCTTCAGCAACCGTGGTAAGCTCCAACTGTTGGGCCATGGCCACAATGGTGGTGACAATGGCACGGTCGTTCTGGTCTTCCAGCATGTCCCGCACAAAGGCGCGATCAATCTTGAGGGTGTCTACCGGGAATCGTTTAAGATAAACCAGAGATGAGTAGCCGGTGCCGAAATCGTCGATTGCCAGTGAGAACCCTTGGATCTTTAATTCGTTCAGGATGCCGATTACCCGTTCCGGGTCGGTCATCAGAAGGCTTTCGGTCAGTTCAAGTTCAAGGCGGTCTGGCGAAACGCCTGTTTCTTCAATAATACTGGTAACCGTGGTGAGGAAATCGGTGGCTTCAAGTTGGCGGGGCGAAACGTTAATTGCAATTCTGTGGTGATGAAAACTTCTTTCGTCCTGCCATTGTCTGATTTGATGACAGGCGGTGCGCAGTACCCAGTTCCCAAGATCAACCATCATCCCACGTGTTTCAGCTATGGTCACAAATTCGGCAGGGCTGACCCATCCCAAGACGGGATCATACCAGCGTAGCAGTGCTTCGGCACCAACCAGTTGTCCGGTTAACAGGTCAATCTTTGGCTGGTAAAACAGTTGCAGCATATTTTCCAGGATGGCGTATTCAAGACGGCGGGCAACCTTTAGGGTGCGGGCAAGATGTTCTCCCATTTCTGGCCGGTAGAAACAGAATCCGCCCCCTGCTGCTTTTGCCCGAGAGGCGGCAAGATCAACTTTTGACAGAAGTTCCGCTGCATTTTTGCCGTCTTCAGGATAGAGCACCATGCCAATGTTGGCGCCAATGGTCAGGCGCTGGCCGGAGAGATGAAAGGGAGCGGTTATGGCGGCAAGGATTTCTTCTCCCAGAGCTGCTGCCAAATTTTGATCACTACCGGGACAGATGATGGCAAAGTCGCCGCCAAAACGGGCCACAAAATGATTCTGTTCACAGATGTCCAGTAACTGTTGGGCAACCCGAACCAAAACCTGATCTCCCAAGGTGTGGCCGTGGGTTTCATTGATTTCATGTAAGTAGTTCAGGTCCAGCAACAGCAGTGAAAAGGCCTGGTCTTCGACAGAGGCTGCTGCAACGTTTCGGTCAAGTTGTTCCATAAACATAAACTGGTTAGGAAGTCTGGTAAGTCGGTCATAATAGGCCAGTTGCCGGACGTGGGCCTGTGTCTTTTCATGTGCCCGGCGCATCCGGTTGGTTTGAATGCCGAAGGCCAGATCGTTGGCCAGCTCCTCCAGTAGTGCTACTTCTGCTTCCTGAAAAGCATTAGGTTCAGATGCGTAGATGGCAAGGGCGCCGATCACCTCGCCATGTACTTCGAGTGGCAGGGCTATGGCTGCTTGAAAACTGCGTTTGCGTGCATGCTCGTGCCATGGCGCAAGGTTGGGATCACGCAGGATGTCCTGGCGTACCTGAATTGTTCCGGTGCGGATGGCACTGCCCATGGCGCTGGCGCCCCGTTCGTTGTCGCCCCAGCTCATATGTGCCCGCTCGAGCAGGCCGTCTTCAATGCCGAACCAGGCCAACGGCGTGATGGTCTTATCCTCATCGTGCAGAGCCAACCCGACCCAGGCTGTACTGTATCCGCCTACTTCCACCGCAATCTTGCAGACCTGAGCCAGCTGTTCTTCTTCGTCCGTGCTGCGCAGCAAGATCTGGTTGCTGGCTGACAGAAGCCGCATTGACTGGTTGGCCGATTCTGTTGCTTCATGCGCTGTACGCAGTTGGGCCTGTTGCTGTTCAAGCACTCTGAGTGCTGCTTTTAGCCTGCGTTTGGCTGCCAGTTGATGCAAGTGACGCTGTACGCCAACGGCAATTGCCAGCACCAGACTGATGATCCAGGGCCAGTAGCGTTTCCAGACGTCTGTGATGCTAAATGGTGGCGTCGTGTCAAAGGGGGACAGCCGTAGTTCCCGCAGCAGTTCTTCAACCGGCAGGTAATCAGCCGGTATGGCAAAACTGTGAATACCGGCCTTCTCAAGCACTGGTGTGCCAGGTTCAAGCTGCAACAGGATTGCGGCCACCCTGGCGGCCAGACGTGGTTCAACGTGGGGTAGGGCCACAAAGGGCCATTCGGGATATAAACGGGTAGAACTGGCAAAGGGGAAACTGGGGGTGTTTTGACGGTTGATGACTTTGAGACTGCCTACTGGAATTTGGCCTTGCTGCTCAAGCTGTTCTATCAGACCGGTACGTACAAAACCAACATCAGCCTTGCCTTCCAGTACCGCCTTGATCACCAGGTCCTGCGGCATGCCGGTGCTCAGGAGTTGCTGTTGCTTAAGGGGAATTCCGGCACGGTGCAGCTCCATGGACTGCATTTGAAAGCCGCCGAAGGTCCCCGATCCGGTGCCAACACAGGCGACCTTTTTGTCTTTAAGATCTGAAAGTGTTCTGATGTCGTTACGGCTGCTACGGGTAAAGATTACACCGCCAAAGCTGCCCAACGGCCGGGCGCCTTTCCTGGGGACCATGGTGGCCAAAGAACCGGAAAAACCGGTTTTGTGGCGTAGCATGATGTAGTGGGATGGATTGGTCAGCAAAAAATCAAGCTGCTGTTGTTGCAGGGCTGTCAGCATCTCCTTGTGGTCAAGCAGATGTAACTGCACACGGTAGCCGGATAGCTGACTGCTCAGATAATCGGCAAACGGTTGCCAAGTCTGCTGCATCCGTGGCTTGGGACGCTGGGCCAGGATGCCGAGATGCAGGGTTCTATGGGCGGCCTCTGCGGTTGCCACACAAAATGACAGGAAACAAAAAACTGTGAATAGTGTGCGGTAGCGCTTCAACTGTTGCTCCGTTTTTCAGAGGTACGCTGAAATATCGTGCAGCGTGTGTAATCTCCCCCGCAGAATTCTAGTGCCAAGGGGATCTTTTGGGTGGTGATCCTGAAACAGCAGCAATCGTGCTGAGGCTGCGCGACATACACACAAAGCCCATCTGATAGTTCGGCGTCAACGGGTGCCGCTGCATAGCCTGTTTCCCTTAAGCAGTCTTTCAACCTTTGACTCACAGCCTGAACCGTCCCACTAATGCCTGCAGATCCTGAGCCTGTCCGGCCAGCTGGGCCGCTGCTGCAGCGGTTTCATCCGAACCTTTGGCAGTCTGTTGGACCACCTCGGTGATCTGCTGGATATTGGTGGTCACCTCTCCGGTGGTGGCGGTCTGCTGTTCCGCCGCCGTGGCGATCTGACTGACCTGCATGGTGACTTCATTTACTTGCTCAAGGATTTGCTGGAGCGAGGTCTCAAGCTGCTCTGCCTCGGCTGCACCCTGTTCAGTGCCTTTGACCCCTGCGTCCATGGAGGTAATGGCTACCCTGGTTTCCTGCTGGATGGCGCGGATCATTTCACTGATCTCCTTGGTGGCCTTGGTAGTTCGTTCTGCCAGGGCGCGCACCTCATCAGCCACCACGGCAAAGCCGCGGCCCATCTCACCGGCCCGGGCCGCCTCAATGGCGGCGTTCAGGGCCAACAGGTTGGTCTGGTCGGCAATATCTTCAATGGTGCCCACAATGGCGCCGATCTGCTCGGAACGTGCACCCAGGTTGGCGATAATGGCGGCATTCTCTTTGGTTTTTTCTCCGCGGAAACGGATGCCGTCCACGGTATGCTTAACAATTCCAAAACCGCTTTCAGTGGTGTTGGCTGCCATGCCGGCGCTGTCGGCAGCCGCATGGCAATTGTGGGCAATGTCGTTGCTGGTGGCGGCCATTTCCTCACTGGCCGTGGCAACCGTGCCGGTCTGGGAGGCAACCTCTTCGGCGCCGGTGGCGATCTGTTCAGCAGTGCTCTGCAACTGGCAGGAGGCAGCGGCAATCTGTTGCGATGTCCGGGCCACCAGAGCAATGCTTTCATGGATCTTGTGTATGAACTGGTTGAACAGGTGGCTGACCTCACCCAGTTCATCCCCTCAGGATTCGTCCAGGCGTCTGGTCAGGTCACCGTCGCCGTGGGCCACATCCTTGAGCATAGCCAGCAACGCCGATAATGGCCGGGTGATGCCAAGGGTCATAACCAGTGCCAGGATGACGGCCAGGACAACCACCACCGTGCTGCCGACCCCCAATATCCAGCGGGTTGACGCGGCGGTGTCAACGGTTTGCTGATAACGCTCCGCAACCCGTCCCCTCTGGTAATCGGCCATATCATGAAACGCTGTAAACAGGCTGTCGCAGCGGGGAATGGCTTCCTGTGCCAGTATGGCTTCGGCCTCGGTCCGTTTGCCGGCCAGGGCCAGGGTTACGGCGCTGTTGTTGGCCTCAGCTGCAGGTTTGATCCCCTGAATCATCCGTGTCAGGATTTCAGTCTCTTTGGGGTGCTTGACAGCTGAGTTCTCGTGCAACTCCTTCAAGCGTTTCATCGCCTCACCGTATTTAGCCCGGGCAGCCTTGATCTTCTCCTGTTCTTTCTGTTGGGCAGATGCATTTTGCAGGATAACGATATTACCTACTGATCTGACAACCTCCTGCATCTGGGCCAGTGCCTCAGAGGCGGCCATGTATTTTGCCGTAGCACCGTTGGCAAGCCGGTTGGTTGATTGTTGCATCTCAGATACGCCACGGAATGTAAAAAAGACCATAACCAAGATAAGCAGGACAATCAGACCGAATCCCAGCGCCAGCCGCGTACCTATTTTGAGGTTTCCCAGCATGTAAAAGTCCCTCCTTGAGACGAGTGGTTCTGCCTTGTATGCGCAAGGCTTCGTTTACAGATCAGATACGCGCAAGGCTTCGTTTACAGATCAGATACGCGCAAGGCATCCTTTTATGAGGAGCTCCTGTGCCTCGGCACATAAGTAGTGACTGCCGCGATAAGCCGCACGGATAGCTGTCTGAAGTTCTGTGCCGGTACAACTATAGGTCAGACACCCCAACACACCGTTTGACAGCAGATCAGAAAAGATGGCTTCGTCGACCGATAAACACAAAACCAATATCTTTATGCCTGGGTAGGTGGTCTGGAGCTGACGTGACACCGGCCATCCGGCTCTGTCCGGCAGCTCCAGATCGATTAACGCCACATCCGGGATTTTGTGGCCGGTTGTAGCAAAGAGCGCCTGCCCACCGATAGTTTCGTCAAGCAGGTGAATATCAATCTCTTTGTGCAGAAGTGTTGCCAACTGTTCACGAGTATGGTGGTTGGCGGTAACCACGAGTGTTTGTATCATGTGCATGCTCTTGCAGATCTGCCGGGTGATGGATGATTGCCGGGCGGAGGCCCCGTTATGTCGATCTTGCCGGATAGTGTTGTACGGCATACGGGCACAAGCGTGTAGCTGCGATTATCGGAAGGTTGCTGCTGGGGAAAAGGTGAGGTGGGGGGTAGGGAAAACCCTATGTTTGATTTAACTCAGGTATGCCATTAAGCGGTGCGAAGCTCCTACACGAGCCATGCCGGATGTTTTCCGGCGGGGCTGTTCACGGCAGCGTGCGGAGGACTTTCATGACAAGCAGATAATCAGTCTGTTATCAAACCGTTTTTCAAAGCATAGCGGGTAAGCTGGGCAATGCTGTGAAGTCCCAGCTTTTTTCTGATATTTGCACGATGTACTTCGATCATTTTGACGCTGATTTCCAGTGCAAAGGCTATTTCTTTAGTGTTCTGCCCCTGGGCAACCAGTTTCAGCACCTCGGTCTCCCGTTTGCTGAGGGAGGTATTGGCCTGCTTACCAGCAGGGTCGGGCAGGTGTTTGCGCATCATGATTTCCTGCGCTCCGGTGCAAAAATATGGTTTGCCCTGATAAAGCGCACGGATGGCAGTTACCAGCTCATCTGCAGCACAATCTTTGACCAGATAGCCTCTGGCCCCTGCTTCCAGACTTTCAAAGACACAGGTCTCGTCAAGAAGCATACTCAATATCAGCACCTTGATAGCGGGATGCTCAGCCAGGATGCGGCGTGTCGCCTGCACACCGCCCACGTCAGGCAGGGTCAGATCCATAACCACTACGTCGGGAATGAAGCTGGCAACCTTATCCAGCGCTTCCTGCCCGCTGCCCGCTTCAGCAACAATGCGGATGTCTGCTTCAGTCTTCAGGATTGCAGCAAGACCATCCCGGATGATGGTGTGGTCGTCAACCAACAGTACCTTGATTTCCATAGTGAATCTCCTCAGGCTGGCTGGGGGGCGGAATCGTGTAACAGCGGCACCCTGATGATGACTTCGGTGCCGCTTCCCGGTCTGGAGGTGATGCTGCATGATCCATTCATCTGCAGCATGCGCCGTCTGATAGTAAACAGGCCGAAGCCGTCGCTTGCCTGACTACTAAGTGCCCGGTCAACGTCAAATCCGATACCGTCGTCTTCAACCTGAATAACCAGCAGGTCTGCCTCACGCCCGACAGATAAACAGACCGTGCTGGTTTCGGCATGCTTGGCAACATTGATCAACAGTTCCCGTACACTGTTGTACAGCTCCAGTTGGTATTCACGGCTAACCGGTTTGGCCTGCTGATCGTCAAAGAAGTTGATGTTCAGATGGTAATCGGTTTCCAGTTGGCGAGCCAGCCATTTCAGGGCTGCCTCAAGACCGGCGCTCTCCAGGATCGGCGGGCTGAGCAGTCGGGTCAGTCTGCGTACGCGGTTGATGGCGGTCTCAGTCAGACGGTCAAGCTCACTGACGAACTCGTGTTGCTCTGTCGAAAGATCGGTCTTTTTCAGGCCGCCCAGCTTCATTCTGGTCAGGGTCAGATCCTGTCCCAGGGTGTCGTGAAGGTCAACGGCAATCCGGCGGCGCTCCCGCTCTTCGGAAAGCGTTAGTTCCAGCGCCATATCATTCAGCCGTTGTTGTTTTTCATAGAGTTTTTGTTCTGCCTGTTTGCGTTCGGTGATATCGCGGCCGATGGCCAGCACCCCGGCCACCGAACCATCGTCGTCCTGTTCCGCAACAAAGCGGATATTGTGGTGGCGCTCTCCTTCGCCGCTGTCCGGCAGAATCAAATCTATTTCTGCCTCATCTCCGCTTGTGAGCACCTGCCTGATCTTCTCCAGATACGTGCTGCGTTCCAGGCCCGGGGGCTTGTCCATCGGCGTTTTGCCGAGCAGGTCAGCGGCTTGAATCCCCAGTGTCTTTTCCATGCGGGGATTGAGGTAGACCATACGGCAACTGGTGTCGTAGCGTACGATATTGTCCGGTGAGTTTTCGGCCAGGGTGCGGAACTCCCGTTCACGTGCCCTTAAGTGTCCTTCAGCCAGCTTGCGGCTCACAATCTCCCAGGAAAGGTCACCCAGCAGAGTGAGCGTCTGCAGATCGGCATCGGTATAGCCGGTTGGTTTGTTGCCCACGCCGATGATAGCGACAATCCGTTCCTGCCGGAGGATGGGCACCACCAGCTCCCGAACAACCGCAGCATGCCCGTCCGGCATTCCCTTCCGGTTGGGAAGCACGGCGTAGTCGTTATGGATAAGCGGTTGTCGTTCCCGCACACAGTCAGCCCAGACCCCTGCCTCTGCCACTGGATAGTGGCTGCCCATTCCCTGGGCCTTGCACATAGTCGTGGTGGTGTTGCTTGACCAGCCCTGCAGGGAAAGGGTCTGCTGGTCCGCCTCCAGGAAGTGATAAAAGGCAATGGTGCTGTTGGTCAAGGTCTCAATCTCGTCCAGCATCAGCCGCAGCGCGTCATGGAGGGAAATCTGCGGTTGATTGGTGCTCTCCAGCATCCGGAGGCGGGCTTGCGTCACCTGCTCAGCATGTTTACGTTCGGTGATATCCCGCATGATCTGCTGGCTGCACTCCATGCCGCGATACTGAAAGCGAATTGCCGCTATCTCAACCGGAACGGTTGTGCCGTCTAGCCTTACCAGGGTTGCCTCATAGGGCGGCATGACCGTACCGGCCGGCGTGGCGTCGTTGGCAGCCAGCAAGGCTGTAAGATATTCCCGCCGTTCAGGCCGGGCAAAATCAAGCACCGATCTGCCGATCAGTTCCTCCGCGCAGGTTGCCCCGGTTATACGGACAGCTGCCGGGTTGGCATACAGGATCTGCTCTTTGTGGCGGATAAAGATCAGGTCGGGTGAAAATTCTACCAGCAACCGGAAACGTTCTTCACTTTCCCTGAGGGTTTGTGTCATCTGTATCAGATCGGTAATGTTACGGGACACGCTGAGTACGGTTTGTACCTGCCCCTCATGGTCGTATTCAGGGGTTAGGACTATCTGGAAATGCTGAAGTGTCCCGGTGCGAGAGGAACTGACATTTAGCTTTTCTGTGGTGCCCTGTTGCAGTACCTGGCGGATGGAGGAGGTCAGTTTTTCTGCCTGGAGCGGTTCGAGGACAGCACTGTCATCCGGTGTGCTGCCGAGCAGTGCGTCGCTTGAATAATAAAAACAGCGGCGCATGGTGGGGTTCATGTATATACGTTGTAGCTGACGGTCATAGCGGATGATGATGTCAGGGGAGTTTTCGCTCAGGGTCCTAAACTGTTCTTCGCTTTTTTTGAGTACCGTTTCCATCTGCTTGCGCTCAAGGGCCGCGGCTGCGCTGGTGGCCACCAGTTGCAGAATGCGGGTGATCATCTCCTCGTCGCACAACGGCTTGCCGTCCAGCACCGCAATCAGGCCATTGGCGTGTCCCGTTGAATCCCAGAGCGGGATGCCGGCGTAGCTTTCCACCCCCAGATCAACCAGCAGGGTGCTGGCAGGGAACAGCGTCTGAACACTATCCGGATAATAACAGAAGGTCTTTCCCATGACCGTGTCGCAGGGCGTATCTTTGAGTGCGTACCGTATGTTGGGGATGATGGCGCCTTTGGCGTACAGCGCCACCGTTTCCACCATGCCGTGGTCGTTTTCGTCCAGCCGGTGGATGAGGACATACTCCACCCCCAAAGCCTTGCCGAGGTGCCGTGCCAGAGAGACGGGGAAGTTCCCGCTTCCGTCCAGCCAGCCGAGCTGGGCGACGAAACGCAGGGTTTCCTCTGTCCGTTTGCGCTCAGTGATATCCCGCACCAGCGACAAGGAGTATTGTATGCCATCATACTCAAAGATGGTGGCGGTCAGTTCCACTGGAAAGATTCTGCCCGATTTACTGCGGTGCAGGGTCTCAAAGGTCATGGTGCCTTTTTGGAGCAGTTCGGCAATGTTGTTCTGCAGCGACTCCGGGGAGAAGTTGGGGTCGATGTCCAGGGCTGACATGCCGATCAGTTCGTCCCGGCTGTATTCCAGCGAGCGGCAGGCCTCCTGGTTGACGTGCAGAAACCTTCCTTGATTCAGTTCGATCAGGAAGGCCCCTTCATGCACATTATCAAGGGCGTGGGTGAGGAGTTTGATCTGCTGCTGAGTCTGCCTGCGTTCGGTGATATCCCGCACCAGAGCAAAGGAGTAGTGCGTCCCGTCGTATACAAAGATGGTGGCGGATACCTCTACCGGAAGGAACGTGCCGGACTTGGTTTGATGGGTGGTTTCAAAGGTCTTGCGGCCTTGTTTCAGCAGCTCATCCCCCAGCTTCTTAAACGACTCTGCTGTGAGATTCGGATTGATAGCCAGTGCTGACATACCGATCAGTTCATCTCTGCTGTAGCCCAGAGAACGGCAGGCCTCCTGATTGACGTACAGAAACCTGCCCTCTTCAATATCTTTCAGGAAGACCGCTTCATTGACGTGATCCAAAGCGTAATTTAGCAATTTTAGTTGCTTTTGGGTCTGTTTTCGGTCGCTGATGTCACGAGCAACGGTTAGGCTGAAACGAGCTCCATTGTATTCAAAGAAGGTAGCGTTGAGTTCGACCGGGAAGATCGTGCCATCTTTGGTGCGGTGCTGCGACTCGAATGAAGTGATAACACCGTCATGATACAGCCGGTCAGTCAGCTCCATGGCCGCTTCCCGAGTTAATGTCGGATCAATGTCGAGTGGCGTCATGGCCAACAGTTCCTCACGACTGTATCCAAGGGCATGGCACGCGGCACTGTTAACATTGACAAAATGCAGTTGTTCATCGATCAGATAGAAGGCGTCGGTTGAACTGTCTACCGCTGTAGAGAGCAACGACAGATCTCGGTTGAGCCGTTTACGTTCCTGCTGTTCGCGCAATCGCATAAGGTTGGTATAGCCGGTATCCGCCAGCAGTTGCACCAGTTGATGCAGGAAACGCATGGTGTTGTCAACGTGGGTACGGCTGAACAGCGGGGCCTGGCGAACCGCTGCGAGGTACGGTTCAAGGTCAAAGCCCAGCTCTTCAGCCTGACTTTGAAACCAGGCAAGATCAGGCGGTTCATCATCATAAAAAAACTGACCGGAGAAAAAGACCCCCAGACGTTTCTCTTCGATGATGATCGGCATGGCGATGTTGACCATACCGTTTCTGCAGCGGCATTCATACATATTGCCGCTAAATGCATGCAGATCCTGCTTGATTGCGGGATCGTTACGCCAGCAGCGTGCAAAAGATGCCGGGTGTTCCCAGAGGAACTGGGTGCAGACCTGCTGCAGTCCGGCACCGACAATGATGTTTTGGTCGTTGTCCATCAGGCCGCAGGCCATGCCGGAGATCCGGACGTGGGACTCAAGCAGCTTTTCCAACTGCTGGAGGTCGATGAGTTGTTCAATGGTGTAGTGAGACATGACGGATTAATGGGCCGGAGTCATTTGGGGATATCTCTGCAAGATGGCTGCGAGTGTGTGCCGTGACGGCTGGGGGGAATACACGTGGTTTTAAGCGTATGGAAGAAGGTTCTGACCGCAGCAAGATAATTATTCCAGGACTGCGTCTTTGATTTCCCGGATGATGTCGATCTGGCGCTGAAAGATATATTTGGAGAGCTGGCGCTCGGTCTCCTTGTCGGGGCTTATGGCAAATTTATAGTTGTACGGCAGGGCCGCATCGGCAATGCCGATCAGGGTGCCGGGGACCTGCACCGTGAAGTTGATGTTCAGATCGGTGTCGCAGAGTCTGAACGTGATGGAAACCTCGCTGCCCTTGGCAAGTTCGTGAAAGGAGTCGACCAGGATATTCAGGCCGGACAGGGAAACATCATGCAGGTGGCCTGCCATGCCTCCCAGCGGGGTGGTTACCATGACACTGACCGGTTTGTCGAACTCCAGCCTGAGGAAGTTGCGGCGTTCTGCCATGATCTCGACATAGTTGAACTTGGTAAGCGTGACGGCCCGTTTTCTCACATTCACATACTGGGCATGGGCAAACAGATCGTGTTTGAAGAGCGGGCTGCGGATAAAGCTGTAGCGGCCATGATCGATGGTGTAGGCCTGTTCTGCCTGCACATCCAGGTCAATCGTGCCACGGTCGACCGAGGCGATCTTTGCGGTATAGCTGAGCGGCAGGCCCTTGTAATAGGTGATCAGTTTTACCGTTGCCGTGGGATTGGACTTGAAGATGCCGAGGATCTCAGTCAGATCGTCATCAAAGGTCTTTTGTATCCTGGTGCTGTACAGTTCGCTGATATCCATGGTCTTCCTGTGTCTCGTGCGTGCCGTGCGAGTAGGTTATGCTGCAACCGCTTTCATGACCGTTTCCAGGAGCAGCAGGTCGTCCGCTTCCAGAGCCAGCAGTTGCTGTTCCCGTTCCGTATCATGAGGACGAACCAGCTGGGGATAAGGATTCAGGCCGTATTCGGCGCTCTTGAAATTCACCAGCCGGACAATTGCAAGCAGCGGATCGTCCGAGGTGTATTCATCATCATGGTGATGGGCCACAATCTCGTAGTAAATCTGGGGGATCTCCCAGTAATCCATGATGCGGCAGCCCTGCTCGACATGCATGTCCGAAAAGACCTCCAGCACGGTTTCCTGATCAAAGTCAGCCGCCGGCGGATCGTTGAGGCAGATCTGTTCCATCGCCTTCAGCAGGTAGAGTTTGCCGATGTCGTGCAGGAGACCGGCAAGATAGGCCTGGTCGGCCAGGGCCGTATGTCCGGTCCGGTTTGCCAAGGCGCGGCTGGCGATGGCGCAGGCGTGGGAGTGCTGCCACAGCCCCTGCAGCATCTCATCGACCAGGGGGATTTCAGAGGCATGCAGGGCTGCCTGGGAGGCGGCCATGGTGAGGTTGGTGATCTGGCGGACACCGAGGCGGTTTACCGATTCCTTGATGGTTTCCGATTTGTAGCGGCCGGTATAGGCCGAGGAATTGGCCATTCTGAGCACCTGGATCGCCAGGGCCGGATCCTTGTTGATGGTGTCGATTACCTCGCTGATCTCGGTGTCTTCACGGGCAAGCAACTGCAGCAGCTCCAGGGCAACCGAATTGAAGACCGGTAGGGAGATCGGCTGCATGCATATCTGATAACGGAGGTCAAGCGTGAAGCTCATAATACGGCTCCTTGTGGCTCAATGGCGTTGAGCATACCCGATAACGGCCCATTATGCCAGCCCTGAAGGCATAATTTCCGATTCCTGTTCAAGGTGTTCGCTTGGCTGGCTTGTCATCGGCACCAAGGGCGTACGGCCTGTACGCCTGCGTTGCCGACTTTCAGATCATCCTGGAACAGGGGATTTGCAGAGAACCGTACTGATTGTATGGTGAACGTGGACTGGCGCCGGCAAAGACGGGATGCCGGCAGGCCGAACATCAGGAGGGGGCTTGAGTGCTTTGGTTGCGAGCCGACTGCCGGTAACGCTGCAGGGCCAGCACGGCAACCAGCAGCCCCAGACAGCCTTGCGCAAAGCTGTCGCCCAACTGCAGGTAGGGGGCATTGGCACTGCCGACATTGACCTCGCCCACCATCACGGACTCCTTAAAGAGCGAGGTCATGCCGCGAATATGACCGTTCTGGTCGATGATGGAGGTGATGCCGGTGTTGGCGGCCCGTACCAGCGGGGTGCGCGTTTCTACGGCCCGGAAGGCGGCCATGGAAAGATGCTGCCAAGGCGCGGAAGAACGGCCGAACCAGGCGTCGTTGGTGATGTTGACCAGCACGCGGCTGCCGTGGTTGACCTGGCTGCGGGCCAGGTCGGCAAAGATGGCCTCATAGCAGACCAGTACTCCAAGCGGGACATTGTCGGCCACCAGCGGCCTGATCTCCTGGCCCGGCACAAAGTCGCCGATGCCATGCACCAGCTTGTGGACAAACGGCAGCAGACGCGCCAACGGGACATACTCGCCGAACGGTACCAGATGTACCTTGTCGCTACGGCCGATTTCGTTGCCATCCGGCCCCAGCAGGAAGGCGCTGTTCAGGTTGGACGGGCGGCCGTGACGCAGTTCGACTGCCGGACTGCCGAACAGGAGGTTCACTTTCAGCTGTCGCGCCAGGTTGCGGATTCGCTCCGAGGCCTCACTGTTTTCCTGGAAGTAAAACGGCGCCGCGCTTTCGGGCCAGACAATCAGGTCAAGGGGCTGGCGCGCCGCTGCCTGGCGCGACAGGTCGCTATAGATGTTGAGGGTGTCCTCGCGGAAGACCGGCGACCATTTGACCGCTTGGTCGATATTGCCCTGGATCAGGGCCACCCGCAACGGCTTGCCGTTTGGCTGCGGCGCATTCAGGCGTGAAAAGCCGTACCCCAGGGTTGTGGCAAGAGCCAGCACCAGTACCACCGCGCTTTTGGCCGGGTAGGGCACCTCTGCCCCGGCCAGGGCGCGGATGATCCGGTAGAATACCACGTTGGCCAGCACGATCAGGGCGGTGAGACCGTAGACCCCGGTGATGTCGGCCACCTGGATCAGGGGGAGCAGGCGGTACTGGGAGTGTCCCAGCATGGTCCAGGGGAAGCCGGTCAACAGAAAGCTGCGCAGGTAGTCCAGCGCAACCCAGGCCAGCGGCAGGGTCAGAGCCGACTTAAGCCCGAGCCCCTCTCCCAGGGTGGTGACCCAGGCGGCGACGCCGGTGAAAAGGGCCAGCCAGAGCGCGAGCAGCAGCCAGAGCGGCACGCTGGCAAATAACGGCAGATGCCCGTATTCGGTCATCACGATAATGACCCAGTAGAGCAGGCCGGCATAGGCCACAGCGCCGCAGAGCAGACCCAGCCTGAAGGCGGTACGGGGGGATTGGCCTTCCAGTGCTGTCAGGAGCGGAATCAGGGCTACCCAGGCCAGGAAGGATGCATCGGCCTTGGGGAAGGAGAGTACCAGCAAAAGGCCGGACAGGCAGGCCAAAAGTGCCGGGCGCAGTGCTCCCGGCACCAGGGGAAGTCGAAAGTCAGGTAAATTCACGGTGTTGTTGGTTCCTGGTTCTCCGGGGTACGGATAATGCGGACCAGCTTAACCTTGCGCGGGTCCGCCTCAAGGATCTCGATGGTGAGGCCGGCGCAGCAGACCGTGTTGCCGGCTGCAGGGATACCGCCGGCCAGATGCGCCACCAGGCCCCCCACGGTGTCGAACTTGTCCCGTTCGATCTCCAGTTGCAGCTGTTCTTCAAGTTCCTCAATCGGCAGGCGCGCATCACTGGTCAGGGAGCCATCCGGGTTGACGATGTACAGCTCTTCTTCCATGTCGTACTCATCCTGGATATCGCCCACGATCTGCTCCAGCAGATCCTCAATGGTGACCAGGCCGGAGGTGCCGCCGTATTCGTCTACTACGATGGCCAGGTGGATCTTCTTTTTCTTGAACTCCTGCAGCAGCAGTTCCAGGGTCTTGGTTTCCGGGGTGAAAAACGGCTCACGGATCAGATCCCGCAGGTGGATCTTGGAGTCGGTCACGCCCCAGCATTTCAACAGGTCCTTGGCGTACAGCACCCCGATGATGTTGTCCAGGGTGCCATCAAAGACCGGCATGCGGGAGTGGCCGCAGGCGATGATGGCGTCGATCGCCTCCCTGACCTGGGCCTCGACACTGATGGCCGCCATGTCGGTGCGGGGGACCATGATCTCGCGTACCACGGTATGATCCAACTCCAGGATGGCGTTGATCATCTCCCGTTCCTGCTCGTCAACAATCCCCTCTTCTTCGCCGGCCTCGATCAGTTCGTGGATCTCTTCCTCGGTAACCTTTCTACGCCCGGTTACCAGCCGGGAGACCATCTCGAACAGACTTGCCGGCTTGCGACTGCTTCCTTCGTCCACGTCTCGATTTCCTTTCTTGCTTAACAGGCCGGCAGGCTGGACAACTGTTCCCGTTGCAACAATTTCCAGAGTTCCTGCTGCTTGCGTTCCATTTTACGGGCCTCGGCCTCGCCACTGCGTTCATGGTCATACCCGCACAGGTGCAGGATACCATGCAGCAGCAGAAAGACCAGGCGCTCATAGCTGTGCAGCCCTCCTGAGGCAGCCTCACGCGCTGCGGTGTCAGCGGAAATCACCACATCGCCCAGGGCATGGGGGGTCAGGTCGCCAAATTCCCCTTCGCGTAGCGAAAACGAGATCACGTTGGTGGGGCGGTCCTTGCCCAGATAGTCCCGGTTGAGGCGATGGATGGCCCGGTCGCCGACGATGGTGACCGACAGTTCGGTTTCCTCAGGACATCCCAAGGCGTTTAAGATCCTCGCTGCTGCCGCCCTGAGGGGGCGCAGCGGGGCCGGGTGCCTTCGCTGGTTGTTCTGCACCAGGATGCGCATTGCTCTTTTTACCTCCGTTTGTCCCTTTGTGCACCGGCTCCGGGTACTCGATCCGGTGGTGGAAAATGGCGCACAGGATCCGGTTGAAGCTCTTGGCGATTTCATGCAGGTTCTTCAGGGTCAGTTCGCACTCATCCAGCTGACCGTCCGTAAAGATCCGGTTGATCAGCTTCTGTACCATCCCCTGAATCCGGTCAGGGGTGGGGTTGACCAGGGTGCGTGAGGCCGCCTCGACCGCGTCGGCCAGCATCACCAGGCCGGCCTCACGGGTCTGGGGCTTGGGACCGGGATAACGGAACTCCTGCGGATCGACCTGCTGGCCGGTTGCCTCTGCCTGGGTCTTGGCCTTCTCATAAAAAAACTTGATCAGGGCGGTGCCGTGGTGCTGGCGTATGACGTCGATGATCGGCTGCCCCAGGCGCTTCTCCCGTGCCAGGGACTCACCCTCCTTGATATGGGAGATCAGGATCAGGGCCGACATGTGGGGTGAAAGCTTGTCGTGACGGTTTTCGCCCCCCTGCATGTTTTCGATGAAGTAGAGCGGCTTGGCGGTCTTGCCGATGTCGTGGTAATAGGCCGCCACCCGTGCCAAAAGCGGGTTGGCGCCGATCGCCTCGGCCGCGGCCTCCACCAGATTGCCCACCACCACACTGTGATGGTAGGTGCCGGGGGCCTTGACCATCAGGTCCCGCAGCAGCGGAGCATTCAGGTTGGCCAGCTCCAGCAGCTTGATATTGGTGGTGTAGTGGAACAGCGATTCAAACAGGGGGATGAAGGCCGAAACCAGCATGGCGGAGAGCAGCGCCCCGGTCACGGCAAAGGCGGCCACATAGAGGCTTTGGGCCGAAAAGAGCGTGCCCTGCATGGTCTGGAAGCAGAGCCCCATGGCCAGGTTGGCTGCGGCAAGTTTGCTGCCGGCGGTATAGATGGTGCTGCGGTTCTCGCACTGCCGCACGCCATGGGCCCCCACCACACTCCCCAGCATGGCATAGACCGTCACAAACATGTTGCTGTTGAACAGGATGCCCAGCAGCGGCGCCATCATGACGCAATAGACCAGGGCGATCTCTGAGTTGAGCAGGATCCGCACCACCATGGCGCCGGCGGCAAAGGGGAAGAGATAGGCGTAGGAATCGGGCGAGACCGCCGGGAAGGCGGCCCCGATATTGGTCGAGATCAGGATTGCCAGTTTGAAGATGAAGAAGCTGCTGGTGATCAGCAGGGCAATGGCCAGCAGGTCGCGGTTGCTGGGGTTGAATTTGCGGATGTTTTTGCAGGCAAAACGGTAAGGGAAGTAGAACAGCACCAGCACCAGGCCGAAGATGCCGAGCACGGTGTAGAACGTCCCTTCGCCGCGGCTGGCCTTGTAGATCATCTGCAGCTTGTGGGACTGCTCGTTGGTGACCCGCTCACCGACCCGAACGATCATCTCCCCCTTCTGGATCTTGTACAGTACCGGCTTGATGCCGTCCAAGACCGTTTTCTTGCGGGCCTCGGTGGCGTCCCGGTTAAAGAAGAGGTTGGGTTTCAACATCTTGGCGGACAGCGTCAGCAGATGGTGCGAGTTGGCCGCGCCGGTGCCGGCCAACCGTTTGGCCTGGAGGAGCTTGCGGGCCTCGCTGATTTCAATGAACTGCGTTTCCTTGGTGGCGGTTCCGATGGTTATGCCGCCGTTGTTGCGAATTTCCACCCCGCGCTGGATATCGGACTGAAACACCTTGGCATCGAGGATAATCTTGCGTTTGTAGATGTCCTCCTCAATCCTGCGTAGTTCCGTCAGCAAGTGGTCGCGGTCCCTGACCGCCAGCAGGGCCTGCAGCTCGTTGTCCGTCAGTTGGGCGTCAAGTAACGAAGCCAGGTAGGCCTTGAACTCTTCCGGTGGTGGGCTGGCCTTTTGGGTCCGGGCGTCACTGATGGCGCCGAGCGCCTTGCCCAGGCTGGCCAAAAGGGCACTTCCGGCAGAATCGCTGTAGGTGTAGACGATCGGCGCAGTGGCTTCTGCCTCCTTGCGGAGCTGTTTGGTCAGCTCCTCGTCTTCCAGCAGGTAGTCCTGGGTGGCGCGGATATCCGAGGTGGCGATGTCGCCGGGGTTGTAACGTGCCGTCACCAGATGCTGGCTGGGCAGCAGGATCAGGGTCAGCAGCAGCGCGGTCAAGAGCAGCAGCACTATCCTGTTGCGCCTGGCCGTGGCAGGGTTGGAAAAACGCCGGACCGTCGCGTCGAGCAGATTGCTGCCAAAACGCTGCAGGTACGTCTGGGGCGTCTGATCAGGGGTATGTCCCGGTTGTTCAGGCATACGGTCTGGGCGAGGGCTCCTGAGACGGAGCTATGGCAAAGGAGTCGTCGTGCATACGAAAAATAAATTATACGCGGCAGCCGTGAAGCGTGTCAATTTATAGTTCTGTTACATTACTGGCCGTAATTTCAACATCCGGCCAGCCGTCGTACAGCCAATCTTCCAGGCGGTCCAGCGTCTTCCGGGCAATGGTCTTGTCCGGGCTGACCGTGACAAAACCGAGCACCGCCACCTGGCAGTTGTCCTGGCGGTCAACCTCGGCGCAGGCCACGTTGAAGCGGTTACGGGCCCGGCCCAGGATGCTCTTGACGATCCCGCGCTTGTCCTTGAGGGAAAAGGCTGGCAGGGCGAGGTGGATTTCGCAGCAGAAGATGAACATCAGAATTCCGCGTGCCGCGGGGTACGGGGGAACGGGATCACGTCGCGGATATTCTCCATGCCGGACAGGTACATGATCAGCCGCTCGAACCCCAGGCCAAAGCCGGCATGGGGGGTGCTGCCCCAACGGCGGGAATCCAGGTACCACCACAAAGGGGCCTGCTCCATCCCCAGCTCCGCCATCCGGGCCACCAGGCGATCCAGTCGTTCCTCCCGCTGGCTGCCGCCGATGATCTCCCCGACCTTGGGTACCAGCAGGTCCATGGCAGCCACGGTGCGGCCATCATCGTTCTGGCGCATGTAAAAGGCCTTGATCTCCTGCGGGTAGTTCAGTACAAAGACCGGCCCGCCCACCACCTGTTCGGTCAGGTAACGCTCGTGTTCGGTCTGCAGGTCCAGCCCCCACTGCACCGGGTACTGGAACGAGACCGGCGCCTGCTCCAGATGGCGGATCGCCTCAGCGTAGTCCATCCGGGCAAACTCGGCCTCGGCCACGGCCCGCACCCGCGTGAGCAACCCTTTTTCGATCTGCTGGTCGAAAAAGGCCATGTCCTCACTGCATTGTTCCAGCGCAAACCGGCAGAGAGAGCGCACAAACGCCTCGGCCAGATCAGCATCGTCCGCCAGATCGCTGAAGGCCATCTCCGGCTCGATCATCCAGAATTCGGCGGCATGGCGGGGGGTATTGGAGTTCTCGGCCCGGAAGGTGGGGCCAAAGGTGTAGATATCGCCAAAGGCCTGGGCAAACAACTCTCCTTCCAGTTGCCCGCTCACGGTCAGGCCGGTCCTTTGGCCAAAAAAGTCCTGGTTGAAGTCGATTTCGCCCCCCTCGTTGCGAGGTGCCCCATTGGGGGGCAGGGTGGTGACCCGGAAGAGTTCCCCGGCCCCTTCGCAGTCACTGGCGGTGATGATCGGGGTGTGGACATAGAGAAAACCGCGGTCAGCAAAGAATTGGTGGATCGCCTGGGCCAGGCGGGAGCGCAGCCTAAAGACCGCGCCGAAGCTGTTGGTGCGGGGCCGCAGATGGGCGATGCTGCGCAGGTATTCAAAACTGTGGCGTTTTTTCTGCAGTGGATACTCGGGGGTCGACTCGCCGATGACCAGAGCGCTGGATACCTGCAGCTCAACCTGCTGTTGATTGCCGGGCGAGGTGACCAGTTTGCCCGTTGCCGTAAGGGCGGCGCCGGTGTTGAGCTTGCTTAAGACATCAAACGCCGCCAAGTTGGCTCGTTCCAGCACCAGCTGGATACCGGCCAGGTTGGAGCCGTCGTTCAGGACAATGAAGGCCAGGTCGCCGGAACCACGGACGGAACGGACCCAGCCGGCCACGGTGCAGGCGGTACCGGTGGGAACAGTGAGCAACAGGTCGCGGATGCGAATACGTGAGGACATGGGGTACTCCGGTCTAACGCTCAATAATCTTTCTGCGGGGCGGCCGTTTAGCTGGGTCGGGCTGCTGTGTTTGTCTGGTAGGTGGCGTTGGGCGTCTTTCCCGCTGTCGTGGCGGTGGCGGCGCATCAAGCTCTTTCGCTTCTTGTGCAGTCAACAGACGGTATTCACCCGGCTTGAGGCCGCCCAACGTCAGATTGCCGTAGCGAATCCGGCGCAATCTGACTACCGAGAGCCCCACGGCCGCGCACATCCGGCGTACCTGGCGGTTACGCCCCTCGCGGATGGTGATGGAGAGCCAGTCGTTCTGCTGGTCACTTTTGAGCAGGCGAACCGAGGCGCCTGAGGTGGGTCCGTCCTCCAGTTCCACCCCAGCGGCCAGACGTTTGATCTGTTGGGGGTCAACCTTCCCCCGCACCCGCACATGGTACTCCTTATCCACCTGATGACGGGGGTGCATCAGGCGGTTGGCCCATTCGCCGTCGTTGGTCAACAGCAGCAGCCCTTCGGAGTTGTAGTCCAACCTTCCCACCGGAAACAGCCGCTCACCAATCTCCTTGACCAATTCAGTCACCAGTTGTCTGCCCTGGGGGTCTTTTAACGAGGTGACATAACCGGCCGGTTTGTGCAGCAGCACGTAGTACTGTTTCTCGGCCGGTTTGATCGGGTGGCCGTCCAGCGTAATCTGATCCTTGTGGGGATCAGCCTTGCTGCCCAACTCAGTCACCACCACCCCGTTGACCGCCACCCGACCGGCCAGGATCAGCTCTTCGGCTGCCCGGCGGGAGGTGATCCCGGCAGCGGCAATAATCTTCTGCAGACGTTCAGTCATGGTCTGTCCTTGTCATTTGTATGGCCGGTTTCACCCGGCACCAGGGCCACCAGCAAGCCTGCCAAAGCACCGTAGATCGCCCCTGACCAGGGACTGCCCAACATGCTTCAGCCATGTCCGCCGCAGCGCATGAGCCAGCCCACCAGGCTACCGATCAGGCCGCCGCCCCCCACCAGAATCAGATATTTCAGCAGCAACAGTTTCATATCGCCTCGAACAACAACAGGGGCGCCGAAGCACCCCTGCAAAAAGGTTGTCGTGAAATGAAATTGAAAATTATTCGGCCATTTGTGTCATGGCGCGGAACTTCTGATAGCGATCCTCCACCAGCTCTTCCGGCGACATCGCTTGCAGCTCTGCCAAGTGCTGACGGATGGCGGAGCCCATGGCCTGGGCCGTGGCCTCATGATCGCGGTGGGCGCCGCCGACCGGCTCGTGAATGATCTCGTCGATCACCCCTAGGCCGATGATGTCCTGGGCGGTCGGCTTGAGCGCCTCGGCTGCCTGGGCCCCTTTGGTGCCGTCGGACCAGAGGATCGCGGCGCAGCCTTCCGGCGAGATAACGGCATAGACCGAGTGTTCCAGCATCAGCACCCGGTTGCCCACGGCAATGGCCAGGGCGCCGCCGGAACCGCCTTCGCCGGTCACGCAGACGATCACCGGCACCTTCAGTTCCGCCATCTCACGCAGGTTGCGGGCAATTGCCTCGGCCTGGCCCCGCTCCTCGGCGCCGATACCGGGATAGGCGCCCGGGGTGTCCACAAAGGTGATGATCGGCAGACCGAACTGCTCGGCCATCCGGAACAGGCGCAGCGCCTTGCGGTACCCTTCCGGATTGGGCATGCCGAAGTTGCGGAAGACCTTTTCCTTGGTATCGCGCCCCTTCTGATGCCCCACCACCATAACCGGCTGGCCGTCAAAACGGGCCAGGCCGCCCACAATGGCATGGTCGTCGCCGAAGTTGCGGTCGCCGTGCAGCTCGTTGAAATCGGTAAAGAGGTGCTTGATATAATCCAGGGTAAAGGGACGGTTGATATGGCGGGCCACCTGGGCCTTCTGCCAGCGGGTCAGGTTGTTGAAGATCTCCCGGCGCTTTTCCTCCACCTTGCTCTCCAGGGCATTGATCTCAGTGGACAGGTCGCCCACACCCAGAGCGCGCAGCTCTTCAATCTTCTTCTCCAGCTCGGCAATCGGTTTTTCAAACTCCATGTAGACAGTGGCTGCCATCAGGGGTACCTCACAAAAAGTTAAATTAGCGTACTAGGTGAGGAATGAGGATTTTTCCGTTCTGGGTGCGGCAAGCAAGGACTTACGCGGAGACGTACCGTCTGTACGTCGCACAAGTAAGGCCGCCGCTTGACGTAGCCAGGGCGGAAAAAGACCATTCATTCAAAGATCGCGGCATTATACCCGACACACCGTTCTACCGCCAGCCTAAATTCATCACTGGCCGCGACTTTCAGGTGATCCGGCAGTTTGATGATGGTGCGGCTGCGGTTGGGGATCTCCAGTTGCAGCAGCACCGGCAGGTTGCCGGGGTGGGCCTCCAGCAGTTGCCGGATCGGTGTCAGCTGTTCGGTAGTCAGCTCCGGCAGGCGCAGGGCCAGGCTGATCCGGGTGGTTTGCTGTTCCTGGGCTTCGGACAGCAGTTTGATATCACCGTTTACACTGACCTGGTTGGGGAACTTGCGGCCGTTGCCCTCCTGGGGCTTCATCACCAGCAGCTTGCAGCCCTTTTCCCCTTTTTCCAGTTTGCCGGTGATCAGGAGCGGGTCATCGCACTTCAGCAGGTGTGCGGCCGGGACGTACATGTCGGAAAAGACCGTGATCTCGATCTGGCCGGTCAGGTCCTCGATGGTGGCAAAGCCCATCCGGTCCCCTTTTTTGGTGGTGATCTCCTTGAGGGAGGTGACGATACCGCAGATCCGCACCTCGCTGTTTTCGGCCAGGTCTCCCAGGCGGGCGATCTCGGCCGAGGCAAACCGCTTGATGTCGTTGGCGTAACGGTCCAGCGGATGGCCGGTGATCAGAAAGCCCAGGGCCTCCTTTTCAAAGCCCAGCTTTTCCTTGTCCATCCACTCCTCAATGGCCGGCAGCTTGCGGGCCCCCTTGTTGATCACCGCAGCGGGCATATCGCCGAACAGCGAGACCTGGGCGCTGTCCCGCTCCTCCTGGAACTTCTGGCCGGCGCTCATGGCGTCGTCCAGGGCCGCCATCAGCGGGGCGCGCCACTTGTGCAGCGAATCAAAGGAACCGCACTTGATCAGCGCTTCCATCACCCGCTTGTTGACCCGGCGCAGGTCCACCCGCTCGCAGAAGTCGAAGATATCGGCAAACGGCCCGTCCGCGCGGGCCTCCAGGATCGATTCCACTGCGCCGCCACCGACCCCCTTGACCGCCCCCAGGCCAAAGCGCATCGACTTGCCCACCACGGTAAAGGACTGGCCCGAGGCGTTGATGTCAGGCGGCAGCACCTCGATCCCCTGCTCACGGCAGTCGCTGATGCTCTTCAACACCTTGTCGGTGCTGTCCATGTCGCAGGAGAGCAGGGCCGCCATGAACTCCACCGGGTAGTGGGCCTTGAGATAAGCGGTCTGGTAGGCGATCAGGGCGTAGGCGGCCGAGTGGGACTTGTTGAAGCCGTACTCGGCAAACTTGGCCATCTGGTCAAAGATCGCCTCGGCCTTCTTGATATCCAGCCCCTGGGCCTTGGCCCCCTCCAGAAACGGCTCCTTCTCCTTGGCCATAACCGCCGGGTCCTTCTTACCCATGGCGCGGCGCAACAGGTCGGCGCGGCCCAGGGAGTACCCGGCCAGGGAGCGGGAGATCTGCATGACCTGCTCCTGGTAGACGATGACCCCGTAGGTATCCTTCAGGATCGGCTCCAGTTGGGGCAGGTCGTAGACCACCTTCTGGCGGCCGTGCTTACGCTCGATGAATTCGTCCACCATGCCGCAGCCCAAGGGGCCTGGACGGTAGAGGGCGCAGGCCGCGATCACGTCCTCGAAGCAGGAGGGCTTCAGCTTGGTCAGCATCTCCTTCATGCCGCTGGATTCAAGCTGGAAGATGCCGGTGGTGTTGCCGGAAGAGATCAGCTCGTAGCTGGCCTGGTCGTCGTCCCGCAGCCGGGCGATATCGAACTCGGGGTTCTGGCCCTCGCGGATCATCCGCACCGCGTTCTGGATCACGGTCAGGTTCTTAAGCCCCAAGAAGTCGAACTTCACCAGACCCACCATCTCCACATACTTCATGGAGTACTGGGTGTTGATGCCGCCGGTCTTCTGATCCTTGTAGACCGGCAGGTATTCCTCAAGCTGATTGGGCGCCACCACCACCCCGGCGGCATGGGTACCGGCGTGGCGGGCCAACCCCTCCAGGCTGATGGCGGTCTCAAGCAGTTGGGCCACCTTGGGATCGGCATCGGCCATCTCCTTCAGTTGCGGCTCCTGCTGGATCGCCTTCTGGATGGTCATCTTCAGGTCGTCCGGGATCAGCTTGGCGATCTTGTCCACGTCGCCGTAGGTCATGTCCAGGGCCCGGCCCACGTCCCGCACCACCGCCTTGGCCTTCATGGTCCCAAAGGTGATGATCTGGCAGACCCGCTCGCGCCCGTACTTGTTGATGACGTACTCGATCACCTTTTCGCGCTGATCCTGGCAGAAGTCCACGTCGATATCAGGCATCGAGATCCGTTCCGGGTTGAGGAAACGCTCGAACAGCAGGTTGTAGGGCAGCGGGTCAAGGTCGGTGATCTTGATGGCGTAGGCCACCAGCGAACCGGCGGCCGAACCCCGGCCCGGCCCCACCGGGATACCGTGGTTCTTGGCCCAGTTGATGAAGTCCGCCACGATCAGGAAGTAGGCCGGGAACTTCATCTGGCGGATACAATCCAGCTCAATCCGCAGGCGGGTGTAGTAGGCCTGCTCCTGCTCCGGCGTCATATCCGGGTACTTCAGGCGGATGGTCTTCAGCCGCTCCTCCAGGCCGGCTGTGGCCTGGGTCTCCAGCATCTCGTCGTGGGTCTTGCCTTCGGGCGGCTCAAAGTGGGGGAAGTAGTACTCCTTCTCCAGCGGCAGCTCAAGGTTGCAGCGCTCGGCAATCGTCACCGTATTGGCAACCGCCTCCGGGGCATAGTGGAAGGCCGCCGCCATCTCCTCCGGGGTCTTGACGTAAAACTCCTCAGCCGAGAACCGCATGTGGGTCGGGTCGCCCATGGTCTTGCCGGTCTGGATGCAGAGCAGCACCTCGTGGGCCTTGGCATCCTCCCGGTTCAGGTAGTGGCAGTCATTGGTGGCCACCAGCGGCAGGTTCAGCTCACGAGCCACCTCGATCAGGCGCTTGTTGACCACATCCTGCTCGGGCAGCGTGTTTTCCTGGATCTCGATGTAGTAACGGTCTGGAAACAGGTTGCTGTACCAGCGGGCGGTCTCCAGCGCCTCCTCCATCTTGTTACGGCCGCACTGCATCGCCACTTCGCCCTTCAGGCAGGCGGAAAGGGCGATCAGCCCCTCGCTGTGCTGCTCCAGCAACTGGCGGTCGATGCGGGGGCGGTAGTAAAAGCCTTCCTTGAAACCGGCCGAGGTCAGGTAGGAGAGGTTCTTGTAGCCTTCCAGGTTTTGGCAGAGCAGGATCAGGTGGTAGGCTGCCTCGGAAATCCCCTTGGAATCCTTCGAAAAACGGGAGTCAGGCGCAATATACAGCTCGCAGCCGATCAGCGGCTTGATCCCGGCCTTCTTGCACTTCAGGTAAAATTCCACCGCGCCGAACATGTTGCCGTGGTCGGTAATCGCCATGGCCGGCATCTGGCATGCCTTGGCCTTGGCCACCAGATCCTCGATCCGGTTGGCGCCGTCCAGCAGCGAATACTGGGTGTGGAGATGTAGGTGAACAAACGGGATGCTTGGGGATGCGCTTTCAGTAGCTTCCATGAACTGCCCCTCCTGCAGAACAGTGACGGGCAAGTATGCTCCTGCCAACATCTGGTGTCAATGTCGGGGTTTTGACGCAGGATGTTGGGGTGCATGACTCACGCGAGCATGCTGGACAAACGGATCGGTCCGCGCTGCCTGCTCCTGCGCTACGTTATGGGTGTCGTTCGTTTGAAAGTGTTTCTCCTGCGCCACGAACTGTCGGCTTGCTTGACATAATTGTGCGGACTGAAAAAATAGTCCTTGTGATTTTAGCTTGTTGTATGTGGGTATGGCCTGTGCTGCAGGTGAACTGGCTGTTCACATTGTTTGCTGGAGAGGAGTCATCTATGAAAAAGCTTGCCATCGCCCTGCTTGTGCTGTTGCTGTGCAGCTCCCCTGGTAACACCATGGCGACAGTTGTGGAGATTGCTCAGTTTGAGGTCTCTAGCTATGGGGACCAGGCCGGCCTCAGCCTGTTCGGGAGTAATCCGGATACCGGTTACTTTACCGTAGGCATTGGTGATTTTGACTATTTCACGATGTTCAGGGTACATCTGGCGGAACTGAACAGCACCTTGTCCTACTGGAATGGACCGCCGATCATGCCGGGACAGGATACAGGGGATTATTTCATCAGGACCATCACCGGTTATCCGTTCACCTCCGAGGAGGCGCGCGCGTTCTCCTCGGTGATGCCGATGATCTACGGTTATGACAACGGTTCGGCCATCCACCATCAACTGGTAGTAAATCCACAGTTGGAGGAGTTCATCATCAACGGCATTTTCCTGGATGTTAATGCCCCGCTGGTGGATGGTGTTCTTGACGTTACCACCCGGCTATACGCCGATGTAGACCTGGCGCCGGTGCCGGAACCGTCGAGCCTGTTGCTGCTGGGATGCGGGGGAGCAGCGCTGCTGTTCTTCAGGCGGAGGCTGATGCGGGTGGCCTGAGTGACAGGCTGGGAGGGTGAGGCAGCAACCTTCTAGTCATGGATGCCCCATGATTTTCTGCGCACGTCTTCCCGTGCCGGACGCCCGTACCCCGCCAGCTTGCTGGACCTGACGTCACCCTGTTGGCGCAGCTTGAATACGTAAAGGTCTCGCTGAGTAATGGGGTTGATTGTGTCTTTGGGGAGTGAGTAAGGAGAACCGGCTGTAAAACATTTGTTTTTTGCGTTTTTGTTTGTTTGCTGGAATCATTGTTGTGCTATATCTGACTAGCTCCGATCATCAGCTCGGTACAAAAAATCCCAACTAGGAATCAGTCTATATCTGTGTTCTGCGACTCAGTTTGGAGAAATGGGATATGACGGAAAAAAATCCTCCTCACGTCGTGCAGTTGACGCCCATGCTGCTTGTTA
>CAZUSH010000024.1:0-43828 GCA_964622705.1 uncultured Geobacter sp. | reverse complement strand
GGATGTGACGCGCTCGCCGCCCGGGCCGAGGGCGACGCTGCCGCCGGTCGCGACGGCATAGATCACCATCACGATTGAGGGCGGGATCAGGATACCCAGCGAGCCGGAGGTTGAGATGACCCCGGCCCCGAAGTTGCGGGGAAAACCGGCCTTGACCATGGCCGGCAGCAGGATCGAGCCGATGGCCACCACCGTGGCAGGACTGGAACCGGACACCGCCGCAAACAGGGCGCAGGCCATGACACCGGCCAGACCAAGTCCACCGTACCAGTGGCCCACCATGGCGGTGGCAAAACGGATCATCCGTTTGGCCACGCCGCCGTGGGTCAGGAAGTTGCCGGCCAGGATGAAGAACGGGATCGCCATGATCTCAAATTTCTCGATGCCGGTGAACAGTTTCATGGCCACGGTTTCCGGCGGCACATGGGACATAAAGAACAGGAAGGTCAGGACGGTCAGGCCCAGGGAGATAGAGATCGGCATACCGGTCAGCATCAGACCGATCAGGAGGGCAAAGACAATCCCCACGTTCCCCATGGATGCGATGCCGATCAAGGCGGCAAGAATACCGATAACCCAGATGGCGGCTTTTTTCGGTGTCATAAGCACCTGTGCATCAGACTGTGCGCTCATTTAACACCTCCGTCCTGAATATCATCAAGTTTGTGCTCTTCGTATTCTTCAAGTGCTTCGGTTGCATTGACGGTTTCGTCATCCAGGCCATCCACATGGCTGTGATCGTGGTGGGGCAGTTCACCGGTGCGGAAAAAGCCCCAGGCCACCTGCAGAAAACGGAAACACATCAGTGATGATCCCAGGGGAATGGCCAGATACACCGCCCAGGTGGGCCACTCCAGGTCAGGGGTGATCGGGCCTTCATACAGATCATCCGGCATGGGCAGACCAAAGCGGCTGTACACAGCGTAGTGCATGCCGTTTTCCCAGACAAAACCGGCCCCCAGGGTGGCGATGATGCCGGTGAACAGGGCGCCACTTGCCAGGCCGAGCAGTACCGAGGTCTTGCACCATCTGGGCGGCAGGCGGTTGATCAGCACATCCACGCCAACGTGAATGCCGGTCCGGACACCATAGGCAGCCCCGAACTTGGCCATCCAGACAAACATGTAGATGCAGAGCTCCTGGGCCCATGCCATATTGAAGCCCAGCAGCCAGTCTTGAAAGGCGGGAACAGGAATGCCCATGAGATAGCGGCGGGTGACGGCAACGGCAATGACCAGCGTTGCTGCGCCAATGAGGAAGGTAATGATCCCTTCCTCCAGGTGATCAAGGTATTTCATCATAATCGGTAACTCCTGCGTTGTAATTCCGTTTCATTGCAGTTGCTCACGAAGTTGGTTCGTCTTAGCCATGCATATGGCTACAGAGAAACAAGTGGCATACAAAATCGCTGGACGCAACAAAGCCGCTGCAGATCTGCAGCGGCTTTGCCAGGGTATCTCTATTTGTTCGGGTTGTACCCGGTTTCGCGGTACACTTCCTTGACAACATCAGCTCCGATGCGGCCCATGTTTTCTTTGTGGGCCTTGTCCATGGCCTTTTTCCAGGCGGCGCGTTCAGCCGGGGTCAGGTAGATGAGTTGGGAACGACCGGATCTCTTGACCGCTGCCAGGGCATCGTCGTTATCCTTTTTAGCGACCTTGTTGGCAAAGGCGGTGGCGTCTCTCATGCAGCCGTCCAGAATGGTGCGGATATCGGCCGGCAGGCCCATCCAGAACTTCTTGTTCACCAGCACGGCATAGCCCAGGTACCCATGGTTGGAGACGGTGACATACTTCTGCACCTCATGCATCTTCTGGGTGTAGAGGTTGGAAGGCGGGTTCTCGGTGCCGTCAACCACGCCGGTCTGCAGGGCCTGATACACCTCGGAGAAGGCCAGTACCTGCGGCATGGCGCCCACGGAGCGCATCTCGGAGTCAAGTACTTTGGAGGACTGGATCCGCATCTTGAGGCCTCTGAAATCGCCAGGTACTTTGAGTGGTTTGTTGGCGGACATCACCTTGAAGCCGTTATCCCAGTAGGCCAATCCCATCAGGCCCTTGGTTTCGAGTTTTTTGAGGAGCTTTGCGCCGACCGGGCCCTGGGTTACCTTGTGCAGCTCGGCATAGTCGTCAAAGATAAACGGCAGGTCGAACAGTTCAAACTCCTTCAGCCCCAGAGGACCGAACTTTGCCAAGGAGGGGGCCAGCATCTGCACGGAACCCATCTGCAGGGCCTCCATCTCTTCCTTGTCCTTAAAGAGCTGGCTGTTGGGATAGACCTCTACCTTGACCCGTCCCTTGGTACGCTCTTCAGCCAGCTTTTTAAAGTAGTTGGCTGCCTGACCCTTGGGGGTGTCATTGGCAACCACGTGGCTGAATTTGATGACGATCGGGGCTGCTTGGGCAGCGAGGGGTAGTGCCAGGGCCAGGGTGAGAACTGCGGCAAAAATCTTTTTGAACATCGGCGTTCCTCCTTAGAGTGGTGAACTGCTAACAAAGGCGTGCTCGGGTGTATCTGCCTTATATCAGTAAAAAACAAACATGCAACCGTTGCGGGACATTCTGCATCATTCGTTCTGCCGGCTGAAACAGGCGACTGTTTACACGATTATGTGATTTTGTTTTAGCAATGGCTGTGCCGTTACGGTCAGATGGCGGTAGAGCGTAGTGAAATTAGCTGTTTAGCTGAATGGTTGCGGTGAGACGTGGTGGGGGTGTTACAAAAAAATGGCGGAATTTGGCCAGTAGGACTGGCTGATTTTCGCCAGTTGGTGCCGGGCAGGCTCAGAAACCGTATTTTTCCATCTTGTAACGCAGGGTGCCACGGGGGATCTTCAGGATCAGGGCTGCCTTGACCACGTTGTTATCAGCCTGTTCAAGGGCGGTGCGGATGAGTTGCTGTTCAAATAAAGCAACTGCTTGTTCAATGCCTTGTGATGTATCAATGCTGGTTGTGCTTGAAGTTGTGTTCGGGGCGTGCTGGTGCAGCTCCGCCGGGAGCTGGCGGTGCTCCAGGATCGGCCCGCTGGCCATGATACAGATCCGTTCGATGATGTTCTTCAGTTCGCGCACATTGCCGGGCCAGGGGTAGGCAAGTAGTAACTGCTCTGCCTGAGGCGCTATGCTGGTAAAACGTTTGCCAAAGGATTGGCTGAACTGGAGCAGGAAGTGTTTTGCCAAGAGCAGGATGTCGTTGCCCCGTTCGCGCAGCGGCGGCAGGTGCAGGGGGACCACGTTCAGGCGGTAGAACAGGTCTTCCCGAAAGGTGCCGGCCACGATACGCTGGCGCAGGTCGCGGTTGGTTGCGGCAATCACCCGCAGGTCAACCGGCAGATCCTTGCTGCCACCCACCCGGCGAATGGTGCGTTCCTGCAGGACCCGCAGCAGCTTGGCCTGCAACGAGGCATACATGTCGCCGATCTCGTCAAGGAAGATGGTGCCGTTATGGGCCTCTTCAAACAGGCCGATCTTGCGCGCACTTGCCCCGGTAAAGGCCCCTTTTTCATGGCCGAACAGCTCGCTTTCCATCAGCTCGATCGGGATTGAGGCGCAGTTAACCGCCACAAAGGGATGTTCCCGGCGGTCGGACAGTGAATGAATGGCCCGTGCAACCAGCTCCTTGCCGGTGCCTGATTCGCCGGTTACCAAGACGGTTGCGCCCGGGATCCTGGCAACCTCGCGAACCTGGTCGAGCACCTGCCTGATGACAGGACTCTCGCCAAGCAGAGGCAGATCAAGGCCCAGTGCGCCGGAACGCCGCAGACTGCGCACCTCGCGCTTTAATTCCTGGGTCTGCAGGGCCAGCTTGACGATCACCCGCAGGGCATCGGCCTTAAACGGCTTCTTCATGTAGTCGAAGGCCCCGAGCTTCAGCGCCTCGACTGCGGACTCAACCGAACCGTAGCCGGTGATGATGATGACCAGCAGGTCCGGGTTGGCTTCTTTCAGGGCGGTCAATAACTGCAGCCCGTTCTCCGGACCCAGGTTCAGATCTAAAAGCGCAAGGTCAACATCCTCGCTGGCGATCAGCTCGCGCGCCTCGGCACCGTCGGCAGCCTCAAGCACCCGGTAACCGTCTTCATGCAGGATTCGTTGTACGTTCTCCCGGATGAACGCTTCGTCGTCAATTATGAGAATCGTTTCTTTGAGCATCTGGTGTCAGTTCGTGTTCCCTGCTGAGTAGTGGCAAGTAGACCGTAAAACAGCTGCCGTTTCCTTCCTGTGAATCAACCATGATGAAACCGCCATGCTGCCTGATGGTGCCGTAGGTCATGGAGAGCCCCAGACCGGTGCCTTTGCCGGTGCCCTTGGTGGTAAAGAACGGTTCGAAAATCTTTGTGCGCAGCTCTGCGGGAATCCCCTTGCCGGTGTCGCTGACCGACAGCACGGCATACAGGCCCGGCGTACCCAGGCCGTAGCTGGCGATAAAGTTGTAATCAACCACCTGCTGTAGCGTCTTGATGGTGATACAGCCACCATCAGGCATGGCATCCCGGGCATTGGTGACCAGGTTGAAGATCACCTGCTGCAGCAAGGTTGCATCGGCATCGATCATGAGTGCCGCACTGCTCAGGTTCAGCTGCAGGGTGATGCCGTTGGTAAGCAATTTGTGGGCCAGCAGCTCCGAGTCCTTTACCAGCTGATTCAGTTCAAGCGGCTCGGTAAACATGGACTGCTTGCGGCTGAAGGCCAGCATGCTGCGGGTCAGCATGGTGCCGCGTTCTACCGCGCAGAGAATTTCCTGCAGACGTGGCGAGGTGGTGCCGTTTGAGAACTGCTCAAACTGCAAAATCTGGGTGTTACCCGAGATGATCTGGAGAATATTGTTGAAATCATGGGCGATCCCTCCGGCAAGCTGGCCGACTGCCTCCATCTTCTGGGCATGCCGAAGCTGTTCCTCCAGGGCTCGCCTGTCCGAGATATCCACAAAGGTACAGACAATCCCGATGATCTGCTCATCCTCGATGATCGGGTAGGCGTTGTAGGAGACCGGGAAGGAGCTGCCGTCCCGGCGCCAGAACACCTCATTATCAATCCCTATGGCGTCGGGGCCTTCTTTGGCAAGCCGGTGGGCCCTGCATGCCTCCTCCGGGTAGGGGCTGCCATCTGCAAAGCTGTGGTGCATCAGGCTGTGCATGTGCTGGCCGAGTAGCTGTTCCGGGGTATCGTACCCCAGCATCAGGGCGCAGGATTGATTGGCCATGATGCAGACACCCTGGTGGTCGGTGCCGTAGATGCCCTCTTGGGTTGAATCGAGCAACAGTTTGATGCTGCGCAGATGCTCCTGGTTCTGCAGCTCCATCAGGATGTTGGTCCGCTCCCGGAGGGCCCGGCGCCAGGCCACCGGCGCTGCAATGCAGAGCGCAATCAGGGTCACCATGCTGATGGTGACGAATTCGTGTTGCTGGATGGCCTGGGTAAAGGGGGTGGAGGTGTTAACAGAAGGAATAATGCCGTAGGTAGTAAAGATAACCAGGTGGCTGGAACGCTCAAGCAGATAGATGGCGGTTGCCGAGAGCAGGGTGAAAAACGCCAGGGGGATGAAACGCTCGAGAAACAGCGGGAAAATGGCGTTGTCTTTTGGGGGGGGTGCGGGCAGTTGTGCGCATGTAATCCATAATTTTAGAACAATGAAATTTCTGAGGCTATAGCAGGTATTGCCTGCGTTGTCATGCTGAAAAGCCGTTCTGGGCCGTTGGTATTACCGGTAGCCGGATGCTGAAGCAGGTGCCCTGGCCAGCGGTTGCCGCAACGCTGATGCAGCCGCCGTGCTCTTCGATGATCCGTTTGGTGATGGAAAGTCCCAGGCCGGTGCCCGCCCCCTTGCGGGTGAAGAACGGTTCAAAGATCAGCGGCAGGTCCTCTTCGGGAATGCCGGGGCCGGTATCCTGAATGGTCAGATCGCAACAGTCCTCGTTCATTTGCAGGGTCAGGGTGATCGTGCCGCCATGCGGCAAGGCCTCCTGGGCATTTTTAATCAGATTCAGCACGGCCTGGCGTATGCGGTCGCTGTCCAGCGGCAGCACCCGTTGGCTGCCGCTGCAGGTGACAACCAGGTTGATCCCCTGTTTGCGGCAAGACTGGGTGAGCAAGAGCACCACCTCCTGGATCAGTTCATCCAGGCGGGCGGGTCTGAAGCAGGCCTTTGGCGGAGAAGCAAAGGAGAGCAGGGCGCTGGTCAGACGCTCTATCCGTTCGATTTCATTCATGGCTTTGCGCAACAGCAGACGCTCGTCCTGGTTGAGCGAGGCCCGGTCGTGCAGATCGTCCAACAACAGCGAGATACCGGTCAGCGGATTGCGAATCTCATGGGAGATACCGGCCGCCAGTTTTCCCAGCGAGGCCAGCCGGTCAAGCCTGAAGGTCTCTTCACGCAGTTCTTCCCGTAAGGTCTCGTCACGCAGGGTCACGGTCAGGCCCCGTTCGGCATGTTCACCGATCGGAAAGATGCCCACATCAAAGTGACGGGCCTGCCCCTGCAGCATGATCCTGAGCGGTGCGCGTCCATAGCCGAGCTTTTCGGAAAAGGCGGCGGCGATCCTGGCCGGCAGTGTCTCCCATTCCTGAAAGACAGAGGCATAATGGCTGCCGAGCGGCCATTCATGCCCCAGGAAGCGGCTGGCAGTGCTGTTGTAGGAGGTCAGGGTGCCGTCAGGGGCAAAGGTGGTGATGGCGCTTGAAATACTCTCCAGGATGCTGGCCTTGAAGTTGCGTTCATCCAGGATGGCCTGCCGCGATTCCTGCAACTCTTCCAGGGTGGCGATCAGCTTGGCCTTGCGCTGCTCCAACTCTGCGGTCATGACATTGAAGGAAAAGGCCAGATCGGCAAGCTCATCGCGCCCCCGCACCACGACCGGCGCGCCTGATTCGCCGCTGGCCAGTTTCCTGGCGCCGGCACTCAGCCGTTGTAACGGCCTGGAGATGCCGCGTGCCAGCAGCCAGGCTGCCAGGATGGCCAGTAGGCCGGTTAAGAAGAGCAACAAGGCGCTTTGTTTACGGTACTCCTTGAGTTTGCTGGTGATCAGTTGGCTGCCGGTGCTGGCCTGCTGCTGGAACTGGTCAACCTGGTAGCCGATGGTGATCCCGCCGAAGATGCCGTGCTTGCGGTAAGGGCCGGTGTCATACAGGATCGGCGCATAGGCCATGATTTTGCGGGCTCCTCCTACGTTGGTCAGCTCGACAACCCCGTTTTGCCGTTTACGGACCAGCTCTGCCACCTTGGGGTAGTTGGGGTGTACGAAGCCGGCCTCGTCCAGATTGAACGGGATATTGCCCGCGTTGACGTCCTGCTGACTTGAGGTCTGGCGATAGGGGGGCAGGAGCCGACCCTGTTGATCAACACCCCGCAGGTCCCACAACTTGGGGTGGGTGATGATCCACCCCTCGTCGTCAAAAAGAAAGGCGTAGTTGCCGCTTTTGTAGGAGGGAAAGACCGTTGAAAAACCGGGGCCCGGGTCAAGGTGCTGGGTGAATTCCATCAGGTGCCGGTGATCGAGCGATATGACAAAGGCGCCGGTAAAGCGGCCGCTTTTATCAAACAGCGGCATGCCGAAGCGGATGGTGCCGTTATAGTGACTGCCGGTGGCCTGCTCCGGTTCCTGGGCCTTGCCAAGTTGTTGCAGCCGGTTGAGGTGGAAACCGGTCAGGTGGGTGACATGGATCTGGCCCGGCTTAAGTTTCCTGATCTCTGCAAAATAGGTCTCGCTTTTAAATTCGGTCCGGCTGGGTAGGGAGACGTTGCGTAACGCCTGCGGCGGTAAAAACTGCCCGTTTTTCAAGACCAACAGTTCCTGGCCAGCTGCATTGATCAGGGCAAAGGAGCGGTACATCGGCAGCCATTCGTGCAGTTCCCTGATCTTGCCGTCAGCCGCTGTGCGGCGTTCCCAGATCTCGCCCCGGCGCTGTTTCCAGAAGTTCAGCAAGACCGTGCGATCCTGGCTAAAGGTGCTGAGGAAGCGCAGGTCGTCCTCACGGCGGTAGAGGTAATCGCTGATGCTGCCGGCAACCTGCCGGGCACGCATTTGCAGTGCCTCAGCCGCCAGCTGCTCGGCACTGTCCCCGATCTCCAGCGCCAGCCGGTCGCGTACCTGTTCAAGCCCGGAAAAAAGAATGAATGAGGCTGCCAGTAGCGGCACCAGCGCTATCAGCAACGCAGCTATCAGAAATTTCCCAAAAATGGTTGGTCGGATCATAGCAGCAGGTTCAGGTTCAGGTTGAATTGACGTGGTGCTGATGATACCGTATCCGGAAGTAAATGACAGCCGGAAAAGAGAAGAAGACGATGGGGTATAAAAATCTGCAGGAGTGTGTTGCGGATCTGGAACGTCACGGTATGCTACGGCGGATTGAGGTGCCGGTTGATCCATACCTGGAGGTGGGCAGCATTCAGCGGCGGGTCTACCGGGCTGGTGGTCCGGCTTTGCTTTTCACGCGGGTACGGGGCTCTGCCTTTCCGCTGCTTGGCAACCTGTTCGGTACGCTTGAGCGAACCAGATTCATCTTCCGGGATACCCTGCAAACCATCGAGACCCTGGTGCGGCTGAAGGTGCGGCCCTTTGAGGCGTTGCGACAGCCGGTGCAGCTCCCCGGCGCCCTGCTGGGGGCCTTGCATCTGCTGCCCCGGCAGGTGAGTGGCCGTTCAGCGCCATCCCTGGCGGGCCGTACGACGCTTTCCCACTTGCCGCAGCTGGTTTCCTGGCCGGGTGATGGCGGGGCCTTCATCACCCTGCCACAGGTCTACAGCGAGGATCCGTACAAGCCGGGCTTTGGTAAATCCAACCTGGGCATGTACCGGGTGCAGATTTCCGGCAATCAGTATCTGCCGGACAAACAGGCCGGTCTGCACTACCAGATCCATCGCGGTATCGGCGTGCACCATCAACACGCGATTGCCCGTGGCGAGCGGCTCAAGGTCAATGTCTTTGTGGGGGGCGCGCCTGCCATGAGTGTGGCAGCAGTGATGCCGCTGCCCGAGGGGATGCCCGAACTTGCCTTTGCCGGGCTGTTGGCGGGCCACCGCATTACCATGGCCACCACCCCGGCAGGCCTGCCGGTTCCGGCAGAGGCGGATTTCTGCATTGTCGGCTCCATTGATCCCCAGGTCACCTTGCCGGAGGGACCCTTTGGCGACCACCTGGGGTACTACAGCCTGACCCATCCCTTTCCATTCATCGAGGTAGAGGCGGTCTATCACCGGCCCGATGCTATCTGGCCCTTTACCACGGTTGGCCGGCCACCCCAGGAAGATACCTCGTTCGGGGCCTTTATCCATGAGCTGACCGGCGCATTGATCCCCACGGTCCTGCCCGGCGTGAAGGCTGTGCATGCCGTTGATGCGGCCGGCGTGCACCCGCTGTTGCTGGCAATCGGTTCTGAGCGCTATACCCCTTACGATGGTACGGCGCAGCCGCTTGAATTGCTGACCCAGGCCAATGCTATACTGGGGCAGGGCCAGTTGTCCCTGGCAAAATATCTGCTGATTGTGGCTGAGCAGGATAATCCGAACCTGGATATTCATGACATCACCGCGGTATTCAGACATCTGCTTGAGCGGGTGGAGTGGCGCCGCGATCTGCATTTCCAGACCGGCACCACCATTGATACCCTCGATTATTCCGGTGGCGGCTTCAATCAGGGTTCCAAAGTGGTTATTGCTGCCACTGGCCAGCCGCGTCGTGTTTTGGCGCACGAGCTTCCGGCTGAGCTTGCTCTGCCCAACGGCTGGACTGCGCCGGGGCTTGCCCTGCCTGGCGTGCTGGTGCTGCAGGCACCAGCATCGCCGCCGCAAGCGGGTGAACCTGACCCTGCCATTGAAGCCCTGTGCCGTTTCTGGGAAGAGCGGCCCGTGCCAAACAGCATTGCCCTGGTGATCGTTGTTGACGACAGCGCTTTTTGCTGCCGAGCCTTGGACAATTTCCTCTGGGTAGCCTTTACCCGTTCCAACCCGGCTGCCGATATCTATGGCGTCGGCAGCCGGGTACACAAGCGTCACTGGGGGTGTGCTGGCCCGCTGGTGATCGATGCCCGCAAAAAGCCGTTCCATGCCCCGGCGCTGGAGGAGGATCCCGCAGTAGAACGCAGGATCGACGAGCTGGCTGGGGCAGGTGGGCCATTGCACGGACTTTTCTAGCTGGCTAGCCGGTTTTGCGGACATTTTTGCTGTCTGTTGCATTGGAAACCATTTATCTGTTCTTTTCCTTTTTTAATCTGTGCTATGATTTATTAAAAATTGACAGTCCATGCAGAGGAGGTCTCGATGAGTACCAATGCCCTGGTAAAAAGCGGTGAAATAGCAACAACCGGCGGGGATCAGCTGATCCAGCTGGTCAGTTTTATGCTCAGCAATGAGGAATATGGGGTTGAAGTCTTAAAAGTGCGTGAAATCATCCGGATGCCCGGCATCACCAAGATGCCCAACACCCCGCACTATGTTGAAGGCATCATTAACCTGCGGGGCAAGGTGATTCCGATCATCTCGATGCGCAAGCGTTTTGGCCTGCCTGAGTCCGAGTACGACAGCCATACCCGCATCATGGTCATGGACGTGGCCGGCGGTCTGACCGGCTTCATCGTGGATGCCGTTTCCGAGGTGATCCGGATTCACTCCAGCGAGATCCAGCCTCCGCCGCCCATGGTTTCCGGCAACATTGATCAGGAGTTCATTACCGGCGTGTTCAATCATGCCGAACATCTGCTGATCATCATGGATGTGGATCGGATGTTCTCCGCCCAGGAACGGGAGTATTTCGGCAGCGTGGGAGAGTAGTTCGCCAGAACCCCGCACAGATGTTGACACAAAAAGGCCGGGAAGCGCTTCCCGGCCTTTTGGTGTCTTCGCGAGTATAAAGAGAGGTGCCTTAGTGGGCGCGGGAGATCTCTTCCAGGTTACCGGCGATCACGGTGGCGGTTGCAGCCTGTTCCTCAGAGGCCGTGGCGATCTGGGCGATCAGGTTCTTGATGTTTTCAATCGATTCAACAATCGCAATCAGGGATGATTCAGCCTGATGTGAAAGCTGTTCGCCCTTTTCCGCCTCAATTTTTCCTTCTTCGATGGAGGCCACCGCCTTCTGGGTGTTGGTCTGGATCTCTGCCACCATGGCGCCGATCTGCTTGGTGGAGGTCATGGTCCGCTCTGCCAGGCGGCGCACCTCGTCCGCCACCACGGCAAAACCGCGTCCCATCTCACCGGCGCGGGCTGCTTCAATGGCGGCGTTCAGGGCCAGCAGGTTGGTCTGATCGGCAATTTCATTAATGACATTGACAATCTCACCGATTTTTTCCGAGGTCGCCCCCAGGTTGCCCACAATGCCGGCTGACGAACGCACCACGGCTGCCACCTGCTGCATCCCCTGAACAGCCTGGTTCACCACCCGCTGTCCTTCGTGGGCAGATTCAACCACCTGTGTTGCCGAATCAGCAGCATTGGTGGTGTTGCCGGCCACCTCATTGACGGTCATGCTCATCTCTTCCATGGCGGTGGCGATCTGGTGAATGCGCTCCTCCAGGTAGTTTTTCCGCTCAACATCCTTGTTCTGTTGGTCTTTGACCATGCGCTCAGCAGTAATGTCATTCCAGCAGGCCATGAAACAGAGCACCTTGTTGGGGTCGGTTGGATCCCAGATCGGATAGGCCTTGGTCTGGAGAACCACGTTACCGATGGGGATGTCGGCTGAATGGGGCATGTCGGTTTTGGGGTTGGCAAAGATACGGCGGATACGGGCCGGGTCCTTGTGAAACTGGTGGATTGAATGGCCAAAGGCATTGGCTACATCAGCGCCACGCAGGCCGGCGTTCAGCTCGGAGCGGTGCTGCTGCAGCAGCTCCTTGGCACGGCGATTCTGGTAAAAGATACTGTTATCGTTGGTGGTGTCGCAAAGCATGACCACGTTGTCGACGTTATCAAGCATCTGCATAAGTTTTTTGATTTCATTGTCCTTGTTGACAAGCTCCTGCTTGCTCGGCCCACCGAAAAGTCCCATGGTTATGCTCCTTTGCTGCATGAGATGTCTATTAATATACTCGGCTATAATAGCAACAAAGAGGAGAATTGCAAGGCGCATCAATGCAGGGTATGATGCTTCATTCTTAGCGATTTTCTTGATCAGGTCGGTTGCTGAACATAGGCTTCACAACAGCTGGCATATCGGTTCGGCAGCCCACGGCATTTTACAAACAGGAACAACATGCAAGTATTGATTGACGTACAGGGGCTCTTCTGCCGCCATGGTGCGGTTGAGGCCCTGTCAGATATTTCATTCAGCGTGGCAAGCGGCGACTACCTCGGTATTGTTGGCCCGAATGGATCGGGCAAGAGCACCCTTGTGCGTGCCCTGTTTGGCCTGATGCCGGTCAGCCAGGGGAGCATCACCCTGTTCGGTCAGCCCCGCGAACGCTTCAGTAACTGGGAAAAACTGGGGTATCTGCCGCAGAACCTTGGTGTGCTGAGCCCCGTGTTTCCCGCCACCGTGGCTGAGGTGGTGCAGATGGGGCTGTTGGCCGGCAAGCGTCTGCCACGCCGTATCAACCGCCATGACCGGCAGGTGGTCCTGCGGCTGCTTGAACAACTGGGTATCGATCACCTGCAGCACCGCCTGATCGGTGAGTTGTCGGGAGGCCAGCAGCAGCGGGTGTTGCTGGCACGCGCCCTGGTCAATAAACCCGCTTTACTGGTGATGGATGAGCCCACCGCAGCCCTGGACCCGGAGATCAGGGAGCGGTTCTATGAGCTGGTTTCGCACCTGAACAAAACCGAAGGAACCACCGTGCTGCTTGTTACCCATGATACCGGCACCATTGGCAAATATGCTTCAAGCATGCTGTATCTGGATAAAAAGCTGCTCTTCTGGGGGAGCTTCGAGCAGTTCTGCCACTCACCTGAGATGGCGGCTTTCTTTGGCGAGCATTCGCAACATCTGATTTGTCACAGGCACTGATAGCGATGCAACTTTTCGAGATGTTTTCCTATGGTTTCATGCAGCGGGCACTGCTTGCCGGGGTTTTGATCGGCGTGTTGTGCGCGGTGCTGGGGGTTTTTCTGGTGCTGCGGCGTTTGTCGTTGATCGGCGATGGCCTGGCCCACGTCACCTTTGGCAGTGTTGCCCTGGCTCTTTTTGCCGGGCTGCAGGGGGCGGCCATGTTGCTGGTATCCCTGCCGGTGGTATTGCTGGCTTCCCTGGGGATCCTGCGTTTGGCAGGCAGGGCCCGACTGGGGGGGGATGCCGCCATCGGGATTGTCTCGTCACTGGGGGTCTCGCTGGGGGTGCTTTTGGCGGTCCTGGGGCGTGGCTACGGGGTTGATCTGTTCAGCTACCTGTTCGGCAGCATCCTGGCCATCAGCAAAACCGAGCTGCTGGTGGCTTCAGGCCTGTTTGTCACGGTCTTGACATTGTTGTGGATTTATTACAATGACCTGGTTGCCCTGAGTTTTCATGAGGAACTGGCTGCCAGCTGCGGCATCAGGGTCAGCTTTTTAAATAACCTGTTGGTGCTTTTGACCGCCATGACGGTGGTCTTGACCATGAAGCTGGTGGGGGTGATGTTGATCTCGGCCCTGCTGATCCTGCCGGCAGCAACAGCCCTCCAGGTTGCACGCGGTTTCAGGACCACCGTGATCCTGGCCGTGCTGTTCTCGCTCTGCGCCGTGGTGGGGGGGATCATGCTGTCGTTTCTGCTGAACCTGCCAACAGGGGCAACGGTCATCCTACTTGCCTTCACCATCTTCTGCTGCGGTTTGGCGGTCCGGCGGCTTACGATGTGCAGAAGTAGTAACTGAAGTCCTTCCATTCAGACCGGTTTTCTTCCAGGCAGGCAATCAGGATCTCGACAATATCCGGATCAAACTGTTTTTCCTTCTGCAACAGCAGTTCCTTGACTGCCTCATCGACGCTCATGGCGGGTCTGTAGGAGCGGGGTGAGATCATGGCGTCAAAGGCATCGGCAATACCGATGATCCGGGCATGCAGTGGAATTGACTCTCCCTGCAGCTTGGCGGGATAGCCGTTACCATCCCAATGTTCGTGGTGATACATGATGGTGGGCATGAGATGGGTGAGGCTGTCGACACCGACCACCAGCAGGCTGGCCTTGAAGGGATGTTCCCGGATAATGGCTGCCTCGTGCTGGTCAAGCTGCTGCGGTTTGTTCAGGGTTGTTTCGGCTGTGCCAAGGCTTTTGGCGATATCGTGCAAGATGGCGGCGGCATAGAGGTCGCGCAGTTCAATGGCGGACAGGTTCATACGGGCGCCGATGGCCAGGCTGATCTCGGCCACTCGCTTGATATGGCCCTGGGCATAGCTGTCCCGTGCCTCAAGGGCCGCCACCAGAACCTGGAGCAGGTCATTGACGAACTGGGGTTCCCAGGTCCGGGCTATGTCATACGGTTTGTTCATGTGGTTTCTATAGCCTACTACTGCAGAATGTCAACTGTTGTCAGCGTTTTCCCTGCGCCAGTCGCTGTGAGGCCGGGTGTTTGCGCAAGAGCCACATGCAGCAGGGACCTGCCAGTGCTCCGGCCCCGACGGTGGCAAAGGCCGCTCCCCAGGCGCCGTTTATGCCTGGCCAGGGCTGCCAGTGCTGAAAACGGTCGAGTGCCCAGCCAAAGACCGTGGGAGAGATCATGCCCATGGTGTACCCCACCAGGGACTGCATACCCATGGCAGTCCCCAGGTAGCCGGGTGCCACCAGTTCGGTCAGGGCGGTTGAGAAAACCGGTGATTCCGCCACAATCAGCCAGCCGTACAAGACCCCTACTGTCAGGGTAAGGATCAGGTTGGTGTTGATCAGCCAGCCGAACAGGAACGAGCAGATGGCTGATCCGAACATGACCGCGCTGATGGTGACGGTTCTGCCGAAGCGGTCGGACAATCCGCCGGTGATGGCGGTTGAAAAGGTGCCGAGGCCAATCAGCAGGGCGGCGATGCTTGCAGCAGCAGCAGTTGCCTTGGCGCTGCCGACACCCCAACCGACAAGCGCTGCGGCAAAGAACGGCGCAAGCCAACTGCGCATGCCGTACATCTCCCACATATGGCTGGCATAGCCCAGGATGACCAGTTGGGCAGGGTAGTTGCGGATAATCTCTCCGTGAAAGCCCATTGATTCCGTGCGAGAGGGTTGGTGGGGGCGATAGTCGCGGAACACCGGCAGCGCGAGCAGCGCACCGATGAAGACCCCTGCGGAACAGGCCACCATGGCGGTTCGCCAGCCCCAGATACCGGCAAGGCTGCCCGGTAGTGCCAGGGAAAGCGATGCCCCCAGCACCAGGGCGCCGACATAGATGCCGACGGCACGCCCGCGCTGGTGGCTGGCAAAGCGCTCAGCAACCAGTTTGAGTCCCGGCATGTAGGTTCCTCCCATGCCGATGCCGGTTATGCCGCGCAGGATCAGGCCGGAGAGATAGTCGTGGGCAAAGAGGCCGAACAGCAGATTGGCAACGCCGGACCAGAGGGCAGAGGCAATAAAGATCCAGCGGATGTTCAGCCGGTCTGAGAGAGAACTGAGCGCTACCCCGGACGCAATATACCCCAGCTGATACACCGAAAAGATCATCCCAGCCTGGGTGTTGTTCATATCCCACTCGGCTTTAAGCAGGGGCAGGATAGCAGAATAGTTGATGAAAACCAGCATGATAAAAATCTGGCTGCTGCAGAGCGTGAGCAGCCAGGTCGTATCGTTGCGTTGGTTAATCAAACAGTTCCGCCTCATTCAGCAGTTTGCCCTGCAGGTCTTTGGCAGAAAGCAGCGGTTCAGCGGTCAGTGGCCATTCAATCGCCAGTTCCGGGGCGTTCCAGGCAATGGTTCGTTCATATTCCGGCGCCCAGTAATCGGTGGTCAGATAGAGGAACTCAGCTGTTTCAGAGGTAACGCAAAAACCATGGGCAAATCCTTCCGGTACCCACATCTGACGCTTGTTTTCAGCGGACAGGATGGTGCCGAACCATTTGCCAAAGGTGGGCGAAGAACGCCTGATATCGAGCGCCACATCATAGACCTCGCCGCTGATGACACGAACCAGCTTGCCTTGGGGGTGCTGGATCTGGTAATGAAGCCCCCTCAGGACGTTGCGCACGGAACGGGAGTGGTTATGTTGGACAAAGTGGCGCGTAAGGCCGGTGAGTTGTTGCCAGACCCGTTCATTGAAGCTTTCAAAGAAAAAGCCGCGGTCGTCGCCATATACCTTGGGCTCTAAAATCAGGACATCGGGAAGCGGTGTGGTAAGGCAGTGCATGGGGTAAAGGCTCCTTGATAAAGTTGCTTTGTCTTATCAGATTATGTACCGATTGTGAATATTTGGTTGGAGGGGTGGAAAAATTGGAAAACTACGCTATGCTTTCGCACATGGTACAGGAAACAACGCTTGATAACGGTGTCCGGGTGGTGACCCAGCAGGTCCCCGGCATGCATACCGTCTCGATAGGGATCTGGGTGGCCAACGGCGCCCGCTACGAACAGCCCGCAGAACAGGGTGTGGCCCATTTCATTGAACATCTGCTGTTTAAAGGCACGGAACGTCGCACGGCCCGTCAGATCACCCGTGAGATCGATTCGCTGGGGGCGTTGCTGAACGCCTTCACCAGCTATGAATATGTCTGCTATTACGCCAAATCACTGGCAAAGAGCGTACCGCAGGTGGTGGATATCCTGACCGACATGTTCCTGTATTCGACCTTTCCGGCGGATGAGATTGAACGGGAACGCAAGGTGGTACTGCAGGAAATCAAGATGCGGGATGATGCCCCTGAAGAGTCGATTCATGATCGCCTGCACCAGAGTTTCTGGAATGGCCATCCCCTGGGGCACCCGATTCTGGGGACCGGTGACACCATAGGCGGCATGACCAGGGACACCATCTGGGAGTTCAGGAACCGTTGGTACCGTCCCAGCGAGATCCTGATCGTCGCAGCCGGCGGCGTTGAACACCAAGCCCTGGTTGACCTGATCTTCAAGGCGTTTTCGGTGCTGCCTTCAGGAGAGCCCCGCCGCCAAATCTGGCATCAGGAGCGGACAACGACCGGCAGGGTGATGGAATTGTGTGAACGGGATCTTGAACAGACCCTGATCTGCCTGGGAACCGAGGGGCTGCCAAGCGCCTCCCCGGACCGTTACAGTCTGATGGTGCTGAATGCCATTCTCGGCGGTGGCATGAGCTCGCGGCTGTTTGAGGAGATTCGTGAGAAGCAGGGGCTGGCCTACTCGGTCTATTCCTACGCCTCCTCCTACGTTGATGCCGGCACCCTGGCCATCTTCGCCGGTACCGAGCGGGCCCGCAGCTGTGAGGCGCTCCATATCATCCTCGCTGAAATGGCCAAGCTGCGTGACGAGCCGGTGCATCAGGATGAACTTGATGCAGCGCGTGAACAGATTAAGGGTAAGGTGTTGATGTCGTTAGAGTCGAGCGATAGCTACATGTCGCGGCTTGCCCGCAGTTATCTTAATTTTGGCCGCTACCAGCCCCTGGAAGAGGTTATGGCCGGATTCGATGCGGTGACGGTAGACGATATCAAGCTGCTGGCTGGGCGTCTGTTCCGTGATGAAAGCCTGAATATCCAGATCATGGGTAAGGTCGACCCGCACTGTTTTGCCGGAAAGGCGCAGTTTATTGCCTGATATAAGCCGTTTATGTACCTGCTTCCCCGTAATTAAGCATTAAGGTTGGATTGATGGGGTACCAGCTATGCCTACCAGATACCGACCCGATAGCTGGAGCATCCTGACCAAGATTGTGGCGCTCAATCTTGTGGTACTTTTTGTTGCCTTCCTGGCGCTGGTCTTGTACGTCCTGCCCCTGTATGAACGGGATCTGTACCAACACCGCAAGGACTATCTCGTTGATCTGGTCGATATGGCGGTGCTGGTCGCAGACAGCTACCAGCACAAGGCGGCAGATGGTGAACTCTCCCTGGTTGATGCCCAGAAAACCGCTGTGAACACCCTCAGAACCCTTGGCAGAGAAAATGGTTACTACTGGGTGCATGATCTTCAGTTGAAGATGATCATGCATCCCTACGCAAGCTCCCTTGAAGGCAATGATCTTGCCGACTATGCCGATCCCAAAGGAAAACGGTTATTTACCGAGATGAACCGTACGGTCGCCGCTAGCGGCGAAGGGTTTGTCGAGTATCTCTGGCCCAAGCCGGGCCAACAGCAGCCAGCGGAAAAGATTTCCTATGTCAAGCTGTACCGGCCCTGGGGGTGGGTCATTGGCAGCGGCATGTATCTTGATGATATTGCGGCCGATGTTGCCGCGCTCCGCAGTAAGGTTTACATCACCGTGGTTGTCCTGCTTTTGGCCATTATCATGTTTTCGGTTGTTGCGGCAGTACATATCAAACGTCCCTTGCAGCAGTCGCTTGCCCTGTTAAAGGAGCTGCCGGAACAGTACCGCCCTCATGTTGAGACCGAGTCGCTGGATGAGCCCGGTCAGCTTCTAAAGGCCATGGTCAAGCTGGTGACCAACCTGAAGGAGGCCAAGGAAAAAGCTGAGGCAGCCAGCAACGCCAAAGGTCGTTTCCTGGCCCAGATGAGCCATGAGATCAGGACCCCCATGCATGCGATCAGCGGTCTGACCGAACTGGCGCTGAATGCGGCCGACTCACCACAGCAGCAGGAGCTGTTGGGCAATATCCGCCATGCTGCTGATCATCTCCTGAGTCTGGTCAATCAGGTGCTTGATTTTTCAAAAATGGAATCAGGCGCCATTGAGTTGGAACAGCTGGCATTTGATCTGCGCACGACCATCTCAGCGGTCATATTGCCGTTTGACGTGCAAATCCGTGCCAAGGGCGTCACGTTCCTGCTCAGCTATGCGGAGGAGCTGCCGACCTATGTCTTGGGAGATCCGACCCGTCTGCGTCAGGTCCTGGTTAATCTGCTCGGCAATGCGATCAAGTTTACCCAGCAGGGGCAGATTTGCCTGAACGTCACCAAGGGAGAACAGCAGGGGGAACAGTTCGAGCTGCGTATAGCGGTTCAGGACACCGGCGTAGGGATCCCGCAGGAAAAGCTGGAGCAGATCTTTACTCCCTATACCCAGGCAAGCGCCTCAACAACGCGGGAGTTTGGCGGAACCGGCCTGGGGCTTTCGATTGTCAGGCAGCTCCTGGATGTGATGCACGGGAGTATCACGGTTGAGAGCCAGGTGGGGGTAGGAACCTGCTTTCATGTGGTCATCCCTGTCAGCGCTGCTGACCACGATGATCTGGCGCACCGGCTGGATATCCCAGAGGTTGCGCCCAGGCGGGTGCTCTTGGCCGAAGACAGCGCCGTCAACCGGGCAATGCTGGCGAAGCTGCTTGAAAAAGCGGGACATGCGGTAGATACGGTTGCAGACGGCAGGTCTGCTGTTGAACAGTGGCAGACCGCTTCCTATGACCTGATTCTGATGGATATCCAGATGCCGGAGATGGACGGCTTGGGTGCCAGCAGGGCTATCCGGGCCATTGAAGAACAGCAGGGGGGGCATGTGCCGATCATTGCCATGACCGGTCAGGACACACCTGAGGATGCCGAGGCCTGTACCCGGGCCGGTATGGATCTGCAGCTGAAAAAACCGGTGCAACTTTGCGAGCTGCTTGCCGCCATGGGACGTGTAAGCAGTTGAACTACGCCGCTACAGGGTACCGGTATGGCCGAATCCCCCTGCGCCGCGCCGGCTATCTTCGCTGAACACCTCCACCACACGCAGGCTGGCCTGCACCACCGGTATGAACAGCATCTGACAGACCCGCTCACCCGGTTGGATCGTATAGGGCGCTTGGCCCTGATTGCGCAGACCGATCTTGATCTCGCCCTGGTAGTCGCTGTCAATGACCCCGATCGTGTTGGCCAGTACAATACCGTGCTTGATACCCAGGCCCGAGCGTGGTGCCAGGATCGCCACCAGACCCGGGTCATGGATGCCAATGGCAATACCGCTGGGGATGGTAACGGTTTCGCCGGGTTGCAGGGTTACGGCCTCCTCAATGCAGGCTCGCAGGTCCAGGGCTGCTGCACCTTCAGTGGCGTACTCCGGCAACGGTATACGAGTGCCGACCAAAGGGTTCATAATTTTGGTTTCAATCTCACGGTGTTTCATGTAAAAAATTCCTTCCGGGGCTTATTCACAGGCTTTGTACCCCAAATGCCACGCAAGGCAAAGCAGAAAAAGGAGTGAGACGGTTATGAAAGATTCCCGTGTGGCCGAGATGGCCAAGGTGCTGGTTGATTATTCCACCCGGATCAAGAAAGGGGATCGGGTGTTGATTACGGCAACAGGCTTTGAGTCAGCGCCGCTGGTGAAAGAACTCTATGCCCTCTGCCTGCAACGTGGTGCTGACTATGTGGAGTACAGTTTCAGTGATCCGGAGATCGACCGTCAGTTCTACAACCTGGCCTCCAAAAAACAGCTTGAGGTCTTTCCGCAGCATAAACTCGATTTCTACAAGACCTTGACCGCTTACATCGGCATTGCTGCCGGAGAAAACTCCATGGTGAATGCCACCAGCAATCAGAAATCCATGGTGGCGTACCAGAAGCTGACCCGTCCCTTGATTGACCAACGGGTCAAGCATACCAAGTGGGTCATCACCCGTTTCCCGACCCACGGTGCAGCCCAGGAGGCCCGCATGAGCCTGGAGGAGTATGAGGATTACCTCTTCAGCGCCTGCTGCGTGGACTGGGCTGCGGAATCTCGTAAGATGGACAAGCTGCAAAAACTGATGGACAAGACCGACCGGGTACGCCTGAAGGCGCCGGATACGGACCTGTCCTTCAGCATCAAGGGACTGCGTTCCATCAAGTGCGATGGCCGTTACAATATCCCGGACGGCGAGGTCTTTACCGCGCCGGTCAAGGATTCGGTCCAGGGCCATCTGACTTACAACTGCCCAACGATCTACCAAGGCAAAGAGTTCAACAACATTCGTCTCGAATTCATGGACGGCAAGATCGTGCAGGCCACGGCCGGCGCCATGACCGATGCCCTGAACAAGATTTTGGATACTGATGCGGGGGCCCGCTACATCGGGGAATTCTCCCTGGGGGTGAACCCCAACATCCGTACACCGATGCGTAACATTCTTTTTGATGAAAAGATCTTTGGTTCCATCCACTTCACACCCGGTCAGGCCTATGATGAGGCTAACAACAACAACTGCTCGGCCGTGCACTGGGATATGGTCCGCTTGATGCACGATGGCGAGATCTGGTTTGATGACCGCCTGATCCAGAAAAACGGGCGTTTTGTACTGAAAGAGCTGGAAAGCCTGAATCCGGAGAAATAATAGCCATGCTGGTTCCCTTCAATCCCGATCACCCGCAGCCGCGGCTGATAGCCCAGGTTGTCGACTGTCTGAAAAACGGCGGGGTGATCGCCTATCCCACCGACACAACCTACGGGCTCGGCTGCTCTATCTTCAACAAAAAGGGATTGGAACGGATCTACCAGATGAAGCAGCGGGACAAACGTAAACCGTTTTCCTTTATCTGCGCCGACCTCTCCGAGGTTTCACGGTATGCCCGTCTGACCAACCTGGCCTTCAAGCTCATGAAGCGCTACCTGCCCGGTCCCTACACCTTTGTGCTGGAGGCCAGCCGGGAGGTGCCTGACCTGCTCTTGACCCGTCAGAAGACCGCTGGCATCAGGATGCCCGATAACCCGATCTGTCTGGCGCTGGTACAAGGTTTGGGGGTGCCCATCGTCACCACCAGCGCCAACCTGTCGGGAGAAGACCCGGTGGGCGACCCGCTGGAGATCAAGGCCCAGTTTGGTCATGCCCTGGACTTGATTGTGGACGGCGGGCTTCTGGCCACCGACGTCAGTTCGGTTATCAGCCTGGTGGGTGACCGGATCGAGCTTTTGCGTGAAGGGGCAGGGGATATTTCCTGGCTGACAAGCTAGCTTGGGGGAGGAGGCGATCACGTGCAACAGATGAGTGATAATGACCGCATTGTGGAACTGCTCGCCCGCAGGAATGCCGAACTCGCCTCGTTGCTCGAAATCGGCAAGACCCTGATATCCTCGCTGGAGCTGCGGGATGTCCTGCAATCGATCATGTCGCAGGTGGAGCGTCTACTGCAGCCCAAGACCTGGTCGCTGTTGCTGGTTGACGAGGAGACTGAAGAACTCTGCTTTGAGATAGCGGTATCACCGGTTGCCCGAGAACTGAAGGGGATTCGGCTTAAGATGGGGGAGGGCATTGCCGGCTGGGTGGCGCAAAACGCCAAGTCCCTGCTGATTCCCGATGTAGCCAAGGATACCCGCTTTGCCCGGCATGTTGCCGAAGAGGTCGATTACCCGGTCAGCTCGATCCTGTGTGTGCCGCTGAAGATCCGCAATCGCGTGCTGGGGGTGGTTGAGCTGGTCAACACCCGTGGTGAGCGCAGTTTTGCGGATGACGACCTGCCGCTTTTGGAGGCGGTGGCGGATTTTGCGGCCATTGCCATCGACAATGCCCGTAACTATAAACGGGTAAGCGAGCTGGTGGTGACCGATGATCTGACCGGCCTCTACAATGCCCGCCATTTCCACGAACTGCTGGAATATGAGCTTGATCGCAGCCGCCGCTACAAGAACCAGACCTCGTTGTTGTTCTTTGACCTTGACCACTTTAAAAGTGTCAATGACAACTACGGCCATCTGGTGGGGAGCCGGGTGATTGCCGAGGTGGGCAATCTGGTGAAGCGCCATATCCGTTCCTCTGACCGGGCTGCCCGCTACGGGGGGGATGAGTATGTGATCATCCTGCCCAACACCGGCAAACTGGGGGCCGAGTCTGTTGCCGGCAACCTGTTGGAACGTCTCCGTTCCCACCCGTTTGTAACGGACAGCGGTGAACGGATAGAGATTACTGCCAGTTTCGGCGCGGCCACTTTCCCGGATGATGCGGTGGACCGCACCAGCTTGATCCGGGCTGCTGACTCGGCCATGTATGACGCCAAAGAGGGTGGGCGTGACGTGGTGAAGACTTTTTCCGGTGATGCTACCAAGATTATGGCTTAATGAGTTGTTTTGAAAGGAATATGTATGTATCGTTTGACCGTAAAGACCGGTTTTGCCGCAGCCCACAACCTGATTAACTACCAGGGGGATTGCGAAAACCTGCATGGCCATAACTGGAAGATCGACGTGACCGTGACCGCCCGCGAGCTTGACCAGGCCGGACTGGCAATCGACTTCAAGGTGCTCAAGCGCGAAACCAATGCCGTGCTGGATCAGCTTGATCACAAGTACGTCAACCAACATCCGTTTTTCAGCTCCCTCTCACCATCCTCGGAGAATATTGCCCGGTTTCTGTACTATGAGCTTGCCGCGCGCCTGAATGACGGCAATGTCACGGTTGAGAAGGTTGGTGTGTGGGAGTCCGATAATGCCTGTGCTGAGTACTATGAGTAGCGCAACACCGCTGATCGAGATTTTTTCTTCAGTGCAGGGGGAAGGGGAACTGGCCGGTTACCGCCAGATCTTTATCCGTTTTCCCGGCTGCAATCTCACCTGTTCTTACTGCGATACCCCGCTTATGGCAGCGCCAACCTGCCGTGTTGAGACCGAGCCGGGGAGCAACCGCTTTGAGGAAATTGCCCAACCAGTGAGCCTGGAGACGGTGCTGGCGCTGGTGCATCGCTGGTGTAAACAGTTGCCGGGTGCGCATCACTCCATCAGCATCACCGGCGGTGAGCCGATGCTGCATGCTGATCTCTTGGTCGGCTGGCTGCCGGAGCTGAACGTCCTGTTGCCGATCCACCTGGAAACCAATGGCAGCCTGCCTGAGCAGCTTCCGCGTCTGATCGAGCATCTTGATTACATCAGCATGGACATCAAACTGCCCAGCGCGTCGAACACCCCTGAGTTGTGGTCCGCCCACCGGACGTTCCTGGAGCGTGCCTTGGAGCGGAACGTCTCGGTGAAGGTGGTTATTGGCGAGGAAACCAGTGAACAGGACCTGAAAGCTGCCTGTACCCTGGTGGCTGAGCTGGATGATGAACTGCCGCTGATCCTGCAGCCAATGACCGGCAGTGACGGCAGGGTGGCGATTGCGCCGGAGCGGCTGATGCGGCTCCAGGCTCTTGCCGCGCGGTTGTTGAGCGATGTGCGGGTGTTGCCGCAGATGCACCGTTTTCTGGGGGTTGCCTGATGTTGCTGGAAGAGATGACCATGCCGCAGGTTGAGGCGGCCCTGGCAGCTGGCTGCCATACCGTTTTTCTGCCCTTTGGCGCCCTTGAGGAGCATGGCCCCCATTTGCCGCTGGCAACCGATACGATCCAGGCCTATGCGGTGGGTAAGCGGGCAGCGGAATTGGTTCCGCTGTTTGTGGCCCCGCCGATTCCCTACGGAAACTGCCGCTCAACCGCGTGCCATACCGGCACCGTCTCTATCTCAACCACAACCCTGCGTGGGCTTTTAAAGGATCTGGTGCGTTCATTTTACCGGCAGGGGATGCGGAACGTCGTAGTGCTGACCGGCCATGCCGGGGGGGCGCACCGCCTGGCGCTGCAGGATGCCGGCGAAGAGCTGCTGGATGAGTTGCCCGAGCTGCGGATAGCCGTGGTGACGGAGTATGAACTGGCCAAGGAAGAGGGCAGGGGGATCGTGGAGACCCCTGGCGATGCCCATGCCGGTGAGATTGAGACCTCCCGGATCATGCACAGTCATCCCCAGTTGGTGCAGGGGAGTGCCCCCGAGGAATATCCCTCCTTTCCCGTTGGTATTCTGGTGCGTGATAAACGCCGCTACTGGCCCGGAGGGGTGTGGGGAAACCCATCCAAGGCCTCGGCAGAGAAAGGCGCCAAGATCGAGGCGCTGGTGGCCGGCAAGGTGGCAGAGCTGGTGTGGCAGCTGGAAAGCGGGGCCTATGTCTGAGCAGCAGCCCCTTCTGTACGAGGCAGAGCTTGCCAATGGCTTGCATGTGGTGGTGCGTGATGTCACACGGCACTATTTTGGCGGCTACTGGCAGGTGGCGCTGGAGGTGTCAAGTGAAGTGCCGCTTGATGGTGTAGAGTTTACGGACGATCGTGATCTCGATGATGTCAGGCGTCTGCTGGGAGAGACGGTCGTGTTTGTGCGCCGTCTGGAGAAGATGGCGGTGCCCGGCGATGAGCGGGATGCGGTCCGTGCCGGGCTGCTGGAGCGTTGCGAGCGGCATCTGTTGCCGTTTCTTGCCTCGCCACAGTTTCCTGCCCGCTTTATCCGTGCTGAATATGCGCAGCGCCGCAAAAAAAGCCTGCGCGGCATCCCCTGTTTAGTATGAAGACAGCCGAGCTTGTAATTGAGCGTCTGGCACTGGGCGGCAGCGGTGTCGGGCGGATCGACGGCAAGGTCTGTTTTGTACCGTTCAGCGCGCCGGGAGACCGTCTGCGGGTGCGGCTGCTGAAGGAACACCGCAGTTACTGTGAGGCAGAGTTACTTGAGATCCTGGAACCCTCTCCGGCCAGGGTAACGCCACCCTGCTCAGCCTTCGGCAGCTGCGGTGGGTGTGACTGGCAACATATCGACTATGCCGCGCAATGTCGTGCCAAGCAGGCGATTTTAACGGAAACCCTGCAGCGGGTGGCCCGTTTGGAACACCCCAGCGTGGCCGTGACAAAGGCCTCGGCCCAGCAGTACGGTTACCGTGCCAGGGCGCAGTTCAAGGTGCATAAGACAGCCCAGGGCCTGGCAGTGGGGTTTTTCCGGCGGGGCTCCCGTTACGTGATTGACCTGCCCCAGGGGTGCCCGGTGGTTACCCCTGCCATCAACTCTGCCATGGCCAGGTTGCGTAACCTGCTACAGGAACTGCCGGATTGCGACCGCATCCCCCAGATCAGCCTGGAAGAGGGGCTGGGCGGGGTAGTGGCGATTGTGCACTATATTGGGCAGGCCCCTGACAGGCTCACCGCCCTGCTTGTGCAGGAACAGCAGGAGCTTGGGCTGGCCGGACTGTTCTTGCAGTCGGGCCGCAAGGACAGCTTGGTACCTGTCTTTGGCAGTGGTCATCTGGCCTACCAGGTACCACGGCAGGGTGTTGCTGCGGAAGAGCTGGTACTTGGTTATGAAATCGGTGGTTTTTCACAGGTCAACCGAGGACAGAACCGTGCCATGGTTGACCTGGTGGGTACCTATGCCCAGCCTGAGCCGTCGTGGCGCCTGTTGGACCTTTACTGTGGCAACGGTAATCTCTCGCTACCGTTGTCCGGAGCAGTCAAGGAGCTGCTGGGTATTGAAGGGTTCGCCCCGTCCATTGCATCCGCAGTTGACAATGCAGGTCAACTTCGTGTAAACAATAGCACTTTCACATGCCTTGATGTGGCTGAAGCGGTGCATGGGCTTGACAATCAACACCAATGCTTTGAACTGGTTGTGCTTGATCCGCCCCGAGCCGGCGCCTATGAGGCGGTGCACAGGCTTGTCCGTCTGGATGCCCGCCGCGTTGTGTATGTCTCCTGCGATCCGGGTACGCTGGCGCGTGATCTGGCGATCCTGTGCGGTGCAGGCGGCTATAGCCTGATTGAAGCGACCCCTTTGGATATGTTTCCCCAAACCGGCCATCTGGAAACGGTGGCCTTGCTACAGCGATAACCTGCTGACAGATACGATGTCATAGAAGATAAAGGAGCGAGCCATGAATAAGTCCGAACTGATTGAAACCTTTGCTGTACAACGTGAGATCTCCCACAAGCGGGCTGAAGAAGTCGTGAATATGATTTTCAACTCCATGAGCGAGGCCATGGCTGCCGGTGAGCGGATCGAGATCCGCGGTCTGGGGAGCTTTGTGGTCAAGGAATACGGGGCCTATACCGGTCGTAACCCGAAGACCGGTGAGCCGATCGAAGTTCAGCCTAAAAAATTGCCGTTTTTCAAGGTGGGCAAGGAGCTGAAGGAGCGCATTCTGGACGGTAAGTAACGTGTCCCGTCGCATTGCGGCCATTGATTTTGGCACCAATACTGCCCGTCTGCTGATTGCCGATCTGTTTGAAGACGGACATTTTGAGCAAGTTGCCCTGCAGCGTACCATTGTCCGCCTGGGTGGTGGTTTCAGCCGGGAAGCCGGTTTGGCACCTGATGCCATCCAGCGTGCCGAAGCCTGTTTGCGGCAGTTCAGCGCAACCATCAAACAGCACGGTGCTGATACGGTCCGTGCCGTTGGCACCAGCGCTGTCCGTGATGCCGTCAATGGTCCTGCCTTTGTGGAGCGGATGGCGGATGAAACCGGCATCAGGCTGGGGGTCATTGACGGTCTGACCGAAGGTCGTCTGACCCTGAACGGGGTGATGGCTGGTCTTGACGGGGAAGCGACGGATCTGTTGCTGTTCGATGTAGGGGGAGGCAGTACCGAGTACACCGTTGCTCGGAACGCTTCCCCTCTTTTTGTGCACAGCCTGCCGCTGGGGGTGGTGCGGCTCACCGAAGGCAAGCCCGATCCTGCTGCCATGGTCGATAAGATCAACCGGGAGCTTGACCAGGTGCAGCAAAAGCTCGATGATGCAGGGATCATATTGGTACCCGGCAGCGTGCTGGTCGGCACGGCCGGTACCGCCACCACCCTGGCTGCGATCTCTTTAGAGCTGGCAACCTACGATTACCGGAAGGTTAACAATCATCAACTCTCACTGCAGGAGATTCAGCGGATTTACGAACTGCTGTTGCCGCTTGCCCCTGAGGAGCGCCTCGCGGTGCCGGGTCTTGAAAAGGGCCGTGAAGACCTGATCATTGCCGGTAGCCTGATTACCCTTTTAACTCTGCAACGCTTTGGCTTTACCGCTATGAAAGTCAGTGATTTCGGCCTGCTTGAGGGCTTGGTGGTGTCCTCGTTTCTCAACTAACAACTCTGCCGGAGGCGCCGGCCAACGGCCTGGTGCTTCACGGTTTTGATGGAAACAAGCGGGAGTCAGCGTGGACAGCACAAGTTATCTGATGGGCAGGCAGCCGATTCTCAACGGCCTTGAAGAGGTCGTGGGGTACGAGTTACTGTTCCGCTCTCCCACCGCGCTGGCCTCGGCTCAGATAGAGTGTGCCACCCGTTCCAGTTCCCGTGTGATGTTTGACATGCTGTCCGGTTTTGGTATTCGCGAGGTGCTGGGAAACCAGCGCGGGTATGTCAATGTGGATACCGAAATGTTGTTGAGTGATGCCATTGAGGTGATCCCTGCCGACTTGGTCGGTCTCGAACTCCTCGAAAGCATTGAGATAACACCTGAGGTTGTCGCACGTTGCAAGGAACTCAAGGCCAAAGGTTACCAGCTGGTGCTGGATGATCACCGCTATGGCAGCCAGTATGAACCGCTATACGATGGCGTTGTTGAAATCATCAAGGTCGATATGCTGGCAACCCCCCTTGAAGACCAGTATAGCGAGGTCGAAAAATACAAACGTTTTCCCCTGACCCTGTTGGCTGAGAAGGTCGATAGCCGGCATGTCTATCTGCGCTGCCGCAAGATGGGGTTTGAACTGTTCCAGGGCTATTTTTTCGCCCGTCCCTCCCTGGTGAAAAAAACCCGCATGGCCAACTCCAGCAGGACCTTTTTCAGGTTGATGCAGCTTTTGAGGCGTGAAGCCGACATCGACGAGATTGAGCAGACCTTCAAACAGTGTCCGGCCCTGACCTATAAGTTGCTATTGCTGGTGAATTCCGTTTCCTTTGCAACCCGTGAAAAGATCCGCACAGTCCGGCATGCCATTACCCTGGTGGGCAGGCAGCACTTGAAGCGTTGGGTGCAGCTGGCCATCTTTGCCGATGACGGCGGTCTGGGGATGAATAATCCGCTTTTGGAACTGGCGGCAGTGCGGGCGGCATTTATGGAGGAGTTGGCGCGGCAGGAACTGGAAAAGACCCGCTTGTTGCGCTATGCCCATCCCGACGAGTGCTTTATCCTGGGTACCTTGTCGGTATTGCAGGATGTGTTTGAGATCGGTCCTGATGAGATGCGCTCCAACCTGAATCTTTCTGATGAATTAATGGCTGCCCTGATCCACCGTGGAGGTGATCTGGGCACTTTGCTCTGTTTGGCGGAACTGCTTGATCAGCTTGAGTTTGATGAGGCCGGCCAATGTCTTGAACGCCTGGGGGTGGCGCCGGATGTGGTGCTTGAGTGTCAGAGAAAGGCCTATGCCTGGCGGCAGAGCCTGGAGTGAGGTTGAGCCCCTGACAGACTGTTGCAAGAGGCTTGGGTGACGCACAAGGTTTGTATTATTGTTTGGCTGGAGCAGGGGGCCTGAGGCTTTCCCGTACCCGGGTGGCTCGCTCTCGGTAGGCCGCCTGCCGTGCTGTATCCTGCTGCAGGCCCGCCAGCTCTGCCAAAGCATCCAGATCCTCGGCAATCTTACGCGGTTCAGCCTCCTGTTTGTCCAGTTGCAACGCCTTTTCCAGTAGTTCCGTAGCCTTTTCGAATGCCCTTTCCCGTGCCCTGATGCCACCCAGCAGCCGCAGTGTGTTGGCCTGCTCCAGTTCCTGCCCTGCTTTCCGGTTGGCATCAAGCGCCTTTTCAGCCAGCTGCGCTGCTTCCTGCTGTTTACCCTGCAGCAGGGCTATCCTGGCCAAGAGGTTCAGACGGCGCCCCAGGTTGTCGCCTGATTCGGCTACGCGGGCAGCCTCGGCCCAACTGGCAGCTGCGTCCAGTTTGCCGGTAGACAGCTCCAGCAGTGCCCGTTCCTGCGCTGCATCGGCGTATTGCTCACTACCTTTGGCACGTGCAAGGGCCTGTTCAACGGCGTTAAACGCCGCCTGTCGCTTGCCGGCATGCCGGGCAAGTCGGCTCTGGTTAAGCAAGGTCAGCACTTCTGTTTCCCTGTCATCGAGTGAGTCGGCAAGCCGCAAGGCCTGCTGCAGGAGTTCATCGGCCTCGCGCTGATCCCCGGACAGGGCCTGCTGCAGGGCGCGTTCATTCAAATCCATAATCCTGCGTTGCTGTTCCTGCAGCAGCACGGTCTTGGTGCCGGAGCAGCCGAACATGCCCAACATCACAAACGTCACCAGCATACCGCGGGTTAGTTTAGTCATGGCTGTCTCCTGCCTTGTAGGTCCGCGTTGCGGTTGGCGCTGAGCCACCGCCCAACAGCCAGGAGTTGTTCAGACTGTTTACCAGCCGGTCCGTGCTGAACAGCAGTTCTTCGGTACGGGATAATACTCCCGGGATCAGGGGGAAGGCCCGTTCGGCCAGCTTCCGGGTCTCGGCCGAGATGGCGACAACATGCGTCATGGCTGCGTCGCTTTTGTCCAAAAGCGGCGGCAGTTTCTCAAGTGTCGTGTTTAGTTTGGCAACATCCAGGCTGTCGATCTTGCGGCTGGTGCTGTCCAGCAGGGAAACGGTGCGTGCATTGATCCCCTCCAGGTTGCGGGTGGTGGAGACCAGCAGGGTGTCGGCATGGCTGCGGGTAGTTTCCAGGTTGCGCGTCAACAGCTCAAGGTTGCGGATCGTTTTTTTCAGGTCGCCGTTGGGGTCGTTGATGTAACCGATAATGTCGCGGACCTCGATTAAGACCGGTTTGACTTTTTCAGCAATCTCATCCGCCAGTTCATCCAACCCCTTGGTCTTGACATAGGTGATGGATTCACCTGCCTTTAGCTCCGGTTTGTCCAGTGAACCAACCGCAACCTCGACAATGTTGTCACCCACCAGACCTTCCTTGATCAGCTTGATGGTTGAATCGCTGCGAATCCATTTGCTGTACTTTTTGGCGATCTCAATGTTGATGTCGACCATGGCCTGTTCATTCAGGGTCATGTCGGTAATCCGGCCGATCCTGAAACCTGACAGCTTGACCGGCATCCCTTTGGTAAAACCGGTACCCCGGTCGACCGTGAAGACCAGGGTGTACTTGGGACTGAACAGATCCTTCTGCACCCCGACCATCAGCACAGCCACGGCAACACCCGCCAGAGCCAGCAGCGTAAAAAGTCCGATTTTACGTTCCAGATGTCTGAACCTGGGGTCCTGTTGTTTAATCATGCTGGCCTCTCGAAGCGGGTTGGGGATGACGCAGGTCCTGCAGGCTACTTAAGGGAAGCGTTTCCAGGTGCTGTTCATTGCCGGTGGTCAAAAAAAGCGCTGCTGGAGCACCGGGGCGCAGATGCAACTCCTGAATCTGGTGCAACAGCGCAGCGCGTTGCGGTTTGGCGGTTTCGTCCAGGTTGCCGGCATAGAGAATCAGGCTGGCACCGGAGATCGCGGCGCGCACAAAGGCTGCCATTACCCGTTCCATGGGGGCCAGGTGTCCCGGCAAGGCCCAGATGTTGCCGGTGTAGCCCAGTTTCTCAAGCAGCGCCATGGCTTGTTCCTCCACTGCAACAGGGATGGCGGCATGATGGTAGAGGAGCGGTAGGGTGATGTTTTCCCAGAGTTTCAGGTTTGAGATCAACCCCCCCCTGACACTGACCAGCGCAAGTGAGCGACGGAAGCGGGCCAGCTCATCCGGGGACAGGCTGGTCAACTCCCGATCCTCAAACAGGATGACACCGGATTCCGGCAGCTGCTCGGCAAAGAGGACCTGTACCAGCAGGTCTGCCGCCTGGTCGTTGTGCATCCTGATCTGGTGCATGCTCCCCGGATCTATGCTCAGGTTCAGGCTGCTCGTCATTCCTGTGAGGACAAGATCTTTGAATTGAAGCAGTCCAGGCATAATCGGTCGGGGCTCTTTCCTGACGGGATGATCGTTAGCAGCACCTGTCATGATGTACTCATGTTTCATACCACAAACCTGCCTGTTCACAAAGCGTGAAGATACGCTGCTCTGCGGGTCTGGAAACCATGCAAACAAATTGACAAAACAACGTCTCGACATGTATAAAATGTACCTTTACGTATGATCCTGTTTTGAAGCGAGTGTATCTAACCATGAAAGAAATCCTGTCCGGCAATGAAGCCATTGCACGTGGCGCCTATGAGGCCGGTTGTTTGGTGGCCAGTGCATACCCAGGCACCCCTTCCACGGAAATCCTTGAGAATGTTGCAACCTACCGCGAGATCAACGCATCCTGGGCTCCCAACGAAAAGGTGGCATTGGAGGTGGCGATCGGCGCTTCCTTTGGCGGTGCCCGTGCCTTGGCCTGTATGAAACATGTGGGGGTCAATGTGGCGGCAGACCCGCTCTTTACCGCCTCCTACACCGGTGTGCGCGGTGGCCTGGTGCTGGTTGCCGCCGATGACCCTGAGATGCATTCCTCCCAGGATGAACAGGACAGCCGCAACTATGCGCGTTTTGCCAAGGTGCCGATGCTGGAGCCGGCTGACTCGGCCGAGTGCCTGGCCTTTACCCGTCTGGCCTTTGACCTGTCCGAGCAGTTTGATACCCCGGTGATGCTGCGCAGCTGCACTCGTATCTCCCATGGCAAGTCGGTCGTGGAGCTGGGTGAGCGCAGAACCGACCTGCCTGCTCCCAAGCTGGTCAAGGATGCCCCCAAACTGGTGATGCTGCCGGGTAATGCCCGAGTGCGGCATCCCCTGGTGGAGGAACGCTCGGTCAAGCTGTCGGAATATGGGGATGCAGCAGCCATCAACCGGATGGAGATCCGCTCGGCAGAGATCGGGGTGATCTGCGCCGGTGTGACCTACCAGTATGTGCGTGAAGCACTGCCCGAGGCCAGTGTGCTCAAGCTGGGCATGGTCTGGCCGTTGCCGCACAACCTGATCAAGGAGTTCAGCGCCAAGGTCAAGCAGTTGTTTGTGGTGGAGGAACTTGATCCGTTCATTGAGGACCAGGTCAAGGCCTTGGGAATCGCCTGCCAGGGCAAAGGTTTGACCTCGCTCTGTGGTGAGCTCTCACCGGGCCGGATTCGTACAGCCTTTGCCAAGGCAGGGATTATCCCTGCGGTTGCTGCTGAAACTGCTGCGGCTGAACCGGTGCCGTCCCGTCCACCTAATATGTGCCCCGGCTGCCCGCACCGTGGTCTGTTCTATGAGTTGAACCGTGCCAACGCCTATGTGACGGGCGATATCGGCTGTTATACCCTGGGCTTCATGCCGCCACTCAATGCCATGGATACCTGTGTCTGCATGGGCGCCTCCATCAGCATGGGCTCCGGTATTGTGCGGGCCTTGCCGCCAGAGGAACAGCAACGGGTTGTGGCCGTGATCGGTGACTCTACCTTCCTGCATACCGGTCTCAACTCCCTGATGGAGATGGCCTGGAACAAGGCGCCGGCAACTGTCGTGATTCTGGATAACCGGATCACCGCCATGACCGGTCGCCAGGAAAACCCGGCCTCCGGTTATACACTTTCCGGTGAGGAGGCGCATGAGGTCAACATCCCCGAACTCTGCCGCGCCTTGGGGGTCAAGCATGTGCGTGTGGTTGACCCCTACGATCTTGAGGCCACCCGTCAGGCCCTGATCGAGGAGATGAGCCGGCCCGAGCCGTCGGTCATCATCACCAACCGTCCCTGTTGCCTGATCAAAGGGGCCGACAGATTTGAAAAAGGGACCATCCTGGAGGTGGATCAGGGTAAATGTACCGGTTGCAAGGCCTGCCTGCGGATCGGTTGTCCTGCCATTGAGTGGAAACCCAATCCGGATGGCAACAAGGGCAAGGCCTTTATTGACCCGCAGCTCTGTACCGGCTGTACGGTGTGTCAGCAGCTCTGTAAGTTCAATGCCATTGGAGGGAGAAAATAAATGAATGCTGCAGTGACCAATATCCTCCTGGTTGGCGTGGGCGGGCAGGGGATCCTGCTTGCCTCGGAGATCTTGTCAGAGGCCTTTATGTTGGCCGGTTTTGATGTCAAGAAGAGTGAGATTCACGGTATGTCGCAACGGGGGGGCAGCGTGGTTTCCCATGTCCGTTTCGGCAAAGAGGTCTATTCGCCGGTGGTCCCCGAAGGAGAAGGGGATGTCCTGTTCGGTTTTGAGCTGCTGGAGACCTACCGTTATCTGTCGCTGCTGAAACCGGGGGCCACGGTGGTGGCCAATGACTACAAGATTGCGCCACCCTCAGTGCTGCTGGGGCAGGCCGCCTACCCGGCAGACCTCCCCGGGAAGATCAGGGCCAGGTTCCCGGACTTCCTGCTGGTGGACGGGCAGGGGCTGGCACTACAGGCCGGTGACGTGCGGGCAGCTAATACCGTTATGCTGGGAGCGGTCTCGAAGCGTCTGCAGATTGAGCCAGCGGTTTGGCAGCAGGCCTTGGAGAAAATGGTGCCCAAGAAGGCGCTTGACATCAACCTGAAGGCCTTTACCATGGGCCGGGAACTGTAGGAGGTCAAAAACTATGGCCAACTATTATAATGAGGAGTTTGAAACCCTGCCCCGTGCCGCACTTGAGGCGCTGCAACTGAAACGTCTTCAAGCAACGGTTGCACGTGTCTATGCCAACGTGCCGTTTTACAAGAGTTCTTTTGATGCGGCAGGGGTCAAGCCGGAGGATGTCAAATCGCTGGCAGATCTGCAGCGGCTGCCCTTTACCACCAAGCAGAATATGCGGGATTCCTACCCCTATGGACTGTTTGCCGCACCCATGGAGGAGATCGTCCGCATCCATGCCTCATCCGGCACCACCGGCAAACCCACGGTGGTGGGGTATACCCAGAAGGATATAGAGACCTGGTCGGAGCTGATGGCCCGCTCTTTTGTGGCTGCCGGCGCCCACAAGGGGGATATCATCCACAATGCCTACGGTTACGGCCTGTTTACCGGCGGTCTGGGGGCCCATTACGGCGCTGAAAAGCTGGGTGCCTCGGTCATTCCGATTTCCGGCGGTAATACTAAGCGCCAGATCATGATCATGCAGGATTTCGGTTCGACCATTCTGACCTGTACCCCCTCCTATTCGCTTTATCTGGCTGAAGAGGCGGCTGCAGAAGGGGTGGATATCAAATCATCCAAGCTGCGGGTGGGGATCTTCGGGGCCGAGCCCTGGTCCGAGGCGATGCGGACCGAGATCGAGGCCAACCTCGGGCTTGATGCCATTGACATCTACGGTCTGTCCGAGATTATGGGCCCCGGTGTGGCGATCGAATGCATTGAGGAAAAGCATGGTCTGCATATCTGGGAGGATCACTTCATCCCCGAGATTATCAACCCGGAAACCGGACAGCCGGTGGTAGAAGGAGAAAAGGGTGAACTGGTGATCACCACCATCACCAAGCAGGGGATACCGCTGATCCGCTACCGTACCCGCGATATCACCAGCATCAGCTATGCTCCGTGCAGCTGTGGCCGCAGCCATGGCAGGATCGCACGGATGAGCGGACGCTCCGATGACATGCTGATCATCCGCGGCGTCAATGTCTTTCCCTCGCAGATTGAGTCGATCCTGGTCCGGATCGAAGGGGTCGAGCCCCACTATCTGCTGATTGTTGATCGCAAGGATAACCTGGATACCCTGGAGGTCCAGGTTGAGGTGAACGAAGAAATCTTCTCCGACGAGATCAAGGTCTTGCAGTCCCTGGCACGGCGGATTGAGAAAGAGATCAAGGATATGCTGGGGGTCACCTGTACGGTCAAGCTGGTGGAGCCCAAAACCATCCAGCGCAGTGAGGGTAAGGCCAAGCGTGTTCAGGATAATCGCAAGCTGTAGAACCGGACTTTTTGGGGCCTGGCACAGCGTCTTTCATCTTGATGAAATCAGGAGGACAGCACATGAAAGTTGAACAGATCTCCATCTTCATAGAAAACAAATCCGGCCGACTGGCTGAGATCACCCGCATCCTTGGGGAGGAAGGCATCAACATCAGGGCGTTATCCCTAGCGGATACCTCTGATTTTGGCATCCTGCGCCTGATCGTCAATGAGGTGGAAAAGGCCAAGTCCGTGTTGAAGGAGAAAGGCTTTACCGTATCCAAGACCGAGGTGGTTGCGGTAGAGGTGCCTGACCAGCCGGGCGGCCTGGCCACCATTCTGCAGACCCTTGATAAAGAACATATCAATGTCGAGTACATGTATGCCTTTGTGGAACGTTGCGGCGGTAATGCCGTGATCATCTTCAGGTTCGACGAGACTGACAAGGCCATTGCCTCACTTTCTGCCAACAATTTTACCATCCTGGCAGGTGAGCGCTTGTATGCGTTGTAATTACATGTTTAAAGGGGAGGGCTCTGTATGAAGAAATTGGTACTGTGTTGCAGTATGGCTGTGGCGGTGCTGTGCAGTGCGACCATGGCACTGGCAGCGGGAACGATCAAAGTCGGGGGGCTGTTTTCAGTGACCGGTCCGGCTGCCTTCCTGGGGGAACCGGAAAAAAAGACCCTTGAGATGCTGGTGGCAGATCTGAATGCCAAGGGCGGCGTCAATGGCCAGAAGCTTGAGGCGGTGATCTACGATACTGCCGGGGATGCCACCAAGGCAGTGCAACTGGCAACCAAGCTGATTAAAAATGACAAGGTGGTTGCCATCATCGGCCCCAGCACCACTGGTGAATCCATGGCCGTGCTGGCCCTGACTGAAAGGGAGAAGATTCCGCTGATTTCCTGCGCAGCTGGTATCAAGATTACCGAGCCGGCCAAAGACCGTAAATTTACCTTCAAGACACCTGCCAACGACCACGTTGCTGTTGAAAAGATCCTGCAGTATGCGGCCAAGATGAAGCAAAAACACCTGGCCATCCTGACGGTTACCGACGGCTATGGCGCTTCGGGACGTGAACAGCTCAAGGTCATGGCCTCCCAGAAGGGCTTCAGCATTGTGGCGGATGAAACCTATGGTCCCAAGGACACGGATATGACCCCGCAACTGACCAAAATCCGGTCCAGCAAGGCCGATGCGATTATCTGCTGGGGCACCAATCCGGGGCCTGCCATTATTACCAAAAATATCAAGCAGTTGGGTGTTAAGCTGCCGGTCTATATGAGCCATGGTGTGGCTTCAAAGAAGTATATCGAGCTGGCAAGTCCTGTTGCTGCTGAAGGGGTTATGCTGCCTGCCGGTAAACTGGCCATCTATGAGGTACTGCCGAAAAACGATCCGCAACTGAAACTGTTGAAGGCCTACGACGCTGCATACCGCAAGGCCTACGGTGTTGAAGCCTCCACCTTTGGCGGCTATGCCTATGATGCCTTCCTGCTGCTGACCAATGCCATCAAAGCCAAAGGGGCAACCCCGGCCCAGATTCGTGATGGTCTGGAGCAAACCAAGCGCTTGGTCAGTATCTCCGGCATTTTCACTATGTCCGCCCACGATCATAACGGTCTGAACCTGTCTGCCTTTGAAATGGTCAAGGTCACCAAGGGCGACTGGGCCTTGTTGAAGTAAGGAGGAACAGATAATGATGATTTCACGCTTTATGAGCAGTCTGGTTGTTACACTGGTGGTACTCTTTACTGCCTCTCTGGCTTGTGCAGCCGGTACCATCAAGATCGGCGCCCTGTTTTCCGTGACCGGCCCGCCGGCATTTTTGGGTGAGCCGGAACGTAATACCGCCAAAATGATGGTGGACAGCATCAATAAGGCCGGCGGCATCAAAGGTCAGAAACTGGAGCTGGTGGTTTACGATACGGCCGGTGATGCCACCAAGGCCGTGCAAATGGCTACCAAGTTGATCAAGGATGACAAGGTGGTTGCCATCATCGGTCCCAGTACCACCGGCGAGACCATGGCGGTGATCCCGGTGGTGGAGCGCGCCAAGATCCCTCTGATCTCCTGTGCTGCCGGCAGTAAGATTACTGAACCGGTCAAGCGCTATGTCTTCAAGACTGCCCAAAATGACGGCTTGGCCGTGGCAAAGATCTACGAATATCTCCAACATGCCAGACTGCACAAGGTCGCCATCCTGACCGTCTCCGACGGGTTCGGCGCGTCCGGTCGTGAACAGCTCAAGGCCTTGGCTGGAAAAAACGGTGTTCAGATTGTGGCTGATGACACCTATGGCCCCAAGGATACGGATATGACCTCCCAGTTGACCAGGATCCGTGCCTCCCAGGCCCAGGCCCTGATTGTCTGGGGCACCAACCCCGGCCCGGCAGTGATTGCCAAGAATGCCAAGCAACTCGGCCTCAAACTGCCGCTCTTCATGAGCCATGGCGTCTCTTCCAAGAAGTTCATCGCCTTGGCCGGTGATGCGTCTGAAGGTATCAAGTTGCCTTCCGGCAAGGTGATCGTTGCCGATGTACTGCCCAAAAACGACCCGCAAAAATCCGCGTTGCTGGCGTATGTCAGAGACTACCAGCGCCATTACAATGTTGAAGGAGACCACTTTGGCGGTCATGCCTGGGACGCCGTCATGCTGCTCAAGACGGCTCTGGAACATGGCAGCGCCTCTCCGGAAGGGATTCGTGCCGGTCTTGAAAAGATCAGGAACTTTCATGGGATCGGCGGTACCTTCAACTTCTCGGCCCATGACCATGCCGGTCTGACCAAGGATGCCTTTGTGATGGTTGACATCAAAAACAAAGACTGGCTGATTGCCAAATAGCAGCGGTCTTTTTCTGTCAGGAGAAGCTTGATTTCGTATGGCTTGCCTGAAGCAGGGCGGAAGGGTCCTCGTTTCGGTGCAGTGTTTCTAACAGAACTTTCATCTCGTAAAGACAGGCGTAACTGTGCGCCTGTCTTTACGTCTGTAAAGGGTTGGCTCAGGGGCTATGGAATTTAGTGCTCAATTACTGCAGTATCTTTTGTCAGGGCTTTCGACCGGGGCGATCTATGCCCTAATCGGCATCGGCTTTTCCATCATTTATAACGCCACTGGCATCATTAATTTTGCTCAGGGCGAGTTTGTGATGCTGGGGGGCATGTTGACCCTGTTTCTGCTTGATACCCTGCATCTGCCGCTTTGGGCTGCGGTGCCGGCTGCCGTGGTTCTGGCCGCGCTGGTGGGGCTGGTGTTTGAACGGTTGGCCATCCGTCCGCTCCGTAAGGCCTCGCCGATCAGTTTGGTTATCATCACCATTGGTGGGTCGATTTTGATTCGTGGTCTGACCATGCTAATCTGGGACAAGGACACCCACAGTCTGCCTTCTTTTTCAGGAGATGACCCGATCATGCTGGGCGGGGCGACTCTTTTGCCGCAGCATCTCTGGATTTTAGGCATTACCGTGGTGCTGATTGCGATCAATAAATGGTTTTTTAACCATACCATCAGCGGCAAGGCCATGCGGGCTTGCTCCTATAATCCCAGGGCAGCCGGTCTGGTGGGGATCGACGTGCGTAAGATGGTGCTTTTATCCTTTGTGATCAGTGCCACCATGGGGGCCCTGGCCGGTATCATTGTGGCGCCGCTCACCATGACCTCCTATGATGTCGGAGTGATGCTGGGGCTGAAGGGGTTCTGTGCCGCCATCCTGGGGGGGATGTCTAGTGGCCTCTCCACTGTGCTTGGCGGTCTGATCCTGGGGGTGCTCGAGTCATTGGGGGCTGGTCTGGTCTCATCTGGTTACAAGGATGCGATTGCCTTTATCATTTTGCTGCTGATCCTGTTTATCCGTCCCCAGGGACTGTTCGGCAAACCGGAAAGCGAACGGGTCTAACCGTATGAAACGTGAACTGATTAAATTCGCTTTGTTTGCCCTGTGTGTACTGCTGGCTCCGCTGTTGTTCCGCGGCAGTTACCTGATGAATGTCCTGGTGTTTGTGGGGATCCACACCATGCTGGCAGTGGCCCTGAACCTGCTCTTGGGCTATGCCGGCCAGATCTCACTGGGACATGCCGGATTTTTTGGCCTTGGCGCCTATGCCTCAGCTATTCTGACCACCACCTACGAGTGGAATCCCTGGACCGCCATGGCACTTGCCGCAGTAACGGTTGGGGCGCTGGCCTTTGTGATCGGTTTCCCGATCCTGAAGCTGAAGGGCCATTACCTGGCCATGGCAACCTTGGGGTTGGGCATCATCATCTATATCATCTTCAATGAATGGGTGGAGATGACTGAAGGTCCCTCCGGTTTTTCCGGCATACCGAATCTGACACTCGGTTCGCTGGTGTTTGATACGGACCGTAAGAACTTCTATCTGGTCTGGTTTTTTGTGCTCGGTTGTATCCTACTCTCGGTCAACCTCGCCAATTCGCGTATCGGCAGGGCCTTTCGGGCCGTTCATGACGCCGAGGTGGCTGCACGCGTCATGGGGGTGAATGCCCGACTGCTCAAGGTGCAGGTCTTTGCCCTTTCTGCCATGATCTGCGCCATTGCAGGTTCGTTGTATGCCCATGTCATGACCTTCATTGCGCCGCCATCCTTTGGCTTCACGGTTTCGGTCGAACTTTTGACCATGGTGGTTATCGGCGGCCTGGGCAGTATCTATGGCTCGTTTCTGGGAGCGCTGCTCTTGACGTTGTTACCTGAATTTCTTCGGTTTATGCAGGATTACGATATTGTTTTCTACGGTGGCCTGCTGATGTTGATGACCATCTTTATGCCAGGTGGCCTGGTACGCGGCATTCCGGAACTGTTCCGCAAGCTTGCCGGGGTTATCAGCCGCAAGGGGGATGCCCATGCTTGAGCTTCATGGCATTACCCAGGTATTTGGTGGCGTGACTGCCCTGCAGGATGTCTCCTTTCGTATCAATGCCAATGAGATTACCGGGGTGATCGGCCCCAATGGCGCCGGCAAGACCACCTTGTTCAATATCGTGACCGGCATCTACAGTCAGACCAGCGGCACAATCACCTTTGAAGGCAGGGACATCAGCCGTCTGCCGGTCGAACGTCTGGCCAAGCTGGGGATGGTGCGCACCTTTCAGAATATTGAGCTGTTTGGTCAGATGACGGTACTGGAAAACGTCATGGTCGGTCTGCATTCGCGCAGCCATAGCGGTCTGTTCGCCTGTTCCTTCAAGGCCCCCTGGGCGATCAAGGAGGAAGGCAGGATCAAGAAAGAGGCCTATGAATGGCTCACCTTTGCCGGGATTGAGGATCTGGCCGAGGTTACGGCTGCCAACCTGCCGTTCGGCAAGGGGCGCCTGCTTGAAATTGCCCGCGCCATGGCGTGCCACCCCCACCTCATTCTGATGGATGAGCCGGCAGCCGGTTTGAATTCTCAGGAAACCCAGGGGCTGGCAGCGCTGATCCGCCGTATTCGCGAGATGGGGATCACCGTGGTGCTGGTTGAACATGACATGGAGCTGGTCATGGATATCTGCGACCGGATAGTGGTGTTGAACCTGGGGCAGAAGCTGGCCGAAGGCACCCCCAGAGAGATTCAGGATAACCCAGAAGTGATTGCTGCCTATCTCGGTGAAGACGAATAATGTTACGACTCAAGAATATCAATACCTATTACGGCAAGGTCCATGCCCTGAAGAATATCTCCCTGCATCTGGCCGAAGGGGAGATTGTGACCCTGATCGGTGCCAACGGCGCCGGCAAGACCACCATTCTTAATACCATTTCCGGTGTTACGCCAGCTGCGGGCGGTGAACTGTTGTTTCGGAAACAGCACATTCGTGAGCTTGCGCCGGATCGGGTTGTGCGGCTCGGCATATCCCAGGTGCCGGAAGGACGTCAGGTCTTCAAACCGATGACCGTTGAGGAAAACCTGGAGCTTGGCGCCTATCTGCGCTACTGCAGCCGCGTTACCAAAGATGAGATCCTGCGGGACAAGGAGGCAATCTTCCAGCTGTTTCCCCGTCTGTTGGAGCGTCGCAAGCAGGCAGCCGGCACCATGTCCGGCGGTGAACAACAGATGCTGGCCATTGGCCGGGCCCTGATGGCTTCACCGAAACTGCTGCTGCTGGATGAACCGTCCATGGGCTTGGCGCCGCTGGTGGTGCAGGAAATCTTCCGAGTGCTGCAACGCCTGCGTGATGAGCGTGGCGTTACCATCCTGCTGGTGGAGCAGAACGCCAAGGCGGCCCTCAAGCTGGCTGACCGCGGCTACGTGCTGGAAACCGGCAAGGTGATTCTGGAGGGGGCTGCGGATGAGCTGTTGGAGAACGCAGAGGTCAAGCGGGCCTACCTGGGCAAAGACAAGAAAGAGATTTGGGAGCGCTAGATGACAGCAGAACAGGCACGTGACAAGATAATTTTCGCCCTTGATGTTGATACGCTTGCCGCCATTGACCAGTGGGCAGAACGCCTCGCCAACCGGGTAGGGATGTTCAAGGTCGGTAAGGAACTCTTTACCTCAGTCGGTCCTGCTGCGGTGGAGGCGGTCAAACGCCACGGTGGCGAGGTCTTTCTGGATCTCAAATACCACGATATCCCCAATACCGTGGCCCAGGCCATGCTGGCTGCCGGACGGCTGGGGGTCAAACTGGCCAATCTGCACGCCCTTGGCGGACCCGAGATGATGGAAAAGGCGGCAACTGAAGTCAGGAAACAGTTTGCAGAGGCAGAGCGTCCACGTCTTTTGGCGGTAACCATCCTGACCTCATCAACCCAGGAAACCCTGCAGGCGGTGGGGATTGAACACCCGGTGGAACAGATGGTGGTGCGCCTGGCCAAGCTGGCGCAACAGTGCGGTATGGATGGCGTGGTAGTATCACCGCTTGAAATTGCAGCGATCCGGGCAGTCTGCGGCCCTGATTTCCTGATTGTGACCCCTGGTGTGCGGCCTGCCTTTGCTGCAGTAGATGATCAAAAGCGGATCATGACCCCGGCCGAGGCGGTCAAGGCCGGAGCTGATTATCTGGTGATCGGCCGCCCCATTGCCAAGGCCGCTGATCCGGTTCAGGCTGCTGACCTGATTGTTGATGAAATCGTGGCAGGTGCGGCATGAAACCTGAGCTTCTGTTTGGCATCAACCCAGTCAGAGAGGCCTTGCGGGGGAATCGCAGGGCCTTTGAGCTTTTTGTACAGGCAACTGCCACGGACCAGCGCATTGCCAAACTGGCCAGCCTGGCTGAAGAGAAGGGAATACCGGTACGGCGGCGGGAACGGGCCGATCTTGAGCGCCTGGCCAATAATCCGCATCATCAGGGGGTGGTGTTGCTGGTGGCGCCGTTTGTCTATGCCGAGCTTGAAGAGTTTTTGGGTAACCGTGGAGAATCAGAACTTTTTGTGCTGCTGCTAGATAGCATCCAAGATCCCCAGAACCTGGGGGCCTTGATCCGCTCGGCTGCCTGCGCCGGTGTACAGGCGGTCATTATCCCCAAGGACCGTGCCTGCGGCGTCACGCCGGTGGTGGAAAAGGCCTCGGCCGGAGCCGTTGAGACGGTCCCGCTCATTCAGGTCACCAACCTGGTACAGGCCATTGAACGGCTGAAACAGGCTGGTTGCTGGGTGTTTGGTCTGGCTGGCGAGGCCAAGCAGGATATCTATCAGGCCGATTATCGCGGCCATCTGGCCCTGGTGGTGGGCAATGAAGGTGAGGGGATCAGGCCGCTGGTGCGGAAACAATGCGACCTGCTGTTATCCATTCCGCACTATGGTGGTGTGGCCTCTCTGAATGCCTCGGTGGCCGGCGCGATTGTGCTGTTTGAAGCTGCCCGTAAACGGAGTATGCCATGAAACCGGTCCGAAAACCTGCTGTGGCTGTCCAAACCAAACCAGCGTCCCAGGCCGACTCGACCTCGACCCTGCGGCGCGGTATGGCCTGCGAAGTCACCATTGAGCGCCTTGACGAAGACGGCATGGGGGTTGGCAGGCATAACGGCCGACAACTGTTGATTGCCGGCACCATCCCGCAGGACCGGTGTCTGGTCAGGGTTACCCATGTTGGCAAGACAGCGGTGTTTGCCGAGCTGGTCAAGCTACTGCAGGCATCCCCCTTGCGTCTGCAACGCTGCCCCTGCGCCGATGCAGCCCTCTGTCTGGGCTGCCCTTTAATAGCAATGCGTTACGGTGAGCAGTTGCGTTGGAAACAGCAGTTGGTGCAGGATGCCCTTGCGAGCCATGCGGCACTCAAAGACGCGGTGGTGCCGCGTTTACTGACCCCGGAGCGACGCCTGCAGTACCGAACCACTGCCAAGCTTGCCGTGGCGGGTACCCATCAGGACCCGTTTATCGGCATCTATCGCCGGGCAAGTCACGACGTGGTGGATTTGGAGGATTGTCCACTGCATCATCCCTTGATCAATACGGTCATCA
>CAZUSH010000023.1:27960-44814 GCA_964622705.1 uncultured Geobacter sp. | reverse complement strand
TCCAGTGCCGGTAATCCCCCATCCTAATATGTATCCCGATTATCACATCGCCGCGAGCCCTCAATGACTCGATGAAGCGATTCACGCGGGCGGTATGTTCATCGCTTAGCACAAAATAATCCCTGATCTTTTCTGCGTGCTTTTCGATCACTTCGCTGGGGACACACGGCCATCCAGTTAAAAATAATACGAATGGCTTCTTGTTTAGCAACTCAATAAGTTTTCCAGAAAACACATAGCAATCATTCTCGTCAGACCGAGGAATATACTCAAGCAATTTCCCCCCCCATAACTGCAAGGTTTTCCCCGCAAAACTGAGAAGAATCCGCATCCCCCGGCACCAAATGCCGTTTTTAATCAGCCATCCACTTTTGTTTGGAAAAATACCGATGCTACTTTTTTCCGTGCTAGCAAAATAACTGGTATACTCATCAAAACAGAAAAAAATGATATCATTATTAGTTTCGAGGGCAATTGCAAAGAAGTCTTTGAGGTAAGAAAGCCTATTGCCCAGTTGGCCGTATTTTTGAACAAGTATAATCATAATTCAATCCAGGTATACTTCAGTTTTTGTAGTAGCGTTCATTTCCATTCAGGCTGGTAGGTGATAACGAGGTGTCATTAAAAAAGATGAAGGCGAATTACCTCATCATCATTAAATCCAAGCAATATCAAGACACCATTAAATGTCACACAAGACGTTATTGTCGCTCTAGTAAATAAACCAACTTTTGGGCTGGTTTCAGATAATAAGAGCTTTGAGGTGACATATGAATAACTTTTTGAAAATATTGCAAAGCCTCCTGTCTTTTTCCAAGCAGCAAAAATAATTGCCCATTCCTATAATAACAATGAGGATCTTTATCAATATCATAAATTTTGTTGTTAAGCTCAATAATATCGCAAACTAACTCAGTTTTTCTAGCTCCTTTATTTTCAGTCTGCAATATTTCTTCAAGAACCCCACGAAGCATCAATAGTAATTCAACATTTGTATCATTATGCCTACTAATATAATTGCCGATTTTAATCCTTGTATCCTGAAGAGAAAGGTCATGCAGGTCGCAAAGCAGCAAATTCATCTCAGCAAACTCTTTAATAAGAGGCCTAGTTGAAAGTTTAGAGGCAATTTGAAAATGATATCTAGCTTTATCTAGCTGATTGTTGCGTAAAAATGCCATACCAAGTTCATTATGGATATCACCGAATGTCGGTGATTTTAATACCGTATCTTGATATAGACTCAGGTTATTACGCCAGATCTCATTACGGTTGAAGGTAATTAAGGCTAAGACTGCAATGACGCCGACCAATGCATGGCGAACAAGGAGGGATTTGAGGGCATCGTTGAACTGATCAAACAAAAGAGTAACAGCAGCAATGGAAAAAAACATACTTGGAATATATAAGTAACGTTCTGCAACCGGTGTCCAGGTGATTTCTGCCAGCCTAACAAAAATTGCAGGGAGGATAAAAATAACGCCAGAAAGTCCAAAGAACTGTGCAATAGACATCTTACTTGAACAATAAATCACATAAAATACAACCATAATACCCGGAAGAAAATACCACCCACTCACCGAATCAATCGCAAAGTTAAGCGGTAGTGGTATAAAAAGTTTTTTCGCATAAAACCCAAGTGTTGTTAGTGCTATAAAAAGCGTCTTCCATAGATCAAAAGAATGATTGCTCCAAATCTCCAGTGTGGTTTCACTGGCACCTGTTTTAGAAATCAGCCTGGCAACAACATACCCGGCCAACAGCAAACCAAATGAAGCATATAACGTTATGGAAAAATAATATTTCCATCGTACATTTGTTTCTTCTTGAGAAGTCAGGCGCGTTATAATGAGCAGGCCAATCGAAACCGGCAACAGCATAAGCGCCACTTCTTTTGAAAGAAATGCCAATAGCATGGCTGTAAACGCAGATGTAAGAGATAGTAACGAACCTGATTGAATGAACTTCAAGAGCAGGTAAAGCGATAACAAGATAAATAAACCTGCAATTGGGTCAGTACGCCCAGCGATCCAGCATATCGCCTCTGTGTTGATCGGATGCAAGGAAAATAACAAGGCGCTTAACAATGGAACCCGCTTCGTCCCCATCTTTATCTGGTTGACACGCGATGCCACTAAGTAAATCAATATGGCGTTCAACAGATGCAGAAGAATATTCTCCAGATGCATTACACGTGGTTCAAGCCCCCAGAAGAGATTATCCAGGTAATATGAAAGCTCCACAAAAGGGCGAAAATAAAACTGATCTCGAGGGATTAAAATGGATTGTAATGTGCGCTGGCCGCTGACGGAGTACGCCTTGATTATATGGACATCATCAATTGAATTAACTACACCGGTGATTGCAGGAAAATAAACAACCAATACGGTCAAAATTATGAGCGATATGTCACGAAATTTAGAGTCGTTCATCCACTCGCCGAGTAACAGTATCAAGAAAGAAAGACTCCAGATCGCGTCGTAGGGGTTCAATCCTTACGATTGAGCTCCCCAGGGTAGCACAGTAAGTAACGTAATCCGCTAGACCTTCCTTCGAAATATCTTTTTCAATAGACGCCCCTTGGGCTGTAACACTAGACACACGATATCCGCTTTCACCCTGCTCTAGTATCGAGCTTACTCTATCAACAGCCTGTAACCTCCCATGAACAATTACACCAACCCGGTCACATATCATTTCAACATCTGAAGTAATATGAGTGCTAAAAAAGACCGTCTTCCCCCTATGCCTTAGATCTTTGATTATTTGCTTTACTAGAGCTCTACCCAGGGGATCAAGACCACTCATCGGCTCATCAAGGACATACAGGTCTGGGTCATGTAATAAAGCTTGCGCTAATCCAAGTCGCTGTACCATCCCCTTACTATAGCCACGTATGGGACGAGTAGCAGCGTCAGTCAGCTCAAGAAGTTTAAGCACTTCGTCAATTCGACGCTGAATAAGTGCAGACTTCATGTTATAGACCTTTCCAACAAACCACAGATACTCATACGCAGATAGGAAGTCATAAAAAGCTGGGTTTTCAGGCAAATACCCCACTCTAAGGCGCGAAGCCGGATCAGATGCCGGCATATCAAAAATTAGCACCTTGCCACTTGAGAGGGTGATCTGACCAAGTAGACTTTTGATGGTTGTACTCTTACCAGCGCCGTTTGGTCCTAAAAACCCAAACACCTCTCCTTGATGAATTGTCAACGACAAGTCTGAGATGGCCTGTAGTCTTCTACCTCTGCCTAGAAAATAACTCTTTGACACATTGGATATTGTTATTGCATCCATAATATACCACGCAAAAATAATCAGTTAAGAGATTATCCAATTACGGACGTTGAATTAAGGCAAATTTGCTTGTGCTCTGTACGCCCCCACTCGAAGTTAAGTAAAAGACACCTCCATACGGATCAACAGGTGAACTTTCAATATATCCGGTTTTAACCAAGATCTCTATGCTTCGAGGTGGAGCATGATACTGTTGTTGATAATGTTGTACTGCCTGTTCAATTAGATCAACATTGTGTAAAGCTTCTCGACGCATCTGGTACATACGCTTTATCCGAGGATCAAGAGTATTTTTTTCCATCTGCTCGATGAAGGCAAGGCCAACACGTGTCTGACCAGCTTCAAAAAAATATCTAGCTGTTAAATTTGTATAAAGCGGATTACCGGAAAGTTCAGCCGCCCTCTGTAGAAAACGTGAGGCGGCAGCATAATCTTTAAGAAAATACGCATAATTAAAACCAACATAAAATGGAAGTTGAGCATCCCAAGTCCGGTATGCAATGCCATACTCTAAAAGATCGTTTACCTCTCGAATTTTTCGAAGTTCCCAAGTAAAAGCAGCTTGGGCAAAATAATATGCATCCATATTGTAAGGATCAAGGCGTACTGCATGCTGCAAAGTCTCAAACATGTGGAAATATTCTGGTGTTGTTTTAACAGTGCGCTTGGTGGTATCCACCAGAGAACCAAAATAGAACAAAACCCGCACAACAGCATCCTGAGCAATAAGTTGTTTATAATCGGCAAAAGCCAACTTGAGAACAGTTGCATGGGGCATATAGCCAAGCCTGACAGCAACAGGTCGGTTATTCATATACGTACAGAAAGGTGCCAACAGTACTAGGTACGAGATGGACAATACAGCTAAAAAAAACACGAGCCATTTCTTCACAGCAACTCTCTCCGTGAAAATGACCATACAGCAAGACAAAGAACAAGCGCAGTATAAACCAGAAAATACCCAATAGTTAGCAGCAGCCCACTCAATTGTAACTTCAGGCTGTAAATGGCATAAACCTTCAGATTAAAGGCTGAAAAATTCGGCAGCAGGTAATACAAACCTTTAACAACAAAAAGTGAGACTGAAGAAAGCTTCTGGGCATAGTCACCATGAATATATTCAAACACCTCCTGGCTTGCCATACCCGTCAAATAGATAGCAATTGTGGAAAAAAATGAAAAATAAAATGATGTGCTGACTGTCGAAAACAGCAACGCAAATGCAAGTAACAAAAGATATTTAAGTGTATCAAATAGGATTGTAACCAGCAACGTACCCCACAAAATTGGCATGTCAGACTTATACTGAGCGGCAGCTATCTTGACTGCTACTAACGAGGCACAGCCGATCAGTATAGAGATGATTCCGATAATTGCAGCTATACCCAGGTATTTCCCCAGCAGGTATGCCTGGCGAGACAAGGGTAATCCCAAGAGAGCGTTGGTATACTTTCGTTCAATGTCACGCCAGATTGACGTAGCGCCGGTTAAGAGAGTTACCACGAGTAAAACAAAGGAAAGTGTTGAAGTAGCAAGGGTAATTGAAAGTTCCTGCACTTGACGCATGGAAAACAGGCTGAATGCCGGGACAAACAGAATAATCAATAATCCAACAACAATGATGGCATGCAAAAGCTTATCACGTTTGGCTGTTTTCAGAATGAGTGCAGCTATATGCAGACATGAACGCATTGGTACGCCTCATTAAGCACGAAAAGAGCGAGGTAGTTATCACCCCGCTCTTTTCGCAACTCGTGTTTATAATCGTCCTATTTCACGGCAGTCCAGCCAGTCCAATCGACCGAAGTACTTGATGAAGCAACTGTAGGAGGAGTAATAAGTGTATCAGAAGTTGATTCCTGCATAAAAAGACGGCTATCACCAGAACCAGTGGCATAGTATTTATTACCCGAGCCGTGAATTGTAGACACAAGGTAGTAAGAACCATCAGAACTGGACTGAAGTGACATATAGACGTTTGCGGAAAGCCTAGCAGTAAAAGTGACGCCAGCGCCCACGTTTGTAGCTGTATAGGCCAAGTCACCAGACTCGTTAGCCCTCATATAGCTAGTTCCAAAAGTACCTGTGCCAGCGGTATTTGTAGGTGCAGTAACAGCGAATGCAATAGTAGCAGACAAAGCAAGAATTCCAGCCAAAGCGAGTGCTTTTTTCATTGTTCAATTCTCCTTTCTTTAATTACTCATTATTTTTAGTACGGATATTTCTGGTTGTCTGCAAAGAATGCTTCCAGATTGGTCTTTGCGTTCTTCAGGTCGCTTTGGGCAGCACTGTTGTACGCTTTGGCACGATAGGCCGAGAATTGCGGGATTGCAATCGCAGCCAAGATACCGATGATTGCAACAACAATCAACAATTCAATCAGTGTAAAACCTTTTCTGTTCCTAATCTTGCTCATCATGGATTTTTCTCCTTTCGGTTGTAATGCCTGCCTGTCGACAGAACACGATGTACTCCTAACACAAAACGCCACCAAGTCTCGACAATTTTTGTCACCCGCTAACTTTTCACTGCTTAGTACGGGTATCTTTGATGCTCTCCAAAAAATGATTCAAGCAGAAGACAGGTATTATGCATATCGGACTGAGCTGTCCCGTTATACGTTTTCGACCTGTAATTTGAGAACTGCGGGATGGCAATCGCCGCAAGTATACCAATAATTGCGACCACTATCAGCAGTTCGATTAGCGTAAAACCCTCTTCATTTTTATAAGCTGTTTTGCGCCTCATAGCAGTCACCCACCGCAGCAAATGCAATGAACATGCCAACAGGTTATTTGGGCTTAGAAAAGTAGGCCATTTCTACTGAGTATCTGGTAATGAGCCAAAAATTCAATATGCATATACCACCGAAAGGTTAGCCTGTTCTGTTGCGTTTGTTGCTCTCTCGGCTTGGACCTCCATCCTGTACACATACGGGATATGTTGTGGGGTGATGATGGAAGAAGACTCTGCCACGCCGGCTCCTCCTAGCTGAAGACCACTTACATCGGTATTGCCATTCATGGTGTCAATGATTTTTGAGTAAACCGTATAAGGCTGCCCGCCAGTTGCCTGTAACTGAAACGTCATATCAGGACCAGATTTGGCACTCGTTGAAGCGTTACAGGCGGGGTCCCACTGGGAGGTTTCCTTGGTTAATTTGTCAATCATACAGGTATTCGTTGTAGAAACGGAAAAATTAGTCAGGGTGCCACCGTATTGGGTTTCAAGAAAGGTTTTGGGGTCAGTAATATTCTGTAAAACCAATGGTACAATCTCTTTGACAATTATATCAGTACCGCCATACGAGGCTTCAAGGGCTGTTTTGTAACGTTTAAACGTCCCTGTACGCTGTATATTTTGGGTAATCATATAAAATACAGCCATGACAATAACCAATGAGATAAAGGTCATCATAAGCGCTGTTACGAGCGCAAAGCCTTTTTGGGGATTCATTAAACGCCGCATAGTATCCCTCCAGTGAAGCTCACTGGCTTAAAAGTAGATTCTGAGGACGTACCACCAGGCGGTAGAGTTTCCAGCGGTAGTTCACCATATCACCGGTCAGCGCATAGGTTTTTGAAATACCATCTACAGTCTGGTCACCCACAACAAGATTGGTAGAACTAGCAGTATACCCCGTATCCTTACGACCGACCTGGGCCAATAGATACACTTTGATAATTTTAAGACTTTTACGTAATTTGGCAGCATCACCTAGTGCATTAACAACTCGGGCCTGGTTTGCAGAAGGAGTTGTTGTAACTGCACCACCACTCCCTAAAGGCGTCGAATAAGTGTCAACCTTTCCATCCTGCCCTTCGTTCCCCTGCCCATCATCAACGTCCCATCCAAAGACCACCTGCATATCAGCAACACAATCTAACAAAGGGATATAAATCAGTTTAGCACCACTAGTATTCGAGGCATGCGTAACGGCTGCCTTATACAAGATTCCGGTATTACTATGACAAAATGATGGAAATTTGTTCGCTGTTGAAGGCTTGGCTACAAAATAATCAACTCTGTTAAACGGCATACCCACATCAGTAGTACCCTTTTTTATGCCATACAGATAGTAAATATCCTCTTTTGTTTGCGGTTGATAGGGGTCTACCAAGCCACTTTTGTAATAACGGGCCCAATAAATATATTGATTTCCGGGGTCTGTTATCATTTGATTTTCGTAGGTTGAGTTTGAAAACGTTTTTTTAATGACAATCACACTATCAGCAGTAGTACTGGTGCCTTCTGTCAGGTTATTTGTTTGCCAAATCCTCGGCTTCAGCTTCCCAGTGATGCCACTTGTGTACGGTTCATAGGTCCATTTTTGTGCCGTATCATTCAAACCAAGCGTGGTCCCCTTTAAAGCCAGATAATCGGTTCCAGCAATAAGCGTCGTGCTTTCATCTCCAGTAGCACCAGCAACAGCCCCAACGCTATCTCCAGCAACAATCGCTCTGGGCACACCACTCGGGGCATCATTATAGGTACTGGCCGGCGTGTAGCCAGCCTCGATATATTGAATGGGATTTTGGTAAGAAAATGGCAAGCCATAACCAATCTGTTGCAGGTCATGCCTGAACATCTCAAGACCGACCACACCTTCGATGTTGCTCTCTTCTGATTTTGACAGCTTGGTCATTTGTGTCAGGAGCGTCTTAAAGGCATCACCCGTGATCATAAGCACAACCATGAACACCACCATCACAATGATCAGCTCTATCAATGTAAAGCCCTTACGGCAATGCGATATCATACTCTGCCTCCAGTAGAATGCGTTACTGTTGTGCCTGTGAAACAAGGGAGGCTATTGAATGTTCATAACGCACACCTTTATGGCGCCAAATAACCTGAATATTGATATTTTTAGTTTGTGATGTGAGAACAGAATTAGTTTGTACAACTGAATAATTGCGGTATGCGCCATTTACCAGGCGTGACGGGGCATCTTTAGTAACTACAGGTGCTTGAATGTCATCAAAAGGCTTGGCCTTTTCCTGATTCATGCGTTCATCCCCCAGTACCATGGCTGTTTGGCGCAACTGGTTAACCATGTTATGGACAATGGCGTAATTCACGGCTTGCAGCAACCCAAGCAGTCCAACCACTAGGATCACGACAGCCACCAAAAATTCAATCAACGTAAAACCTCGATTATTTGAATACACAGTAGTTTCCATTTATCTTCCCCATATTTACCCGAGCCCAAGATATTGCCAGACAATTATAGGCCGGATCGCCAAGTCCGACACCAACTGCAATTGTCATCCAGCCCGTAGTGTAGCCGTTCGCATCAATTGTCATTGGAGTATTGCTGAATGCTGTGTAAGTCCCAGAAGAAAACTTCTGCATAGGATACCGAAGTGCTTTATTGAACACTTCGGTACCTGTTGTGTCAAATTCGCTGCTGTAACGTCTGAATGAATAGGAAGTTGGGTTTAGCAGAACTATGTGCTGCTGTTTTGTGGCAATCGCACGCATGCGTACATCACTCAAGTCGGTCAGCATCTCCTTCACCTGGCCTTCAATGGCATATTTTTTCTGCCAACTGGTAAAGTTGATAGTTGATATGGCAACGATAATTGTGATCACAACTATCACAATCAAGAGTTCCATCAAGCTAAATCCATTACTGTTCTTCATACTCGTACCACCCTTACCATTGTAGGAATCCAGAGAGACCGTTGTTCAGCCTCTTATTTTTCCTGGATCTGGAGAATCCTTTTTACCGGCGGTGGATTGGTAAACAACGACAATCCTTGGGCTGTCGGCGGTACGCCAACAATAGGGGTATTAAGGCGTCTGCCATCATAACGTGTGGAACCGGGATTACTAAAGGCACTGGATAAAGTTATTTCTTTAAAGGCTCCAGTAGAGACCTGCATCAAGGCCTTACCCTGCATTGCAGCAGCAGGTGGCGCTGCACCGGTATCATAGCGAACTGCCCAAAGTAATGAGTTGCCACCATAGTTGCAAAGATCACTGCTTGGTTTAAAGGAGGTGAAGAACACCGCGCCATTCGGTACTGCAAGCGTATCCGTAATAACCCGTTCGGTCATATAGTTATTGGTCGTGTCAGGCTCATCCAGCAGTATCTTCCAGCCTCCGGCCGTTGCTGAAAGCGTTGTTGCGGGCGCAGTGCCAGTGCCAGACTGGTCAACAATGGTGCCACTTACGGCCGCGGTACAGGTTGGATCCAAATAATTTCCCGGCTTATAGGTGGTATTATAACAGGGGTCTTTAATTCCATAGAGTGCCTGCTGGGTCGATGAGGTGTCATCTGTCTTATAGTAGTACCTACCGGTACCCCAGAAGAGCCAGAGGTTTTTGTTGCCACGATCCTGTAATTTAGCAATCGCGGTCGTTACCGGACCAATGCCGTCGATCACCTTACTGAGTACCCAATTATCCGGATTAGTGTTCTCTTTGGTGGTTAGTCGCAGCACCCCACCTTTGGTCCATTTGCAGGTCTCACTGTTGGCAGAAAAGTCCGTTGGCGCCGAGCAACTCGAATCATCAAGCTGCGTATACCCAATGTACAATGCATCATCACTATAAAATCCTGATGCGGCAGAATTATTTCTATCAATATCGATCACATTGTTGGATAAAGAACCACCAAAGGCATGATCAATCCCAAGTTCAGTCCTCGCATCAATCGTCCGCTTCAAAGTACCATCTGCCAAATCCACGATAAAGACGCGTAACTGCTGATCTGATTGTCCCTTAAAGGAATGATTTGTGGTATTGATTGGTCCATTCGGGCCAGAGACAAAAACTGCAAACCATTTACCGTTTTTCGCATTATCTGGGTTTGACGAGTCTGTCCCATCAGCATTCTTCTGTTTAGCCGCAACCCTGACTATGGCCGGCCCAGTTGTACTAAACCCCATAAGAGGATTAGAGAACTCCCAGAGGTACTTTGGATTAGCCGGATCAGTGATATCAAGAGCAAAATAGGTTGAATAACCGTATTCGTTTAAGCCCACTGAGACAGGCGGTGGGACCGCAAGCGGGTGTGAAGAAGAGATATCGCGGGATGCCCCACCTATTCCCATACCTCCGATCAGAATCGTGCGCCAGGTACATGGTTTAGTGGCATCTGTACCATCACATTGTTTGCTGCACAACGAATAATCAGTGCCTGCTGCACACCCCGTAGGTACGCCAATGCTTGCGTCCACAATCAGTGGAGAGCGGTCTACACTGTATAGGTGGCTATAGCCAGGATCCGTCTGATAAATCAGATATGGCAGAGCATGTTTCGGAATGTAGGCCCAGGCCTCTTGGCCGACTTCTGCCTTCAAATCACTGGCAACGATCGAACCTGCACTGGTCTTAAGTTGCGCCTTATCGTACTGACCATTCAATTCCTGCATAATTCCAAGTTTAAAAGCATGCAACATGCCGTCATTTGCACCGACAAAAGCCATGCCGCGATTAGAGTAATAGACCGATGGAGTTGAGGAACTTCCATTCACAAAGCTATTGTAAGAGGCATCGTTGTAGCCAGTTGGGGCAGCCAGATTATAATTATTCAAACGAATTGGCGAAACCAATTTGGGGGTTGACGAAATAATATCGCCTAAGCGCCATTCATGGGTACAGGCGGTGAAATCATTGGTCGTGCCGGAAGGACAGAAGCTTTGAAGCGTGACTTTACGAGAACGGTATTGGCAACCCGGCAAGAGGCACACCGGCGATGTGTCAGCTACTTGGTCCGTACCTTTAATGTAATCGATCAGTTTCGAAGTTAGTGCGGTTCGTTCGGTTGTACTCAGGAGTGTTGCACCATCCGTACGGGTTGAGGGAACCTGCATGATGGTCTGCACTGTAGAAATATTAAAGTTAGTTGTATCTGTTTTGCTAAACAACTGCGGTGTGCTACCTGCAGTAGAGTTGTATCCGGTATAGATCGTCCGTGGCGAGGTTGTCAGGTTTCTCGCCCAAAGATTCTGACCTGCTCGCCAAAGACTATTGATCAAATCGGGTGAAACCCCTGCGCCACCAGAATCAGGTGTACTGGAATCAGCGGAGCCGTCACCGTTAAGATCACTGTATTTATTTATCAGAGTCTTTTTCTGAGCAGTGTCAAAATAGAACTGAATAATTTTGTCAACATTCAAACTCAGCTTGTAATCCGCATTGGTATCCTCACGGATTGATGTCTTTTGCAGATAGGGATCCAAATAGTACCAAAAATCCTGCAGTTCGCCAATCCAGGTCGCTGAAGAGGGAAATGTGTCGGAGCTGTAGGTCTTATCAAAATACTTCATAGGGTAAAAGAGTGCTTGAAGCAGGGAAGCACCGCTGCCTTCACTGTTACTTAAAATCGAAGCTGCAGTACCGGATGCTGAAGTAGCAGAAACAGCAAGAAATGCGCTATTAAGGCTACTTGCCAAGGCGGCAGGATTTGAAGCACTGTACAGTGCTGTCCCACCATTTTGAGCAGTCTTGTACATCTGATAGTATGGATCACAAATGTCAGTAGATGTTGAGGTCGCACCAGTGTACACCGCATAGGTCCGGATAGTCTGGGCTCCCTCACAGGTAGAACTGGTGCCTGAGCAGGATACAGTTGGATCAAAGATATCTTTATTTTTAGCGTAATAACTCAAGTCGTGCAAATACGGTGTTCCGGCATAACTACCACACGTTATTGTCTCAGCAGTGGTCGTCGGGTCACGGAAATTGCCAGAAGCATCCGTTACCTTGCTCGCCATAATGCTATTTTTGTCTGCTGTTGAAGAGCCATCAGTAATGATCAGGATATTATTCTGTTGGCAGCGGTATTGAATGGGGTTTTTGTTGGTATAGCTATCACTGGCGACTGAACCACTATTAGAGGTAAGCGGAGATGCAATCGGTTGTGCAGCAGATGTTGTTGCCGTGCTGGCGGCAAAGGATGCCGGCAAGGCAGCATTGGTGGCCTTGGCATCCTTGGCAAAATAGGCTATTGCATTGTAGTAGGCTTCGGCATGCGGTGTCCAGGTAGTTGCCATTAAGTCACCAAGTGACTTAATAAGTCCCCCAGTATGGTCACCCACGGAAGCAACGCAATATTCTCCTGTTGGGCAGTCAATATTCACAGCGCAACTTGTTGAAGTATGCACGGAGCAAGAACCAGCACCAACAAATGAAATGATCTTACTGGCATCTTTATTGGTAATGCTGTTGCATGTCTCACCACTGGGGCAATCAGAATCTTTGTAGCAAAGTCGAGTTGTTGTTGTTGAGCAGTACTTTGAGCAAGGGATGGTGGTGCCGGCACCACATTCACTGGCAGCGCCGTCCACGTTAAACGCCATGGCTCCAAATCGAATGGCACTACTAAACTGTTGAATAAGGCCTGTAGGAGCAGACGTTGCAACCTTAACGGTCATACTTCCCACGAGATTGGTATTCGACAGTCCCTGCTCAAGGATAAAGCCGGGCACACTTGAAGCGCTGCCTGTCAATGACGTTGAAGAGGGGTCCACAACCGGGTTTGAACTCACATTTAACTGGCAATAATTCGTCATCTGGGTGAGCGCGCAGCTATCATCCCAAACGCCGGTAGAGGTATTGTAGCATGCCCCCATATACCCTGTTCTTGCCGTTCCACCGGCATCGGTATAGGACAAGACACTTGAGCACACCGCAATGCCGGAATTTGGATCCGTTATAACACTTGGAAGGATTGGGTTGGTGGCAGAGGTATAAATATTTGCACATTCAATCTCCAAGGAGTTAAGGTTAGTACTATAACCCTGAGCCCCACCGGTTAGCCCTTGATAGCAGTTATGCAAGATATGGTTCCAAACATTAGTTGCATAATTGGATGAGCTTCCCACGCATCCCTTGGTATCATTTTGGAAGGGCCCAAGTTTTACCGAACTGATATTCATCCAGTCATTCATTGCCTTAAGGCAATCGCTGGCATTATAAGTCCCAGTATAGATGTCGATATAGGTCTGCCCATATTCAGTAGCCAGACTTTGCGTAGCACTAATCCCGCCAGGTGTACCACCTCTTACGCCAAACGTCAGATTAACACCGGGAATCGCCTTGATGAATTTCCTGCCAGCACAGCCACGTGTTTCAGCTACCAAAACGCTATTAGATGTATCGTACTTACCACCCGTAAGAATTTGCTTTTCAAGGTCAAATTTTGAGGCAGTAAGCCAGTTCAAAAAATTACCATTGGCAGTAAAACCGGTACCATCTGTTGCAAGTTGCTCAGGAGTGCCGGTCGTATTTACACAGAGATACTTTGTTGTACCTGCAGAATAGGTACAACTAGCTGGCATACTTGCTCCAACAGTAAACTTAAAATTTGATACATCATAGCTGTAGGTTGAACCTGAAGAAAAATAGCCCGTATACGTTGTAGCTGGATTATAGGTATTGTCGTAGCACTGACGCGTTGTGCTACACTTGTTGTTACAGGTATCTCCAGATGTTATGGCACTGCAGGTTGCATCAGTTGTACAGGCTACCGGCGTATAGGTTGTCTGTGTGGTCGTTGTGCAGTCACCTTGCCACACATCATGCACATCCTGATAGCAGGTACTGCAAAAGCCGTTATTGCAAGGATGGGTGGCAACAACGCAGTCACCAACGCCGCTACTGGTATTGCACTTTGTGCAAAAACCGCTGGAGCACTTACTGCCGCTGGCAGTGCAATCTGCATTCGAGGTACAGGCCTTGGCGGTATAAGTGAAGGAAGAACTGGGACAGTTGGCATCAGACGTACAGGCCTTGGCAGAAGTGGTTGATGTTGTCGAAGAGGTGGTACTGGCAACGCATGTTGCTGACAATGCGGTACAGGTACTGTCCGCTGTACAGGCGGTGGTTGGCGAGTTGGCGCAGTAGATTGTTCCGGTGTCTTGATAGGCAGGGTCGTACATACTGGCAGAGTTATCTATCAACAACAGCAGGTTTGGCGAAATACTCTGTTGGATGAACGGCGGAACAACGCAGTAGTTGTTCATAGGCTGCACTGCCTGTGCCACTACCGCACCAAACATGATCAGCGTAAACGCCAATGCTATTTTTTTCATGGTTTTCACCTCTTATTCAGAAAAGCCATCGACCTTTTTTATTTTGCGTTAAGAGCCTTTCTGATACTCTCCACATCCCTTGTCCCCTGATACGGCCTGCCATCCGGCAGAAGAATCATGGGTGTGCCATTGATCCCCTGCTCCACGGCAAATTTGATGATGGCATCAACCTCTGACTTTCCTTCATCACCGTTGGGCGCTGGCAGTTCCTTGCCGGTAAAGGCCTTGTCAAGCAAATCGCGTTTTTTCCCGACAATGATGGCTCGTGCTTTATCGTATGCCTGAGGATGCAACTGGCGCAGAGGAAGCAGCATGATGTTAATGGCAAGGTCCGGCATCGCTTTTTCAAGCTGTTGCAGAACCGGATGCAGTTGGCGGCAGTAGGGACAATCAGGGTCGGTAAAGACATAGATCTTTTTAGCAGCCTTGGGGTTCCCCATGACAACGGCATGCTGGGTTGGAATCAGTTTGGGGTCAACGCCCGTAAACTGTTTTGGCTTGGGAATGTCGTTTTCATGTGCTGCGACCGGCTCTTTGGTCTTCAGGTCAATAATCATCCCCTGGATCAGGTGTTTCTTGCCGTAGTCAATAAAGACAATACCCACCCCACCATTTTTTTCAAAAAGCACTTCATGGAGCCCATGGGCCGGAGCTGGCTTGACCGACTTTACCGTCACACCGGCAAAACCCAGCAGTTTATTGGCTTCATCCACGCTAAGCGAATGGCACTTTGAGCATTCTTGGGATCCACACCCTTCTGCAGCAGGCATGGCAAAGACTGTCGCACTGAAACAGAGAACCAACAAAAAACTCACAACTATTCTGGTCATAGGGACGCTATCCTTTCAGGAATTAAACTACGTTGACGCACAGCAAAAAACATACCCACGCAAACACAGGCACAACATGCTATTATTACTAATCAAAAACAAGCAAAAGCGGGCAACCACGCATTATTTGCACAGTTACCCGCTTATTCATCACCAACGCCACGCAATTTTTGCTTGTCTCACTCGAGCTGATACTCTTTAAGTTTGTAGAGCAACGCCCTGTGACTGATCTCCAGGATTTTGGCCGCATGAGTGCGGTTCCCCCCGGTTTTTAAGAGCGCCTTGCGAATCAAGTCAATCTCCAGGGTTCGCTCAGCCTGTTTAATGGACAGATTCTCCGATGATTGGTCAGCCTGCTGGCCTGCCAAAATGCCGGCCTCACCAAACGAAAGATCCTGAGGGGTTATGGTATTGCCTTCACAGAATAGCAAGGCCCGCTCAATCACATTTTCAAGCTCACGCACATTACCGGGCCACCCATATGACAATAATTGTCGCATGGCCTCCGGTTGCATACGGGGAACCGCTTCAAGACCCAGCCGTTTGGCACAAGAGCGTATAAAGTGTTGCACGAGTAAAGGTAGATCGTCCATGCGGTCCCGCAAAGGAGGCAGCGCAAGAGTAAAAACATTCAAGCGAAAAAGTAGATCCTCCCTGAACCTACCTGCCGACACTTCTGCCTGCAGGTCTTTTGCCGTTGCCGAAACAATCCGCACATCAACATGCCGGGTATATTCAGCCCCGATGCGGCGCACCTCGCCTTCCTGCAGCACGCGCAGCAGCTTGACCTGAAGGCTCAGGGGCATTTCACCAACTTCATCAAGGAACAGCGTGCCAGCATGGGCCAGTTCAAAGAGGCCGGCCTTATCGTTGATTGCCCCGGTAAAGGCCCCTTTCACATGGCCGAACAACTCACTTTCCAGCATGTTCTCCGGGATTGCACCGCAATTGATTGCAACAAACGGTTTCCCCTGCCGTATACCACTTGTGTGCAAAGCCCGTGCGACCAGCTCTTTGCCGGTGCCGGATTCTCCGCGGATGAGCACGGTCGTTTTTAGGCTAGAGACGCGCTCTATCTGTTGTTGCAGGGCAAGCATCGCCTGATTATGACCAACCAGACCGCAAAAGGCCTCGGCTCCCGCATTATTTTCTGACTTGAGCGCACGAAGTTCTTCTTTTAACCGCTCACGCTCTTCGGCTTTCTTCAGCACGATAATGATTTCATCCTGTTTGAACGGCTTGGAAATAAAATCATAGGCCCCATCCTGCATACAGGCAACGGCAGTATCAATGGAACCATAGGCGGTCATCATGATGATCGGCGTGGTAATGCCTCTGGCAATGGCCTGCTGAAGAAACTGTCTTCCATCCATACCGGGCATACGGATATCACATAAAATATAATCAAAGACCTGGCCGGCAAGCTTTTCAAGCGCCTCTCTGCCATCTGCTGCGCTTGCAGTGACATAGCCTTGCTTACGCAACATAACGGATAACATGTGGCGCAGGTTTTCCTCATCATCAATGATCAACAGCTGTTGGTACTTCATGCTACGCACCCTTTACCCACGAGTGGCAGCTGAACAGCAAAACAGCTCCCTTGCCCCAGCTTACTCTGCACAGTAATGCGCCCCCCCCAGCTGTCAACAATACGAGCAACGATTGCCAAGCCCAAGCCG
>CAZUSH010000023.1:26348-27860 GCA_964622705.1 uncultured Geobacter sp. | reverse complement strand
AATGCGCCCCCCCCAGCTGTCAACAATACGAGCAACGATTGCCAAGCCCAAGCCGGTACCTTTGCCGGGTTCTTTGGTGGTAAAGAAAGGATCAAACAGTTTGTTCAGGTTTTCCGGGGCGATGCCGGTACCGTTGTCACGAATCGTGAGGATTACTGACCGATTATCGTCAACTACCTTTATTGCAAACTCGACAGTCCCCCCTTGGGGCATGGCATCAGCTGCATTGATGAGCAAATTAATCAAGACCTGCTGAAGTTGGTACGGGTCAAGTACCAAGAGAGGGGGGCTTTTATCTGCTTTGAGTGAAACCGTAACCTTTTTTAATACTCCTTGATGCTGCAGCAGCTCAACGGTCCGCTGAATCAGCGGTACCAGGTCAAAGCGTTCACAGGCCGCGACCTTGGGCCGGGCATATTCGAGCAACCCCTTGACAATCCGGTCTATCCTGCTGCACCCATCTTGAATGCGCGCCAGATAATCAGCATGGGCAGGGTTTTGGGCAAGCTCTTGAGCGAGTATCTCGGTATATCCCATGACCGACGCTAAAGGTGTGCCGATTTCATGGGCCGTACCGGCGGCAAGCAGCCCCACTGATGCGAGCTTCTCTGATCGTACGGTTTCCTCACGGGCCATTTGCAGGTCACGATTCATCTGTTCCAGCCGGGCAACATGGGATACCAACTCCTGCTGTTTTGTGAGCAACGTCAAGGACATGTCGTTGAAGGAACCAGCCAAATCTGCCAGCTCGCGGGTACCACCAACCACAACCTGGTGGCCATAGTCACCATCGGTAATCTTTTCAGTGGCAGCCAACAGGCGATTGACCGGCAAAACAACAATGCGCGAAAGACTGTACGCCCCTATCCCCAAAAGCAAGATAAAGTCGAGCACAAAGTAGGTAAGCAAAAGTTGTCGTGTCCGAAGGATACGGCGATGTTCAGCCTCAAGCGACAGCAGCAGGCCTGCCCGACCAACAGCTATGCCGTTACGTAACACCAGGGCTGTGCGCACCAAGCCGGCATTGTTGGCTAAAATTGCCGCTTCTTCCGGCTGTTTGCCGGGTAGCGCCAATGGCTGGTAGATATCTCGACCCTCTTTTCCCACGCTATAAATGACCTTGCCATTGCTATCCAAAAGCGTCAGTCGCTCAAAGGAGGTGTCTTCAGATAATTTGGCTGCATAGAGTGCAGCTGGGGCATCAAGGGGGAGCATCCCTTCGGGAAAGTGGGGTAACTGTTCAGGCAGCTGATTGACAAAGGTAGTCAACAGCACCCGCGCATGCTCGCTCTTTTGAGCATACAGGTCGTTTTCGGCTGTCTTAAAGGCTAACAGGCTGAAGAGTAGCCAGGTGAGCACCAGCAGGCAGGTCAGGGCAGCAAGAATTGCAACGGTCAGGCTCGGGCGATAGGCGCGCATGGGTGCTTACTTGCCAAGCCGTAAGTACCAGTTGATCAGCCAGGTGCCGTAGAAGATATACAACACCGCCCCCATCGCCAGATAGGGGCCAAA
>CAZUSH010000023.1:0-26248 GCA_964622705.1 uncultured Geobacter sp. | reverse complement strand
AGAAAGCCCAAACCGATGCCGGGCAAGGAAATTTCATCAGGAATAATCTGGTGATCGAAGTCAATAAAGGTGATCACAACGAGGCCTGCGGTGAGCAAGAAGTAAATCACAAACGGGATTGACAGTCCAAAGCGCAGAAACAGCAACAGTGCCAGGACTCCGGTCAAAAGCTCAACCAGCGGATAGCGGATGGAAAAGGAGGTCTGACAGTTCCTGCAACGCCCACGCAGCAGAAACCAGCTGATAATCGGGATGTTATCGTACCAGGCAATGGTAACACCACAGCCCATACAGCGGGAACGTGGCGAAATCACCGATTGTTCCAAAGGAAGCCGGTAGATACAGACATTCAAAAATGAACCGGTTACGGCACCGAAAATGAATAAAAAAACAGCCACAAGTTGGGTCGGCAGCATGCTCACTCCTCGCCAAACCCATCCCTGATCAGATCACCGATTACCTGCATAGCCTCTTGTTCATCCGGGCCGTCAATAGTCAGGCGAATCTTGGTTCCCTTGGAGGCAGCCAGCATCATGATCCCCATGATACTTTTGCCGTTTACTTCAACCGACTCCCGCGCCAACTTGACTTCAGCCTGGAACTTACTGGCAGTCTTGACAAAAAGGGCTGAGGCGCGCGCGTGCAGCCCCAGTTTGTTTACAATCTCAAACTCCTGTTGTACCATCGGGTCACCTGCCTATTTCAAGAATTCACCGGCAACGATGACGCTTTCACGCCCCGAACGCAGCAGTGATGCGCACAAATCGTCAAAGGCCATCCGCTCACGACGGCTGAAGTACTCAACCATCATGGGCAGGTTAACGCCGGTGATGACCTCAACCTTGCCTTCCTGCAGAAACGACATGGCTGCGTTGGACGGTGTCCCTCCGAACATATCCGTCATGATAATGGTGCCATCGCTGCCAACGCGTTCCAAGGCGGCTGCAATACGGGCAACCATCTCGTCTGCCGGATCATCGGCATGTAATTCAACCGCTTCACACAACTCCACGGAACCGGTAATCATGGTTGCCGCAGCGATCAAAGAGGTAGCAAGCCCGGCATGGGTTACAACAATAAGTCCTGTCATACAACGTTATCCCTTCTCAATATCACGGTGACTGATACGCACCTTGAGACCTCCGGCCTCCAGGCGCAAGGCGGTCTCCTGGGCCAAGGCGACCGAGCGATGACGCCCACCGGTACAGCCGATACCGATGGTCAGGTAACTTTTACCCTCACGACGGTAAGCCGGAATCAAGACCTCCAGTAGGGCAAAAAAACGTTCCAAAAACACCGAAGTCTCGGGTTTATCCAACACAAATCTTCTGACCGGCTCCTCAAGGCCGCTGTGGGGTCGTAGGTCGGAGATAAAATGGGGGTTGGGTAAAAAACGGACATCCATAACCAGGTTGGCATCAAGCGGCACCCCATAGCGAAAGCCGAACGAGACGACCTCAACCGTAAAATGAGTGCTGCCCTGTTCCCCAGCAATGGCTCGAACAACCTGTTCCTTCAGTTGATGCACATTAAACTCAGAGGTATCGATAATTAGGGTGGCGTTTTGCCGCAGGGTTGCCAAGCGTTCCCGTTCAATCCTGATGCCCTCGGGCACCGTGCATTGTTCATCGGCCGGATGACGACGTCTGGTTTCGGAAAAGCGCCGGATCAACACCTCATCAGAGGCATCGAAGAACAACACCTCCAGCTCATGTCCGATACTGCGCAGCTCGCGGAACGACTCTATCATGCCCGTGGAGAGGTCACGCCCGCGTATGTCGGTAACCAGGACAACGCCGTGGAAGTTTTCACCGGATTTCTCAATCAACTCGATAAACTGCCGAAAAAGGCGCACCGGCAAGTTGTCAATGCAATAAAACCCCTCGTCCTCCAAGGCGCGTACCGCCGTAGATTTACCGGACCCGGACATACCTGTGATAACCACAACGCGCATCGCTTACTCCACCTCATCCCCCAGGTGCCTTACCTCCATCCGGTCCAACAGTTTCTGATGGAAGTCCCGGGCAGAGTGGTACCCCATACCTTTTAACAGGAAGTTGCGTGCAGCAACCTCAATGATGGCCCCGAGGTTGCGTCCGGGTCTGACCGGAATCAACAGGTGCGGCAGGTCGATCCCGAGAATACTGATGGTCTGATCGTCAATGCCGAGACGATCGTACTCCTGAGCAGGATCCCAGTCCACCAGCTCAATCACCATATCAACAATCTTCTTTTCGCGGATGGAGGAAACCCCGTACAAATCCTTGATGTTAATGATACCAAGACCTCTGATTTCCATCAGATACTGAATTTGCTGCACCGGCTGTCCCACCAGGCTCGCCGGCATTTTTTTTCTGATAAACACCATATCGTCCGCCACCAGACGATGGCCGCGAATAACCAGATCCAAGGCGCATTCACTCTTGCCGATCCCGCTTTTCCCGCTCAACAGGACGCCAACCCCCAACACGTCAACCAGTACCCCATGCAGATGCGTTGTCGGCAACAGCTGTTCTTCCAGGTATTTGGTGATCAACGAGATAAAGGTCGATGACTGATGCGGCGATACCAGCACGGGAATGTCGCGCGTCTCAGCAGCATTCAAAAATGCCGGCGGGGGTGTTAATCCCTTTGTAACGACAAAGCAACTGATGGGAAATGAACAGATAGCGTGCGCATTGGCGTGTAGATCCGCTTCAGACAACTGCGAAAGATAGGATATTTCCGTATTGCCCAGCACCTGAATCCGCGCTGGGTGCAGATGTTCCGTGTACCCGGTCAGCGCAAGGCCGGGTTTTTGAATCCGCGGAGAATCGATCCGGTGTCCCAGGCCTGCTTTGCCGGCGATCACGCGCAGTTCAAGACCATACTCGCTCTCATCGAGCAGGTCTTGTATAGAGAGGGTAATGCCGTCCACGGCACCAAGCGGAGCACAGGGGAGATGCCAGGCATCTCCCCTACACCACCTTATCCCCGTTGCGGCTCTATCAGACCAAAGTTGCCGTCTTTACGACGGTAGAGCACATTGATCTCGTTGGAGGTCGCGTTGGTAAACACCAGAAAGTCCTTATGCAGCAGGTCCATCTGCATGACGGCTTCCTCGACGGCCATCGGCTTGGCGGTCTCTGTCTTGGTGGTTATAACCACCGGCTGCTCCGGGCTCGCATCAATGCTTTCAGCCTGGAACACCTTTTTGGACAGCTTACGACCGTTTTCTTCGTTGCTGGGTTTGTGGTCCTTCAGTTTTTCTTTGTAGCGCTTCAACTGGCGCTCAATCTTATCAAGCACGGCGTCAACGGCAGCATACATATCGTTGGTCGCCTCAGATGCCTTGGTGGTGATACCGCGACCGGAGATAACGATTTCAACGATGTGACGGATCTTTTCAACCGTAAAATAGACTTGGGCAGCAATCGGCTCATCAATGTATTTAGCCACTCGCTCCAGTTTCTCTTCAGCGTAGCTTTTCAGGGCCTCACTCTGCTCCATATGCCGAAAAGTTGTAGATACTTGCATAACCTTACATCCTCCTTCTGTAAAATTCCTTCAGGGTAATTATATCAGAAATGACGCCGTCGTTCAGACGACGACCCGATACGCATCATTTCGCGGTACTTGGTGACGGTGCGCCGAGCAATGTTGACGGTCGCGTCGGACAGCATCTCCGCAATTTTCTGATCTGAGAGCGGTTTGGCCGGGTCTTCCTTGTCAATGATCTCCTTGATCCTGCTTTTGACGCTCTCGGATGAAACAGAATCACCATCCGAGGTGGAAAGCCCGCTATTAAAGAAATACTTGAGTTCATACAGCCCCTGGGGGGTCTGCATATATTTATTCGTCGTCACCCGACTGATGGTGGACTCATGCATGCCGATGTCTTCTGCCACATCACGTAGGACCAACGGACGCAGGCCGTCGATACCACGTTCAAGAAACTCCCGTTGAAACTTGACGATACTTTTGGCAACCCGGAAGATCGTCCTTTGACGCTGTTGAATACTCTTGATCAGCCATTGGGCCGCCCGCATCTTGTCACTGACATACTCATCGGCCTTGGCATCCAGTGCACCGCCTGAACGGGCCTCCAGGTAATAGGGGGAAAGGCGCAGGCTCGGCAGACCTTCCTCATTGAGCATCACGACATAGTCATCCCCAACCTTATGAACAAAAATATCCGGTGAGATGTAGTGAACCTCATCGCTGCTGAACTGACGGCCCGGTTTGGGATCAAAACCGGCAATCACCCGAACTGCTGCCAGGACCTGCTCGACATCCAGCTTAAGACTGCGGGCAATCTGCTTGTAGTTATGGCTTTCCAGGTCATGCAGGTGATGCAGCAGAATCGCCTCCACTGCACTGCCCTGCATCCCCAAGGTCCGGGCCTGAAGCAGCAGGCACTCCTGCAAGGTGCGCGCCCCAACCCCGCTGGGGTCAAACTCTTCTTGAATCAGTTGCAGGATGATTTCTACATCGTCACCAGGAACGCCGCATGCAGCGGCAACGTCAGTTACACTTGAGCAGAAATAGCCGTCATCATCAATATTACCGATCAGTTCCTCACCAATCCGCAGTTCCTCATCGGTATGCCACGTCATCTGCAACTGCCAGTGCAGATGGTCGTACAGCGTGCCTTTACGGGTCAGCAGGTTTTCAAAGGAAAGCCGTTCATCATCGTCACCCGGTTGCTGTTCGCCGGAACTGTAATTATAGCCGTCCAGATAACTGTCCCAGTCCCGTAGCGTCTCTTCTCCGGCATCGACCTCCTGAAACGATTCCGTTGCATCCTGAGGCTCGGCAGGCGCCTCGGTTTCAACGATCTCCAGCAGTGTTTCGACTTCCCGGACATCCTCGGTTTCAGGAGTTTCTTCCAAGACCGGGTTCTCTTCCAGCTCCTGACGCACAACATCCTGCAGTTCCACCCGGGTCATCTGCAGGAGCTTGATGGCCTGCTGCAACTGGGGCGTCATCACCAGTTGCTGCGTCATCTTCAGTTGTTGGCGCATCTCCATTGCCATGTCGTCGTCCTAAAGCCTGAACCCTTCGCCCAGATAGATCTCCCGGGCCTGTTTACTTTCTGCAATCTGTTCCGGTGTACCGAACTCCAGTACCTCCCCGGCGCTGACTATGTAAGCGGCGTCACAGACCCCCAAGGTCTCCCGCACATTGTGATCAGAGATCAGGATACCGATGTTACGTTTTTTCAACCCTATGATCAGCTGTTGGATATCGGCAACGGCAATCGGATCGATCCCGGCAAACGGCTCATCAAGCAGGATGAATGATGGCCGGATAATCAAAGCCCGGGCAATCTCCACCCGACGACGCTCGCCGCCTGAAAGCGCATATCCCTTGGTATCAGCCACATGGGTAATACCAAACTCCTCAAGCAGTTCATCGGCCCGGTGTTGCTGCAACTCCCGATCATCCTCAACCGTCTCAAGGATAGCCAGGAGGTTCTCGCGCACCGAGAGCTTGCGAAAAACCGAGGCCTCTTGGGGAAGATAACTGATGCCCCGCCGGGCACGCTGATGCATCGGCAGATCGGTAATTTCCTGGCCGTCCAGCCAGACTCTGCCGCCATCTGGTCTGGTCAGGCCGACAACCATATAAAAGGTAGTGGTCTTGCCGGCGCCGTTCGGTCCCAACAGCCCCACCACCTGCCCCGAGTCAAGCGACAGGTCAACACCACGCACCACCTGACGACGGCCATAGGTCTTACAGAGCCCTTCAGCCCGCAAGTTGCGGCTATGGTTGCTTGTTCCCGTCATTTTTCCTGGGTGCGGTGCCGGATTTGGGATGAATAACCGCCTCAACCCGCGCAGCTGGTCCGCCGGTCACTTCGCTGCGCTCTTCATCAAGGTAATAGACAATGGTTTTACCACTGACCGAATCCTTATCTTGCGTAACTTTCGGGTTACCGGTCAGGGTAACTTTACCTTCCTTGTTCTCGTACACGGCATGCCCACCCGTGCCGATACGGTTGGTCTGCAGGATACGAACAGAACCGATTGCCTCGATCTTGTCAACATCCTCTTCCTGGTTACCGTAGTAAATGATCAATTTATCGGCGTAAATGGTGACATCATCCTGTCGAGCCACAACATGACCGGAAAAAACGGCGGTCTTGCCTTTCTTGTCAGCCTTCAGCTCATCGGATTTGATCGTAATCGGCTTGCTCGAACGGTCCCTCTTTAGAGCGGTCGTACTCGGCTGAGGGGCAGCAGACAGCGATGTAACGCAGGCCAGCACAAAAAAAAGCGCAAGTAGCATAAAGCGATTAGCGTTTTCCATCATATCCCTCAATCACAGCCTCTACCGGCCCCTTAAAACTGACCTGTTCATCTTGTAACGACAGCACCATGCCGTGAGCATGCAGGGTCAGACGACCATCACGGACCGATACCGGATGAACCGTCACAATCTGGCCCGGGATTGTACGATATTCCAGACGGTCAGTATCAAACACCATCCCGCGTTTGGTAACGGCATGTACCTGCTGTTGCATCACCACGATTTTACGTGGTTCGTCATAGCTACCACGCTTGGAGGTAATCTCCAGCGTACCGGTTTTATCGCCGATGATTTCAGCACGCACGTCCAACAAAACCGTGGTGCCGGTCTCTTTATCATACTCGGCATGCTCTGCCGACAAGTCCCAGAGCTTTGCGTCGGCTCGCATCTCCGAGAAATGCAGTTGATTGATTGCCATATCAACACCGGGGGAAGTGGAACGCGCTGTTGATTCAGGTGGGGCGGAACGGTACTGCTTCACCAGGACACCCCCAATCAAGGCAGCGGAAACAGCCATGATCAAGGCTGCCAATATCCATCTCGTCTGCCTTGTGCTCGGCATCTTCATGGGCATACTATAGCATCGGCACCAATGCCTGTCCAGCAGACAAGCGGCACAAGCCATTTATTTGGCACAAAGTTTGTATAATCTGAACAATACGGCATGAGCCTCTTGCAAAATGGTATGAGGAAGGCCGGATACAAGGCGCGCGGAGCACCGCGACTGAGACATAACATCACGTTAGCAAAGGAGTGCTACCTTTGCAACGCAGCAGACGGCCTCCACACGAGCTTTGCAAGGGGCTCATGACAACTCGTAACGTTCAACCACCAACTCCTGCCATTTGCCGCAACCTTTCAGCAGCAGGTCGCACAGCTCCCGCACAGCACCCCAGCCACCACGGGCCTTGGTCACATAATCGGCCACGGCCTGAACCTCACTCAGCGCGTCCGCAGGGGCGGCGGAAAAGGCCACCCGCCGCATGACCGGCACATCGATCACATCATCCCCCATATAGGCGATCTGGTGGTCGGCCAGCCCGGTGCGCTGCTTGATCTCCTCGTAACGGTCCTGCTTACGCAAGGCCCCCTGGTACAGGATCTCAATCCCCAGCTCCTTGGCACGCAGATCCACCACCGGGGAAACCCTGCCGGTGATGATACCCACCTGGATGCCGGCCCGCTGGACCAGTTTGATGCCATGGCCGTCCTTGACGTTGAAGAACTTGATCTCCGTACCGTTGGCATCCCAAATGATCCGACCGTCGGTCATGACGCCGTCCACATCGAGCAACAGCAGGGCAATATGCTTGAGTTTCTCGGTCATGCGATGCCGGCCTTCAGGATGTCATGGAGATGGATGATACCACAGGGCAGCCGATCCTTTTCATCATCAAACACGAACAAGGTCGTAATGGCATGCTGTTCCATCATTTGCAGGGCCGCTGCAGCCAGTTCTCGCTTCAGAATCCGCTTAGGATTGCGATGCATCATGCTGCCTGCGTCACTGTGCAGGATATCTCTGCCCTGCTCAAGGAAGCGCCGCAGGTCGCCATCGGTGATGACCCCGACCAAGCCGTCCTGCTCATCGGTTACCCCGGTCACCCCCAATCCCTTGGAGGTAATGACAAAAAGCGCCTCCTTCATCAAGGTGGTCGTCGCCACCAACGGCAACGCATCGCCGGCATGCATCAGGTCCTCAACACGCAGCAGCAGCTTTTTGCCCAACGAACCACCGGGATGAAAGATGGCAAAATCCTCGGCCCTGAAACCACGCTCTATCAGCAGCGCCACAGCCAACGCATCCCCCATGGCCAGGGTGGCCGTGGTGGATGAGGTCGGCGCCAATCCCAACGGGCAGGCCTCTTCCGTGACCGACACATCCAGGAACAGGTCGGCGGAACGGGCCAGGTTCGATTCAGGATTGCCGCTCATGGCGATCAGACGGGTACCGAGACGTTTGATCACCGGCAATATCCGCAGGAGCTCCTCGGTCTCTCCGCTGTTGGAAATGGCAATAACCACGTCACCGGTCATGATCATGCCCAAATCACCATGGATGCCTTCGGCCGGGTGGAGGAAAAAGGCCGGGGTCCCGGTAGAGGCCATGGTTGAGGCAATCTTCTGACCAACCAGGCCGGATTTGCCCATACCGGTTACCACCACCCTGCCCTTGCCGGCCAGGATCAGCTGCACCGCCTGCTCAAATGAACGGTTCAAGCGCTCGGCCAGGGCTGCCACCGCCTCGGCCTCGGCCTTGATGACCTTGCGTGCTTCTTCAAGAATACTCATCGCACCACCGCGTCGATTGCCTGCAACCGCTTGAGCAGCGCCGGCAGCTCTGCCAGAGGGATTGAATTGGGGCCGTCACACAGGGCGCAGGCCGGGTCTTCATGCACCTCCATAAAGATGCCGTCGATACCGGTGGCCACGGCAGCCCGTGACAAGGTTTCCACAAATTCACGCTGGCCGCCGGAGGACTCCCCCTGGCCGCCCGGCAACTGTACACTGTGGGTGGCATCAAACACCACCGGGTAACCATAGGAACGCATCACCGGGAAGGAACGCATATCCACCACCAGGTTGTTGTAGCCGAAGGAGGCCCCCCGTTCGGTCAGGATAATGTTTTCATTGCCTGATTCCATCACCTTGCCCACCACGTTACGCATATCCCAAGGGGCAAGGAACTGCCCTTTCTTGACGTTTACCACCTTGCCGGTCTTGGCGGCAGCGACCACCAAATCGGTCTGACGGCAGAGAAAGGCGGGAATCTGGAGCACATCCAGCACCTGCGCAGCAGGTTCAACCTGTTCGATCGAATGGATATCGGACAGCACCGGCAGTCCCAGACGATCCTTGACCTTGGCCAGGATCCGCAGTCCTTCATCAAGCCCCGGGCCGCGGAACGACTTGATCGAAGTACGGTTAGCCTTGTCATAGGACGACTTGAAGATGAGCGGCATCCCCAAGCCGTTACAGATGGCCATCAACCGCTCGGCATGGCGCAACGAGGCCTCTTCACTTTCAATCACACAGGGTCCGGCTATCAGCACCAGCGGACGCCCGCCCCCCATCTTGACGGAACCTATCGTTATTTCTTTGGTCATCCCCGACCACCTCTCCAAAAAAATGCCCCGCAACGGTGCAGCGAGGCAACGCCTTCATAGCATGTTCCCGGCTCCTTTGACAAGCGTGCAAAATTCGGTCATAGTTCGCTCCATGGAACGAACCATCTCACCACAACGTCGTGACGAAGACCTGCAATTTGATGCCACCCTCCGTCCCAGAACCCTACAGGATTATGTCGGTCAGGAAAAGATCAGGCAGAACCTGAAGCTGTTCATCGATGCAGCCCGTGGGCGCAGCGAGGCCCTTGACCATGTGCTTCTGTACGGCCCGCCCGGTTTGGGGAAAACAACCCTGGCCAACATCATCGCCTGCGAGATGGGGGTGAATATCAAATCAACTTCAGGTCCGGTCATAGAGCGCCCCGGCGATCTGGCCGCCATCCTGACCAACCTTGAGCCCCACGACGTCCTGTTCATTGACGAGATTCACCGCCTCTCCCATGTGGTGGAAGAGATCCTCTATCCAGCCATGGAAGACTATCAGCTGGATATCATCATCGGCCAAGGCCCCAGCGCCCGCAGCATCAAGCTGGACCTGCCCCGTTTCACCCTGGTGGGAGCCACCACCCGGGCAGGCCTTTTGTCATCGCCGCTGAGGGATCGTTTCGGGGTCATCTCGCGCCTGGAATTTTATAACCATGAAGAACTGGCTTTTATCGCCACCCGCTCCGCCCGTATCCTGGGCATGGGCATCGATAAGAATGGCGCCCTTGAGCTGGCCCGCCGCAGTCGCGGCACCCCACGGATTGCCAACCGACTGCTGCGTCGGGTACGCGATTTTGCCCAAGTCAGGGCAAACGGCGCGATCACCCGCGAGGTAGTACAGGAAACCCTGCAACTGCTAGAGATCGACGAAATGGGCTTTGACCAGATGGACCGGATGATCCTCCTGACCATCATCGACAAGTTCGGCGGCGGGCCGGTAGGGCTGGATACCATCGGCGCCGCGATCGGCGAAGAGAGCGACACCATCGAGGATGTGTACGAGCCTTTTCTGATTCAGAACGGTTTTCTTAACCGCACCCCACGTGGACGTGTCGCCACGCCAAGCGCTTATCGGCACTTCGGCAGAGTCTTGCCGGAACTGCCACAAGGATCACTCTTCTGATGCAGCAACAAGCCCTTGATTTACCGGTATCACCACGCTATGGATTTGGGACCTTTGTCAGTTGTGCTGGCAACAGCACCGCCCTTGAGTTCAGCCGTAAGCTGGCAGACCCGGCCGAGCCTGAAAAGCTGCTGTACCTTTACGGCGCCAGCGGATCCGGCAAGACGCACCTGCTGCACGCAATCGGCCAACAGGTTGCCGGCAGCCGGCATCAGGTTTTCTCCTGCAGGGAACTGCCGATCCCGCTTCCAGTCCAAGAACCGCTGCTGCTGGTCGATGATCTTGATCAACTACCCGATGATGCTGCTCTGCGCACTGGCCTGTGGGAGGCGTTTAACCAGCATTACACCCACGGACACGTGGTTGCGCTGGCAGGGCGGTTCCCGCCCCGGGAACTGCCGAATATTGACGACCACCTGATCTCACGTCTGCTGTGGGGGCTGGTTGCCCACCTGGATGTCTCAGATGACCAATCCCGTCGGATGCTGATGGCAAAGCTGGCACAGGACCGCCACATCATCCTACCCGAGGAGGTATCCGCCTGGTTGCTGACCGCCCTGCCCCGCTCGGTTGATTCGCTAGTGCAGGCCTGTGACAGCCTGTACCGGGCAGCCTTGCAGCGCAAGTGCAAAATCACCCTGCGCCTGGCCAAAGAACTGGTTTTAAGCGGAAGTTTGACGTAACGAAAAAATACTTGCGGCATCATCCCTGATTTCCTATCGTAAAGGCAATGCCACCGGGACCGGTCCTACCATGAAATCCCCTGAAGAGATAGAGCTCGGCAAAAAACGTAAGGAGTTGGCCGCGCTGCTTGAGGAACAATCCCTGATTGAACGGGAACTGTCGGCCATCAAAGCGGAAATTCGCGTCTTTGAACGCTCCTACGAGCAGATGCTGGGCGCGAGAATCCGTGAATTGGAGGAGCTTGAATGGCAGATCAACGGACTTTTGGGTACCGAAGAGGTCTGCGAGGAACACCATAAATTCTTCCACACCACCGAGCAGGATACCGGCCGGGCACATATCAGCAGAACCACACTGCTTGACGACGATCCAGAGACCACACCTCTCTTTGAAGAGCGGAGCCTCAAGTCCCTCTACCGCGAGGTTGCCAAAACCATCCATCCCGATCTGGCCAGCGACGATCACGAACGTTTTCTGCGCCAGGAGTTAATGGCCACCGCCAACCTGGCCTATCAGGAGGGTGACCGCTATAAACTGCAACGCATCCTGCATGAGTGGAGTTTGGGACCGCAAACCGCCAAAGGCCTGGATATCGGCGCTGAACTGATCAGGTTCATCCGCCAGATCGCCTCCACCCGCCAAACCATCCGGGATCTTAACCGCCAGATCGAAGAGCTGCGCCACTCCGATATCTACCGTTTCAGGCAACGGGTCGATGATGGCCTGCAGGACGGTATTGATCTGCTGGCCGAGATGGCTGCCACCGTGGACCTGGATATTGCCAAGGCAAAAAAGCGGTTGGCACTCCTGCGTGGTGAACAGGAACCACATGAGGAACGAACGACCCCGGCCCTGGAAACGCGAGTCATCCGGTTTCCCACCAAAAAATCATGCGGAACCCTGTATATGCGCGCCATCAATTCGGTAGACTACCGGGACTGGCAAAAATTGGGAGCAGCCAAAGGGTTGCGGGAGATCCCGCTGGACAAAGGGGTTCGCCTGGATGTACGGGGAGACGGTAAAGAGAACCTGGGGTTTCTGGAACAACTGCAGCCCAACGATCTGCAGGCGCTGTTCCTGTATGAGGTTGGCGACACCACACTCAATAAAATATGTACCTTGCAAGGACTGCACGAACTCTATCTTTCCAACACCCAAGTCAGTGATAACGGCCTGAAACACCTCCGTTGCCTGATCGGTTTGAAGCGCCTGTACCTCTACCACACCGCCATAACCGACCAGGGGCTGCCGAACCTCTATCCTTTGACCTGGTTACGCTGGCTGACCTTCAGCGGTACCAAGGTGAGCGAGAAAGGCTTGGCTGAACTGCGTACAGCCCTGCCCGACTGCAAGGTCATCACCTTTAAATGGCGGTACGAATAAGTTCCCAGGCTATCCAAACAGTTCTTTACGCCGCTTGGCCAGATACCCCTTAATCTCACAGGCCGTATCAAAGCTCAGTACTTTGCGGGCCATGGCCTGGCACCGCCGCAACGAATACTCCCTGATCGCCTTTTTCACCAACGGGATACTGGGCGCAGACAGGCTGAACTCACGAATTCCCATCCCCATCAGGAGCAGGGCATTGAGCGGATCAGCTGCCATCTCACCGCAGACCGAAACCTTTTTCCCCATGGCATGCCCCACATCTGCCACCCGCTTGATGGCATGCAGCACTGCCGGATGATACGGCTCATAATACTGCTTAACCTTGGGGTTATTTCGGTCCGCAGCCAAGATGTACTGAATCAGATCGTTGGTACCGATGCTCAGATAATCGACTTCAGCGGCAATACGGTCGATGATCTGCACCGCCGCAGGCACCTCTATCATCACTCCCAGCGGCAGGTCGCCGCAGACCGAACAGCCTTCAGCCCGTAACTCTTCCACGACCGAATCTAAAATCTCGCGAATCTTGCGCAGTTCATCCAGACAACTGATCAGTGGGAACATGATGGTTGCCCGCCCTGCCGGCGCTGCCAGCAGTATCCCGGCCAACTGCTCACGAAAGATCTGCTGTTCTTCCAGTGAAACCCTGATGGAACGCCAGCCTAAAAACGGATTATCCTCATGGGGGTAGTTAAAGTAGGGTAGCCCCTTGTCACCGCCGATATCAAGGGTACGGATATTGACCGTCTTTCCGGGGAAGCCTTCCAGGATTTTCCGGTAAATTGAGGCCTGCTCTTGGCGATTGGGGAATGCCGTGCGCGCCATGTAGGGGAATTCGGTTCGATACAGTCCCACCCCTTCCGCGCCATTGGCAACGGCGGTGCGGATATCGGCCTGCAGACCGATGTTGGCCTGCAGCAGAATACGCACACCATCGCTTGTCACTGCGGGCAGGTCGCGTAGCGGCTCAAGCTCCTTCAGACGACCGGCATACTCCTTCTCAAGCCGCTGGTACTCTTCGCGGATATGCCGTTCAGGATTCAGATACACATGTCCGGAGGTGCCGTCGACAATAACCTGGTCCTTGACATTGGCAGCATGCAGCAGCCCCTTGACACCGACAACGGCAGGAATACCCAGTGATTTTGCCATGATGGCGGCATGGGAGTAAATATTGCCTTTTTCCGTCACAATTCCGAGGATTTTGTCATGCTCAAGCATGGCCATGTCGGAGGGAAAGATATCCTCGGCAATAATAACGCGCTTTTCCTTCAACTTGACGCCGTTATTGTCGTTTCCTTCCAGCACGTCGATAATCCGTCGTCCGATATCCTCCATGTCGGCGGAACGCTCACGCAGGTAGGGGTCTTCCATGGTGGAAAAGACCTCGATATAGCCCTGCACCACCTCGTGAACAGCACGGGTCGCGCCGATGCCCTGCTCAATCAAATCATTGACCTTGTTGACAAATCCACGGTCCTCAAGAATCATCAGGTGGGTGTGGAAGATGGCGGCATCATCCTCGGAGAGCAGCTCACTGACCCGCTTTTCCATGTAGATGGTCTGAATGGTGACCTTTTCAAGGGCGATCTGAAATTTATGCCGTTCCTCGGCAACCGCGCCCACTTTGGCGACCTTGATCACCTTGTCACTGAAACGGTCCAGAATATAGACCTTGCCATGGCTGAAACCGGGAGAGACTGCGGTACCGCCCAACGAACGCGAAACCTGCTGGGGTTCGCCACCATGACTCCCCTCACCAGGACGGTTCGTCTTGAGTCGCGCAAGCTCCTGCTCGTAATAGGCCCGTTCCTGTTCCTTGGTCTGGATGGAGTCGAGTAGTTTTGCGTTTAGGACAATGCTGCTGATCTGGAAGGTAATGGTTCTCAGGACGCTAATCTCATCCTCGGTGAACGTACGGGCCGCCACCGTCTGGATAACAATTACACCGATCGGTGTCTTACGCTCGAAAAGCGGCAGCCCCAGAAAGGAAAGATAGCGTTCTTCTTTGGAATACTTGAAGTATTTGTAACGGGGATGGGCCGGGGCGTTATCGGTCATAACCAGCCCACGGCTTTGCACCACCAGACCGGTCAGACCTTCAGAGGTCTTCATGGCGAGCTTGCCGACAACCGTTCTGGAAAGTCCTTTGCTGGCCTTCAGCACCAGGGTTTCGCCATCATCCTCCAGCAGGTAGATTGAGCAGACCTCACTCCCCATCCTGCGGGCCACAATAGCAACGATGTTGTCAAGGGTCCCCTGGAGATCATGGGAATGCAAAATAATACTGCTGATATCCTCCAGGGTACGTAATCCCAGAGAATGGAGTGCTTGTTGACGCTGCATGGGGTGCCTCTGGTGGTAAGAAATGTCTACAGTATAGGGGAAACTTTTTCTAATGCAACAGCTTGTGCTGAAAAGTGATGAAAAATTCACCTTATCTGTTATACGTTACGCAAATACTGCCAAAAGGATAGACAGCCATGACCATAGACAAGCTGGACGACGAGTTGACCAGGGCACTTGAATTGCTGGAGTCAGGGGACCCGGCCGCCGCACTGCTGGCGCTTGACCAGTATCTGGCAACCCACCCTGAGGACAGCGCAGGACTCTTCTACCAAGGCGATGCCCTGGCAGAGCTGGGAAGACTGGATGAGGCCATCGCCGCTTACCGCAACGGCTTAACTCTTACTCCTCAAGATCCCGATGCACTGACCACCCTGGGAGATCTGCTATTTGAAGCGGGTCGGCACGAACAGGCGCTTGAGCAGTATCGTGCCGTGCTGCAGGCCGATCCGCGGGATGCCGATGCCTTGGTCAGCATTGGCCTTGTGCATAACGCCCTGGAACAGCCGGAACAGGCGCAGGCGGCCTTTCAGCAGGCTATTGAGATAGAGCCTGACAATGTTTTTGCATGGAATGCCCTGGGGGATCTCCACTTTGGCCGTGGCGAGCATGAAGCCGCTATTGCCGCCTATCAGAAGGGTATTGAACTGGACCCGGATGATCCGGCAGCCTATCACAACCTGGGAGAGCTGTATTACGACCTCGATGAACCTGAGCTGGCCGAAGAAAACTGCAAAACTGCCATTGACCTGGCTCCAGACTTCAGCATGGCCTATCTGACACTGGGGGGACTCTGCATGGACCAGGAAAGGATGGCAGATGCACTGAAGTACTACCGCAAATACCTGCAGTTCGAAACATCTCCACAAGCAGCTGAGATGATTGAAGAAGTCAAGGCTGTGGTCGAAGGCCTGCAGGAAGAACTAAAGGGAACCGCCAGCCGCTGATCCATCACGCCGGCCACACCACACAAAACAGCCCTGCCGCGGAAGCGACAGGGCTGTTTTGTGTAAACGCCCGGCTACGGTTATTTTCTCACAAAATCAGGTTTTGCAAAAGAATACTCAAAATGCATATGGTCGGTGTAGGTGCCGTTCAGGATTGCCACAACATCCTCGGTAAAGACCAGTTCCTCATCGGTTGGGATCACAAACACTTTGACCGGCGAGTCATCAGTGGTAATCAACGACTCCCGTTTACGCGTCATGGCTGCTGCATTGCGCTCGCGGTCAAGGTGAATCCCAATATGTTCAAGCCCTTCGATCGCCTTCTCACGGATGGCTGCCCCCATTTCCCCCACACCGGCCGTAAAAATAACGGCATCCAGCTTACCAATGGCCGCCATATAGGCACCGATATACTTTTTTAGACGGTAAGCCTCGATATCAAGGGCCAGTTGGCAACGATGATCACCTTTAGCGGCATGCTCGATCACATCACGACGGTCCGTATAGCGTCCCGTAATGCCAAGGATACCGCTCTTCTTGTTCAGTACACTGTCGATTTCCTTGGCTGAGAGGTTCTCCTTCTGCATCATGAAGGCCGGGATGGCCGGATCGATGTCACCACAGCGCGTACCCATCACGGCACCTTCAAGCGGCGTCAGCCCCATGGTGGTATCAACGGAAACCCCTCCCTTGATGGCACAGTGAGAAACGCCGTTTCCAATGTGCATGGTCACCAGGTTGCACTCGCTGGCGGGCTTGCCCAGGAGCATGGCGGCTCGCTTGGAGACGTACAGGTGCGAAGTACCGTGAAAGCCGTAGCGGCGTACACCGTGGCTCTCGTACCAGTCATAGGGAACCGCATACAGAAATGAATGTTCCGGCATGGTCTGGTGGAACGCGGTATCGAAGATCGCAACATGAGGAATGGAGGGCATCAGCGAACGGGCCGCTTCAATACCGTCAATATTGGGAGGATTGTGGAGCGGCGCCAGGTGCTGCACATCCTTGACGGCATTCAGCACATCATCATCAATCTGTACGGAACAGGTAAATTTTTCACCACCGTGCACCACCCGGTGGCCAACAGCGGAAATCTCTGAAACGCTTGCCAAAACACCGTGTTCCCGGTCGGTCACCACCCGAATGACCAGATCAATGGCGGCGCGGTGGTCAGGGCAATCCTGTTCGAGTTTGAAGTTATCCCTGCCGGGCACCTCATGCACGATATAGGAGTCACCCACAATAACCCGTTCCACCATCCCCTTGGCCACAACCACTTTATGTTCCCAATCAAACAACTGGTATTTGACTGATGAGCTCCCGCAGTTAAGCGCCATAATAATCATAGATACTCCTCCCGGACAGGCGAAATCAAAACGTCAGTATTAATAAAAAAATATTAGTCGGATTAAAGCATTTACGTCATAATAAAACCGCATTTGATATATCATGCGATCCAGACAAAATTCAACCAATTTATAGATACCGTCAGACAAATTCCGTATACAGTTTTACTGGACATTTTTCACCTGCTATGGTAACACGTTCACGCCGATCAAAAAGGCCAACACATTTTGACTTTTATTAGGAGGTGGTACCGTGGCACACACTATTACTGACGATTGCACCAACTGCGCAGCTTGTGAAGATTCCTGCCCCGTGAACGCTATCAGCGAGCAAGGCGGCAAGCGTGTTATCGACGCCGACACCTGCATTGACTGCGGCGCCTGCGTTGATACCTGCCCTGTTAGCGCCATTCACGCCTAGTAGACAGGAACACCGCTTCAAACAAAAAAGCCCGGAAATTCCGGGCTTTTTTGTTTTTTAAATCATCCAGCACCTTATCTTCGAAACAGCCAGAGCAGCAATGACACAAACAGCGACAGCAGCAAACAGGTCGCTAATGGCATATACAAACTGAAGTTCTCTCGCTTGATCAAGATATCACCCGGCAACCGCCCCAACCAGGGCAGCTTGCCGGCAAGGCTGACCAGCACCCCCAACAGTACCAGCAGCACACCAGCAGCGATAAGTCCTTTACTAAGCCCCGGCATCATCGCTTTTCCCGGGGAAGGTAGCGGTCTCGTTCACTGTAAATGCAGCCGCAATATTGCTGGCGATACAACCCCAGCTCCTTGGAGCGCCGGATGCCCTCCTGCCACCCAACCCGAAAGTCCCGGTACAAAAAGGGAACACCATGGCGGGCTGCAGCCTCAAGCGCCTTACTGCGCATCAACTCGTGGTCCTGATAGCGACTGTAAAACAACGAGGAGGTGAAGGTATCAAAACCTCCAGCATGCGCCGCGGCAGCAACCGCATCAAGCCGGGACGCATAGCAGTAGCCGCAGCGCTTATCAGGTGCGGCGGCCACATTGGCGAGAAACTCGTCCAGCAGATAACTATCAGACACCTGCAGGGGCAAGCCTTCCTGCTCGGCCATCTGACGGGCCGCATCACGACGTTTCACAAACTCCTGATACGGATGAATGTTGTGATTAAAGAAAAAAGCGCTCACCTCCAGCCCCTCTTCCCGCAATACCGACAACGGATAGAGCGCACAGGGACCGCAACAGATATGCAGCAAAACCCTCATCAGACCTTCTCAAGCAGGTGACCGAGCTTTTCACGCTTGGTCCGCAAATAACCACGGTTAGAGCAGGTGGGGCTGGCTTCAATTGCCACCCGGTCGACAATCTGGATGCCATACCCCTGCAGACCAATCATCTTGCGGGGATTGTTGGTCAACAGCCTGATCTTGCTCAACCCAAGGGCAACCAGTATCTGCGCACCGACACCATAATCCCGCATATCGGCCTTGAACCCCAGTTGCTGATTGGCCTCCACCGTATCCAACCCCTGATCTTGCAACTCGTAAGCCCGCAGCTTGTTGATCAGGCCAATGCCGCGCCCCTCCTGACGCATGTAGAGCACGACCCCCCGACCTTCTCGGTCAATGGCCTCCATTGCCTTATGCAGCTGCTCGCCGCAATCGCAGCGCATGGATCCCATCACATCACCGGTCAGACACTCGGAATGAACCCGCACCAGTACCGGCTGCTCACCAGAGATATCGCCTTTGATCAAGGCCAGGTGGTCCAGTTTGTCGATATCGTTTTCAAACGCCACCAGCCGCCAGTCACCGCCATACCGGGAAGGTAACTTGGCTTCGGCCACCGTGCGCACCAGGTGTTCATGCTTCAGGCGGTAGGCAACCAGATCGGCAACGGTGCAGATCTTCAGCCCATGTTCCTTGGCAAATTTTTTCAACTCGGGCATACGGGCCATGCTGCCGTCATCATTCATGATCTCGCAAATAACACCGGCAGGCGTCAGGCCGGCAAGGCGCGCCAGATCGACAGAACCTTCGGTCTGACCGGTTCGCACCAGCACCCCACCGGGCTTTGCCCGTAACGGGAAGATGTGGCCGGGACTGACCAGATCGTTGGCAGAGGCCTGGGGAGACACCGCCGTCAGGATGGTATGGGCCCGGTCGGCAGCCGATATTCCGGTGGTAACGCCGTGTTTTGCCTCAATTGAAATAGTAAAGGCGGTCTCAAAGGGCGAGGTATTATCCCGTACCATCGGCTTCAGACCAAGCGAATCGCACTTGTCAGCGGTCAGGGTCAGGCAGATCAGGCCCCGCCCGTATTTGGCCATAAAGTTGATCGCTTCGGGAGTGGCCAGTTCAGCGGCCATGGTCAGGTCACCCTCATTTTCACGATCTTCATCGTCAACCAGGATCACCATCTTGCCCTGGCGGATATCTTCCAATGCTTCTTCAATCGTGCATACACCCATTCTTGTTTTCCTCTCTTAGACAAAACCGTTCTGCAATAGTGTTTTCATGGTCAGCCCGCCTTGCTTGGCATGGGGTGCTGCCAAGCGCGCCAGGTATTTAGCGATGATGTCGGTTTCAATGTTTACCGCAGCACCGGGGGCAAGCGCGTGCAAGGTTGTTTTTTCCAGGGTATGGGGAATAATAGAGACGCTAAAGCTATCATCCGTCACGCTATTAACGGTCAGACTGATGCCATCCACAGCCACCGACCCTTTTTCCACCAGCATCCGGGCATGCTCCCCGGGCAGGCTGAAGCTGAGCAGCACGGCATTGCCATGCCGTACCCTGCTTGCAAGTCTGGCAACACAATCGATATGGCCGGTTACCAGATGCCCATCCAGACGCCCCCCAAAGCTGAGCGCGCGCTCCAGGTTGACCTGACTGCCCGGCGCCAATGTTGCAAATGTCGTACGATCCACCGTTTCAGGCGACACGTCAAAGCTGAACTGTTGCCCCTGCATTGCGGTCACCGTCAGGCAGGCGCCGTTTACCGCAATGGAATCACCGACACGTATTTCCTGTAACGGCAATGCTGCCGTCACCAGCAGCACGGCCTTGTCGCCACCACGGCGCAGGCTTACCAGCGTTCCGGTTGCCTCAATCAAGCCGGTAAACATGTTCCCTCCGGTCTGGCATAGACCACCAGGTCTTCACCACTGCGCGCCACCTTTTGTACGCGCAGTTTATAGGCATCTTCCATAGAGCTGATCCCGCTGATGGCAAAGGGGGCAAAACCGTTGCCAACCAATTTGGGGGCATAAAAGAAGATATACTCGTCGATCAGCCCATGCTGTAACAGATCCCCGGCCAGACGGCTTCCCCCTTCCAGCAGGATGTTCTGCACGCCTCGCGTTGCCAGCTTGCGAAGCAGATCGTCCATGTCGACCCTGCCATCGTACTCCCGGCACACCACTACCACCGCCCCCTGGTCCGTGTAGCGCCGATGGATGTTTTCATCGGTTTCACAGGTGGCAATCAGGGTTTTGCCGACATCCGGCCCCTGCAACACCTGGACGCTCTCCGGTGTTCTTAAACGGCTGTCCACAATAACCCGCAGAGGGTCCCGCCCCCTGACATGACGGACCGTCAGCTGCGGATTGTCGGCAATAATGGTATCAACGCCGACCATCACGGCATCACACTGGGCACGCAAACGATGCACCAGCTTGCGGGAGGTCTCGCCGGTCACCCAACGGGAGTGGCCGGTGACCGTAGCGATATTGCCATCCATCGTCATGGCCGTTTTATAAACAAGGTAGGGTCGCCCACTGGTCACCGCCTTGATAAAGCCTTTATTCAGCTCTTTGCAGGCCGCTTCAAGCAGGCCGACCTCGACCCGGATACCGGCCTGACGCAAGGTCTGCAACCCCCGTCCAGCCACTTCAAGGAAGGGGTCGACCATGCCGGCCACCACCCGCTTGACACCGGCAGCAATCAAGGCATCGCAGCAGGGCGGTGTCTTGCCGTGATGACAACAGGGTTCCAGGGTGACAAAGACCTCGGCCCCCCTGGCGGCATCACCGGCCATGGCCAGGGCATGTACCTCGGCATGGGGAGTACCGGCCTTTTTATGCCATCCTTCCCCCACAATCCGTCCATCGCGTACAATCACACACCCCACCGCTGGGTTGGGGGCGGTAAGCCCCAAGCCTTTTCGCGCCAATGCCAGCGCCCGTTTCATAAAGGTAATGTCTGACTGTTGCATGATCTTTTCTCCAGTCCCGCCCTACTTCTTCAGCAGATCCTGCAGCTCAACCATGAATTCGTTGATATCCTTAAACGAGCGGTAGACCGAGGCAAAACGTACATAGGCCACCTCATCGGTTCCATGGAGTTCATTCATAATCCATTCGCCAATTGATGAAGCCGGCACCTCCCGTTCGCCGCTTTCCTGCAAGCGATTTTCCAGACGGTCCGCCATCCGCTCAATGGTTTCCACCGATACCGGCCGTTTTTCACAGGCTTTTTTGATGCCGGAAACCACCTTTAAGCGGTCAAAATGTTCACGCCGCCCATCCTTTTTACAGACCAACGGCAGCATTTCCTCAATTCGCTCATAGGTGGTAAAGCGTTTGACACACTCTTCGCATTCCCGACGCCGGCGAATGGCTGCTCCCCCCTTATCGGGCCGTGAGTCAACCACCTTGCTGTCTGGGTGTCCGCAAAAAGGACACTTCATGCTCCCCCCTCTCCCTCGCGCTGCCGCGGGAATCGAACAATCTCAATACCGGCCTCGGCCACCATTTCCTGGGCCAGCGCATCGGAATAGCCCTCCGCATACACAATACGACGAATTCCCGCATTAATCAGCATCTTGGTGCAGATGATACAGGGCATGGTGGTACAGTAGAGCGTCGAACCGTCAATATTGACACCATGGCGGGCGGCCTGGATGATGGCATTCTGCTCGGCATGCAGGCCGCGGCAGAGCTCGTGGCGTTCACCGGACGGCACCTTGAGCTGCTCCCGCAGACAGCCGGTTTCTTCGCAGTGGCGAATACCGGAAGGGGTGCCGTTGTAGCCGGTTGCCAGGATGTTGCGATCCTTGACCAGCAAGGCGCCTACCTGACGACGCAGACAGGTGGAACGCGTTGCCACCAGATGCGTTATATCGATAAAATACTGATCCCAGGTTGGACGGGCCATAGGCAACTCTCAATTTGCAAACAGGATAAAGTACGATATCCTAAACCATACTTGGTATAGAGGTCAACAACGGGGGTAGCATGTCAACCAGAGTCTTGATCGTTGACGACGATGCAGCCATTGGACAACTCATCAGCACCATTCTCACCGCAGAAGGCTACCAGGCCGATACAACAACCACCCACCCTGAAGCCCTCTCCCTCATGCAACAACACGATTATGGCGTCATCTTCAGTGACATCAGGTTGGGGCAGTCCCACGGTGGCCTGGATATCCTGAAAACCGCCACCACCCTCGCGCCTTTTTGCAAGGTGATCATGATGACCGGCTATCCTGATGTCACCACGGCAATCAAAGCCGTGCGCAACGGGGCCTTTGACTATCTCTGCAAACCGTTTGACAGCTTGCAGATCAGCAGCATTACCCGGCATGCCGCGGAAAACAGACGGCTACAGCTTGAGCAGGAACGTCTGCGGGTAAACCTGGCAGCCATCAACCGCAGCATAAGCGACGGCATCGTCATGATTGACCAGACACTCCGGCTACTGCATGCCAATGATGCTGCCTACCAGTGCGGCTACACCCCGGAACAGTTTGGCAAGACCATTGATACCATAAAGACCGGCTGCCACGGCAGCTGCCGCATGTTGCTTGCAGAAACGATTCGAACCGGCCATCCTCAAGAGCTGAAACGGACGGAATGCCGTAACAACGGGCATCAGCTCAGGGTAGTCAGCATCCGGGCAACCCCCATCACCTCCCTGGAAGGCGTCAATGCCGGCGCCGTGGCGGTCATTCGCGATGAAACGGAACTGGATGCCCTTAAACGCCAGCTGCAACTTCGCAGCAGCTTTCACGGCATTATCGGCAAAGCTCCGGTCATGCAGCAGCTCTTCAGCAGAATTGAGGCGCTGGCCGATGTCACCAGTACCGTCCTGATTGTCGGCGAAAGCGGCACCGGCAAAGAGCTGGTGGCCCAGGCGCTGCATGAGCATGGCGCCAGAAAGCATAAGCCGTTCGTCAAGGTCAACTGTGCCGCCCTGCCCGAGGGACTGCTCGAAAGCGAACTCTTCGGCCATGTCCGCGGTGCCTTTACCGGCGCCATAAAAGACAAGGTCGGGCGCTTTCAGAAGGCCCATGGCGGCACCATTTTTCTGGACGAGATCGGCGACATCTCTCCGGCTCTGCAGATACGGCTGTTGCGCGTTCTGCAGGAGCGTGAAATTGAGCGGGTGGGCGACTCCTCACCGATCAAGATCGATGTCCGCGTCATCGCAGCGACCCATCGCAATCTGACCGAGAAGGTAACATCCGGAGAGTTCCGCCAAGACCTGTACTACCGCCTCAATGTCGTCCGGCTCGACGTACCTCCTCTGCGGGACCGTATGGAGGATTTGCCACTTTTATTGCAGCACTTTTTGCAGCTGTTCTCCCTGAAATTTAATCGAACCCTCAGCAGTTTTTCTGAACCGGCCCTGACCGCGCTACAATCACACACCTGGCCCGGCAATGTGCGGGAACTGGAACACCTGGTCGAGCACGCCTGCATCACAAGCCAAAGTTCTGTCATCACCTCCGAGGCGCTGCCGGCTGAATTTATCACCGCATCCCCCCCAACGAGCACTTCTCGCCCCCTGCCCTTTTCCTCACCGGCAGGTCTCAACCTCGAAGAGGCCTTGAAACGTTGCGCCAACAATCGCACCGAAGCTGCCAAGCTCCTGGGGATCAGTCGCCGCACCCTGTATCGCCGTCTTGAGGAACTGGGGCTGTCGTGACACACCCGCACACTGTGCCATGACACACTCATGGCACACAACTGACACACCACCCAAGCATCATCAAGTCAAACCGCACAAACAAATCCAAAAAATTCAACCAATTAAATACCAAAGTCAACCATCCCCCTCGCTGGCACACCACTTGCTCAGCAACTTCAGTAGCATGTCCATGGTTGCGCCAAGACCAGGACGTTATCCCAAGGAGGTGACCATGAGTGCCAGCACCCTGCTCGACACCACCCAGTATCTTTCCTTCACCCTGGCAGATGAGGTTTTTGCCGTGGATGTTGCCCGGGTGCGAGAAATTCTGGAGTTTACAAATGCCGCCAGAATCCCCCAGACACCGCCTTATCTGCGTGGTGTCATCAATCTGAGGGGCAGCGTCGTACCGGTGGTTGACCTGCGGCTCTTGTTCGGTCTGAGCGCTACGCAGCGGACCATCAACACCTGCGTGATCGTGCTCGAACTCAAGGTTGACGGCGAGACCGTCATAGCCGGGGCGCTTGCCGACTCCGTACGAGAGGTATTGGAGCTTGAACCAACAGAGATAGAAGCAGCCCCGCGCCTTGGCACCCGGCTCAACACGGACTTTATCAAGGGCATGGGCAAACGCCATGACCAGTTCCTGATGTTGCTGGATATTGACCGGATCTTCAGCGATGAGGCGGCTGGCGTGATTCAACAGGCCGGCGGTACAAACACCTCGCAAACAGCGCTTTCAGAAGCAGCATAAGCACTACGACTGTCCACAGACTCACTCTACCTAAGGAGGTTTGAGATGCTGAAGAACTTAAAGATTGGAAAACGTCTGGGATTTGGCTTCGGCGTTGTGCTGTTGCTGCTCGCGGTCATGGCAATGGTCAGTTACATAAATGTCCGCACCTTGGATAAAGAGGTTACCGGCTTGGTGAAAGACAAGTATGCCAAGGTCAGTATGCTCAACGACGTACAGGATGCCATCAACCAAACAGCCCGCTCCGTACGCAACATGATCATCAGTGATGAGCGTAGTCTGCAGCGCGCCGAGCTGGAAAAGATCAACAAGGCCGGCGAAACCATCACCACCAATTTTGGCAAACTGGAAAAGATCATCACCAGCCCGGAGGGCAAAAAGCTGTTGCAGGCCGCAGTCGAGGCACGAGCCCCCTACCGTGAGACCCAGAAAGCCATTTTATCGCTGGTTGAGTCTGGCAAAAAGCAGGAGGCGACTGAACTGTTGATGGGCAAATACAGGGAGCTGCAGGGCACTTATTTTAAGGCCACTGATGACCTAGTACGGTTCCAGGAAAAGCTGATGGAAGAATCAGGTGTCAAGGCCCAGAAGCTCAGCAGCACAACCGAGCTGCTGATTCTAGTGCTCGGTATTGGCGCCATGGCACTTGGCATTTTCCTGGGCTGGTTCATTACCAATTCCATTGTCAAGCCGGTAAACGCCTGCGTTGAGGCAGCCAACAAAATTGCCGCAGGCAATACCGATGTCCACCTTGACACCACAGCACAGGATGAAACCGGCATACTGCAGGCTGCCATGAACAAGATGGCCGAGGCGATCCAGGCCTTAATCAAGGATGCCGGTATGCTTTCTGAAGCAGCTATAGCGGGAAAACTTGCCACCCGCGCCGATGCCAGCCATCACCAAGGTGACTTCCAGAGGATCGTCAGCGGCGTTAACGAAACCCTGGATGCAGTGATCGGCCCGTTGAATGTTGCTGCAGAATATGTTGATCGTATCTCAAAGGGAGACATGCCAAAACTGATTACCGACAATTACAATGGTGATTTTAACAGTATAAAAAACAACCTGAATGTACTGATTGAAGCCACTAACTCTATCACCGCCAATGCCAAGCAGGTGGCCCAGGGCAATCTGATGGTCGAGTTGAAGAAACGCTCCGAGCAGGACGACCTGATGGAGTCGCTGGCCAACATGGTGGCAAAACTGAAGGAGATTGTCCGCGATGTACAGGCCGCCGCAGACGGTGTCGCCACCGGCGGCCAGGAACTCTCTGTCACGGCCCAGTCCCTTTCCCAGGGCGCCACTGAACAGGCCGCCTCAGCCGAAGAGATCTCCTCCTCCATGGAAGAGATGTCCT
>CAZUSH010000022.1:0-45276 GCA_964622705.1 uncultured Geobacter sp. | reverse complement strand
ACACAATGAACAGGATTTGTTGCAGGATACTGAAGCGGGAAATACTGCTTGACTGCATGGTTGAAGCCCCTCTCTGTTTGCATGGAATAAAATTGTACGGTAACGGGAGCAACAAATATGCCCGAACAGTAGGCATATTGCGACGCATCTGCATGGAAAGCATGCGCATTGTCTGGGTGGTGGCGCTTTGTTGGTGGGCAGGTTGTGTGGTGGGGGTACCTAGGAGTGCTGCTTGGTCTCAGGCCCGTTGCCGCTTCATACGTCCGCATAAGCAGAACCGTTTTCTGGTCGCTGGCAGCTTGCTGTGGAGCAACTTCTCGACAGCCTGATAGGCGGCATCCGCATCCTCTGCTGCCAGCGGCGCTGGTCCGTATGCTGCCTGCTGGAAGAGATCGGTTATGAACGTGATTTGTCCGGCCAGGGAAGCAAAGCGCCGGACAAGCAGCCGTTCGTACTCCAACGGTGTCATCTGCGGCATCCGGGGCATGCTGCGTAATGAAAAGAACCGCTCCATCTCGTGGTAGCAGCAGGTTGGAAACTGCGACGGATTAGCGGCATGGGCTCGCCGCAATTTTGACAGGCGCCAGTATGGTTCGTAGAGATGCCATACATATACTCCTGCAGCACAGATGGCCGTGGCCAGCAGGATTACCAGCCACCCGCCATTCATCAGCCAGTATAAGAAATGCATGCAAAGCTGTTGTGCCATGGTGAGTGCCGCCATCAGGGCAAGTAGCAGCTTTTCAAACATCGTCCAAAGGTTGTGCAGGATCTTGACCCACAGAGAATTGCTGTGCTGACGTAAGAGTTCAAGTATGTTTTGGTCAATATAGTGAAGCAGGTTGCCTGCCACCATAAGCCTTTTGGTGCGTTTGGGCAGTTCAAACGAGGAGGTCGGTTCAAAGGTTACCCAACCGTGCGGCGCAATATATGCCTCAACCCAGGCATGCCGGTCCGAGGCCTTGGCTTCGTAATAGCCAATAACCGGATTGTAGCGCTGTATGTAGAAGCCGTTGACCAGGCGGGCCGGGATGCCGATGGTGCGCAGCATGATTGTCATGGATGAGGCAAACAGCTCGCAATGCCCAGCCTTTAGTTCAAACAGAAACTGTTCCACCGGGTTTTGGGTCCAGGCAACCATTGCCGTATCAAGTGTGTAGGCATAATGCTCACGCAGGTAGGTTTCGATTGCCATGGCACGGCTTAAGTTGCTGTCGGACTGTTTCGTGATGTCCCAGGTCAGCTTCAGGAGGCGAACTGAAACGTCCGGATAGAGGGTAAGGTACGGCGCATACTCCGGCTCATCAGTTGTAAAGCCGCTGCAGGGATGATGGTCCACCTTTTTCAGGTGTGAGATGACAGTGTACACGGTGCCGCTTCGTAGGTGGTACGGTACTCGCATAGTCATCGCTGCATCCGTTTCTATGACGTTGCCGGGAAACGCCAGTTGCGTCGGCTGATACGCGGCGAGAATCTGTGGTGCCAAGTCGTGGCGGATGGTATAGATTTGCAAGGTCTCGGCAAGCCCCTGCTCAGCAGAGAATGAAAAGTGTCCATCTGGCTGAAAACGCTTTTCGATGCCCAGGTTGCTGTCACTCCAGTGCACACCATCAAAGCGGTCGAATACCTCTGCTCTGGCATAGACCGGTTGGTCGGATTGCAGGTTGAGCAGAATCGGGTTCGAACCTTTTATCGCGGCGCTGGTTACGGTAATGTCGAGGCTTGCGGATGGTCCTGCGGCTCCGGCAGTGACAGGACGTTCTCCTCCGGTGCCGTTACTGGCTTGTTCGGAACCTTGCACATGTGGTTGAGCAGCTTCAGCTTGCCACTGCCGGTTGTCGTAGTTCCAGGCACTGTTGGAAGGCATAGCTTTAACGTGAGGTGACGGTAGGCGAGGGGTGAACAGGTAGATTGCAAGGGCGAGTGACAGGGTCAGAATGGTCAGGGCCAAGCCTTTGGCTGGAAGCCCTTGTACCCGGCTGAGTAGTTGGCGGTCTCCACCTTGGGCAAGCATAAGACGGGTATCGATATGGTCAGCCATAAAGGTGAACATGCCTGCAAGGGCGTAGAGGATGATAAAAAGGATGAAATAGTTGTCCTTAGCGCTCCCGGCGGTGTACAGGATCAGTACCAGAGAAATCAGACAGGCAAAATTTAGATCGCGCCGGGTGTGGAGTACCAGATTGCGTCCTGCCTGCAGCGTGATCAGGAGCAGAATCAGGCCTGTTTCAACCCCCGCTATCATCAGCCCCACAAAGCAGAGCGCCAGGGCAACAACTGCCAAGGCGTTCGCAAGTTGGTGCAGTCGAGCCTGTTGCTCTTCCCCGGCTTGGCGACAGGCCACAAGTCCGGCGCCAAATACACCGCCCAAGCATAGGGTATAGAGTGTGGCCGTGAGCGGTGAGGCTACGACAAACATGACCGAGGTTATGGCGATCATGAGCAAAAAGAATATTCCCAGGTAAAGCGGGGGATACTGCAGGCGTTCACTCATACGAACACCTCGCTCAGCTCGTCGCCCCGTGCCACGCGGTAGACGGGAATATCCTGAGCAAAAAGCGTTTGTTCGAGCGGGTCAAACCGTGTTGTTACGGCAACAGACGCGTCGGTAAAGCTTGCACGATCAAAGCTGACGGCAATAGGTCGGATTCGCTTGGCGCGCAATAACTCGAAGGAATATAGGTTGTCGTCACGTTGCAGGTCATCAGTAAAGAAGAGTAGTGCGCAGCTTCCATCCTTCATGAGCGGTGCGGTACGGCTGATCGCTTCGGCATAAGGCACCGACCCATCAGCCTCTACCCGTGCGAGCATCTTGAGTATCGCGGGGAGGTGGTGCATACCTTTTCCTGAAGCAACGATCGCTGGGTTTCTGCCATAGGCGCTCAGTTGTACGGAGTGTCCGCGCTCAAGTGCATAGCGGGCAACCGAGGCGGCTATCCGTACGGCATATTCCAGCGTCGCTTCACGCTCATGGCCGAGATTGGATTCACACTGAAGGTCGAGTATGATGGACAACTCCGTGGAGGCGCGAATCTCGAACTCCTTGACGATGAGCTGGCCGTGACGGGCAGTGGACGGCCAGTGGATATGGTGGAGGCTATCACCCCGGCGATATTCGCGGGTGCCGAAAAAATCGTCGTTCCCCCCGGATTTTGCCATGGCCTCCATGCCGCTCATCACCAAGCTTCCATTTACCAGCAGTGGAAAATAGGCAATCTCAAACATCGCAGGATAGACGAGCAGAGTGGGTTGCGAGCTTTCTTCTCCGCGCTCTGACCAGCTGAGCCCCAAGGGGTAGGCTGAACGCAGCCGAAGCGGACCGATCATATAATCGCCACGCTTGAAGCAAAGGATCCGGTAGCTAAAGTCGCGCTGCGTGCGTCCGGCAAGTCGTCCGGCAAAGACCAGGGGAGCGCGTTTGTCTGGTGCAGCGGCCGGCATGCAGTCCAGTGCCTCAAGCATGAAACGGGCACTGCGGCCATGGTTTTGCATGGTTACGCAGATGTCAATCTGTTCTCCTTCGAACGCTGCAGCAGGGAGCAGACGTTGTGCTGTAACGTTGTTCAGTGCGAAGCGCGGCAGGGTGGCGGCTACAATCACCGTGGAGCTGACCAGGGCAAACATACCGTAGAGCAGGTTGACATCCCGGTTCCAGGCGATCAAAAAAAAGACTCCTGCCAGAAATATCAGGACACTGCGTCGTGAAATAAGGCGTTCAAACGGCTTCATACCGGCGCTGGTGTGACTTGGAGGATTTCTTCAACCAGTTTTGACTCCGTAACTCCTCTCAGGCGAGATTGTGGTTTGACAATCAGGCGATGGGTGAGGACATGCCGGGCAAGTTGCTTGATCAAGGTGGGTTCTACAAACTCCAGGCCTTTTAGCAGTGACATGGCCTGGGCGGCCCGCATTAATGAGAGGGAGGCCCGTGGGCTGGCCCCCGCAAGCAGGTCGGGGTGCTTGCGGGTGGCGTTGACAATATCAACGATATAGGCCAGCAGTGAACGGTCAATGTGGGCCTCGCTCACCGCGCGTTGCATGAAACGGATATGCTCTTCACCCAACACTGGTTTGAGGGAGTGGATCGGATGCTCTCGGATTTGCATCTCCAGCACTCGTACCTCTTCGTCGCGAATCGGGTAGCCGACACTCACCCGCATGAAGAAACGGTCGAGCTGCGCTTCTGGCAGCGGGTAGGTGCCTTGCAGTTCAATGGGGTTCTGGGTGGCAACCACCATGAATATTTCCGGCAAAGCCCGGCTGATGCCGTCGGTGGTTACCTGACGTTCCTCCATGGCTTCCAGCAGGCTCGACTGGGTACGGGGGGTGGTCCGGTTAATTTCATCAGCCAGTAGGAGGTTGGTAAATATCGGGCCGGGACAAAAGTCGAATTCAGCGTTCTTTTGGTTGTAAATGGAGACACCGGTGATGTCTGAAGGCAGCAGGTCTGGTGTGAACTGAACCCGTTTGAAGCTAAGGGAAAGCGAACCGGCGATGGCGCGTCCCAGCATGGTTTTGCCGAGTCCGGGCATATCTTCGATCAACAGATGCCCCCGGCAGAGCAGGGTGATGACGGCCAGTTCGATCACCTCGCGCTTGCCGATGATAACCTGTTCAATATTGGCAATCAGTGCAGCAAGTGCTTTTTGAATACGGGGATCGGCCATGGTCAGATCACTCCTGTTGAGTTGTTGTCAATAACGTTCTGGCACTGCAGCTGATTAGTACGCATGTGCATTTTATCCTTCGTACTTTGAGCCGCCAAAGGCCAGCAGCGGGAAGAAGATCATCGGGAAAAAGAGCAGCCCAAGTCCAAACAGTGCGCTTCTGCCGAACTTGCTTGCCAGAGAAAGCAAGGACAGCAGCAAGATCACCACGCTGAGTAGCGGTACAAGCAACAGGAACATCCACCACCCCGGCTTGCCGGAAATTTCCATCAGCACGTACATGTTGTAGAACGGTATCAGACACTCCCAGCCCGCTCTTCCGGCTTTCTGAAAGACGACCCACTGTCCGATAAGGATCAGAATGCAGGCCACCAGGAGCATAAGGGGCAGGGAACGCAAAATTCCTGCTTGCCGTACGGGAGGGGCGTCCGGCTGAGGCATGCTGCTCTTCTGTAGTTCGATGGCCTTTTTCATGAACTCGGGGTCTTTGTTTGATACAGCCTCTGCCATCATCTTGATGGCTTCCTGCCTGCGCCGTTCTAGTTCTGCCTTGTCAGTGGTGGGGCTATTTTCACTGGTTTTGGTTTCTTCAGCGGGTGATGGTGGCGGCGGTACAGCAGATGCGGCTGGGGTCACAGCCGCAGGAACAGCTGGCAAGGCAGGGGCAGCCGCTTGTGGCTTCGGCGAGGTTGATGCCTGAGGAGCCATGGCTGCTACAGTTGCAGCAGGCTTCCCCGTTTGCCCGTAGCTTGTATGTGTGGTGGTTCCCCGGGCTCGATGCTTTTGACTGACCGTTTTTCTTGCAACAGCAGGGGGGGCTGTCGTTGCGGCTACCTGGTACGTGCCCAGCTTATTGTGTTGCAGAGTTTCATCAAATTTGACGTCATCCGGCTCGTATTCGTACACCATCCCCGCTTTGCTTAAATACAGCCTGTTGTTTTCCAGCCAGACAGAACTGCCTTTTTCGGATGTCCCGTTTTTTAAGAATACCGTGGGAACCGCGCCATGGGCCAGACAGGCAAATAAGGAAATTTGCACAACAACAGATAGCAGCCACCGCATAATAGTCTCCTCTCTTTGATGCGTTCGAAAATTGGCAGCCTGTACATCGGGTGCATCCTGGGAGGACCGGCTGCTTTTTAACCTGCAGAATCGCTAAAACGAGTTTGAGTGCTTTGGTTATTGCTAAATAAATTTAGTTTGTTAGGGTGAACTGTAAAATTTTTTTACACCCTTGAAAAACGAAAAACCCGCCTGTCGGGCGGGTTTTAGGGGGCTGCGCTTGGTTGTGCTTGCCACAAATGGCGGGTTCGCATAGGCGATCCTCATGTATATTGGATAGCTGTTGTATAATGCAGCCAAGTCGGTCTGTCCAGTAAAAAGTACGGTATTGGGGCCGGGTTTGTCGACCGCAGCAGCATTTTGTTTGACCTGTGGCGGCCTAACTGATATTCTCAGACATTATACAGCTGTTCCAGGAAGATCACGAGTTTGCGACACTTGTAGCCCCGGACAAAACCGGGGCTTTTTTCTTGAGTAACACAGAAAGAAGGAAGTAGATGCCGTTTCAACAGTTTAGTTTTCACCCCAAGGTCGTGGCAGGAATCACCGCCATGGGCTACACCACCCCCACGCCGATCCAGGCCCAGGCCATCCCCAAGATCATGGCCGGCCATGACCTGATGGGACTGGCCCAGACCGGCACCGGCAAGACCGCGGCCTTTGCCCTGCCGATCCTGCACCGTCTGATGCAGGGGCCGCGCAAGCAGGTCCGTGCCCTGGTGATCGCCCCGACCCGTGAGTTGGCTGAGCAGATTAATGATGCCATGCTGGAACTGGGCCAGCAGACCCGTTTAAAGAGTATCACCGTCTACGGCGGCGTGGGTGTGAACCCGCAGATTGAGAAGCTCAAAAACGGGGTAGAGATCGTAGTAGCCTGCCCGGGCCGTCTGCTGGATCATATCAACCAGGGTACGATTGACCTGACCAATCTGGAACTGCTGGTGCTGGACGAGGCCGACCAGATGTTCGACATGGGCTTTCTGCCCGATATCCGCAGGATTCTGAAACACCTGCCTGCCCAGCGCCAGACCATGCTGTTTTCCGCCACCATGCCGACTGAGATTCGCGGTCTGGCCCGCGAGATCCTGCGTGATCCGGCCACGGTGCAGGTGGATACCGTTGCTCCGGCCGCCACGGTCAGCCATGCGCTCTATCCGGTGGCCCAGCACCTGAAGACACCGCTGCTGATGCAGTTGCTGAAGCATACCGATACTGATTCGGTGCTGATCTTTACCCGCACCAAACACCGTGCCAAGCGGGTGGGCGAGCAACTGGAAAAGGCCGGCTACACCGCGGCCTCACTGCAGGGTAACCTGTCCCAGAACCGGCGTCAGGCTGCCATGGACGGCTTCCGCAGCGGCACCTATCAGATCCTGGTGGCAACCGATATCGCTGCCCGGGGGATTGATGTCTCCCAGGTCTCCCATGTGATCAACTACGACATCCCGGATACCAGCGAAGCCTATATCCACCGCATCGGCCGCACCGGCCGGGCTGCCAAGAGCGGCGATGCCTTTACCATGGTGACGAGCGAGGATACCGCCATGGTCAAGGCGATTGAGCGCACCCTGGGGGCTGCCATTGAACGCCGTACCGTGGAGGGGTTTGATTACACGGTGCCAGCCCCGCGTCAGGATGCTGAGTTTGCCCGTCCACCGCGCCCGCCCCGGCCCCAGCCCAAGGCCAAGAAACCGCAGCCAAAAGCGGCAGCAGGCCAGGGTGCCGCACACGCCGCCGCTGCAGGGCACAAGCCAAGTGGCAGCAAACCAGCGCCAGCCGGCGGAGCACGGCATCCGCAGCGGACGCAACGGCCGCGCTAATTTCTATTGGAGTTTGTTTTATGATTCAACCGTGATCGATCACCACAAAGCCGGGCAATCCTTCCACCAACCAGCCGATCACCTTCATGGCCGCGCCGGTGGGCAGTACCTGCTCCATGGTGGCTTCGCTCTACCGCGAGCGGTGCATGGAGCCGGAACAGCAGATTGCCGTCCTGCTGCTGGCCGGGATCATGTCTAATGCCCTCATCCTCACGTGCAAGCGCTCTGAAAAGCAGATTGACGGTGGCTTGTTTCGGGTGTAATAAGCAAGCTCCTGTCTACTCACTCTCACTGTGCGGCAATCAAATAAAATCATTTTGTTAACCAGCATTTTGCAGCCCGTCAGGATCGGTTTTGTTTGAAGCCCTTATTACTGTATAGGAAGTTAACTGCCATGTTACAAAACATGAATCTCCAAAGGAAGTTGATGCTGCTGGTGGCCTTTTCTGTCAGTGCGTTGGTCCTGTTGAGCCTGGGCGCGCTGAACTCCGTCTGGAATGCTCGGCTGGAGGAGCGTAAGGCGCAGATACGCAACATTACCGATATCGCTGTCGGCATTGCCAAGGCGCAAATGGCGGATCCCGCCTTCCGCGACGGCGGCATGGCCCGGCTGTCGCAGACACTCGGCGCCTTTGCCTTTAATGAAGGCGACTACCTGTTTTTTGTCCGCAATGATGGCGTTTTCCTCGCGCATCCGAAGAAGGAAATGGTCGGCAAGAATCTGATCGATCTCAAGGATGGCCGCGGTAAGCTGCTGATTCGTGAGCTGATTGAGATATCCAGTAAAGGCGGCGGCTATTCCGAGTACTACTGGCCGCGCCTTGGTGAGAAAGTGGCGCAGAAGAAGCTCGCCTACGCGGTTGCCGTGCCCGGCACCGACGCCTTTGTCAGCACCTCGATCTACGTCGACGACCTGTGGACGCGTTTCGTGCACGATGCGATGATTATCGGCGGCATCGGCCTGCTGATATGCGGGGTGCTGCTGGCCGCAGCATTTTATATCGCCCGCTCCATCAGCCGTCCGGCCGGTGACCTGGTTGCGGCAATGAACGGCATGGCCGCGGGGGATATGACGGTGGCGGTGCCCAACTGCGAACGCAACGACGAAATTGGTCGCCTGGCCCAGGCTGCGGAAATGATGCGCGGCCAGTTGCACACGCTGGCGGAAGAGGTCAACGCCCATGCCCGCAGCGTGCTGATGGCGGCTAATGAGATAACCGGGTCAGTGGAAAGCCAGGCAGCGACCTCGGCGCAAATGTCGTCCTCGGTGACGGAAATTACCTCGACCATGGAGGAACTTTCCGCTTCGTCGAACCAGATCGCCGACCACTCGAAGGCGGTTGTGGATATTGCCAATCGTACCCTCGACGGCAGCCGCCGGGGCAGTGAGGCGGTGCAGACGACCATGGGACGCATCGAGGACATCCGCAACGATAATGAAGCCAGCCTGCGAGAGATCGTCGAGCTGGGCGCCAAGTCGAAGCAGATCGGCAAGGTAATGGAGATCATCAACACCGTGGCCGACCAGACCAAGCTGATCGCCTTCAATGCCGCGCTGGAGGCGTCGAGCGCGGGCGAGGCAGGCAAGCGTTTTTCGGTGGTGGCAAGCGAAATCCGGCGCTTGGCCGACAGCGTAACCGAATCGACCGGCGAGATTGAAGCCAAGATCAATGAGATACAGGACTCGATTAACCGCCTGGTGTTGACGGCGGAGAAGGGCGCAAACGGCATCGCTGCCGGCGCCGAGGCCAGTGCCAACACCGCCGAGCGTCTTTCGGAGATTGTGACGGCAGCAAGCCAGACCTCGACGGCGGCGCAGCAGATATCGCTGTCAACACAGCAACAGAAGACGGCCAGCAGTCAGGTGGTGATTGCCTTGCGCGAAATTGTCGCTGCCAGCTCGAGTACGGCCCAGTCGATAGGTCGCATCTCCCTCATCAGCAAGGAAATGTCCTCGCTGTCGGCGGAACTGGCGACGGTGACGGGCCGCTTCAAACTTGCCGACAAGGCTTGATCCGTCCCGCGCGTTATGTCTGCGATCCGCGTCGTTCTTGTTGATGACAGCGCCCTGGCGAGGGACGTCTTACGTTCCTTGCTGGAAGGCGAGGCCGACATTGAAGTGGTCGGAGAGGCAGCCAATGGCCGCGAGGCGGTCTGCATGGCGTGCGAATTGCGTCCGAACGTCATTTCGATGGACCTTGAAATGCCGGTGATGGGTGGGCTGGATGCCATCGAAGAAATCATGGCGACAAAGGCGGTGCCCATTTTGGTGGTGAGTGATACCGCTGATGCACGCAACGCCTGTGAGGCTATTCGGCGCGGGGCGCTCGACGTGATGGGAAAGCCCGAACTGAACAGTCCGGTCGCCGCTGAGTTTGCCGCCAAGCTGAGATTGTTGTCGGGCGTGCCGGTGATTACTCATCTGCGCTCGAATGGACACGTTTTCGCGTCGCCTGCGGCAAAAGAGTTCGCGGCGCCGCAGGCGGCCGGTCACGGCCGTGCGGTGGCCATCGCATCGTCCACCGGCGGCCCGCAGGCGCTGGCGCGGATATTGCCCGCACTGCCGGCACATTTTCCCGCTCCGCTGCTGATTGCACAGCACATCGCCGATGGCTTTGCCGCCGGTATGGCCGAATGGTTGGGCGGCCTGTGTCGGTTGCCGGTATGCCTGGGTAAAGAAGGCGAGCCGATCCAGCCGGGCGTCGTTTATATCTCTCCATCCGAATCGCACATGGCCGTGACACCCGCCCGTACCCTCACCTTGATGCCGCGCCGTGATGGCGACCTTTACCACCCGAGTTGTGATCTCCTGCTCAAGTCCGTTGCCAATACCTTCGGCCGCAGGGCCATTGGTGTCATTCTCACCGGCATGGGCCATGACGGCGCTGCCGGTCTTGATGTGATCCGCAAGTTCGGCGGGACCACCATTGCCCAGGATGAGGCCAGTTCCGTCATTTACGGCATGAACGGTGTGGCTGTCGCCAGTGGCTCGGCGCAGCATATCTTGCCGGTGGCCGAAATCGCCCAGGCCTTGCACAGACTGGTGGCAGCAGAAACCTCTGACGATATGGCGGGGCTGCGGACGTGACACCAGACCTGGCCCCCTTCAAGGACCTCATCAAGCAGCGCTGCGGTCTGCTGTTTGAGGGTAACAACGAAACAAGGCTCGCCCAGGTACTGGCCGAGCGTATTGACACCCTCAAGACCCGTCCTGCCGAATATTGCCTTCGACTTCAGGAGAGCGAGGCCGAGTTTCAGGAACTGGTGAACCTGCTCACCATCAACGAAACCTATTTCTTTCGTGAGCCGGAACAGATCAGTCTTCTGGTCGAACGTCTGGCGCCGCGCCTGTTGGCGCGTCGCGGCGACGCGGCACCGTTGCGCATCCTCAGCGCCGGCTGCTCCTCCGGTGAGGAACCGTATTCGCTGGCCATGGTCTTGCGTGAGATTCACGGCGATGCGGTTGAACGACTGTTCGATATCCATGGTGGTGATATCGACAGCGCCGTTCTGGCGAAGGCGCGGCAGGGGCGCTATTCCGAGTTTTCGTTCCGCGGCCTGTCACCTCTTCGGCGCGAGCGTCACTTCCACCGCGATGGCTGTCATTACATACTCAAGCAGTGCATCCGCAGCCAGGTGAAATTCCACGAAATCAACCTGCTCTCCACCGGGTTTCCTGGGGTGCTGCAGGACCTTGATATCATCCTTTTCCGCAACGTTTCGATCTACTTCGACGAAGCGACGCGTCGTTCCATTCAGCACAACCTGTCCGCCCTGCTCAAAGAGGACGGTATCTTGATGACCGGCACGGCCGAAACCCTGGCCAACGATTTTGGTCTCCTTTCGCTGGTTGAAGAGGATGGGCTGTTCTACTTCGTCAAAGGGGCGTCATCGGCCGCTACAGCAGAGCGACCGGCACAGGATTGGGCGCGGCCGTTGCACGCAGAGCTCGCTCCCGCGTCCGATTTTTCCAGCCCTGAGATCCCTGTGTCCGATAGAGCGGCGCCGCCGGGCGAGGCGAGGCCGTTGCCGGCCACCGTCACTTTCGACGACCTTGTTAGCATGGCGCGGGAACACCGGTATGAAAAGGCCCTGCCCCTGCTTGAACAGCGTCTGTCCTTCGATGCCTGCGATAGCGGCGCACTGCTGCTGAAGGCCCATATCCTGCTTGATCGCAAGGAGTTCGCTGCAGCGGAAAACGCCGCCGCAACGGTACTGGAAAAGGATCCCTGGTCGGTTGACGCCCTGTTGTTACTTGGCCTGGCGGCGAAATGGCGCGAACAGACCGACACCGCCATCCGCCACTTTAAACAGGCTGTCTATGCGCGCCAGGAATGCTGGCCTGCCCATTACCATCTGGCCGACCTTTACTACCGTGCCGCCGCCCGGGAACTGGCACGGCGCGAATACCGCGTTGTCCTGCAACTCCTTGCGGCCCAGACGCCCGACACGGGGTTGCGTGTGGTGCCGTTCGACCTGTCTGCAGGCGAAATCCGTTTTCTTTGCGAACACCGGCTCGGCAAGCTCGACGGCCACGCCGGTGCAACCGCCACGGAATAACCTATGGCCATCGACATCGGCAAATTTCTGACCCGTTTTATCGAAGAAGCCCGCGACCATATCGGCCGCCTTGGCGACGGTATCGCTGCGCTGGAAAGCGGTGCTGTTGATCGGGAAGCCGTCAACGCGTTGTTCCGCTCGGCCCATACCATCAAGGGGTCGTCGCGCATGATGAAGCTTGTTCCCATCGCCGATACCGCCCATCGTCTGGAGGATGTGCTGGGTGCGCTGCGTGACGGCGATCGTGGCTACGATGCCTCGCTTGCCCAGTTGCTCTACCGCGGCGTTGACGCCATCGCCGGCCTGGTGGATAAACTGGCCGAAACGCTTGACGGCGCCAGTCTGCCGCCGGCCGATGCCTCGCTTTGCGATGCCCTGGCGGCCGCGGCCAAGGGCGGAGTTCCCGTCACTCTTGATCCAGCTGCTCCCGATTCAGTTGCTGCCTCTGCTGACGTCGCCGTTACTGCCGTACCGGAGGTCAAGCTCAAGACCGGTGACACCGTGCGCGTACGCCTCGCCAAGCTCGACGAGATGGTCAAGCTCATGGGTGAGGTCGTTTCCAGCCACGCACGCATGCGCCAGCGGCTCGTGGATATCCGTGCGGTTGAGCGGAATCTGGCCACCGATGCTGCCGGTGAAGTCAAGCTGGCTGGCCTGCGCCGTTTTATCCAGACCCTTAAAGACGATGTTCAGGCCCAGGAAGCCTTGATGGCTGAACTGCACGACAAGTCGCTCGTGATGCGCATGTTGCCGCTGGCCATCGTCTTTGATCCTGCGCAGCGTATGATCCGCGAACTGGCGCGCTCCGTCGGCAAAGAGGTTGAGCTGGCGGTGAGCGGCGCCGAGATCGAGCTTGACCGACAGATGATCGACCGTCTTGCCGACCCGATCATCCACTTGCTGCGCAACGCCATCGACCATGGTCTTGAGCCGCCTGAGCAGCGCTTGGTCTCCGGAAAACCGGCAAGGGGGCATATCCGGCTCTCGGCACACCAGGACGGCAGCTCGGTGCTGGTAGAGGTGAGCGACGACGGCGGCGGCATTCCGCTCGCCGCCGTGCGTGAGAAGGCGGTCAGGAAGGGGTTGGTTGACGCCGAGAAGGCGGCTGAGCTCGCCGAGCGCGAGATCCTTGATTTCATTTTCCTGCCTGGATTTTCGACCAGCGCCATTGTCACCGACCTTTCCGGTCGTGGCGTTGGCATGGATGTGGTCAGGCAGTGCATTGTGGACGACCTGCAAGGGACGATCAGCGTTGAAACCCGGCTCGGGCTTGGCACCACCTTCGCATTGCGTCTGCCGCTGTCGCTTGCGGTGATGCGCGTGTTACTGGTCCAGGTGGCGGGCCTGCCCTTTGCCTTCACTGCGCAGCATGTGTCTGAGCTGGTGCGCGTGCCGATGGAGGGCCTGCTTAACGCCGCCGAGCGTGACGCCGTCATTCTTCGCAATGAATTCGTGCCGGTGGTTGAACTTGCCGGTTTACTGCGCGTGCCTTCCGCTCTGGCGCGGCCGCTGCCGGAGCAGATCGTGCGGCAGCGGGGATTGCTGCTGCTGGTGGTGCATGATCGCGGCGAAAAACTGGCGTTGCGGGTGGATGAGCTGCTCGATGAGTGCGACATGGTCATCAAGCCGTTGCCCGCGCAGATGCGTCGGTTGCCCCTGGCCTCCGGCATGGTCGTCACCGGCAAGAACGAACTGGTGAGTGTGCTGCATGCACCGGCGTTATTCGAACTGGCGCGCCAGGCACGCGAACGTACTGTTGCCCCCGGGATGGCGAACGGCTCCAAGGCCGGCCGTCCCGGCTACGAGGTGCTGGTGGTCGATGATTCGCTCAATACGCGGGAGATCGAAAAGGATGTGCTGGAAGCCCATGGTTATCGCGTCACACTCGCCGAGGATGGGCTTGACGGCCTCAATAAGGCACGGTCCGGTGCTTTTGACGCCATCCTGACCGACGTTGAAATGCCCAACATGGACGGTTTTTCGCTGACCGCACGCCTGCGCGAGGAGGAAAGCTACCGCCATACGCCGATCATCATCATCACCTCGCGCGAGAAGGAAGAAGACAAGCGGCGTGGCGTCCAGGTGGGTGCCGATGCCTATATCGTCAAAGGCGGCTTTGACCAGAACAACTTGGTCGCTACCCTGCGTGCCCTGCTTGGGTAACCTGATTTTGGAGAACGACATGCGTATTCTTGTAGTGGATGACGACCCCTTGGCCGGCCAGATGACCGGCGCTGTTCTGGAAGAAGCCGGTTATGATGTGGTGTTGGCCGAGGATGCCATAGCAGCGGTACAGATGCTGAACACCGACCCGGCCATCGGATTGGTTGTCAGCGACATGAATATGCCTATGGTCAGCGGCATTGACCTGTTCTGTGAACTGCGAACCCAGGGGGTGAATATTCCGTTCATCCTGCTTACCGGCGATGAACCGGCCATCCTGCTGGCCCGGGAGCCGAGGCTCAATGCCTGCCTGGCAAAAGATTGTGCGTTGGAGGAATATTTGCCGCAAATCGTGGCCGGGGTTCTCGCGCGCCAAACAGGAGAGGGAGAAAACGGAGGATGAGCGAAAAAGCGATCTCCATGCGAGAAAAGATGGCCAAGCTCCGGGCCAGCTTCGTCGAGCAATTGCCCGGGCGGATCACGGAGGCGCAATCTCTGCTCGAGCGTATGGTCGTCGGTTGCGGAGATCATGACACAGTAGCCGGACTGCACCGTATCCTGCACAACTTTAAAGGCACCGGGCGTTCCTTCGGTTTTGCCGAACTCGGCACGGCAGCAGCGCAGGGGGAGGAACTGACGGCCCGTATGCTCGACATGCCCGATGGACAACCACCCGAATTCTGGCGTGGCCCACTGGAGGAATGCCTCGACAACATTGAGCGTGTCATTGCGGCAATCGTGGCTGCCGGCGGGAATGGCCGTGAAGAAGTGCCTGACTTTATCCTGCCTGACGGCAATAGCGACAGCGAGAGCGGCCACAGTGGCCGCGTGGTCTACCTGTGTGATGACGATACGCTGCTGGTGGAGCAGATGGCTGTCCAGCTCGGTTGTTTCGGCTACGAGGCACATGCCTTTACCGACGCCGATGCCTTGCGCGAGGCAATCCTGGTACGTCGGCCGGACGCACTGATTCTCGACATCAATTTCCCGTCCGGCAGCCAGGACGGTACCGAGATACTGAGCAGTTTACGACGGAAGATTGCGCCGCAGGTGCCTGCCATCTTTCTCTCCGTACGCAATGACTTCGAGGCGCGCCTGAACGCGGTACAGGCCGGCGGTCAGGCCTATTTCAACAAGCCGGCGCGCGTCCTCGATCTGGTAGCGGCGCTCGACAATCTGAGTCAGCAGCACAGTCAAGAGTCCTACCGTATCCTGATTGTTGACGACGAGCCGGAGGTCGCCGGTTACCACGGCCTGATCCTTCAGGAGGCCGGCATGGCCGTCCGCCAGATCAGCGAACCTGTCCGCATACTCGACGTCTTGCGCGAGTTTCGGCCGGATATGGTGCTGATGGACATGTACATGCCGACATGCACGGGGCATCAGTTGGCAAAGGTAATCCGCCAGGTGCCGGAGTACATCGGCCTGCCGATTGTTTTTCTGTCGAGCGAAACCGACAAGGCAAAACAGTTCTCCGCCATGCGGGTCGGCGCCGAAGGTTTCCTGACCAAGCCGGTGGCGCCGGAGGAACTGGTCGCCGCCGTGGCGATCCGCGCAGAACGGATGCGCGTCTTGCGTTCACTGATGGCGAAGGACAGCCTGACCGGCCTCTTCAACCATACGACGACGACCCGGTTGCTGGAAAACGCAATCAGCAGCGCCCGCAGGCGTGGCGCCAATCTCTGTTTCGTCATGATCGACATCGACCGCTTTAAATCGGTGAATGACCGCTATGGCCACCCGGTCGGCGACCAGGTCATTCTGGCCTTGTCGCGTCTGATGCAACAGCGTTTGCGCACCACCGACATTATCGGCCGCTACGGCGGTGAGGAGTTCGCCGTCATTCTTCATGACGTGTCAGAGGATAAGGCCATGAAAATTATCGACCAGCTTCGTGAAATTTTTAATCGCGTTGTCTTCCGCGCCGGCGATGTCGAGTTCTCGTGCTGCTTCAGCGCCGGTATTGCCGGCTTCCCTCGCCACGAGCGCCTGGAGCGACTGCGCGAGGCTGCTGATCAGGCACTGTACGCCGCCAAGCGCGGCGGGCGTAACCGCGTCATCGTCGACAAGGAAACAGCATGAGCGAGAGCAGCCTCGACCAGATACTGAGCCAGCGGCACGCCGCTCGTAAGGAAATCGTCGGTCTGGACGATCCGGCCGTTAAACTGGTCATCTTTGAACTCGGCGGTGATTGGTTTGCCTTTCACGGTGATCGCATCCGCGAAATACTCGCTCAGACGGCCGTGTACTTCGTGCCGGGCTGCCCGCCGTCTATCGAGGGTGTCATCAACGTGCGCGGCGACATTGAGTCGGTACTCCTGCTGTATGAGCTGCTGCGCCTGCCGGCGCCGCCGGACAGTTGCGGCGCGTCTATCCTGCTTGGCCAAGGCGGTGGTATGACCAGTGGCATCCGCGTTGAGCGCGTCATCGATGTTGTTGATGTACCGCAAAATAGTGTACAGCCACCGCCAAGCACCTTGCCTGAGCATATGCGTCCTCTGGTGCTGGGTCTGCTGCTCTTTCATCAGCATACCGTCACCGTACTCGACCTCGATCGCATTTTCGCTGACTACGCCAAGGAAGCAGAATGAGTGAGGTTGCGGTGGCGGGCGCGACAATCGATCTGGTAGTGTTCCGCGTTGCCGGCCATCTATTCGGCGTCGAGGCTTGCCAAGTACGCGGATCGCGGCCGGCGGATGGCAACGTTAGCGGCATGCTCGATGCCGAATGCCTCCTGCTCGGCTTACCTCCTGCCCCACCTGTAACGACCCGCTGGCTGCTTAGGATCAAGGGCGATCCAGAGGACTGGGAACTGTGCGTCGATGCGCCGCTGGAACTGTGCCGCCTGGAGGCCGCTGCCGTTCATCGACTTCCTGATCTTGTCGGTGCGCGTACCGGTTTACGTCAGCTACGTGCCTTGGCCCTGAGCGGGAAGGAAGTGATGAGCTTGGTGGACTTGCGCGGTGGCCCGGTCATGCCTCCCGGCGGTTCAGTTACTCCCCCGCCGCACCCGGCGTAACACGGATGACGTTTCGCTTGAGTTGGATGTGGCTGCTATTTGACGGGTCGGGTCAGCCTGCGCCATCTACCAGAAAGCAGCATCCGTAGCGCACACAAAGACCACGCTAATTTTCTACTGGAGTTTGTTTTATGATCCACCTGTCTAACATCACCAAACAGCACGGCTCGCAGGTCCTGTTCCGCGATGCCTCATTCCAGATCCTGCCCGGTTCCCGCACCGGTCTGGTCGGTCCCAACGGCGCCGGCAAGACCACCATCTTCCGGATCATCACCGGCGAGGAAGAGGCTGACAGCGGGGATATGACCTGCGCCAAGCGCACCACCATCGGCTACTTCTCTCAGGATGTGGGGGATATGTCCGGCAGGTCTGCGCTAGAAGAGGTGATGGCCGGATCAGCCGAGACCATGCGGCTGGCTGGTGAACTGAAGCAGATGGAGGCTGCCATGTGCGAGCCCCAGTCCGATGATGCGATGGCAGCGCTTTTGGAACGCTACGGCGTGGCCCAGGAGGAGTTTGAACACCGTGGCGGCTATGACCTGGACACCCGCGCCCAGACCGTGCTGACCGGCCTGGGGATCGGACCGGACCGTTTCAACCATCCGGTGGAGTCGTTTTCCGGCGGCTGGAAGATGCGGATCGCCCTGGCCAAGATCCTGACCCTCAAGCCGGATGTGCTGCTGTTGGACGAGCCCACCAACCACCTGGATGTGGAGTCGATTGTCTGGCTGGAGGAATGGCTGGCCGACACCTTTGACGGTGCCCTGCTGATGACCAGCCACGACCGGGACTTCATGAACCGGATCGTGACCCGCATTGTGGAAGTGGCCAACAAGACCGTCACCACCTATGGCGGCAATTATGATTTCTACGAGAAAGAGCGTGAGATCAGGCATGAACAGCTGCTGGCCAGCCACAAGCGCCAGCAGGAGATGCTGGCCAAGGAAGAGGAGTTCATTGCCCGCTTTGCAGCCCGGGCCTCCCATGCGGCCCAGGTCCAGTCACGGGTCAAGAAGATTGAGAAGATCGAGCGGATCGAGATTCCGGCTGAAGAACGGGTGGTACGTTTTGAGTTCAGCGAACCGCCCCGCAGCGGTGATGACGTGGTGGTGATGGATGGCCTGGCCAAGGAATGGCCTCTGCCCGATGGCGGTGTTAAGCCGGTCTTTTCCGGGGTCAGCGGTATCATCAAGCGCCAGAGCAAGATTGCGGTGGTGGGGGTCAACGGCGCAGGTAAATCAACCTTCCTGAAGGTGCTGGCCGGGCAGACCGAGCCCACCAGTGGTACGGTTGCCTTGGGTGCCAATGTGGAGCTGGGCTATTTCAGTCAGCATGCCATGGAGGTGCTTGACCCGAAAAAGAGCATCTTTGAGACGGTGCAGGATACGCTGCCACTGGCCAATCGCGGGGTGATCATGAACCTGCTGGGGGCCTTCCTGTTCTCCGGCGATGCGGTTGATAAAAAGATCGAAAACCTTTCCGGTGGTGAGAAGAGCCGGGTGGTGCTGGCCACCCTGCTGGCCCGGCCGATCAACTTTCTGGTGCTGGACGAACCAACCAACCACCTGGATATCCGCTCACGGGAGATGCTGCTGAATGCCCTGCAGAACTTCACCGGCACCGTAATGCTGGTCAGCCACGACCGCCACTTCCTGCGCTGCCTGGTGGATCGGGTGATTGAGGTGGACCACGGCGAGATGCGGACTTATGAGGGCAACTATGAATACTACCTGGAAAAATCACACCATTTCAGCCACTAACATGACTGCAAAACTCTGCGGCGACAGTCAGGGCTGTCGCCGATAGGCCGGGTCCTTGGCTGCTTACCCTGACTATGCAGTACAGTTATTCTCAAACGGGCAGGCCGAGCATTCCTTCATCGCATCAAGGCACTTGGAATTCACCATACCAAACCGTTCGTAAATCTCCGTGCCGGAACATTCCGGGCAAACCTGTTTGGTGGGATCACCACTGTCTGCAGGCACGGAAAATTCGTGGTCACAATCGTTACATCTCAGATGAGTCATTGACATACAGCAACTCCTTCCTTTATCGAATCCTGGATTTTCCCAAGGCAGCATGCCGCCTGCTCTGTACCTATTCACTGATTTGAAGAACAGACCTGGAGTATATTACCGGCCATCACCAGAGTTGTTTTCCGGTATTGTACGACGCGTCAAAGGTGCCGCTCGAGAATTGCACAAGATGTGCCATGCGCTTCTGGTTTGTAACTGGCTTATTTTATTTGCATAGCTATGCGTTGGAGGGTGCAGGGATTATCTTTTGAGAGATGCTGTATCAAAATGAAAGTGTGGGGGGAAAGGAGACAGGCTGGAATGGTGCTTACACTAGCGCCATTCGGAAGCGTCCCTAGTTTTCCATTGGTGCCCAACGTTACAAGCCTAACCGGCCTTGTTGTTAGGCCGTTCTTGGCGCTGGTCAAGCGTCATTCCTCTTCAAATCTTGAATTTTCTCTTCCATCTCTTGTGCTTGCTTCAACGCAGAGGGGACAAGGTTTCTAAGGCGGCACCGTTACTCCAGGTCCCAACAAGGCGGCCATCGTCTTGAAGGTTGTAGATTACAGGGTATTTATCACCCCAATCAACTGCCAGAACCTTCCCCTCAAGCGTGCCGACCCCGCTGTAGGTTGTTGCGCCGATCTTCCAGACAAAAAAATATCGCTCACCTTTTCTGGTAATGGTCACCAAGCCCCTGTAGGTGCTGCCATTCGGGTTGGTACCTGAGGCATGGTATTCCCCCTCCATAACCAATGCCTGTTTCTTTTTGGTGAGGCCAGCCGCAGCTTTTTCATCCGGGATCACCTCCACCTTCAGCTTGACCCGAAAACAATCGCCCAGGCCCTCATCCCGGTACCAGCGTTTCTCCAGTTCCTGAATCACGCGCACACTGGCATTGGAGTAGGCGCTGATCAAATCCTTTTCCAGGGCAGAGTCCTGTACGTGGGTCTCGGACTGGATATAGGTGGCAGCGTATTCTGCTGCCCTGCGTGTGGCGTCCTTGATTGCTGCCAGTTCGGTTTCCTTGCGGGATTTGTCATCTCCCATGCAGGCTGAACCCTCGGTCTCGGTAATAACCGACTGGCCGGCGTAGGCAGTGCAAACCGTTGCCAGAAGTGCTCCGGCAAGGATCAAGGTTTTTATCATGACAATCCTCCGATTTTTCTGAACGTCCGCAGCCTGATTGGCCACAGGATGACAAGTGCTGTCGGGTTAATTGACTGCCTTGCAGGCTAAACCACAGGCTGGGCCTTTTTGCAATGTTTAAATGAGCCAAAGGTTAACATGCAATCAAAATTGCAGCGCAGCTGAAAAAACCAAAACCCCGCCTGCATGGGCGGGGTTTTGGTGGCAACTGTTGTGCGGTGTGTCTGGGCTGGGTGTGTGGTCGTAGTGCAGTGCCTACTTGTTGTGACCTCTGCCTTTGCCCTTGCCTTTACCGTGGCCCTGGCCCGGCCCGTCATCGCTGCCAGCAGGCTGGCCGGTAAAGCGCAGATCGCCCCGCTTTAAGGCATGGAATTCAGCTGAGCCCGGTTTGATCCCCAGCTTCTTGGCCATTACACCCCAGCCTTTGCTCTTGCTGACCTTGTAGGTTTTTAGCACGGCCTCGGGCTGTTTATGGGCCATCTCTCCCAACTGGAAGGTCATGAAAACATCGGCCGGTGCACTGACCTGGGTAAAGACCGCCTCAACCCTTGGTAGCGGTACACCAAACTGGGCCGAGACCTTGGCCTTGAAGCCGGGCAGGTCGGCCTGGGCCTGGATGTTCAGGTCGGCCAGAAAGCCGTCCAGGCTGGCATGGGCGGCAGTGGAGAGGCTGAGCAGCAGGGTGCAGACAAACAGGGTGATGCGTCGTTGCATGGCTACCTCCGGGTGATGAAGTCTGCGGTAAGCATAGCACGTTGCACTGAACCGGCAAGTCTGTTTACTCCTGCAGCCGTCAGTGGGAGCTTGTGGCGCAATGAAACAAAAAAACGCCTCCGGCCAATGCTGACCGGAGGCGTTTGCGTGTACGGCTGTAAACTGCTTACAGGCCGAGCTGCTTGAAGAAGTCGTTGCCCTTGTCATCCACCAGGATGAAGGCTGGGAAGTTGACCACCTCGATCTTCCAGACCGCTTCCATGCCCAGTTCGGGGAAGTCGATGCACTCGACCTTCTTGATGTTCTCCTCGGCCAGGATGGCAGCCGGGCCGCCGATGGAGCCCAGGTAGAAGCCGCCGTGCTTCTGGCAGGCGTCGGTGACCTGCTGGGAGCGGTTGCCCTTGGCGATCATGATCATGGAGCCGCCGTTTTGCTGCAGCAGGTCAACATAGGAGTCCATCCGTCCGGCCGTGGTGGGGCCGAAGGAGCCAGAGGGCTTACCTGCCGGGGTCTTGGCCGGACCGGCGTAGTAGATCGGGTAGTTCTTCAGGTAATCGGGCAGCGGCTTGCCGCTGTCCAGGATCTCTTTGAACTTGGCGTGGGCGATATCGCGGCCCACCACAATGGTGCCGGAAAGCAGCAGAGCGTCGCCCACCTTCAGGCCGGACAGCTCCTTGAGGGTTTCGGCAATCGGTTTGGAGAGGTCGATCTTGTGGCCGTGCTCATGCTTGGCCATCCGGTATTGCTCCGGCAGCAGGCGGCCCGGATCGCGGTCAAGCTGCTCGATGAATAAACCATCTTTCGTAATTTTGGCCTTGAGGTTACGGTCGGCCGAGCAGGACACCGCCATGCCGACCGGGCAAGAGGCGCCGTGGCGGGGCAGACGGATCACGCGCACGTCATGGGCAAAGTACTTGCCGCCGAACTGGGCGCCGATCCCCAGCTTCTGGGCGGCTGCCAGCAGCTTGCCTTCCAGCTCTACGTCACGGAAGGCCTGGCCGTGGGCATTGCCTTCGGTGGGCAGGCCGTCGATATCGCGGGCAGTGGCCAGTTTGACGGTCTTCATGCAGGCGTCGGCCGAGGTGCCGCCGATCACGAAGGCGATGTGGTAGGGGGGGCAGGCAGCGGTGCCCAGGTATTTCATCTTCTCGATCAGGAACTTCTCCAGCTTTTCAGGGGTCAGGAGCGCCTTGGTCTCCTGATACAGCATGGTCTTGTTGGCGGAACCGCCACCCTTGGCCATGAACAAGAACTTGTAGTAGTCGCCGCTGGTGGCCATGATGTCGATCTGGGCCGGCAGGTTGGTGCCGGTGTTGACCTCATCATACATGTTCAGGGCCACGGTCTGGGAGTAGCGTAGGTTTTCCTCGGTGTAGGTCTTGTAGACCCCTTTGGAGAGATATTCTTCGTCGTTGCCGCCGGTCCAGATCTGCTGGCCCTTCTTGGCCACGATGGTGGCGGTGCCGGTATCCTGGCAGAGCGGCAGTTCGAAGTTGGCGGATACCATGGCGTTACGCAGGAAGGCCAGGGCCACACCCTTGTCGTTCATGGATGCCTCGGGGTCGGCCAGGATCTTGGCGACCTGCTCGTTGTGGCTGGGGCGCAGCAGGAAGGAGAGGTCCTTCATGGCCTGGTTGGCCAGTACGGTCAGCGCCTCGGGATCGACCTTGACCACCGGCTTGCCGTCAAATTCAACGACGGAGACATATTTCTCCGAACCCTCGATCTTGTAGTAGCTGGTCTCATCCTTGGCGAGGGGGAACGGCTCCTGATACACGAACGGCTTGGTTGACATGCAATAACTCCTTTCGTAATGGGCTCGGAACAAGGTCCGGTAGTGTATACAAAATCTTTGGCATAGTATGCAAAAGCGCCTGTCTTGTCGAGTATTAAGTTTGCTTCATAAAGTTGACTCATTTGGTGTTGTATGTTAGCGTGAATTGAACGTTCGAAGGGAGAGAATGCCCATGTTCCAGCAGATGCGCGACGACATCAATTCTGTGTTTGATCGAGACCCGGCCGCCCGCAGTTTTGTGGAGGTACTGTTCTGCTATCCCGGTCTGCATGCGGTCTGGCTGCACCGGATCGCCCATTGGCTCTGGCTGCACGAATGGTTCTTCCTGGGACGCTTTGTCTCCCAGATCTCCCGTTTTCTGACCGGGATTGAGATCCACCCCGGCGCCAAGATCGGCAAACGGTTCTTCATCGACCACGGCATGGGGGTGGTGATCGGTGAGACCGCCGAGATCGGTGACGATGTCACGCTCTACCACGGCGTGACCCTGGGCGGGGTGACCTGGGACAAGGTCAAGCGCCATCCCACCTTAGAGGATAAGGTGGTGATCGGCTCCGGCGCCAAGATCCTGGGGCCGTTCACGGTCGGGCGGGGGGCCAAGATCGGTTCCAACTCGGTGGTGGTGAAGGAGGTGCCGCCCAATGCCACGGTGGTGGGGATTCCCGGCAAGGTGGTGCTGGCGCCGGAGGCGGCCAAGGATGGCCGGCCCGACCTGGAGCACGGCAAGCTGCCCGATCCCTCGGCCACTGCCATCGCCTGTCTGTTTGAGCAGTTAAAAGGGCTGGAGGAGAAATACAACACCCTGCAGCAGGAACATGAAGCCCTGAAAAAACAGCTGGTTGACGCAACCCCGAAATCATGAGATAACGCTCGGCATGATCAAACGTCAGACCACCATCAACCGTATCTTCAAACTGTCCGGTATCGGCCTGCATTCCGGCCATCAAGTCAACCTGGAATTTCTGCCCCGCCGAGAGCAGGGCATCGTGTTTGTCTTGAACGGTGTGCAGATTCCGGCCCGTTTTGATCAGGTTGCCGATACCCGCCTTTCAACGCTGATCGCCAAGGATGGTGCTGCGGTTTCCACTATCGAGCATCTGATGGCGGCCTTCTACTATGCCGGTATTACCAACTGCCTGGTCTATATCGATGGGCCGGAGGTGCCGATTCTGGACGGCTCGGCCTGGGAGTTCTACCAGGGGATGTGGAAGGCCGGGGTCTACGAGTTTCCGGAGGAGGGGGTCTATCTGAAGGTCCTGAAACCGGTGGAGGCCACCCATGGCGACGCCTGGGTTAGGCTCAAGCCGCTCAATACCCTGGATATCACCATGACCATCGAGTTCCGCCAGCCGGTCGGGCTGCAGCGCCGCCGGGTCTCCGATGTAGAGAACGCCTTCTCGATTCTGAATTCCCGTACCTTTACCATGCTGGAGGAGATCGAGGCGATCAAGAAGATGGGTCTGGCCAAGGGGGGCTCGTTGGACAACGCCGTGGTGGTGGGGGAGGACGAGATACTGAACCCGCAGGGGCTGCGCTATCGCAAGGAGCTGGTCAACCACAAGATTCTGGATCTGATCGGCGACCTCTACACCAGCGGCTACCGTATCCTGGGTAAGGTCGAGGCCCACAAGACCGGTCACCACCTCAACAACCTGCTGTTGAAGCAACTCTTTGCCGATCCTGCCAATTATCAGATCTACTAACCCTCCAGCATATCAAGCGTTTGCCTGATCCCTGCCGCTATTGCCGGTATACGGCAGCATGCCGCCGGTATAGCCGCAGCAGGGACAAACGAACAGGGACTGCTGGAGCGCTGTCTGGCTCGTTGCCTCCTGGCTCTGCTGTGCTGGTTGGGGTGCGCAACTGTTGCAGCTGACCACCAGCTTAACCAGGACCCTGCCGCTGGTGTGGGAAAAACAGCAGGCATGGCCCCGGCTGTCAGCCAGCAGATGCTGTACCTGGTTGTGCGTCCCCCGCAGCACGGACGGCACTGAGAAGAGGTAGCGCCTTTCCGGGTTGCTGCGTTCTGTCAGGCTGGCTGCCAGGATACTGGCTGCCTCTCCCATCACATCCTCCAAGGTTTCCTGCGACCACTCCCCCTGTTCGCCCAGCATCCCCACGCAGAGCCGCTCGGCCAGGCGCTCCGGGCAACTGAGCAGAACAAACCCCTGCTGCGTACCGCTGAAGTTTACCAGCGCCGTGATGCTGTCCGGGGCTGCCGTGACATCCGCCTGAGGAACGGCCGGCTGCAGCTCAATATCATTTATCGCGCGGAAAAAACTGGTGGTGCAGATCGCCAGCTGCGCATGCAGCGGTTGTTCAGGACTTTGCGGTGCAGGGGCGGTCGTCCGGTTCATGGCAGATTCCGGCAGGACAGCTGGATTGCGGCTATTACGTAAGGTGAACTGTGAGGATGCCGCATAGTGCTCATGGCGCCGTACCCTGCAGGGACTGGAGGATACTTGTCTTTAGGTGGAGGAACTCGCTGCGCTGCGGGTGTGCTGACAATACCTGCCTGCAGATGTCAAGGGCATGCTCGTGCTCGTGGTGACAGTGGAGGTACATGGCCTTCATGCGCAGGCCATCCAGGTCGCCCGGGACCAGCCCAAGCAGCGTGTCGATTGCCAGTAGACAACTGGCGCTGTGCCCCAGGGCGCCGTGCAGTTTAGCTTTGATCCGCCAGTGTGCCGCGTGCTGAGGGGCAGTGGCGAGCATCTGGTTGATTAGCTGCAAGGCGGCAGGCCAGTTGCCTGCCTTATGGCAAGCCAGGTAGTCCTGCCAGAGGGTCTGAGAGGTTTGCAGGGGCGTCTGCTCAACTCCCGCGTTCCAGTAGGGCTGTTCACTGAAGGGGAGTTGTGAGGGGGAGGGGAGTGCCATAACGATATGCCTCACATGACCACGGTGAGCGGTGCAGTAGTAGTATCATTAAGCATATTCCGTCAAAACGCTAAAATCAATAGTAAAAACAGATGGTTGTGCTAAAAGTCAAGTGTAAATAAATTTTACAGTGTTGGTATTTTGTTAATAAAAACGATGTGTTATAAAAGTGTAAAATTTTGTTACACCGCTGTTTTCAGGGGGCAGGTGTGGCCTTGGGGCGTTCCTTCTGGTTGCCCAGCAGGACCTCGCCTGAGTCGGTAAACAGGCGGACCGGCAGTTCAAAGACCCGCCTGAAGATGTCCAGCGTGCCTTTGGCCATGCTGCTGACCGGTATGGCACTGACCTGGGGATCTTTCCAGCTGCCCTTGGCCTCAAAATAGGTGGTGATCAGGCTGCCGTCGCCGCCGCTCAGTATCCAGCCCACCACCGGGATCCTGCTGACAATGGTGTCAACGGTCTGGAGCGGTTGCACACCGATCAGGGTGTTGATGGTCTCATGCACGATGTCGATTGAGCCGACTGTGGTGACATGCATGACATTGCTGTCGATAAAAAAGTCGCGGGTGGTCAGGATACCGTCCTTCACGGCAATGCTGGCGGTAATCTTGTTGAACGGCATACCGTCGCGGGCCATATCCGGCAGGCTGAAACGCAGCAACTGCGAGACGTTCAGGATAGAGACCACCTTGGCCAGCGAGTTAAAGCGACGCAGTACGCCTCGGTCGACCTTGAGGTTGATGGTACCCCGCGCGCTTCTTTTCAGATCAGCCAGGCTGTCGCCTCGTGCCGACAACTTGGCCTGTACCGTGGTTGCCCCGCGCACCTCGCGCCCGATATCCAGGGCCTGTAACAGTTCAAGAGCCTTGGCCCGTTCCAACTGAAAGGTAAGGTCCCAGAGCGGAGCCTGCCGCTCGATTCGGGTCAGTTGGCCGTTGAGCGCGAGGCTGCCGCCAAAGACCTGGGCCTGGAGACCTTCCAGCTTTAAGGCACCGGCATCATTTTTGACCGAGGCGCTCAGCTTGCTGAAGGCGAGGGAACGGTAGCTGCCGTTTTCTGCGGTAATATGTGCCTTGAAACGGGGGGGGCGGCTGGTGTCGGCCTGCGGCGTACCGGTGGTGGCCGGACGGGTGGGGGCCAGCAACGGCAGCAACTCGTCCAGATCAAGGTAACTGGCGGCGATCCTGAGATTAATGTCCGGGGTGCTTGTGAGGTTGACCGTGCCGGCGGCGCTCAAGGCTGTCTTGGGGAGCATGCCGCTGACATTACGGATGGTCAGCAGCTTGTCGCGCAAGGCCAGCTGGCTGCTGAACTGTTTGATCCTGGGTGGCTTGTCATGTACGGCAATGCCGAAGTCGGCCGGGTTCAGGTCGGGGGAGGAGACGATCAGCTCGGCCACGGGGTTCTCCAGGCTGGCCACCCGGCCTTTCAGCAAGAGCGACGAGCTGCCATAGCGGATCGCCATGCTGGAGGTCTCCAGGGCGTTACCCTTGAAGCTGATCTGGGTGGTGATGTCGTTTACCGGTGCCCACTGCGGCCGGGGCCGGAAAGAGAAGTCGTTCAGCCCGATTGAGCCGGAAAACTGCATTGAGGCCAGTGAACGCGGGTCGCCGCTGCCGAGTACATGGGCCCGCACCCCGCCGTGCAGCTGGTACTCCTGCCACTGGGGCAGCAGGGGCAGCTGTTTGGAAAGCTGAAAGCGGTTGCTCTCCAGGTCGAAACTTAAGTGCGGGGTCTGGCCGCTGTAGCGCAGTTCACCATCGCCGGAGAGCCTGAGCGGCGGCAACTGGTAGGAGACCGAGGTGAACTTGGTGGCATGCTTGTCGATCAGGCTGCTGAAGGTCAGGGTGTTGGGCATGCCGGCCGGTTTTCTGACCACATCGGGGTACTCGTAGGCCGCACTCTGCAGCAACCACTCGCCGGAGATGCGATAGGCCGTGGTGGGGCCGTCACCCTGCAACTTGAGAGTCGTCGCGGAGCCGTGGAATTTTAAGGCTTCTGCACCGGCAATGGCGGCCAGCCAGGCCACCTCGGCCGGCTGCGGCGCAATGGTCATGTTGAAGGGATACAGCGAGGGCAGCCCTTCGGTGGCGTACTCCTTGATACTGCCGGCCATGGTGAAGGGGGCGCCGCCAAAGGTGCCGCTCATGCCGATCAGGTTGAAGTCCCGTCCCTTCATCTCAAGGGTGCCCTTGATATGTCTGAAGGTCGGGCTCTTTTCGCCGTATTGCACGACCGCCTCATCCGCGGTTCCCTGGATGTAGAGGGCATTGGCGTTGTTGTCCACACCGAAGCGGGCCAGTTGTGAAATACTGCCGTTGAGGGTGCCGTTAGTCAGCTTGAAAGTGCCGCCCCGGATCTTGTGCTCGATGAAGTCGGCTGCGTCCTCGGCAATGATGCCAAAGGGGATATAGCTGCGCACCCGGCTGTAGTCAAACGGTTCGGTGGCGGCCTTGGCGCTGATGAACGGGTCCTTGCTCTGCAAGCGACTCAGGCTGAGACTGCCGTTGAGAGTGAATCCGTCCACTCCCAGTTGCAGTACGGGAAACTCCAGTCGGTCTTGCTGCCACTTGGCATCCAGGCTCAACCTGATCTGGCTTGAGCTGACCGGACCATGGAAGACCGTGGGCCAGACCACGGTTGCGCCGTTCATCTGGATTGAGCCTTTGGCCCTGAGGTCCTGCCAGTGCCCCTGCAGGCTCAGGTTGGTGCTGAAGGTGCCGTTGGGTGACGGAAAGGGGACCTTGGCCTGCAGGTAGGGCCAGAACCGCCAGTACTCCAGCTGTTTGATCTCCAGGCGCAGGTCGAGGTCGGCCCGGGTAAGCGGTTCGCCCGCCTTGGGGATCTTGATGCTGCCGGAGGTGATCACGCTGTTGGCTGTGCTGCCGTCCAGGGTAGCGCCCAGTTTGAAGCTGCTCTTCTTGCCGCGCATCAGCCGGTTAAGACTGAGATTAATGCCGGAAACCGTCAGGTTGGTACAGGTGGGGCTGGTGGTCTGGTCACGCCAGAACAGGGTGCTGTTGCGGATCTTCAGGCCCCGAGCCTGCAGCTCATAGCCTCCTTCGGCCGGCTGCAGCAGGTCGGCGATATTGAGTTTTCCCGTCTCGTCGCGGCTGACCACCATCCGGGCGTTATCGACAATGATCTCGCGCAGTGCGATCTGTTTGTTCAACAGTGGCAGCAGGGCCAAACGGAACGAGACCTGGCGGGCGGACAGGAATTCACGGTTGCTGTCCCGTTCCTGGATGTACAGGTCGCTGAAGCTGAATTCCGGTCCGAACATCCAGGAAAAGCGGCTGTTGCCCAGGCGGACCTGACGATGCAGTTGCTGCTGCAGCAGAGAGGTCAGTTGTGCCTGGTAGTTGTTGAGATCAAGCAGCTTGGGCAACAACAGCGACAGTGCCAGAGAGAAGGTCACTGCCAGGATCAGCAGCAGGATGACGAGCTCAATGATGGTCTTGCGGCGGGGGGCATGCATGGCTGATCTCGCTTACGCGGCGGGCGTATCCGCGCCAGACGGGCTTTCCGAGGGCAGCGGTACGATTCGTACCTGCAGCACCGCGGTGCGGGTGACCTGCTCGCAGACCAGTTGAAAGCCGTTCCAGTCCACGGTCTCGCCCTGCTCAGGCAGGTGGCCCAGTTCATTCAGCACCAAGCCGGCCACGGTCTCGTAGTGGGGGGGCTCTTCCAGTTTGATACCGAGCGGTTCCTGCAGATCAAAGATCGAGACCAGACCGTCAACCAGCCAGCTGCCGTCCGGCTGCAGCACCAGCTTGCCCGGCTCACCGCTGTCATGCTCGTCCTCGATCTCGCCCACCAGCTCTTCCAGCAGGTCTTCGGTGGTCACCAGACCGGAAAGGCCGCCGTACTCATCCACCACCAGGGCCATATGGTTGCGGGTGCGCTGCATCTGCTTCAAGAGGTCGTTAACCCGCTTGCTTTCCGGCACGAATACCGGCGGCCGGATGTACTGTTCCAACTGCAGCGGTTCGTTGCGGACCAGAGCCCCCATGATGTCTTTGTCGTGCAGCACCCCCACGATCTCCTCGATGTCGCCGCGGAAGACCGGGTAACGGGAATACTGGCTCTCCAGGATCGTGTTGATCAGCTCCTGGACCGGCATCTGCAGGTCCAGCGCCACCATGCGGGTGCGGGGGACCATGACCTCGCGCACGCAGGTATGGGTGAACTCAAAGACGTTGCGAATATACTCGTTTTCGGTTTCACTGAAGACCCCGGTTTCATGGCCTTCCTGCACCAGATGCTGCACCTCCTCGCGGGTGATGAAGGTGTCCTGGCCGTATTGCAGACCCATCAGGCGCATCAGCAGCTTGCTGGAGATGGTCAGGAAGCTGACCGCCAGGGTTCCGACTCGGGAGAGTCGACGGATAGTGCGGGCCACCCGTAGTGCAATCGGATCGGCATACTGCAGGCCGATCGCCTTGGGGACGAGTTCACCGCCCACCAGCAGCAGGTAGGAGATCAGAGCCACCATAGAGGTGGTGGCCAGTGGTTCGGCCATCTTTTGGATCAGGGGGGAATCCGCCTTCAGCAGCAGCGGGTGCAGATAGTTGACCGCGATCACGCCCCCCAGGGTCGAGGCGGTGGCGCCGGTCAAGGTCACACCGATCTGGACAATCGCCAGCAACCGATGCGGGTCGTCCTGCAGGCCGGCAACAATGGCAGCCCGCTCGTCTCCCTCGTCAACCAGTTGGGCGACCCTGCTTTTGCGGATCGAAATTATGGAAAATTCCGCGGCAGCAAAGAAACCGTTCAGGACGATCATCAGCAGGATGACGACAAGCTCAAGTGTAACAGTATCCATGCCTGGTATTCTCAACCGGAATGCCGCGATTGTCAATCATGTGCGGCCTTAAAAACGCCCGTTTACATGAAAAAAGCCCACCCCCTGGCGGGGATGGGCTTGGTGCGCCATGATGCTGCAGCGGCGGTTAGGCTGCTGCGACGGTCACCTTGACAGAGGCGGCGACCTCGGGGTGAATCTTGACCGGTACGGTGTACTCACCCACCTGCTTGATCGGCTCGGCCAGCACGATCTTCTTGCGATCGATTTCGAACCCGTTCTGCTTCAGGAACGCGGCGATCTCCATGTTGGTGACCGAACCGAACAGTTTGCCTTCTTCACCGGCCTGGTGGGTCAGGTTGATTGCCAGACCTTCCAGTTTGCCGGCCAGGTTCTTGGCTGCTTCAAGGGCCTTGTTTTTCTTGTAGGCCAGTTGGCGCTTGGCATGCTCAAGGGCCTTGGCGTTCTTCTCGGTTGCCTCAATGGCAAAGCCTTTGGGCAGCAGATAGTTGCGGGCGTAGCCGGGGGCAACCTTGACGATGTCGCCGATCTGACCGAGGTTGTCGAGGTTTTCTTGCAGAATGACCTTCATGGTACGTCTCCTTTCAAGCCTGGGTTACAGGTTTTCTTCCTGCTTTATGCGGGGGGTGCGAAAATCACCCCATAAATCAAAAATTCCGATGATGATCACCACACCTGCCAGGTATGGTTGCGTCAGCAGCGCCACTGCCAACAGCACCTTGAGGGTTCCGGCAAAATTGCTGCGCTCACAGAAGGTGAGTAACACGGCCAGCCCCTGCATGAAATACAGCACTGCCAGTACCAGCAGGATGTTCTGGGCCGGTGTGGCGACCAGCGGTGTCGGTGCCAGCACGGCAAAACCGGCTGCGATCAGCAGCCAGATCAGCGGCTCAGGCGTGCGGTATGACTTGAAGGGTATCAGGCTGACCGCCACGCTCTGGCGTAGCGCCAGACGGGAGAACAGCAACAGGGCGATCGTGCTGATCAGGCCCAGGTTGATGCTTGCCAGTGCGGGGTACAGACGCAGCATCAGCTCACCGACGGTCTGCATGCCCTGCTTCAGCATATCCAGGTCCTGCGGACTCAGTCCGGCTTGCTGTTCGTACAGCTTGGCGGCCTGGGTGATGCCGCTGTTGATTTCTTTTTGTACAAAGAGCTGTGGATCAACGGCACTGGTAACGCTTAAGACGGCTATCAGGACCGCTGCCAGCGTCACGGCCGCTGCGGTGCTCCACAGGATGGAGCGGAACGGCCGCATGCCGCGCAGTGCCAACTCCGGCACCAGCAGACCGATCAGGCCGCATTGCACCAGATACCAGGCGCCGATCGCCGGTGACAGCAGCACCGTCAGCAGTAGCATAGCCATAAGTGTTGCAAAGACCGCTGCCGTTCTGCCGGCCCTGAGTCGGGTCAACCCCAGGGGGGCCGGTGCTATAAATGCAGAAGCAAAACCGATCAGCGGCACGGTCAGGCTGGCGCTGAACAGCAGTCCCGAGCCAATGGTTCCCAGCAAGACGGCGGCCGCTTTCTGGCCGCCGTTTGCCTGCTTAAGCGGTATGCTCATGGCACTCCGGTACTACGGAAGTACGTGGCCGGCTGCCAGCGGCAACAGGGCCAGGTTACGGGCCCGCTTGATCGCCTCGGTGATCTCGCGCTGGTGCTTGGAGCAGTTGCCGGAGATACGACGGGGAACAATCTTGCCGCGCTCGGTGATGAAGAAGCGCAGGGTACGGGGATCCTTATAGTCGATGACGGTTTCTTTTTCCGCGCAGAAGCGGCAGACCTTGCGGCGCTGGAACGGACGCTTCTTGCGGGGGCCGCCGGGGCCGCGCTCAGGGCGGGGACCGCCGGGACGACCGGCGGGACGGGGTGCTGGTGTCGTGGTTGTGGTGGTTTCTTCGCTCATTGCATCATCCTCCGGAAACGTTATTCTGCCGCAGCTTCAGCAGCTTCAGGGGCTTCGGCGACAGGCTTGCGCTCTGCCACCTTCTTCTCGGGCTCTTCGGTGATATTGACGCTCAAAAAGCGCAATACCTTTTCGTCGAGACGGAGACGACGCTCCAGTTCAGCCACCAGTTGGGCCCCACCGTCAAAGCGCAGATAGTAGTAGCGCCCACGGGGGAACTTCCGGATTGCGTAGGACAACTTGCGGGTTCCCCAGTCGTCCAGCCGGTGGAAGGCACCCTTGCCGGATGCAACCACGTCCTGAACCTTGTCGGTTACGGACTTGATGTCGTCCTCGGCAAGGTCCGGCTGGAGGATGAAGATGGTTTCGTACTTCCTCATGTGTAATCCTCCTCATGGATTAAGGTAGCCCCGGTCCAACCCGGAGCAAGGAGTGTGGGCAACGGATTTGCCCGAAAGGAATAAGCCTTTACTATATTTTTATGCCAACTGCAAGCAAATAGTTTGTTTTGCGGGGATGTTCAGCCGCCTTCCTGTGTCGATGAAACAGAACGATCGTTGGTTAGCTGTCGTTAATTGTTTTACACAAAATTGGTAAATAAATTATTTGACATTTTCTGCACTATTTTAGTAATGTTTTTTCAGGCGGACAAAGTACCCTCTTTCGTTACAAAAAGGAGCCGAGCCATGGCACGCATTTTTAGCGACAACTCACAGTCAATCGGCGGCACGCCTCTGATCAGGCTCAACCACGTAACCGGCCTGTCCAAGGCAACGGTGCTGGCAAAGATCGAAGGCCGCAACCCGTCCTATTCAGTCAAATGCCGGATCGGCGCCAACATGATCTGGGATGCTGAAAAACGCGGTATTCTGAAACCGGGGGTCGAGATCATCGAGCCCACCAGCGGCAATACCGGTATTGCCCTGGCCTATGTCGCGGCGGCACGGGGGTACCGCTTGACCCTGGCAATGCCGGAAACCATGAGCATCGAGCGCCGCCGTATCCTTTCGGCCCTGGGGGCCACGCTGCTGCTGACACCCGGTTCGGAAGGGATGAAGGGGGCCATCAGGAGGGCCGAGGAGCTGGCAGCCGCAGAGCCGGAGCGTTACTTCCTGCCCCAGCAGTTCAAGAATCCGGCCAACCCCGAGATCCATCAAATGAGCACCGGGCCGGAGATCTGGAACGATACCGACGGCGCTGTCGATCTGGTGGTGGCCGGGGTGGGAACCGGCGGCACCATCAGCGGCATCTCGCGCTACATCAAGCAGCAATGCAACAAGCCGATCATCTCGGTGGCGGTGGAACCGGCGGAGAGCCCGGTCATCAGCCAGCATCTGGCCGGGCAGCCGCTGCAGCCAGGACCCCACGGCATCCAGGGGATCGGGGCCGGCTTTATCCCGGACAACCTTGACCTGACGCTGCTGGATCAGGTTGAGACCGTGACCACGGCGGACGCGATCGCCATGGCCCGGCGTCTGGCCAAGGAGGAAGGGATCCTGGCCGGTATCTCCTCCGGTGCTGCCGCTGCTGCGGCGATCAGACTGGCGCAGCAGGAGGCCTTGAGCGGCAAGACCATTGTGGTGATCCTGCCTGACGCAGCCGAGCGGTATCTTTCAACCCAACTGTTTGAGGGGATCTGACAAACCGATACGTTGCTGCAACCCCATAGGACTTATCCAGAGCGACCGAGGGACTGGCCCGATGACGTCGCGGCAACCGGCTTGTACAAGCGCGGTGCCAATTCCAGCGAAACCAGATGGTTTCGGGAGATAAGGAAGAGCTACGCAAGAAGTCCTCTTCCACACCCCGGAAGGGGACTTTTTCTTTAAGGAGCGTACATCATGCAACTGACGACACAGGCAGTTCAGATCGGTCTGGAGTGGGACAACCGGACCGGGGCCGTGGCGGTCCCGATCTACCAGAGCGCCACCTTTCGCCATCCGGGCTTGGGGCAGAGTACCGGGTTTGACTACAGCCGGTCCGGCAACCCCACCCGCCAGACCCTGGAAGCGGGGATCGCCCGGCTTGATAACGCGGCCCACGGCTTTGCCTATGCCACCGGCATGGCGGCCATCACCAGTCTCTTGCTGTTGTTCAAGGCCGGTGACCACCTGATCGTGACCGAAGACCTCTACGGTGGTACCTGCCGCCTGTTCAACCAGGTCTTTGACCAGTTCGGCCTGACCTTCAGTTATGTTGATACCACCGATATCGCGGCGGTGCAGACTGCCATCCGGCCCGAGACCAGGGCCCTGTTTGTGGAGACCCTTACCAACCCGCTGTTGAAGTTCGCCGATCTGCCGGTTTTGGCAACACTTGCGCACCAGCATGGCCTGCTGCTGATCGCCGACAACACCTTCCTGACCCCCTACCTGCTGCGGCCGCTGGAGGCAGGGGCCGATATCGCGGTCTACAGCGCCACCAAGTACCTGGCCGGTCATAACGATACCCTGGCCGGTCTGGTGACGGTGCATGACCCGTCCCTGGCAGAGCGGATTTACTTCCATCAGAACGCTGCCGGCGCCACTTTGGGGCCCCAGGATGCCTGGCTGACTATCCGGGGGATCAAGACCCTGGGGGTCCGGCTGGACCGTCAGCAGGAAAATGCGCGGCGGATTGCCGACTGGCTGGCAGCACATCCGCGTATTACCAAGGTGCATTACCCCGGCCTGAGCGAACACCCTGACCACGCCCTGATGCAGCACCAGGCGCGGGGTTTCGGCGCCATGATCGCCTTCGAGGTTGACAAGCATGCCCTTGTCGAGCAAGTCTTGCTGAAAACCACCTTGATCTCCTTTGCCGAGAGCCTTGGCGGGGTGGAAAGCCTGATCACCTTTCCACAGGTGCAGACCCACGCCGATATTCCGCCTGCCCTGCGGCAGCGCTTGGGGATCAATGACCGGCTGCTGCGCCTGTCGGTGGGGATTGAGGATGCTGACGACCTGATCGAGGACCTGCGCCAGGCACTGGAGGGATACTGAAATGAAACTGGGCACCAAACTGATCCATAGCGGCACCACGGTTGATCCGCAGACCGGCGCCCTGGGGGTGCCGATCTATCAGGTCTCCACCTATCGTCAAACCTCGGTCGATCATTTCGGCAAGTACGACTACGCCCGGGGCGACAACCCGACCCGCGAGGCGCTGGAAGAGGCCGTGGCAGCCCTGGAAGGGGGCAGCCGCTGCCTGGCCTTTGCCTCCGGCATGGCCGCCATCTCCACCACCCTGATGATCTTCTCGCCCGGCGACCACCTGGTGGTCTGCGACGATGTCTATGGCGGCGCCTACCGGGTCCTGACCAGCATCTTCAGCAGGATGGGGATCAGCTCCACCTTTGTGGATGCCACCGACCTGCAGGCCATTGCAGCAGCCATCCGGCCGGAGACCAGGGGGCTCTACCTGGAAACCCCCTCCAACCCGCTTTTAAAGGTTACCGACCTGCGCGGAGCAGCAGCCCTGGCCAGGCAACACGGCCTGATCACCCTGGTGGACAACACCTTTATGACCCCCTTGCTGCAGCGGCCGCTGGAGCTGGGCTGCGACATTGTCCTGCACAGCGGCACCAAGTTCTTAAACGGCCACAGCGATGTGATCTGCGGCTTCAGTGTGACGGACAATCCCGAGCTGGGCCAGCGTATCCGCTACATCCAGAACGCCTTCGGCACCGGGCTGGGGCCCCAGGACTCCTTTCTGACCCTGCGGGGGATCAAGACCCTCAAGGTGCGGATGGAACAGAGCCAGCAGACCACCGCTGCTATTGTGGACTGGCTTGCCAGCCACCCCAGGGTCACGGCGGTGCATTATCCCGGCCTGGCCCAGCACCCCGGTCATGCCATCCATGCTGCCCAGGCCGATGGTCCGGGGGCGGTTGTCTCCTTTGAACTGGACCGTTTCGAGACCACCAAGCGCCTGCTGGAACAGACCCGGCTGGCTGCCTTTGCGGTCAGCCTGGGCGGGGTGGAGAGCATCATCTCCTATCCGGCCCGGATGTCCCATGCCGCGGTACCGGCCGAGGAGCGGGCCCGCAAGGGGATTAGCGACACCCTGGTGCGGCTGTCCGTGGGGCTGGAGGAGGCGGACGACCTGATTGCCGACCTTGAGCAGGCCATGGGGGCGTAACACGATGCGGGTGATCATCAATGAACAGACAGTCGAACTGGCAAACGGCACCACCCTGCAGCAGGCAGCCGAACTGCGCAAGCCCGGGGCCGATATCCTGATTGTGAACGGATTCCCTGCTGCCGCGGAGACCGTGCTGCAGGCAGGCGACACCCTCTACCTGATCAAGCGGGGCGAGCAGCCCAGCGCGGACGAACTGGAGTTTCTGATGGCGGCCCGCCATACACCGGGGGTGCACAGCCGCCTCAAGCAAGCCTGCGTCGGCATTGCCGGGGTAGGGGGGCTGGGCTCGGCCGTGGCCGTGGCCCTGGCGCGGATCGGGGTGGGGCGTCTGATTCTGGCGGACTTCGACATTGTGGAACCCTCCAACCTCAACCGCCAGCAGTTCTTTGTGGACCAGATCGGCCTGCTCAAGGTCTATGCCCTGACCGACACCCTGCGCCGGATCAACCCGTACATCACGATCGAACCCCATGCCGTTCGACTCGACCCCGGCAATATCCCGAGCATCTTTGCCCCCTGTCCGATCATTATCGAGGCCTTTGACCTGGCCGAGATGAAGGCCATGCTGGTGGACAGCGTGCTGGAACAGTTGCCGGACAGCAGCGTGATTGCCGCTTCCGGTGTGGCTGGCTTTGGCGACAACAATGGTATCACCACCCGCCGGGTCTCAGCGCGTTTCTACCTGGTGGGGGATGGCAGTTCCGAGGCAGCGCCGGGTAACGGCCTGATGGCGCCGCGGGTGGCGATTGCGGCTGGTCAGCAGGCCAACCAGGCGGTGCGCCTGATCCTGGGGGAGGAACTTTGAGCCGGATTGCCGTGGCCATGAGCGGCGGGGTGGATTCCTCGGTGGTTGCCGCGCTGTTGCAGCAGCAGGGACATGAGGTGCTTGGCATCACCATGCAGCTGTTTGCGCCGGAACGCGCAGGGGCCGGTACCCCGGCCCACGACGGCGCCCTGGTGGCCGCCCAACTGGGGATCCCGCACCACTTGGTACGGTTTGAACAGCAGTTTCGGGCCGAGATCATCGACAACTTTATCAACGAATACCGTCAGGGCCGCACCCCCAACCCCTGCGTGCTCTGCAACCGCCGCATCAAGTTCGGCCTGTTGCTGGAAACGGCGCGAGACCTGGGGGCCGATCTGCTGGCCACCGGCCACTATGCCCGCAAACTGGTTGAGCCGGATGGCCGTGGCCGGCTGCAGGTGGCTGCCAACCGGGCCAAGGACCAGTCCTACTTCCTGTACGGCCTGAGCCAGGCCCAGTTGCAGCAGGTCCTTTTTCCACTGGGGGAGATTGCCAGTAAGGAGGAGGTGCGGCGTCTGGCTGGCGAGTTCAGGCTTAGCGTGGCGGACAAGGGGGACAGCCAGGAGGTCTGCTTTATACCGGGCGATGACTACATCGCCTTTCTGGAGACCCAGGGACTGCGGCCCCTGGCCGGAGAGATCGTGCATGTCAGCGGCAAGGTGCTGGGCCGCCACCGTGGCACCCACTGCTATACCATTGGCCAGCGCAAGGGGTTGGGCATCGGCTGGAGCGAGCCGCTCTACGTGGTTGCCATCGATGTCCAGCGCAACCTGGTGGTGGTGGGGGAACAGCCTCAGGTGCTGGCCCCGGGCCTGCTGGCAACGGAGCTGAACTGGATTACTCCGCCCCCGGCCGACAGCTTCAGCACCAGGTGCAAGATCCGCTATCGCCATCAGCCGGTAGCCTGCCAGGTCTGGCTTGCTGCGGATAATCGCTGCCGGGTCAGGTTTGAAGAACCACAGAAGTCGGTCACGCCTGGCCAGTCAGTGGTCTTTTACCAGGATGACTGTGTGCTGGGCGGCGGCATCATCAGCGCTGCCTGCGACAGCTTCTCGCACGACTAAGATAGCAGCAGGGGAGAGCCAGATGCCTGAACCCCAGACCACGCAGGAAAAACAGAGCTGGCAGGAGACGCTCCGGCTGGTCATACTGGCCTGCAGCATCACCCTGATCAGCCTTACCCACTACCTGACCCCGCTGAAATACTTCTACCTGCATGATATCTTTCAACGGCTCTACTACCTGCCGATCATCCTGGCCGCCTTCTGGTTCGGCCTGTGGGGCGGGCTGGGCTGCGCGCTGCTGGTCAGCGTGCTCTATGCGCCGCATATCGTCTTCCAGTGGGGTGGCTCTTTTGCTCTTGAGTTAGAGAAGTATCTTGAAATTGTGATGTACAACGTGGTGGGCGGTCTGACCGGGCTGTTGACCCAGCGTGACCGCCTGCAGCGCCAGGAGCTACAGCGTACTGCCGCAGGGCTGGAGGCCTCCTACCGTACCTTGCAGGAACAGTCGCAGCGGCTCATGGCGGTGGAGGAACAGTTGCGCCGTTCAGAACGGCTCTCTACCCTGGGTGAGATGGCGGCGGTACTGGCCCACGAGGTGCGTAACCCTCTGGCCTCGCTGCGGGGTACGGCCGAGATCCTGCGGGACGACTTTCCCAGCGGCACCGCCAAACATGAATTTGTCGAGATCCAGATCAAGGAGACCGAGCGTCTGAACCGGGTGGTGGAGGAGTTCCTGCGCCTGGCCCGTCAACAGCAGCCGGCCGAACTGCAGTGCTGTAAGGTGCATGACGAACTGGAGACCATCGTCACCCTGACTGCCAACGAGGCCCGCCGCCGTGGTGTGGCGCTCGAGCTGGCGCCGAGCGGGGCTGAGCTGCTGGTCAGGGCCGATGGCGAAAAGCTGCGGCAGGCCTTCCTCAATATCATCCTGAACGGACTGCAGGCCACCCCGCACGGCGGCAGTGTCAGCATCAACCTGCAGCAACAGGAACAACAGTGCCAGATCAGCATCAGCGATACCGGCCCCGGCATCAGCGACGAGGTCAGGCAGCGGATCTTTGAACCGTTCTTCACCACCAAACCGGACGGCACCGGCCTGGGGCTCGCGGTTACCAAAAAGATCATCGAGGCCCACGGCGGCAGCCTGCAGGTAGCCAGCGAGCCGGGCCACGGCACCACCATGCTGGTCAGCCTGCCGCTGGATAGTTGCGGCTGAAAGCATACTTGACTTTGTTAGATGCTTGACTATTATAGTGATCATAAAGTGATTTAGTGGCTAACATAATGGTCAAATGGTGCGGCATGTCGATGGTGAAAAAGCGGACATACTCTCGGGCAACCAAAGAGACACTGGAGCTTCTGGGTAAATTGATCCGGTTGGGGCGCAAAGAACGCAAGCTGACGGAAAGCGATCTGGCCGGGCGGGCCGGTATCTCTCGGGCAACCCTGCAGAAGATTGAGCGCGGTGACTTGCGCTGTGAGATCGGCTTGGTATTTGAGGTTGCCGTGCTGGTGGGGGTGCCGTTGTTTGCAGCGGAAAGCGTATCTGTTCCGCTGCAGCTTGCGCGCGTCAACGACAAACTTGCCCTGTTGCCACAGTCTGTCCGTACCCCCCTGAAGGTCGAAGATGACTTCTGAGTACCGCGAACTCTACGTCTGGGTCTGGCTTCCCTCCGCCATTGAGCCGGTGGTGGCGGGCAAGCTCAGTGCCCACGGCAGCACGTACCGCTTCAACTACGGTAGAAGCTATCTGGAGCGGGACAACGCCATTGCCCTCTACGATCCCGAACTGCCGCTCCGCCAGGGCTTGCTGTCCCTGCTTCCCGGACTGAGCATGCCCGGCTGTCTGCGTGATGCGTCTCCCGAAGCCTGGGGCCGCCGGGTTATTCTCAACAAACGGTACGGCAACCGGGCCGGTGCCCAAGACCCGGCCGTGCTGGATGAACTCACCTATCTGATCGAATCCGGTTCAGACCGGATCGGCGCACTGGATTTTCAGCTTTCCCCCACCACGTATGAGCCCAGACTCGCTGCCACGGCTTCCCTGGATGAACTGGCAGAGGCAACCGAACGGGTTGAAAAGGGCCTACCCCTGCCGGATGAACTTGCTCAGGCCCTGCAACATGGCACCTCCATCGGCGGAGCCCGGCCCAAGGCCCTGATTCAGGCCGATGAAAAAAAATACATCGCCAAGTTCTCCACCTCAGCCGACCTGTATTCAGTCGTAAAAGCAGAATATCTTGCCATGCGCCTGGCTGCTTTGGCCGGTCTGCAGGTGGCGCCGGTTGCACTGCACCAGACCCTGTCCCGTGATGTCCTGCTGGTTGAACGGTTTGACCGGGTGAACAGCCCCACTGGCTGGCAACGCAGAGGGCTTATTTCGGCCCTGACGCTTCTGGGGCTGGATGAGCTGATGGCTCGTTACGCCGGCTACGCTGATCTGGCAGAGCTGGTCCGTCATCGCTTCAAGGATGCTCCGGCAACCCTGCGGGAACTTTTTTCCCGCATCGTGTTCAATATCCTGGTGGGCAATACCGACGACCATGCCCGCAATCATGCGGCCTTCTGGGATGGCAACGAACTGATCCTGACACCGGCCTACGACATCTGTCCGCAACCGCGTCATGGCCGTACTGCCTCGCAGGCGATGTTGATATGCGGCAATGACCGTTCAAGCCGTTTGGCAACCTGCCTTGAGGCGGCCCATGATTTCTTGCTTTCCGCTGCAGAGGCCCTGCAGATCATGCATCAGCAGATAAACTGCCTTACCCAACAGTGGACTGCAATCTGCGATGAGGCGGCCCTTAGTACGGTTGATCGCAATCTACTGTGGGGCAATCAGTTTTTGAATCCATATATTTTCGAGGGCCTGCCTGCAGGAAAGCTGCAGCAGCCAGGTTTGCCTGACTGACAGTCGGATCAATCAGGCGTGAAAACCAGACCAAGGAACAGAATCGGATGTGGGCCAGAGTTGCGGTTACGGTTGATCTGAACAGATATCCACGCTTGACAGGCACAAGCCTGTGCTATTTCATTGCTGATTCGCTGCGGGTTGAGCGGGTGCGCAGCATTCGTTACGACGACGAGCAGATCCGCTTTACGGTCGGGGTGGTGCGCTCGTTTCTGCGCTGGACCCCGGTCTCGACCGTCTTTGGCGGCAAGGTGCGCTTACGCTCTGAACCGGGGCGATTGCGTGTGATCAGTTGGCTCAGCTTTTACGACACCGCCCTGTTTGCCTCGCTGCTGGTGGCCCTGCTGATACACTATGACAACCGCATGGCCCTGTTGCTTCAGGCAGATACCTTTTTTTACCTGTACACCTGGTTCGGTATCGTGGGCTCCACCATGCTGTTCTCCATGCGGCGCTGGCGTGGCTTTGTGCGGCAGTGCGTCAAAGAGGCGGCCGGCCGGGTCTACCATTGCAGGGCTGATTCTTACGACACGCTGGTGGAAGCATCCTCATCATACCATGAGACGGTTGAACAATTTGTTACTGATGATGCCCTTTACGTCGAAGCCACTAAGCAACAGAGCTCAAGAGCTGCGGATTAAAGCAGGGCATTGTAGGACGTGTGCAGCGTTAACCGTTGCTGCTTTGTGGAGACCGAAGGTATATTCTGCTGTTGATTCTCCTCATTTGTGTGGCTTATTACCGTTTCTGGCTGCAGTACATCTCTCATTCATCCACTATACTCGATTGGTATCCTCTGACATATCTGTCTCCCGCCAACTCTGGCTCCAAAGCGGTTTTTCATTTCTGTAAAGTGAAAAAAAACGTGCATATGTTGTAACGCATTGTTTTTTTATTTGAAAACGCTAATTTTATTTGTTTATGTCAACTTTTGTTACAGTTTGGTCGATTGTAGTACCTTGAAATTGCAGGCTTTTTTTGGGCATGCATGTTGAATATCCTTCCTCTGATACCTCATGGTGTCTTCGTTACCATCAGGCTCCTATTCACCTTTCTATTGGATGGCGCTGAAAGAACAACTCTGGCAGAGGCGCCCGCTATGCAAGAGGCGACCACCGATGTCGTAACTGTGTCTCGTTGTCTGCGTGCCAGGTAGCTTCCGTTAACCTGATACGCAACACTGATGCATGCCAGGCAACGTCTGGTATGCAGCATGACCCGGCGTGGACACAATAACTTGTTGAAAGGGGATCGTTATGACCAGAGGACCTTAACGATGTTTTGTGCCGTAGTCGTGAGTTCAATTAATTGTTTTTGTGGTCTTGACTCAAGACCAATCGTTCACACAGATTCCAGGAGGACACCATGTCAAAAGTGAAAGATCTTCTTGCAGCGGCAAAAGAAAAAACCGGTGAGACCTTTATCGGGTTGGAGAGAAAAAGTGCCAGGATCAAACACGGGGTGGGCAGTGAACTATCTGACATTTTGGGGTGGGATGTCATAATGCGTGAAAGTGATGGTACCTGTTACGGCTATTACGTTGCCCAGCCCCCCCTGATCGGCATGACGCAACCGCAGCCGACGTCTTGTCCACTCGGCATAGCTGCCTTTGACAGCTACAAAATAGACATCGCGGAAGCGATAAAGATTTTTCACAGCCAAAACGGTGGAGACAAGTTTACCGAAATAACCCTGAGCTGGCCTTTGGTCCATCCGCCGGCACCCGAACCGTACTGGTATTTCAAGACCACGTTGGGTAATACGGTGGTGATCGGCGCCAACTCAGGCCAGGTCAAGGGATACCCACCCATTGTCGTCCTCTACATGGCCCAACCCAAATAGAAATGTAACCAGCAGCGGGCCGGGACAATCCCGGCCCGCTGTCTCGATGCGGGACACCATCATGCCTACCGACCACTACACACTCCAATATTGCGTCTGGGAACTTACCCTGAAGTGCAACATGAACTGCCTGCATTGCGGCTCTCGCGCCGGTCGAGAGCGGCACAACGAATTAAACAACCATGAAGCGCTGGATGTCGCCGATCAACTCTTGGATCTCGGCTGCCGTCACGTTTCCTTTATCGGCGGCGAGGTCTTTCTCTATCACGGCTGGGAAAAGATCGCCCGCAGACTCACCGACGCCGACATCTCGGTCAACATCATTTCCAACGGACTTGCGTTCGGCCAGAAACAACTTGACGAGATCCGTTATGCCGGCCTGTCCAATGTCGCCCTTTCTTTGGACGGCCTGGAGGCAAACCACAACAGGATCAGGAATCATCCCAACTCATTTGGGCAGCTCATGCACACCATCGATCTTCTCAACAGAGCAAACATCCCCGTCGGCGTCAACACCACCCTGCTTGATTGCAATGTAGGGGATCTCGAAGCGTTATACGTGCTTTTGCTTGATAGGGGGGTCAAGATATGGCAGTTGCAGTTGGCCAACCCCATGGGCAACCTGAGCGGCCACAAAGAGTTGCTGATCACTCTGGAAAATATCGCAAAACTCACGGCATTTATCCGGGAAAAACGGGAAGAGAACAGGATACGCCTGTTTACCGGCGACAACATCGGCTACTATGACCAGCATGAACCATACATCCGCGGCATGCCGGGGAACATCAACTACTGGTCGGGATGCCAAGCCGGGCTTACGGTTGTCGGCATAGACAGCATCGGCAACGTCAAAGGGTGCGAATCGCTCTATGACGACTATTTTATCGAGGGAAACCTCCGCCAAGAAACACTCCGCGACATCTGGCATAAGGAAGGCAATTTTGTCTATAATCGCAACTTTACTCCGGAATTATTAGGCGGGAAGTGCAAAACCTGCGACATGGGGGTCTTCTGCCGGGCCGGTTGCCGTGGGGCCTGTTTTTTCACCAAAGGGCATGCGTTTGAAAATGCCTACTGCATCTACAACCCGCCGCTCTGACGCGTTTGTCTCCAGTCCTGCAGGATCAGGCTGAGGACGCGGCAGAATTCACGGGTGTGGTTGGTGACCAGGGGTGGGATCAAGCATAAAACTGCAGAACAAACTAGACGGGTTGTCATATTTCTGATTTCTGATATTCTGAATTCAGAAAAAATGGGAGGCCCTGATGAAATCATCAACAGCCTATACAACAGAAATACGCCAGCGCGGCCAGGTAACGATTCCTAAACGTATCAGGGATGCCAGCGGGTTGGATGAAGGCTGCAGTGTGACCCTGATCCCGCTTGGCGAGAGCGTCCTGATTGCCCCGCAAAAGTTGGGGCTGGATGAGGCCAGGAGAAAGATTCAGCAGGCGATCCGCGCCACCGGTGTATCCCCGGATGAAGTCCTGGCCGGTCTGACCTCTGAGCGACAGACTCTGTTTGAGGACCTGTATGCCAAGCGGAATTAAACGGGTCTTTCTTGACTCCAACGTCATTATCTCCGGGCTGCTGTCCAGCAAGGGCGCACCACGTATCATCCTTGACCTGCTCTGCCTGCACCCGCCCAACCTGCGCGGACTGACCGGCGAGTACAACATGCTGGAGATCGAGCGCAACCTTACTCGTAAACTTCCGGCCGCACTGCCGGTATTTCAAGAATATCTTCCCCGCATGAACCTGGAAGTCGTGCCGTTACCGGCCAGAGAAGAATTGGAGCCGTGGCTTGGCATTACTGTGGATAAAGATGTGCCGGTCATTGTCTCCACCGTTAACGGAAAGGCAGACTTTCTGGTCACCGGTGACACCAAAGACTTTGGTACGCTGATGCAGCGGGATGATCTGCCTTTTCAAGTGCTGACGCCGACGGAATTTGTACTACTGGCGGGAAAACTGTTGGGCAACAACAGTGAATAACTGTTCCATTTGGGATGTTGACCGG
>CAZUSH010000021.1:0-45585 GCA_964622705.1 uncultured Geobacter sp. | reverse complement strand
GCCAAAGGTCAATAGTCAGTCGGTCAAAAGTCAATGTCCGGTCGGTCATAGGTCACTGCCACCGGCACCACAACCACGCTGTCAGGAGCGGCAGCTACTGGCGCTTACGCCACCATGGCCAGCGGGGCGACAGGTGCGTCGGCTCTTGGCGCCGGCCTGCAGGCCTATGCCGCTGCTCTATTCAATCCGGCCACCATAGCCATTGCCATAGTCGTCATGGTGGTCATGAAGGTGCTGATGGGGAGCGGTTGTGATCAGGGTGATATCCAGACCGGGATGCAGAATGCCGCCAAGGACTGTCACTACGTGGGGGACTATTGCCAGAAGAAATGGCCGCTGGTGGGGTGTGTGCAAAAGGCCAAGAGCTTCTGCTGCTTCAACTCGAAAATGGCGAGGATCATCCATGAACAAGGGAGACCGCAACTGCAATCGTTTCAGCCGAACGGCGCCTGGGGAGTACCCGAAGCACCAAACTGCCGTGGCTTCACCCCCGACGAATTCCAGGCCCTGGATTTCTCGCGGATCGATCTGTCGGAATATTTCGAAGACGTACAGAAGGATCTTGCTACCAAGATCGATGGTTCACAGCAGACCATCATGCAGAACATCCAGAACAAGTATCAGGCGACCACGAAATGATCATGCGTACCGGACTGGCAGCGATAGCCCTGTTGGTGTGCGCTTTATCGGTGCAGGCCAAAGATATTGGCACTTTCGGCATGACGTACCGGATTGCGGAGCGGGATGCCCTGGCCGAGATCGAGGAGCGTGCCAGACAGGTGGACTGGCGCAAGGTACTGGACAAGCGGAAAGTCGAGAACTTCCAGGGGCCGCCGGACAGGGTGCGACTGCCGCGAACGAAGCGGAACCGGAGCTTCCCGGTTGATATGACCTATACCACCGAGATCGACGTACCAGACGGCAAGGGTGGAATTCTCTACCCCAAGGGATACACCTTCAACCCGCTCGACTACGTGACCTATCCGAAAATGCTGGTAATCATCGACGGCACTGACCCGGAGCAGGTGAAGTGGTTTGCCGCCTCCGAGTACGACAAACGGCTCGATGTGATGCTTCTTCTCACCGAGGGGAGTTTCGGGTCTGTGTCGAAGAAAATCAGCCGCCCGCTGTTCTATGCCGACCGGAAGATGGTCGCCCGGCTCAAGCTGAAGGCTGTGCCTTCAGTCATCAGGCAAAACGGGCGGATCATGGAGGTAACTGAAGTGAAGTTGCCGATAGGTCAGACCAAGGCAGCCGGTAAAGCACAGCATTACCGGAAGGGGGCACCATGAAGCCGCAGAATATACACCGCCTCGCTATGACTTGCATCCTCGTGCTGTGTGCAGGCTGTTCTCACGAAACATGGACAACGGTGGAGGAGACATCCCGTCTGCCATCCATTGCGGCTCCAATCCTGGCGCCGGTCAGCTGGGTGGCGATGGCCGGCAGGGCTGCCACCAGACCTGCATCCAATGGGACGGATACCGACCGTGGGAAGCAATTCACACTGTCTCGCAGGGTGCTGGATGACTTCAGCAGCGACGGGAAATTCATGGAAGAGGTGCTGGCAATGCAGAACAGGTTCCGTGTCCATGACTGGGGTGAGATATCCCCTGAGCAACTCCAGGTCAACAGCAGTTCCGCCAATGGCAAGGGAGCTGTAGGTCGCTATCAGACCGGGAATAAGCGGTCAATCATAATTACGGACGAAGGGTCCGAATTCAAGGTGCGGTATGAGGATGAACCTGAGCAATAACATAACTATCATCGTATTGGTCATGCTCTTTCTGATAGTACCAGTTGCCTACGGGGCTGGCGGTGCTTGCAAGGGTAAGGTGCTCAACCCGGTGACAGATATCTGCTGGCAGTGCATGTTTCCGGTGAAGATGGGGAGTGTTTCCTACGGTAATGGCGCCGAGCCGGCTCCCGGCAATGTCACCTCGCCGGTCTGCGCCTGTCCGGACAGCAAAGGGGTCTTGATCCTTGGTGTATCCACCGCGTTCTGGGAGCATGCCCGTTTGATCGAGACCGTGAAGGACCCGTTCTGCTTCCCGGTCATGGGCACCGGCATGACCAACCCGAAGCCGGGCTTCTCGTCCGGGGAGAACCGGAGCAAGGAGTACGGCGACTCCGACTATGCCTTCCAGCAAGCACACTATTTCTATTTCCCGGCCTGGTCGATCCTGAAGCTGTTCATGGATTTTCCCTGCGCCGAAAACAAGGCCTTCGACCTGGCCTATATGACGGAAGTGGACCCCATGTGGAACGACGACAGCCTGTCGTTCATCATCAATCCGGAGGCGCTCCTGTTCGGCAACCCGGTGTCGCAGCTGGCGTGCGTTGCCGACAGCGTGGGGGCGACCATGTCGTACCCCATCGATCCCCTGTTCTGGTGCATGGGGAGTTGGGGTTCGTTTTACCCCCTGTCGGGGAGCATGATCGAGAACAACCCTCTCAACGTCAATGCCGGTCTGGCGGCCCGAATGCTGTTCAAGCTCGGCCGTGAAACGCTCCTTTACGACACCGGCATCAACCAGTGCGCCAGCGCCGGGGTTGTGACGCCGATCCTGGTCAAGAGCAATTACCGGATCCAGATCGCCAGGCCGGTGCGCGGCAATGACTGCATCCCCATTGGCCGGCCGTCACTGATCTGGGGGACGGCGAAAAATCCCCCTTTCGGCACGACGAACACCTCGCCGGACAATTTTCTCTGGTCACTGACACGAAGGAGGGTCTGTTGCGTCGGCTATGCACTCAATTGATCTGCTGCCTTGCGGTTGCCGCGTCTTGTACGGTCGCCGCTGCCGGCACTCCCGGGTACATCGCCACTCCCGACACCTGCTGTGTGGTGGACAGGGTGGTGGAGGATACGGTCCATCTCAGGAAGGTTGGTGCCTGCACCGGCAAGCAGGGCCGGGCCTACATCGAGACGAAACTGAAGAAAGTGAAGGTGGTCGTGGAGGGAACCTTGTGGAAGGAGACTGATGTGGAGGGACTGACCGTGCCGGATCTGGCCAATACTCTGTCCAATGCCGACCGGCTTGCGGAGCGGATGACCGTTTCCGGGAACCGGCATGAGAAGGAAATGACCGCCCTGGCCGGAACGCTCGATTCGTACTACCACTCGGATGAATTCCAACTGCGCGTCTTGAAAGAGACGGAACGGATCAAGTCCGAGGTGTTTGGGGAAAAGGCTATCGGTTACTACGCGGACAAGGGCAAGGAAGCACCGAAGGGAAAACTGGCTGCGTCCGAGAGGGTCTACGTCTTCATCTCGTCGGCAATGCCGCTTGCGACCATCAGGAACTATGCAGCCTCCGTGGCCAGGTTGGGTGACCCGAATGTCTCCCTGGTCATGCGCGGTTTCGTGGATGGGATGACCAAGATCCAGCCGACCATCGGCTTCATAGCTTCGGTGTTGCAGCGCGACCAAGCATGCCGCCCCCAGGACGGTGACTGTGAGATGCTGCCGGCAGGGCTGGTCGTCGATCCCCTGTTATTTCGCCGTTACCGGATCGACCGGGTTCCTGCCGTGGTCTATGCCCGCGGGCTCAAGACTGAGGATGCCGGTTTGAGCGAGGGCGATCCCCAGAATACCACCATCTCGGATCACTATGCGGCATACGGCGACGCCAGTCTGGAATACCTGCTCGACCAGATCCGGCGGGAGAGCGGGTCGGCCTCGTTGGCCACGCTTCTGGACGCACCTGGTGACAGGAAATGAACATGGAAAGAGAGTCAGCAACGATGAGTGAAGATACCGGCATTGAAAAAATTGAATTCCAAGAACGTAAGGATGCTGATTCGCTACCCAAAGAGATACCAAAACGTCAACCAGGCATACGTGCCCTGATTGGCATCTGCTTGGCAGTATCTTTGGGAGCATCTTTGGCGACCATAGCCGGGTATGACCGCTGGTACGCCCAGAAGGTCGTCGCCGTCGATATCAAGGGGTACATCGCCCAGCAGCGTGACAACTACCTTGCCGGCAAGCTGAACGATGAGGAGCTTAGGAAGAGTTTCGACCGACTTGAGGCGGTCATCACATCCATACCGAAGAACCGGGTGATCATCATGGGTGACGCGGTGGTGCGAAATGCCGAAACCGTTAAACCTTGATTTCCGTAACTGGCGGCTCTGGCTGGCAATCACCTGCCTGCTCATTGCAGGTACACTGCTCCCTTACAAGATCAGCGTCACCCTGACGCCATCGCTCAAGCATCGGGTTTACTGGCTCACTCGGAACCCTGACCATGTGAGCCGGGGTGAGTATGTTTTGTTCCACGACAAGGAACTGGCAGCCAGAGTCGGCATGAAGAAATCGGAGGAGATGATGAAGCTCGTGGGGTGCAACGAGGGGGACCTGCTCACCGTGGATGCTGAGAAGAAGTTCTACTGCAACGGCGTGTACCTGGTCAGGGCCAAGAACTTTTCACTCAAGGGGGTACCGCTGCAGCACTTCGCCTTCAACGGCACGGTCCCCCAAGGATTTATGTTCGTCATGGGTGAGCACAAGGACAGCTACGATTCACGGTATTTCGGCTTCGTGGACAAGAGCCGCATTCTGGCGAGAGCCTATCCGATTTTCTGAGAGGAATTCCGTGCCCATCGAGAAACTTAATCCGCTGCACTACATGGGGCAGGCCGAATACACCGGCTTCTGGCAGAAGCTCTTTGCAACAATGCTTTATGGCTTTTGGGGGCGTTTCTTCTTTGTCGCTCTGGTGGTCTCGGCCTTCTGGGTCGGGGTGCGACAGCGCAATCCGACCTTGGCGGCAATCTGCCTGCTGCTGGCAGCCATCGTCGCCTATGGGGGTGGTGTCATGAACCTGGTCAGGTCATTTACAGGATAGGAGAACGCAGTGTCGAAGGATAGCAACAGCTCGCCTGATGTAATGCCGGTCCCCCAAAGTAACGAGATCCATCCCAGAGGACTCTTGGAGGCGATTTCATATATCGATCAGAACTTTGCGAATGAACTGGGCGGCTGCATTATTAAGGCCCGCTTCCTGACCACCAAGCAGCGACTCGAATTTATGGAAGTGGGATTCCGGAGTTCCTTTGCTTCAGGGATCGTCTCGGCGCTCCTCACTCCCGTGGCCATCGGGGTGATCGAGCAGTACATCCCCATGTTCGGTGACCCGTCACCAACTTTTTTTGACAAGTTCAGTGCTTTCCTGCTGGCACTGGGGTTTTCGCTTGGCTACGCCATATTCATGGCCAAGGCTTCCACCTGTTTCATCGGCGAGTACACCCGGGCCATGGTGTTGAACCTCCTGGGAGGCATGGTCTTCGGTGCGGTCGTCAAGGCGGTGGTTGCTTTCATCGCCTTCCATTTCCTCTACTTCAAGATATTCTCCGATAGCAACGTGCTGTGGGCCGTAGCGAAGCTCTATTATGCCAAAACCACGCCCGCAACTGTTGCCAAGGTTTATTACTGGGTTCAGGGATTCAAGGGAATCTTCCTCATCTCCGCCTACTTCGTCCTGGTGTCTACGGCAGTGTTCATCATCATTCCGATTGTAGCCATGCTGGTCGCCTGGCGGCGTAACCGCAAACTGATTGAAGCAGGAGTCGTGCATGTCGATACGGACCGCATCTAGGCTGGGACTGGCGCTGCTGCTGGTGCTGATCCCGACCATGGCCTTGGCTCTGGACATGGAGTTCTATGTCTGGGGAGGCCATGACGCCGTTGTGAACGCTTTCGGCAAGCTGGCCCTGATCTTCGGAGACAATGCCTACAAGTCGCTTTATTTCGTGGTTATCAGTGCAGGGCTGTTCTTCGGGGGCGTGACAGTGTTCGCCAAGTCTCTGGGAACCGCCAACGGCTCTGTTATGACCTGGATCGTGCCGACCATGATCGGCGTCATGGTCTACCTGGCCCTGGTGGTTCCAAAGGGTACCATCCATGTCTATGATCCGGTCTACAACAAGAACCAGGCGGTCGGTGGCATCCCCGATGGCGTGGTAGCCGTGGCCGGCATCCTGAACAAGATTGAGCGCGGGCTGGTGGACATCGTCACCACTGCAGGTGATCCCCTGAACTACCAAACACAGGCGGGAGGAAAAGGATTCCTGGGGCTGGCCCAGCTCACCAGCATTCCCCTGTCGGCGGTGGACAGCAATCTGGATGCCTCCATGAGGCGCTACGTCAAGGATTGCGTCTCCTATGCCCTGATGAATCCCAATGCCAACCTGACGGTGGATGAATTGCGCAAGACTACCACCAATTTTGTCGGTTCCCTGGACAAGGCGGTCAATCCGGCCATCTGGACGGTCTACTACAACGCCGCCAACCCGCAGGGACAGGCGCTCACCTGTACCGATGCCTGGACCAACATCAAGGCGGCGCTTACTCCGGCAAGCCTTACGAAGAACATCGACTCGGTCTGCGCCAATCTCGGCTATGATGTGACCGATGTTGCAGCCGTGAACCAGTGCAAGACGGTCCTGAACAACGTGAACAGCGGGATCGGGCTCGGGGCAGCGAGCATCGATGATTTCCTGAAACAGGCCTACATTTCCCAGCGGCTGGAGGAGATCTTCCGCAGCGGCAATGCCTCCGGCGCCACCAACTACCAGTTCCTGCTGAACGCCTCCGGGGCAATGAAATCTGCCAACGAGTGGCTGCCAATACTGAAGGCGGCACTCACGGCCATTGCGGTTGGGCTGCTGCCGTTCCTGGCGCTCTTCATCCCCACGCCGCTGATCGGCAAGGCCGTCGGGATCATCGCCGGATTCTTCATCTGGCTCACTGCCTGGGGAGTGACCGACGCCATCGTCCACCAGTTCGCCGTGGACTATGCCAATCAGGCATACGAGATGGTGCGGCAGAACAAGCTCGGCATGGATGCGCTCTACTTCTTCCCTGACCAGACCGTGAAGATTCTCGGCATGTTCGGCACGCTCCGGATGAGCGGCATGATGCTGGCCACGGTCATCACCGGGATGCTGATCAAGTTCGGCGGGCATGCCATGGCGATGATGGCCGGCGGAATGGTCAGCCAGGTACAGTCGGCAGGGAGTCGGGCGGCCCATGAGGTGGAAGACCCGGCCGGACGGGCATCAGCAATGCAGCGCAATGTGACGGCCATGCCGACCCAGGCTTGGAGTAACGAGCACAGCTTCCAGGCGCGGCAGGCACAGTCATTGGTCGGCATGTCGGCCAAGACCACGGCTGCGAGTGACATGATCCGGGATTTCGGGATGGATTTTTCCAGCCGGATGGCTGCCGACGGGGAACTAGGCCGGACCATCGGGTTTGGTGGCGCCGGCAGGGCCATGCGGGAGAACGGCCTGTCCTCGTCCTATGACCTGAAATCTTTCGATGGCCGTCTCGGGCTTGACAAGTCGGCAGCGGTCAGGGATGTGGTTGGCAACAGCTACGGCGGCGACACTCAGGCATTCGCCCAGATGGGGGTTGCCAATGACCGGGCACTGGCCAATGTCTTTGGCAACGGTGACAACTATGCCGGGTTCCTGACCGCCAACATGGACAAGAGCGTCGGGCAGCTCCAAGGTGAAATGGGCGCTTATGCCGGTGCCAGATCACTTGGCTTCAGCGGCAGCTGGCGTGAGTTCAATTCGCTTCGCTCGGAAATATCTGCTCTGGGCGATTACGCAAATGCTGATGCCGTGAGGACGATTGCCGACTCCTACGGGATTTCGTCAGCACACCTGATGCAGATGAATTCCTTGTTCAACCAGGGTAAGCAGGCTTCTGAAGTATCCGGACTCTCGAATCAGCTCGGCGGCCCGGTGGCGGCAGGTACGGAAGCTGGCCGTGTGGTTGCGACAGAGACCGGCGGCAAGATCCAGGGGATCTACGCTGGTGGCGGATACGACAACTACCAACAGCTCATCGGTAATGATGTGTCTGGGCGAATCGCCCGCAACCAGTTGATCCATTCCGCGGCTGATCAGATGGTTGGTAAGGTTGCTCCGCATCTTACCAACGATCCGGAGATGTACCAGAACGGCCATCTGACCGAACGGGGCTTTGCCGAGATGCAGAAGGCCATGGAGGGGCAGAACATCACCTTCACGACCGCCGACGGCAAGAGTGTCGTCAATGTCGGCATGGATGGCGGTGTCGTGAACTCCACCGAAGCCGGTACCGTCGCCAAGGGGGACAGGGCCAAGTCGCTCGATCTGCAGAAGCAGCTTAAGGGAGCCGGTTTCCAGAGCGCTGCCGCCCATGTCGCCAGGATGTCAGGCCAGGCGTTCGACTACAAGGCGGATTACGACCGTAACGGCAATCTCGCATCGTTCAGCGTCGATCAGGGCGGGCGGGTGCAGAAGTTCGATCTCGGTCAGAGCCGGACCGGTACCGACATCGAACGGCTGGATCGGAACGTATCGACCGTCGACAAAGGCCTTCGCAAGACCGTCGGGGATTTTATAAAGACCGGCTACGAAAACCAGTCACTGAATGTTTCCAGAAAATCTGGCAGCTATATGATCCAGGCCGGCGGCAAGGAGATGATGGTCAACGGTGACTGGTATTACGCCAAGAACGAGAAGACCGGCAAGATGGAGGTGGTGGGAGGCTCATTCTCCAACGGCCTCGACGGCAATGTGCTGATGTACGCCAAGGACAAGGATGGCAACCTGCACTATTCGCAGGTGCAGGGGAAGATGGACAAGAGCGGCAATCTGGTCGCCGGCAAGCGTTCCGAGATTACCGAGGATCAGTTCGTCCAGATGTCGCAGCAAGGGGCGGCGGTGGTCAGTACCAGGTCAGGTGGCGGGATTACCGGGAGTATATATGCCGATGGCGGGGTCAAGGCGGATTATTCAAGTTCGCAGGTTGTTGGAACGAGGGTTGAATCCCGACAGAATCTTGCTGGCAGTGCGGCATCGCAGGAATTTACTGATGGACGCTCAATCAATGCGGGTACGGCTGCAACTACGATTGCGGTTGGACAGGGAGCGTTACACGAAACAGCTGGCATTGTAGGTGATGTCGCAAAAACGGTTGGTCCTTATAAAGCTGCTGTGACTAAACGAGAAGAAACCGCAAATGCTGCTGCAAGTGCGGCAGAACGCGATATAGCGCGAGCAGCGGAGCAACAATCTCGGAGTGTGCAGCAGCAAATGCAAAGAACCAGCAAAATTCTCCAGCACCAAAGCAAAAACTCGCCGCTTCCCAGAGGCGGCGGTCCTCAGCCCAAGGGGACAAGGAGGTAGTGTGATTGAAAAAATATTATTTGTATCTGACGGGATAATCGCAATTATGGGAAACGGATGTGTGCCGGCAGGACCAATGGAGAATGTGGAATTCGATCTGGCGGAATACGGGATTGCTCTTAACGTTTCTGGAGTTCAAATACCGATACCATACGAGGCACTTGAACATCTTGAGCAGGCAGAAGGCTCAAATGTGCATTTCTATGAATCCGATCCCTATGCTGTTGTCGCACCCTATCATGGCTACATCGAAATTAACCGAGACAAGCTCCTGAAATTGAGCGGTGCATGGGAGTATGTTCGCCTTCACCAGTGATGAAAAGTTGAAGAGTCTTTTTTCCTTCGGCGATCACGGAACAGGCGAAACGGGGTGCTGTAGATTACCCAGTTCATATACCATTCATATTCCGCAGCTGACATTGTAGGCCGTAGTTCTGGGGCTGCATACCCATACTTGAGAAGTGGCCACAAGGAAAAGCCGTTCAATGCGCCGATGTACAGTCGCAGAGGAACTCGGTCAAGAATAATGTAAATGAGAGCTAACGCCGCAATTCCTAAAGTCCAGTACCAGAAGGATTGTGGAAAGAATATTCCAACAACTGCACCAGATAACAGCGCCGGGGCGAAAGTGCCTAGCACAGCCACAACTACTGCTTTAATAATGCGTACGGTACTTATCGAATTCATGTAACTTTCCCCAAATTCTGGTGCTTCGAACCAGTCAAACCAGCGCCAATTCCAGCTTATGTTTTCGCTTTTCCCAGTCTGGCATGACTTTTTCCAGCAACCGGTAAAATTCGGGACTGTGATCATGGTATTTCAGATGGCAAAGCTCATGGGTGATAACGTAGTCGATGCATTCCCTTGGGGCACGAATCAGGTCGGTATTGAGGGTCAGAATGCCGCCCCGGGAAAGGCTGCCCCAGCGTTTTTTCATGCGTCTGACCTGTAGTCGTGGCATCGTCAGTTTCATATTTTCGAAATTCAGCCAGCAATAGTTGAACCTGTTATGAAAGGTGCTTGCCGCCTTCTCCGCATACCATCCGCTCATCAGTGATTTTGTTTCTTCAGGACCGTATTCGGCCTTTGTTTCGACTACAAAATACCCCCGTGACAGCAATACCTTATCCTGGCCTGCCACGCAAACCTTCAATCTGTACTGTTTGCCAAGGTATAGATGGGTCTCTCCACCGACAAATTGCCGCTCTGGAGTTCTCGGATCGAACTGACGAAAATACTGCTGCTGCTTAATGATCCATCTGGCGCGTTTGAGCACCCTTTGACGAACTTCTTCCACGGTGGTTTCGAGAGGTGCCTTGATGACCACCTTGGCATCGGGCAACACTTCGATGGCCAGCGTTTTTCTGGCGACGTGGAGTACCGTATACTGGATGGTTTCCTTCCCATATGTGACAGCAACATGGGGCATTGCTACTTTCTCCGGCTCTTTGAAACCTTTAATGTCTCTTCAATTAGATCGTCCATTCTATCAAGGCTGATCTCGATTCCTCTGGCCCCTTTGACCTCATCAAACAGGTAATCGTCGATGTCGTTTATAACCTGTTTTCTGGCATCGTCATCATCCCAGAACTGCACCTTCCAATGACGGTCGAGAATGGTCTGAATTGCCAGCGCGATTTCAGCTGAAACCGCTTCGCATTCATCCTGCCCGAGATTTAGTTCCATCAGAAATGGTCTCAGAACCCCAAAGTAGGCCATGGCCTCTTCATTGTCGGCAAGTTGAGAAGGTATGTCGTCGTGATGGCGGGTAACTACCTTTGTGCGGTATTCAACCGCCATATTCAAATACTCAAGATCGGAAATACGCTTTGCTCGAAAATCTTCAATGGCCTGCTGGATCAAGCGGGAGAATTTTTCATAGAAAGCAGGATCTTCAGCCATCTTCTCAGTGATGACTTTTTTGGTGGCGTGGGCGATGGCATCGGCTTTTGCCGCCGTTGTCTTGCCATAAACGCCTTGCTCCTCCTTGACTACATTGAACATCTTGTCGTCGAAGATATTTACCGGCTCATTCAGTTGGATGACCTCATTTGCCTGAATATGGGTATCCAGCAGTTTCTTGATCTTAGGCTCATAATCCCGGTAATCGATAGATTCGGCGTAACGCAGCTTGACTGCGGCCTTGAGATTATGAAATCGCTTGAGGTCGGTCTTGTAACGGGATAACCGGTCTTCATCGACCCGCATGATAAATGCTTCGGATGAGAGAGCGATCCCCAGAGCCTTGCTGTATTCCGCCAGTCGCTGGTAAAAGCTTTCCCGGATGGCATTGTCGGCCAGGAGGACTTCATAGGCCTCTTCATCGTAGCTGTTCTTGACCACCTTGAAGATATCCCATAGGTCGGAATAGCTCTGAGGAAGCTTTTCTATCGCATCATTGATGGATGTCAGCGTGCCGTTCAGATCGTCTTCGTCATACCCTTCAAAAGCGCTGTACATCGTCAAGGCTTTGTCTAACTCACCCAATAGCCCAACGTAGTCGATCACGAAACCTTCGTCCTTGTCTTCAGCCAAACGGTTGACCCTGGCTATTGCCTGGAGCAGGGTGTGTTCCTTCAGTTCCTTGCAGATATAGATAATCCTGTTTTTCGGAGCATCGAAACCGGTCAGAAGCTTGCTGACCACGATAAGGATTTCCGGTTCCGATCCGTATTTGAACTGGTTGATGATCTGCTTGGTATATTCCTCCTCGCTGCCGTAGCGCTTCATCATCTTGTTCCAGAAGCGGATTACCTCGTCTGTCGGTTCATCATCGGTTTCATCGTATCCTTCGCGGGTATCCGGCGGTGATATGACTACCTCGGACGACACGAAGCCGATATCCTGCAAATGTTCATGGTACTGCAGTGCTACCGCTTTTGTGGGGGCGACCAGTTGAGCTTTGAAGCCGGTTCCTTGCCAATTGGCCCGGAAGTGCTCGCTGATGTCGAAGGCCCGCATATAGATTACCTGCTCGGCCTTGTTCAGCATCGACGCCTTGGCAAACTTCCGCTTAAGGTCGGCCTTTTGTTCCCTGGTCAGTCCTTGTGTATGGCGCTCGAACCAAAGGTCGATAGCTGCCTTGTTCTGTTCCATCTCCACATGACGCCCCTCATAGAGGAGGGGAACCACCGCCTCATCCTCGACAGCTTGCCGAATTGAGTAGTGGGGCTCGATCAGACCGCCAAATTTTTGGAAGTTGTTTTTTTCCTTCTTCAGCAGTGGTGTGCCGGTAAAACCCAGATAACAGGCATTGGGAAACATCTGCCGCATCCTCGCCGAGAAGCCGCCGAAGTTGGTTCGATGACTCTCGTCGATCAGCATGAAGATGTCAGGCGATTCATCCTGATACTTCTTATGTCCAAGAGCTTTGTCGAATTTATGGATCAGTGTAGTGACGATGGTTGCATTCTGCTCCGCCACCAGCTCCATCAGGTGCCGTCCGGAGGTGGCCCGGTTCGGGTCGAGGCCGCAGGCAGCAAAGGTATTGCCGAGCTGTTTGTCCAGATCGTCACGGTCGGTGACCAACACGATACGTGGATTGGGGACTAATGGATCAAGTGCCAGATTGCGGGCCAACATGACCATGGTAAGTGATTTGCCTGAACCCTGGGTGTGCCAGATAATACCGCCTTGGCGCCTTCCGGCACTGTCCAGTTTTTTGATGCGTTCCATGGTGGACCTGACGACAAAATACTGCTGATAGCGAGCAATCTTCTTGATACCGCCATCAAAGAGCGTGAACTTGTAGGACAACTCAAGCAATCGTTCCGGGCGGCAGAGGCTGTAAAGCGCTTTGTCCTGCTCCGTGACTAGGCGTTTCCCTTCAGTTTCGTGAGCGTCGAAAAATGACCGGGCAACACTGAAATCTCCACTGAACAGCTGCTCTTTCTGCGTCTGCGTCAGAGGAGTGTTCACAGCGCGCTCAACGTCTGACTCCTTGTCTCGCAGTTCCTTCCAGAGGCCCCAAAACTTTGCCGGAGTTCCGGTTGTGGCGTATTGGGCGGCGTTCTTGTTGACTCCCATTACCAGTTGCGTATAGACAAACAGCTTGGGGATATAGTCGTCATGCTGATTGCGTATTGACTGTGAAACAGCCTGATCGACACCAACGGATGGTGATTTGCACTCAATGACGGCCAGGGGAATCCCGTTGACGAACAGGACAATATCAGGCCGGGCCGACTCCGTGCTACGTGAACGGTCTACGCTGAACTCGGCTGTAACATGGAAAACGTTCCGATCCCAATCCCGCCAGTTGATGTAATTCAGGTTGAAGCTTTTGGAGTCCCCCTCGATGGATTGTTCCAGAGCGGTTCCCAGGGTAATAAGGTCGTAAACGGCTTCGTTGGTTTTGAGCAGCCCGTCATACTTGACGTTCTTCAGCTTCTGGATAGCGGTCTGGATGTTTTCCTCGCTGAAAAGGAACTCACGACCCTTGAAGTTGATCCTGTTGAGGCGCTTGAGCTGTTCACGTAGGATGCCTTCAAGCAACACGTTCCCTTGCTTGCCCTGACGCTGGGCAAGGACCTGGTCCGGGGAGAGATAGGTGAATCCCAGCCTAATAAGAAGCTGCAGGGCAGGAATCTGGGAGAGATATTTTTCGTTGAAGCGGAATCCGTTCATAAGTTCACCATGCCTTGATGCATCTATGCTCACATGCCTGCGCCAAGCCTCTTTCGATGGGTATTAAACCACGATCTGCTTTCCAGCTTTCGATAACCGTTAAGCGTTCGATGGAGACGACATCTTCCCAGTCTTCGTCCGCAGTTGCATGGGCAAGGCTGCTTGTTTGCAACTCGCCTTCTGGTTCCCAGCAGTTCTAGCGCGTTTTGCACCTCGGATTTCGATTTGAGACCGAACATCTCCATATAGTCTTCTATGATGCCGGCTTCGCCGTGGGAAAGTTCACCGAATGGAAACTCCACGCCATTTTGCAGCTTGTATGAAATAGCATAAAGATAAGGGACCAGGCAGCTCTCTGCAAAACCAGAAAGGGTTGGTTTTCCGGAAACCTTAAGCCGCAATCTGAGCGGGGACCCTAGGCAAAGCGACATGTCATCGTTCACATGATGCTTTCCATCGCGTGGAATTTTCCCACCGGTTTCCCTGGCCGTGGGCAGCAACTTGGGGAATTCTGCGGGAACGGTGATTTCCAACTGGTAGCTGTCGGTAATTTTACCCCCAGATTTATGCGTTGCAGAAAATGCAAAAGTACCCTTAAGGACCAAGGCTGTACCACGAGAAGGTCCAATTGACATTCCGTGGTAATCCTTCAAAAACTCCAATACTCCATGTGGGTCAGTTATATGCAATTACTTACCCTTGCGCCACGGTTTGGCAGGTTGAGAAATCGTATGCTCCTTGGGGGTGATGATTGCAATTGAAGAGGCCAACCCCAATCCAAGGCTTTTGCTCAATTCTGCGGAATCCATACGTAATGAAAACTTCTGACCGGCCTGCTCGGTGATGAAAGAAGCATCATCCGATTCCAACAGAAGTTCAAAATCGCTTCTTGCCTGCCTCAGCCAATTCCAGAAATTTTGCTCCAAATTTAGCTCCTTGTACTTCGGCTTTGACCACTTGTCTGCAAAATCTTCAGCAGGGTCTACGGGGTTTGGTACCCGAGGGTAACTTGAGTTTACAAAAGTGCCCATTCGCGTCAGGATCGTACTCATGGCAGATTCAAGGTCAGTTTCTCCCTGATATGCCCGGGCAGCTAGGGTGGTAATGATGATCGATATCGGTTTTACATCCGGATCGTCCTTGTATCTCAAGTCACGGTGGCGTTTCAGAAGCTGTATTGAACGCTGAAGAGGTGTCTTACGCTTATAGAGTGGCATTTCATCAACTTGCGCTTTTTCCAGAATAGTTCGAACCGATGTGTTCATTCGCGATACAAACCATTCAGCATAGCCTTCCGGATTGCTGATGTGCCAGTTCTCGCTTATTTGCCGGTACTCCGGGTGGCTGTTATCGGTTATGGAAACAGTAGTTTTAGATGCTGATCCGGCAAAATAGTCATCTGCGCCAGACTTTCGCAATGACTCAAATATGAGATGCTGGCGGGAATCGTCGGCCGGGATACAAGGAACTATGTCCATGTGAAAGCTGAGGTCATCCTGGTATTCCAATCGCCAACAGCGCTGTTTTTCCTCTTTTGGGGCCTTGATACCCCGGGCAACTCGATATGACTCGATCTCGCTGCCAACCAATGCCTTGAGGGACTCCTGCGTATGAGTTCCTTTTGAAATCCCCAGGCGAAGCTTACAGGCAAGATCCAGGTCGTAAGATTCATTTTCATCGAGTGGTCGAATCGCTGTTCCGAGCCGAAAAGACCCCTGCGGGAAAATATGCGGGTCATTGTCCTTACATGCCGATTCATCGCGTCCGAGCCAATCACCGATGTCTTCATATCGGTCTTTTGCCATCTGATAGGCTGATTCAGGCAGTTCCAGCAGTGAAGTCATGTTTTCGAGAATCAATTTTTTCTGTTCTTTTGTTGTCATGTCATTCTCCTTGAGCGGCAGATAGAAATTTTTTCAGTTTCGGGCTGTTATGGCTAAACATGCGGTCGGCATTGGAGATCAAGTCGCCGATGGCCGAGCAGTCATCAAGAGGGAGGGGACAATCCGAATCGAAGTCGAGCCGGAGTATTTGATCCTCCTGTAGCATCAACTGCAGATAGTTGTGGGTAGTCTGGGCCTGGAGAGACATCATGAAGCTGATGAATTCTTTACCCTTCCAGCCGTTCAAGAGCCCCCAGTTATGGTCGGCATTTACTCCATAGCAGGTTTTCGCATGGCCGGTACCCAACGACAGAATGCGTATGTCGGACAATTCGACATTGAGACGACGCTTGGCGTCGATCACTGCGGCAAGCGAGGGGTTGTTGGCCCAGAGTCCGCCGTCAGCAAGTAGGTATTCGTCGACCTTGGTAGGGTTGAAGTATGTCGGTGCAGAACAGGAAGCCAATACCGCCTGGTGCAGCAAAACCTTACCGTCTCTGTCGTAGTCTTTCTGGTAGGCCGACTTGAAGACATGGACTCCTCCGTTTCCGATGTCGGTGGCCGGCATTAGCAACGGAATCGGAATCTCGCCAAGCCTTACCTCCCCAAATGTTTCTACAAGGGCTGTTTTCAGCGCTTCGTTCTCATACAGGTTTTCAAGAGCTGGCTGATACTTGGCGAATTTCTGAGGTAGCCATGATTTCTTTCTGGAAAATATCTTTGGCCCGTGCTCCTTATACATAGCGACAACCTTGGCTGGGTCAATTTTGCATGCCACTGCGGCGGCAACAATTGAACCAGTGCTCGTGCCGGCTATCATGTCGAAGTGTTCTTCGATATTGATGCCGAGTCGATGTTTCACGCAATAGAGCATGTGGGCAGGGAATACGCCACGTATCCCACCGCCATCTATGGAGAGGATTCTGAATGTCTTGTTAGCCATTGCCAAGTTCCTTCATTGGTTTTACCGTCCACACTCCGGTCATCAGTTTTTGCATCAAGCCGCGCTTTTGCCGCCGTAGTGCATCAGCCTGCTGTTTCAGCAAGAGAATTTCCTGCCTGGCAACATCGAGAGTTGCAGAAATTTTTTGCTGTTCCTCGATTGGAGGGAGTGGAATCGGCAGTTTGGCAAACTCATTCCAGCGCAGACTTCCTCTCCGGTCTACTGATGCACTGGTATTGACTTGGAATATGTGCCGGTAGGTCTCCGTTTTCAGTACCTTGAAGAGATATCCGTCATCGATGGCCTTGCTCGTTTTAAATACCGTGTACATGGGGCTAACTAAGCCTTTTTCGTAAAAATCTTGATAACCGATGGAACCTTCCTCGATATGATTGGTCGCGTAAGCGAAATCGCCCTTGGAGACCACCTTGTAGGCCGATGTGTCCAGGCTGAAGACCTGTTTACCGAAATACGACAACGAATCAACGAGTCCATCATATTTTGTACAAGAAAGGACGGGAAGTTCGTCACCCGCACCATTAGTGACTTTGACCTCCTTCGCGACATTACCGATCTTGACGATCTTCCAGTGGTTGGGTACTACATACCATCTGGTTTTTAGAGATGACTCGTCTTTGTGCTCGCCGAATAAGAGTTTTCCAGAGAGCCAAGTATACCTCGCTTCTTTGGCCAAAATCAGACGCTCACAACTTTCGATTGCCTTGTCCCAAGTAGAAAGTACGCTGATAATTTCTGATTGTTCTGCTAGTGGTGGCACGGGAACAAGGCAATGCTTCTTGAATTCAGTGGGGTTAACATTAGCTTGGCTAACGGCTTTTGTCGCAATCTTCTTGATCAATGTTTGAGCAGTTGATCCATTAAGCCAGTAATTCAAAAAACATGGATTTACCTTTGTTCTGTCAACCTTGAGGCGCACCAAATACGATGCAAATGCGACCTCCTCGTCAGAATCAAAAATGCCCACCTTCCCCACAAGATCGTAGCTGTTAGTACGGTTAAGCAACAAATCTCCTCTTGAAAGAAGATAACTGCTGTATTCGTCTTCAGATAGGTTTGAGCAGGACAAGTCATCAGTAATAACTCTTCCATCCTGTATATCTTTCATCCCAACAACTCTGGTGTTGCCATTTTCAACAGCTGGCTCATTGGTGCCGTATTGGGAATCGAGCAATATTTTGCCTACGGGCAGCAATCGCCAGGTTGCAGGAATATCATTCGAAGTCAACGAGTGGAGCGTGCTCATAGCATATCCTCCTGGATTGCCGAAATATTCATCGCTCAATCTCCTTCAGCATTACGGCCATCCGAGCCCGAACTTCGACAAGCTCCTTTTCCAACTGCTCGATTTCCACCTGAACGGCATCAATATCTATTTCCGCTTCTTCCTCGAAGGTATCCACGTAGCGGGGGATGTTGAGGTTGAAATCGTTTTCGCGGATTTCGCCCAGCGCAGCGACGTGCGCATATTTATCGATATCCAGTCGGGCATCGACCGTCTCAACGATCTTCTGAATGTGTTCGTCGGAGAGGGCGTTTTGATTTTTACCCGGCAGGTAATCGCGGCTCGCGTCAACAAAGATCACGTCCTTACGATCCTGATTGGCTCCCCCTTTTTCACGACTGCGGTCAAAAATCAGGATGGCGACCGGAATCGAGGTAGTCGGGAAGAGGTTACCCGGCAGACCGATAACGGCATCGAGCAGGTTTTCTTCGATGACCTTTTCCCGAATACGACCTTCGGCGGCGCCACGGAACAACACACCATGGGGCACGACAACGGAAATGCGTCCCTCTTTTTCCAGTGCCGCTTCGATCATGTGGCTGATAAAGGCCCAGTCACCCTTGCTCTTGGGCGGTACGCCACGCCAGAAACGGTTGTAGCGGTCGCTTTCCGCTTCTTCGGCTCCCCACTTGTCCAGAGAAAATGGCGGGTTGGCTACTACCCGATCGAATTTCATCAGCCGGTCATTTTCGACCAGTGCCGGACTGACCAGGGTATCGCACCATTCAATGCGGGCACTGTCGGCGCCGTGCAGAAACATGTTCATCCGGGCCAGCGCCCAGGTGCTGCCATTCGATTCCATGCCGAAGAGGGCAAAGTTTTTGTCGCCGACTTCGCGGGCAGCCTCGATAAGTAATCCCGCAGATCCGCAGGTGGGGTCACAAATGCGGTTACCAGGCTTGGGTTTTGCCAGTTTGGCCACAAGCTCCGACACCTTGTGCGGGGTGTAGAATTCACCGGCCTTTTTGCCGGCATCAGTGGCAAACCGTTCGATGAGGTAAATGTATGTGTTGCCGATAACATCCTCGGAAACACGTGATGGACTCATGTCCAGTTGGGATTTGTTGAAATCCTCCAGCAACGTCTTCAGTCGGCGGTTTCTGTCCTTGGTCTTGCCGAGATTCGCTTCGCTGTTGAAGTCGATATTGCGGAAAACCCCTTCCAGCTTTGTTTTGTTGGCCTCTTCGATGGCGTCAAGCACAATATTGATAAGCTCGCCGATATTGGCAGCTCCACGGCGTTCGTACAGACTATAGAAGTCTGCCAGGAATCGATCTTCCACTTCGCCGGTCTCATGATTTTTCAACTCAGCAAAGGGGAGGACAAAACGTTCCCGCTCCAGCTTGCGACGGATTCGAACATCGTCATCACCGTATTGCTTGCGGTAAACCTCGTAGTGATCCTTCCAGACATCGGAAATATATTTCACGAACAGCATGACAAGAATATAGTCTTTGTACTGTGCCGGATCGACGACACCCCGGAAGGTGTCACAGGCTGCCCATGCTGCGTTGTTGATGTCTTTTTGGTCGATTTTCATCGTTTCTCTCCTTGAGCCAGACGTAATAATATGTTCGATAGGTAAAGTTTGCGCTTATCCGCGAGGGTGCTTAATATTACTTGTTCTCTGTCCGCCAAAGCTGCTATCTCCATGATCGTGTGTTGTTGTTTGAGGGAGGGAACAAGTACCTCAAGACTTTCAAGCGCTTCCTTGGAAATCATCTTTTGAGCGGTACCGATTACTCGACTGGCCAGGAATGATTGTGCCAATGCTTGGCTGATGAACCAGTTAAGATACTCGGGAAGAATTGTCTTCTCGTTTGCCCTGATACGCAGGAGCGGGGCGGATACAACCGCCATGCCCGGATCATCTCTCAGTATCGCGGAAGTGGCTGTCAATCCTCGTGAGCGGAAGACAAGGTCTCCAGGCCTCACCAAATGATGCTCTTTTGGAGGGTCGGAGTCCACGCGTGCCAGATTGCTGCAATCAACACGGTTGTCATCAGTCAGATCTTTCATCTGGATAACCGCAACCGCCCCTGAGTCCTTAACATCAAGACGGGTGCGGAACGAATATCCCATCAGTACGGATGCTATGTTTTTTAATTCGGTTTTCATGGCCAATATCCAAAAGCGTAGTAATGACGTTACAACATAATATAATAATGGTCGCGTGATTTGTCAAGGTGTAAAATGTAAAAATGTTATTACTGCATTACATATGCTGGGGCGTGAGATGATTGAGCATAGTATGTCCAATTATTATGGACATACTATGTTGAAGTACGCTATATTGCCATCAGGAGGAGATGGTGATCATGACGAATGCCCAGTTACTTAATAGCATTCCCTATGAAGAGTTTGATTATCAGACTCTGCTTGATGCTGTGCATGAGTATTCCCGGCCACGGATGAAGATCTCCGGAATGTTGGCCAAGGGGGACATCATTCGCGTCAAGAAAGGGCTCTATATCCTCGGTGAGTCACTTCGACGTCGCCCCTTCTGCCGGGAACTGCTCGCCAATCTCATCTATGGCCCATCCTACGTATCCCTCGAATACGCGCTGCACTATCATGGTTTGACCCCGGAACGGGCAGAAACCCTGACATCGGTTACCTGTGGTCGTTCAAGGATCTTCGACACGCCGGTCGGGGCGTTTTCCTATCGTATGATTCCGCTGGAAGGATTCCGCACCGGCATGGACCGGGTAGAGCTTGACGATGGACGTTCATTTCTCATTGCAGTGCCGGAAAAGGCGCTGGCAGACCGGATCGTTGCCGACCGTGGCACCGGTATCACCACCCAGAAAGAGTTACACGACTATCTGCTCTCAAGTCTGCGCATTGATCCCGGCATGCTTCGAGAACTCGATCCGGCCCGGCTTGCGGAGATTGCCCAGCACTATCGATCCCGCAGAGTGAAGCTGTTGTCCGATCTGGTCAGTCGGTTGCGCAAGGGGGATAGAAATGCATGATGCTGTGAAGCGCATGCTTGCCAAATACGAACCGAAGAGTGTTGACGATTCGGTCAGGGCCTTACGGGAGATCATACAGGAAGTGGCGCTGCTCGGGCTCTGGCGCGCCAAGTTCTTCGAGCACGCCGCCTTTTACGGTGGAACAGCCCTGCGTATCCTGTACGGACTCGACCGCTTCTCCGAGGATCTTGATTTTTCGCTGCTGGAGCCGTCAGACGATTTCAATCTGGCGCGGTTCACGGCATCGCTTGAAGAGGAGTTGCTGGCATTCGGCTTCAATGTGCGGGTGGAGATGGTTGACAAGGCGGTGGAATCGGCGGTGCAGTCTGCCTTTCTCAAGGCAAATACCCGTAATGAACTCCTGGTTATCGAAGCTGGGGAAGAACTTGCCGGACAGATTTCTGCAGGCCAGGTGCTGAAAGTGAAGATCGAGGTGGACACCGATCCGCCTGCTGGATTTACCACCTCGACCCGTTACCTGCTGCAACCGATACCCTTTGCCGTTCGGAGCTATTCGCTCCCGGACCTTTTTGCCGGCAAGATGCATGCGCTGCTGTTCCGTAAATGGAAAAACCGGGTCAAGGGGCGTGACTGGTATGATTTTGTCTGGTATGCCGCCAATCATCCTCAGTTGCACCTTGCCCATCTTGAGCAGAGGATGCGCCAGACCGGTCATTGGAGCGGAGAGAAACCATTGTCGTTCACATCTTTCAGGGACCTGCTGTTCGAGACCATTGACCGGCTCGATGTGAACCAGGCACGTAAGGATGTTGCCCCGTTTGTCAAAGATCAAGGGCTGCTTGCACTCTGGTCTCACGACTTTTTCCGTGACGTGGCAAGTCGCATTCAATGTAACGAATAATTTTGCTGGAGGATTCTGTGGTTGATTACGAAGATTTGCTGGCATCCCTTCAGGAGTTGCTGGATGCATCCAGCGCCATGACCAGCGGCCAGTTGCCGACGGCAAGCCAGCTTGAACGCTACCAACGTGCCCGGGAGTGGGCACAACGACTGATTGATCGTGAAGAGAAGGCCAAGAATTCCCGTCTGTAGGGTATTTTCTATTTTTTCGGTGGCGGGGACGTCGATGGCCCCTGACCTGTCGAGGGAGTTGGCAGGCTTGGCGGCGTGTATCCTGCTCCTGGTTTTGGGTTGGCTGGCAGTTGTGCTGGTGCATATCCGCGGTTACCGTTGGCTGATCCGATCTTGTTGTTCATTTCCGAGTACCTCCTGACGTTGAACGTTGTGAAAAGAATGGTGAGTATGAGCCCTGTAAAGAAAAGGGCACCGGCGAACATGTTTAGCCTGTTTGTCCGGTTGGTGTGAGGATTCGGTTGGTTCGCGCTTTCAAAATCTCGGGCAATCCGTGATTCGAGCCGCTGCATCTGCACATCAATGGCTTTTCTGCTTTCGTACTGGGAAAACAGCACACAGGCAATTGAACTGCCGAAGGCACCCCACGCCGTAATAATCAGCGGGAGTTCGATGACGTCCTTCAGGGGTACTATATCTTTGAGAAACGTCATGGAAAGGGCGAGCGCACCGGCGGAAAGAGTCAGGATTGCTTTGTCGGTGTGCTCGCTCGCAGCCTTTCCGGCTTCCCAGAGATGCTTGCGGTATTCCAGATAAAGCGCATCATCGTTATTCCGGATTTCATTCCTGCGTCGTGGCCGCATGCTAGCCTTTGGGCGGGAACGGGTCGTTGCCATGACTGTCTGATTCGGAAATTCTGCCGTCCTTGTTGTGAATTATAAATTCACTCCCCTGGTTCTGGCTGATCCTTCTCCCCTGATCAATCGCTTCTTTCTTCGTCTCGGTATGCACCGATACACGCTGCGCTCCGGGCTTCACGACATCCCATCCTCCATTTGAACCTGGTACTACATGATGTTCCTTTCGTGGCATGGTCATTCTCCTTTAAATGCACAAGATGTAGTGTTGCGAATGCTGTTATGGTCAATATATAGAGTATGCCTTGGTTTGTCAAGGTGCCATGTAATAAAATATTATATTATTGACTTCACGGTATAATATTATTATATTTATTGATAGCAGAAAGGAGGGATTTTGATGTCGAAAATGGAGTTGGCTGAGCGACTGCGAAAGGCTCGCGAAGCCGTCGGGTTGTCAATTGGCGAAGCTGCAACGCGTCTTGGTTTCGGTAATTACCAAACGTTGAGTAATATCGAAAAAGGGGATCGTGAGGTCAAGGCGAGTGAGTTGACCCAGTTCGCCAAGACGTATTTCTGCAGCCTGAACAGCCTCCTGGTGGGGGAAGATGTGCCGCAGCCGGCCGTTCATTTCCTCTGGCGGAGAGCGCCATCTGAGAGGAAGGCAGAAATAGAGGCTTCGATAAAGCACAGGTTCGAGGAATATCATCTGCTCGAAAAACTTCTGGGCTTGGCTGAAGAAGGGACAGGACTCGCAATAACTGTTTCACCGGCAGATATTCGCAACTACCATCAGGTCGATGCGCTTGCGGCCAGGGTGAGCAACCTTCTGAATATGGGGAGTAGACCGGCATTGTCTCTCCAGAAAGTAATGGAACAGGTACTACGTACCAAGATCCTCTTCGTGGAGCTGTCAGAGTTTGGCTCGGCAGCCTCAACGGTACATCCGGATTTTGGCGCTGCAATTGTCGTCAATAGTGAGGAAGCTCCCTGGCGCATTAATTTCACCCTTGCCCACGAGCTCTTCCACATCATCACCTGGAATACCTTCAACCCTGCCGATCTTGAACAGGATGAAGTTCTTTTCAAAGACATCGAGAAAAAGGCCGAGCGTTTTGCCTCGACACTTCTCCTTCCGGAAAGCGCTGTCCGGGAAGAATTGAATGCGAGGATAAAGGAACAGAAACTCTCATTTTCGGACATTGTAGATGTTGCAAGGGAATTCGGGGTTTCAACAAAGGCTTTGCTCTATCGAATGGCTAACATGCGCTTGATCGAGTGGGATAAAGCGAACGATCTGGCAAACAACGATGAACTGCTCATGATTGACCGGCGCATCAGAAGGGATACGGCAATCGAGGCTCCCTCCTCGGAACGATTCTCACTTCTGGCAGTAAAATGCCTCCGGAAGGGGTTGATCTCGCGCGGCAAATTCTCTGAACTACTTGAGATTGACCGTGCAGATATCGACGAGTTTCTTGAATACCGGGGATTGAGTGAGGTGGAGGGCGAGTCGATTGAAATTATGGCTTCTTGATGCTGATGTTATCATCAAACTACTCGAAATCGATGTATTCGACAGGCTCGTTGCCATGCATGAACTGCATGTCGCCTCGACCGTGGTCGATGAGGTAAAGTTTTACCGCAGAGGCGGGCAGAAATTTCAGGTTAATTTTCGTCAGCAGTATATTGAAACCCGGCGTGTGATTGAGACTACGGCAACCCCCGAAGAGATGCAGGATGTTCTTCGCCGGTTGCCGCCGTTGCGTCAACAAGCTGTTCACGCTGGCGAGATTGAATCGCTTGCAATTCTTGTCAGGCAGGAAGACCTCACGCTTTGCACGTTTGATTCAGCGGCAATCAAGACACTTCCTTTCCTCGATGTCACTGAGCGTGCGGTTTCTGCGGAGCGCCTTCTGCAAACATCAGGACTGACCTTGTCGCCAGGCTTCAAACTTGATCCCAGGCTCAGCGAGGAATATTTTCGATCCAACATTGAGCAAGGGTTGCGGGAATTTGTGTATTCACACTCCGGTTGATCAAGTAGGCTTCGGCTAGATTATTGTGTATTGCCGTAGCTAGATTATTGTGCTGAAAAATAAAAAGGCGACCACATGGGCCGCCTCTATCCAGGCCGGACGGGTATCCGGCCTGAAGATGCTAGCAGGGTCTCCCGCCGGCATAAATGGCAAGAACCTCGAATTCGCCACCGACAATGTTGTTCCGGTGCAGCGCCTTCTCAAATTCCTCCCAGCTCAGCGTGAATTCCCTGCCGTTGATACGTGCTCTGACTGACATGACTCTATCCCCCTTGTCGTTTTGTTGGTGGCCCAAAAGGGCTCCCTACAACCACCGTCTGTACGGTGGCTCTAAGGAACCCTCTTGAGCCGGGGGGATGAGTCGAGGGAGGGCGCATGAAGCGCCGCTCCCCCGTTATTTACAAAAGGCCCTGTTCGACAAAACTCAGGAACTCGTCATCACCGACAATGATGTGATCCAGTACCCGGATACCGAGAATGTCGCCGCTCTCCTTGAGACGCTTGGTGATGGCGATATCTTCGCTGCTGGGGTTCGGATCACCGGTCGGATGGTTGTGTACAAGCAGTATGGCTGCCGCGTTGGACAGGCATGCCGTCTTGAACACCTCCCGAGGATGAACGATGGCCTGGTTGAGCGAACCGATGGAGACCCGGTCGAAACAGACGATCCGGTTCTTGCCGTCGAGATGCAACACCACGAAATGCTCCTTCGTCTCACGCCGGAGATCCCGGAACATCTCATAGACCTGCTCTGGATTCGTGAAACGCATCGATACCCATTCCGGGGCATCGTCGCGCACGACTTCGTTGCGGTAACGAGCCTCGATAGAGCGCATCATGATTCGTTTGGTGACCGGCGGTACCGGTTCACCGAAGAGATTGAGATTCATGTCCTCCTCCGATAGCGGGGGCGGACTTCCCCCTGGGGGCAGTCATCGCCCCCACAGGGTTTGAGATAGATTGTGTTCAGCTCTGGAGAGCCAGTACGGCTTCCCGGAAAGTCACGCCATCAAGCGCCATCGTGGCACTGATCGAATCCCAGGTCCGGTTGCAGACGAAACAGTGGACATGGTTTTTGTAAAGGGTCATGGACGGATTGCGGTCCTCGTGAAACGGACAGCAGCAATGCCGCCCCTTGGAAAATTCGATGATGCTGGTGATGGGATACTGCCGGGCATGGTCGATCATCTCCGGGGTGATCCCGCCGGGTGTCTGCACCGTATCCTTGCCGTTGACATGGTTGAGGAGTGCAGTCGCCTCACGTTTCAGGGGACGAAGCTCCTTTTCCTGGTCGCTGATAAAGGATTCGGTCAGGACCTTGATCAGCGGGTCGCGACTGCGATCCATCCGCCGACGCGCACCCCAGATTTCCCGCTCCAGATGTTTGATCTGCGGCTGCAGGAAGGCCAGCCGGCGCATTACCGCGTAACGCTCCGGCACGCCCATGTCCCGTGCCGCCTGCAACGTCGCGTTCAGGGTCATAGTCAGCCTCCTTTTAATCTCGCAGCCGTTCGTCCCAGCAACACTCGCCGATGAAGTGGGCGTAGTCGTCACGCTGGTACAGGATGCGCGCTGAGGTCTGCGGAATCATGTTGCCGCAGCCGACACATTTGACGGCTCGCTGGAGCGGGCTGTCCGGAGCATTCAGTTCCCGGATGAAGGTCTCGTCGCATTCCTGGCAGTCGTACAGTTCCCGGTCGATCCCCAACAGGGTGTCGGTACGGGTGACTTCCAGAAAGCAGCCGCACACTGGGCAGCCGAGCTGGCCGGCATTGCCTTGTTCCGCGTGCCGTTCATGGTTGTAGTTGTTGCGAGCAACGCGGAGATTATCTTCAAAATCGATCTCCATCCGCTCACAGAAGTGCATCAGGTCGGTGAGCAGATCCTTCACGTCGTCCTCGTCGCCGTCGAAATCCCGCCCTTCGAGGGTCAGGCAGTAGGCCTGCATGACCGTGTCGATCCTGCCGGCACGTTCCTCGTTGGTCGGTTCGTCACTCTGTCGGTCGAGAGGGCTCATGCTGCGTCCTCCTTTTCTCCGCACGCTTCCCGCTCATCCAGGATGTCCGGTTCTTCGAGCGACTTGATCAGCACCGTGTCGGTTTCCCACCGGACATCGGTGTGCTTGTAGTAGCCCGACCAGAAGAAGTCGCTGTCGGTGACGTTCAGAGTGGAACACTCCATACGCCCCTCGAACTCTTTCAGGGCAACCTTGCCGTTGTCCGGCTCGGCATCCCAGTCGGCGGTCCTGAAATCACAGGCACAGTTGAATTCGCTGATCTTGTAGGCCTTCATCTGTCTCACGACCACCGCCAGTTTCTTGATCCGCTCGATGAGAACAGCGTCAAGATCGATAACGGCGTAGTCAGCGTTTTCGGAAAAGAACTCGCTGTTGTCGTGCATGGGGATGATGAGGCGCTTTACGGTGTTTGTATCGGTCATGGTCGGTCTCCTTGGTGATTGCGGAGACCGGCCACCCTTTACGGGGAGTCGATCCCCGCTAGGGTTGATGGTTGATATGGTCTATGCGTATTTCCGCCGTGGGGCAGGAGTCCGCAGATAGACACCGAATAGGGTGAATTCCAGCGCTCCCGCATCCAGCAATGTCTGGTACGTGCCGAACGGCAGGTCCCGGGTGACCTCCTTGCCCCCTTCACAGTGGATGACGGCAATGGATGATGGAGCAGGAGCGGGTTCCGGTCTGGTGACCGGCAGATGGATGACATTGTTTCTGACCGGCGGTGCGGCCTTGTTGTCCCCCCTGACGCGGGCGTTCTCGTGCTGGGTCATCTTCTTCAACAGGGACGACGGGTCCGTGTAGTTGAAGTTCCCCTCCTTGAGCGCTTTTGTCATCAGTGATGAAAACGACTGGCTGCTGCTGCATTCCGCCGGGTCGATGTCCGGGGTTTCCCCTTCCGCCAGCTTGGCAACCATCCTCTTCTCCAGGGTGTAGGCAAGCTGCAGCGCCTGGACTTCCGAAGAGGTGAGATACCAGTAGCGTACGGGACGTACTTCCCCGAATTGGGCTCGGTGGATGTCAGCGGTATTAACGCGCCGGATTCTTCCGTCTCCCTGTTCGGCCAGCCTGGTATTGGACGTGTAGTCATACCAGACCAGATTGTTGAACTGGGAGAGGTTGAGACCCGTGGTGACACGGTGGAACGAGACGACAACGACCTGGGCCGTTACCTGCTCGAACCACTCGACCAGCCGTTCGGGAACTACCGAGTCGGGAAGAATCTCGATACTGCCTCCCTGGACGTTATCCCGAAGGATTCGTTTCAGGACCGGCCGCATGTCGATCTTCTGCGTATTGCCGGTATAGACCAGCAACCGTTCTCCCCGGTCGATCACCCCCTGGGCGATAGCGATCAGTTTTTCTTCTTTTTCAAACAGCCGCTCCCCGTCGGGAAGCGACAGTCGGTGCAGTGTGCCGAGAGAGACGTCCCTGAGCTTCAGCTCGTCGTTGTAATGCCGGAACGTGTCGCTGACACGAAGGAAAGCGGCATTGCGAACGGTTGCTGCGGCCAGAAGATCCTCCGGAGGCAGTTCTGCATTGTCGATGATGTTTTCAATGCTCCGGTGACAGGTTTCCACCAGAGCGTGTGACTGACACTTGATGACCTCCCGTTCTACCGGTGGCAGATCATCGAAATCGTCACTGTCCACGTTGACGAAGTTGGGGAGCGTGTAGATCAGGGCTGCCGGCGAGATTCCGGCGGTATCGTAGGTAGTGACACGTTCCGATTCCCGGTGACGGTTTTTCTCGTCGGTTTTTCTGACCTCTTTGAATGCCCCATACTTGGTCTGAAAGTCAGTGGCCGACTTCATATCCCAACCGGAGTCGCGCATTTGCTGCGGATTCAGCCCCCACAGGATGTTGTAGACGGATTTCGCCATGCCGTTGGTAACGGTGGCGGTGAGGGCGAGAACCTTGGCGGCGGTTGCGGCGAGCCGGATGAACGCGGTCCCCTGATTGCTCATCAGGTTAGCCGCGTTATGAACTTCATCGAAGATGGCGAGGTCGAACGGTATCCGCTTGAGGAGCCGGATGTACGGAAGCTGCTTGTTGTGCGTCCGGGCTTCCGTGGCAGTGCCGTTTGCTTCGATCTCGCTGATCCAGCGGCGATAGCTCATGGTGGGTCGGTCATTTTCAGGGATATAGGTAAAGAGTGGTTCGCCGCAGTACGAGCACTTGGGTTTATCACCCTTGCGGATCTTCTCGGTTAGAGACGAACGGCAGGATGGGCAGACTTCCGCGTACTCCACGGAACTGTGACCATCCTTCTTAACGATGGTTTTGCGACTCTTGATGCAGAGCCGGTATTTCGGGTGCATCCTGAGCCGCGTGTAGGCGATGAGGTAGAGACCGTGCGGCCTGGTTGTTGCCAGTTCCTTCATGGCTTCCCACGAGTCGATGACATGCACGGCGAAACCCTCGTTGGCGTACTCCCGGGCCAACTGGGGAATCAGCTGCGGTTCCGACACCATGACCGTCCGTTTTGCCTTGGTCAGGTACTTCACTGCTTTCGCCATCCAGGTCTTTCCGGTGCCGGTGTTGGCGCGAATGCCAATGCCCCGGCGGCCGGTGCGGTAGGCCTTGATAACCGCCTTGACCGCTTCCCGTTGTGGGGGGAGCAGACCGATTCCCTTCAGTTCATCGACCAGGTATGCTTCGTCCTGGCCGATTTCATGGAGGGGGCGGTACAAGCGCGAGAGTTTCTGCAGCAGCACCGATGAGAGCTGGCTGTTGAGCTCGTAATAGTCGAACCCGTGTTCACGAGCCGGTTTGACAATCCCATGCTTATCCATCAGGAATGCCTCGACAGTCGGTTTGCAAACGGTCGTCTCGCAGTTGTTTTCCGGGTCTTTGAAGGTCTCGTTTTTGGTGATGACCATGAATTTTGCCAGGAAGAATTCGCCGTTGATGGTGACGGATTCGATCTGGCTGTTCATGGCGGCCAGCTGGACGGCATGGGCCGTGCGCAGGGTCGAGACGGGCTGGATGCTGGTGTCGTATGACGACGGATACTGTCGATCCAGCACCATAACTACCGTTTTGTCCAGCCGGTCCTCGCACTCCCGGTAGAATTCCGTGAGGTCGCGGGCCGTCATGAGCGGACGGTTGTTGCCGTTGCTGCCGCAGAGGGAAAGAGTCTGGCGTTTGCCCGGCACGGTGTATTTCTCCCGAACCGCTCCGTCCCCCAGATTGGCAACAGGCCAACTCTGATAACGCGCATATTGCTTGTAATATTCGCCGCTGTTGTCCTGGTTCTTGGCCAGAAACACGACCACCTGCTTAAAGCGGGCGTATTCCTCGCTCTGAAAGGCGTAGGCGAACGGAAAGGTTCCCTGGATGATGTCGAGCAGTCTCCCTTTCAGCTCGTACTCGGGGATGATGAGAACCATCACGCCTTCGTAGGTGAGCAGTGGGGCTGTCTTTTCCACCCAGGTGACGAGTTCGTTGCCTGCAACCTTGTTGTAAGGGGGATTCAGCAGAATCAGATTGAACTTGCCGGAAATCTCCACGTCGAAGTACGACGAGTTGAGTTTTTGGGTTGTCCCGTGAATCCTGGCGAAACGGCCGGCATCCAGTTCAACGGCATAGGAGAGGATTTCATGAGGTGATCCATTGGAGGCGGCATAGCGCCGTTTGAGCCAGCGGGTCACGGTGGTCAGGAATTCGCCTTCGCCCGCACAGGGATCAAAGACGGAGATGGTTTTCAGGGCATTATAGCGACGGCTTTTCCAACCGAATGACGGTTCCAGTATACGGAGAACCGTCTGCACGTCGGCCGGAAAGGTCGGGTAGTACCCCTTGTTCAGTTCATTCCCCCTGGTGCGGGAAAACTCGCTGTTGATGGTAGTAGTAAGTTCCATGCCTGTCTCCTTGGTAGAGGAGGCAGGCGGTGAAGACACTCCCGCTGTTGGGGGAGGAGGTCTAAACCGCCTACCCCGTAGTGGGATAGATTGCCGTCGGGTTACGACGCCTTGATCAAACGGTACGAGTCATAGTTGACCTGGTAGCCGTTGGACTGAATGACCGCCAGCAGGTGATTCCTGGCGGTGCACATGTCGGCGTCGTCTTCCTTGGTAATATCGCCGATATTTGCCCGGTCCAGCTCCCGGATGGCCCGGAGAGCGGCGAGCAGGAATTTCTTATCGGTCCTGTTGGCGAGTGTGCTCATCGTGTTGTCCTTTCAGTTAGACAGGTCATGGCGTTCCTCCTTCTCGATGGTGAAATGCGCTGTTGCGGAAGGCATTCTGAGCCCGCCGTACTTGAGCCGGTTGACGATCTCCGACTTGAGTTCGTGGGCGCGGAATTTCCAGCACCGTTTGTTGCCAACAAGTGGCTCGATTTCCGTGGAGACCTCCTTGAACAGGGCCTCGTACCAATCGCGATGGACAAACTCCCTCTGGTCGAGAATCCGGGTAAAGACCTGGTAGCAATCCGCCTTCGAGGAGCCGATCAGAAACGAAGAGTCGCTAGACGGGGTAATGTAGACCCCCGAATACCCTTCGCCCATTTTCGGAATGACCCGCAGGGGGTGGTTGCTCCAGACATTGAGCTGCTTGATATCTTTGCCGTGGAATTCAAGAGCCCCCTTCATGGCCAGGATCTGGGCAAAGGCCCGGATTTCCTGGGTGGGGCCATAGGCGGTGAGATAGAAAAGATTGCGGGCGCCGGGCTGAGATTCATCCAGGATCAGATCCCGGCAGATGACCGTTGCCGACGCCTTGTCGTTTGAAATGGTTATCTTCATGCGGCACCCTCCACCGGACGGCTCACCTTCACCTTTTTAGGAACCATGATGGTTTCCTCAGCAGCCTCATTGTGCAGCGCGAAGTCGATGAAGGTCTGGATAGCGGCCTCGACGGTCTTGTCGAAGTCCCAGACTACATCCACCAGCGATTTGAGGCTGCAGGTGTCCCAGTCATCGTACTCACCGTATGGCTCACCAATGGTTTCGCCGGTGGTGTACATCGTCATGACCGGATGGGTGTAGTTGCGGCGCGGGTGTTTGCATACCCCGCACAGGTTCTTCCCTTCTTCGGCTTTCTGGTAGTTCCGCTGGCCGCAGGCAGGGCAGTACGACTGGTAGCCGGTGTCCTTTCTGCCGCCGTGGTAAAGCACCAGATAACCTCCGCTTCTGCCGTTGCGATGGATCTGATAGCTGTAGCCGTGACGTGCGCTGAATTCCGCGATGGTATCGTCGAATTCTGCAAACGCCTCTTCTACGTCAAGCAGCTCCCATGCTCGGTTGCGCGTTTCGGTGTCCGGGAATTGGATACGGTGCAGTTTGATGTTGCGGGAGAATGACGTTCCCCTGTTCCAGCTGGACATAGTGTCATAGCGCTGGTGGTTGGAGAGGAACAGAATCATCTCTTTGCGTGATCGTGGTTTTGCCATTGATGTTCTCCTTTCCTGGGGAGAAGGCAGAACACCCCCATCGGGGAATGTTCTGCTCCCCCCGGATGGGTTGATAGATGAAAGTTATGCGACCAGTTTTTCCCGCAACAGTTCCAGCAGCGCCGGGGTGAACTGGTCGAGGCTCTTGATGATCCGGTAGTTGTCGGGCAGGTACTGTTTGATGCTGTTGTCCTGAATACCTATCCCGATCACCTCGATACCCGACTCCCTCATCCGCTTGATGGCGGCATGGGTGACGGGGCTGTCTCCGGTGTCGCCATCGGAGAAGGCAATGCAGATCTTGCGTGTTTCCCGGCGCAGACAGAGTTCTCCCCATGCCCACCAGAGAGCATGGCCGAGCCTGGTGCCACCGGAACCGGTGATATTGAATCTGCTGTGATCCGGCTTTTCCCCGAAACCGACCATGGGGAAGACGCAGTTGTCATGACCCTTGAAGGTGGCAATCGCCGTACGTACGCCGGGGATGGAATAGAGGGCCTCCGCCGCCACGAAACAGGCGCGGGATGCGATGCCCATCTTGTTGAGGACGGTGGTGTTGCCCATACTTCCGGAACTGTCCAGAAGCATGCAGACAGCCGTATTGACCGCCCGTTTTTCCTCTTTCCTGGTAAATACCCGAGTGTCACAGACACGAAGTCGTGTCAGTACACGGGAATCCAGTCGGTGTCCGACGCTGACCGGGGTTGATCGTTTCTGTTTCGATGCCTGGACAAGCCCCTGAAGCCGGGCCCGCAAGGCTGCCGTGTGGACACGAAGCGCTGAAAGATCATCGTATCCAACCGTATGGTTCAGTGAATGGGCTGTTGGCAGCCGTGGTGCTGCTGCGGCTGTCCCGTTGAATGAACTTTCAGTGGCATTCTGGCAAAGCAGTTCGGCCAGTTTCTCACCCACGTTACCGTAGGAGCCGACACTCTTGCCGGATATTGCTTCCGCTAATGCCTGACGGACAGAGTCCTGGGATGGTGTACCAGAAGTCCCGGATTGCCCCTGAGAAGAGTGCCCGGAAGATGTATCCTGTCCGGACTTGGCGGCAGGCTGTGAAGAGGTCTGCTGCTTATCCCCGTTCTGTGCCTGTTGTCCACCGTGACTGCCAGTATCATTCTGCTGTCGGGAATGATCGCTGCCTGTCCCGCCGTTTTGATCTCCGTGACTGCCGGATTGACTTTGGGAAGGCCGGGATTGCCCGTTTTTCGGTTGTTGTGCGGAGTCCCGAATGAGCTTCATCAGTTCATCCCGGAGAGCCGCTGCATCACGGGTCGATGTCAGTGTTCCGGCCCGATCCAGCAGCAATACTGCCTGGTCGAAGTTTCTCCCCAGGGCCTGCCGGACCAACGGTTCGGCGCTGTCCCTGGTTTGTCGCAATGAATCATGGCCAAGTACTGCCATGTAGATCACGGCCATGATCCAGGCGAGGATGCTCTGGGATGGATGGGACGGGTCTGGCCTGAACACGCCTTCCTGTTCAACCAGAAGACGGGTCAGCTCGCGGAGATTGGCGATACAGCCAGGATATTCCCGGCCGATTGCCAGCTCGATTCTCACATCCTCCAGGATGTTGAGCAGATCCCCCGCGAAATCGTTCGTGAGTCGTACGGAAAAGTCGGTGTACCGGACATGCGCCGCCTCGTGGTCGATATAGCCATGGGCGAGCGCTTCCGCATGGGGGCCTGAAACAACTGGGATAGTGATTTCCTTCCCGCTGGTGCAGGCAACCTGTCCGGCAATGGTGACGGTGACATCGTATTTCCGGCCAAGGACCTTGGCGATCAGGGCAAGAGGTCGTGTTTTCATGGCGACTCCTTACCAGAACCAGACAGCCGGTGCTTCAACCTGCTGCACCGGTTGTGGCATGATCGTTACGGTCTGTGGTGGAAGAGCTGAGGGTAGTACCGGTTCAACTTCAGGTTCGGGGAGCGGTTGCAGCATCTCTTCCCGTTCCTCGGTCGTGATGAAACCGGCAATGTCGGACAGCTCGCACAATACTCCGACCAGGCCCATCAGGGTTGCCCCGGTGACCGGTCCGGATCTTGGTACGGTGGCGAGCGCAGCATGCACGTTGGCAACGAGGCCGCTGATCTTGTCAGGGCCGACGAAGCTCAGGCTGGATAGTTTGTCGAGAATCGCCTTCAGGGGGCGAAGGGCCTTCCGGGTTACTGAAGTTCGTCCCCGGTACGATTCCTCCCAGGTTGATTTTGCCAGGGCGCCGATCTCATGGATCAATTGATCCGCAAGTCCGCCAACCTGCCGTTCCAGAGGTTGTGCCGCCGATGCTGTTTCTCCGGGCGCTTCCACCTTGAAGGCGGTAAAACCGCACGAAAGACGCTCTGCGACACGGTTGGCGGGTTCCACGGCACGGGCGACGATCTCCGACCACTCGCCGGCTTCGGCAAGCCAGTCTGTGAGATTGTCGTCGTAGGCCGACAGGAAATTCGTCTTTGCCGTGGCAAAGCTCTGTTCGACCTGTTCCATCTTCTCCAAAAGGGGAGCCAGTTTTTCCTCGGGAATGGCGTAGCCGCCGAGAAAGCGCACTCCCACCTCCTCGCAGGCGCGTTCGGCCTGACGCTTCAGGGTGGCGAACACCTTGAGGGCATCAGGATCAAAAATACGCTTGGAACCGAGAGAGGCGAGCTTGTCGGGTGGCAGATTCGCACCCTTCAAATCTTCCGGCCGGAGTTTCTTCTTGCCGGACCAGACGGAGAAGCTGAGATGAACCAGGACCAGGCCCTGGAGTACTTTGCTGATGGTAGTGTTGTTCATGATGTCTCCTTTCGTGGGACTGTAATTGATTACCAGAACCAGGACTTCGGCCCGTTACCACCTATTGCCGGTGTGGGAACCTCTGGTTCAGGTGGAATGGATGGCTGTGCGACAGCGTTTTTAGAGGATGCGGCAAGCAGATCATTCCAGACGCCGGGGGTAATGCCGTCGGCATACTGATAGCCGTCGCCCCTGACTTGATCCGCTTCCTTCCTGTTCATGAGTCTGATGGCGGTCTGATAGTCACGGAGATTCTCCCCACCTTTCAGGATGCCGAGGCGTAATGTCGAGCCGCGACGGCCATAGCGGTACAGGACGTCATAACCACCGTCGTCCCGTTCGAATACCGCCAGGTGGTAAACCTTGTCGTGATTCCTGACCCTGTCCAGAAGATGCAGGTCCAGTGATGATTTGATGTTCCTGTATCCGGTCATGGCGACCTCCGGTCCCCGAAGTGCCGCTGCAACACGGCGTGCAGGGCGTTGCGGGTATCGGGTTCAGCTCGAAAGCCGAGTGCCCGGTCGAAGGCTTTGGTCAGTGTTTCGCCGTTCGACATGCCCTGACTTGCCGCGGCCCGTCCCTGGAAGGCGGTGATACGTGCCCACCGGGACAAGGTGCGGGTCGAGAGAGTGACTTCAGTCTCCCCTTTGACAAACAGGGCTCTGATCTCGTTGGCGATGGCTACCATGCGGTCTCTGATGTCGCTACCGACAGATGGCGCCACTTCGGTCAGGATTTTCTTTTCGATGTCCGGGTCGGGATAACCGACCTCGATCATGTAGAAGCGGTCGAGGAATGCCAGATTCTGCCGCAGTATCCCCTGGTAGAGGCCTGTGGCGTCACCGGCTCCGTTGGAGTTGGCGGTGGCGATGAAGCGGAAGTCCGGGTGGGCCGTTACCACTTCTCCCGTTTCCGGAATGGTGATGGGGCGGCCTTCGGCAATACCGTTCAATCCCGCAGCAGTTGAAGGGTCCAGCAGATCGATTTCATCGATCAGAAACCAGCCCCCTTCCTTCATGGCAATGATGAGCGGCCCATGCACAAAATCCATCCCGCCGCCGGCATTGAGCCGGTAGCCGCCGACCAGTTCCGGTGTTTCCAACCGGGAGTGGGCGACGACATTCCAGAGGGGGATGTTGAGTCGGGCGGCAACCTCGATGATGACCGAGGATTTGCCGCATCCGGTGGGGCCGGTGAGGTAGAGCGAGCGTTCGCCGATGAGATACCAAGTGAACAGATCCGACAGGGTTGACTGCCGGAAGATGTACTGGATATCACGGCTGGGAACCGCAGGGTGTCCCGGTGCTCGTCCTTTGATGGTGACTGATTTCGGTGCGTCAATATTGAATGTGCTTCTGATTTCGTAGTTCATGTCTGCCTCCTGTGCAGTGTGGTAACCGGACAGGGAGACAGACTTCCCCGCAGGGATGTCGTGCTCTCCCTGCCAGGTGTCGATGGGTGATGAGTGTCAGTTGAATTCGTGGGTGCTTACGGCATTTGCCTCTGCAAGAGCCGCTTCCTCAATCAGGTCGTTCAGGTCTCGTCCGGATTCCAGATGTGCGAGTACCAGCCGGATTGATTCAGCAACGCAGTTGAGGCAGGTATTGCTCCCCAGATGACAGCCGATACCGCTCAATGCTTTGACGGCATCGGTTGCTTCCAGTCCCGAACGGAGACCGTACGAGACCAGTCTGGCAATGCCGTCGGCCATCGCGGAACCGCACCCTCCGGCTTTGCCGAAGCGCACGAATACCTCCATGGGAACAGCGGTGCCCGGGGAAAGTGTTACCGTGGTGTAGATCTTGCCGCATGACGACCGGCGTTCGATGGTGAAACCGGTAACAGCCTTGGGCCGTGGAATTTTTGGGCTCATAATGGCCTCCTTGTCCTGGCAGTGTGCTGCCGTGTGATTGCTAAGCTGCGGGAGGGACTTTCCAAGCAGTGATGATCCTGGGTGAACCGTTGACCAGGCGGGCAACGACAAGTACCCCCTTGTACCTGAATTTGAGCGGCTTCTCGTTGAGGAGCGGCAGAAGGTGACGGACACCCTCGACAGCCTCCAGCGGAATGTCGCGCTCTAGGAAGCGATTCGCCCCGTGCAGTGACAGGTTGACCTCTTCCAAGGTGACAGCAGGAAGATGTATTTCATCTCCCGAACAGATTGTGTTGACCGGTCCATTCATCCTCGCACCTCCTCCCAGCCCTTCGGATACTCCTGGGGCTCCGGTGGAGCTGCAGCGGCAAACATGAACACGAAGAGCATTGCTGCAATAAGGATCAGCGACGCTATGGTCTGAAGAGCCTCCTTCAGATCTTCGTATCTGTTCTCCCGGGAAAAGGATTTAAGGTCAGGCGGTAACGTGCCGGCACGGTAGGTTTTCATCGGTAATCTCCTTTCACTGGGGGCAGACACGCCTCCACGAAGGGAGATTTCCCATGGGGAGCGTGATGCCCCCTGGTGGGGTTGGTTCAGGCCGCTTGTGCTACGGGCGGTATGAATGGTTTGATTTCGAGTTTGACGAAACCGGCTTTCGGCTTCGTGACCTGGTCATAGATGTCAGGGTAGTTTCTCTTGAGCTTGCTGCTGTCGATCATTACCGACTCCGCCACTGAGGTGACGTTGATCAGTATTCCGTCCGAAGCCCCTTTGAACGTGCCATCCGCAAAGGTGAGGATGTCGTTCTTCAGGACGTCCAGTCGGGTTTCGAGTGCTTTCTTTTGTTCATTCAGCTCCAGGTACTTCCTGCCGGTTTCCAAAATCTCCCGGGGGAGTTCCAGTGCTGCGGCGTGGGAAGGACATCCGGTGCGAAACGGACAGTAGCCGCAGAGAATTCCCGGTTCGGTTCGGGGTGTACATTCACCTCGCGCTGCCGCAAGGATATGCTTTCCCTTTTCCACAAGCTGAGCGAAAACCAGTCTGTTGGGGGTATAGCTGTTGAATTCATGGTACGTTCCCGCATTGAGATCGACCACCAGGATCGAACCGCCAATTTCCACTACCGGATCGAGGGTGAGTTGCAGCAGGCCCATCTGGACATGCAGCTGATCCACCCATGATGAGTAGGGTTCATCGGGGATGCCGTCGGTTGACTTCATTTCCACGATATGCAGTCGTTTGGTCTGCCGGTTCGCGTAGAACAGGAAGTCGATATGACACCTGATCTCAGGAATGTCCGGATGCCGCACTTCGACTTCTTCTTCGAAGAGAGCGCCACCGGTCCTGAAAAAATCGGCATACATGGCTTGCGCAGCGTGACCACGAGAAAAACGAAGGAGCGTCTTAATGTCATGACCGGTCGGGTTTTGTTTGCTGAGTGCCGCTTTACGCGGGCAGCCGGCAATATCGGAAGCTCCGACATATCCCGTTCGGTCACCTAGATGCGATGATTGTTTCTGTTGGTGGGTCGGAATAGCGCGGCCCAGAAATGCGGCGAGTTTGCTCATGGCTGTCTCCTTTCAGATCAGAAACGGCAGGGTCCCGACTGCGGTAAGAAGGGAACCGAAAATGACGCCGGCAATGATCCTGGTGACATTGATACTGATCCGGCACTCCCTTTCAGGTGCATAGACCGGTACCTGACAGCCTTTGATGGTTACGTGCTTGATGATGTGGGTAGTCATTTTCTTGTCTCCTTGTCTGTGGGTTTGTACCCGGCAGAGGAGACAAGACACCCCCGGTAGGGAGAAAGTCGTTGTCTCCCTGCTGAGGTGAGTTGTGAGTGATGTTCAATTCGGAACGTTAGGTATTACCGGTACTGCCAGCATTTGCTCTTGCCGTCCCATTTGAAGCCATGGTCTTTCAGCCATTGACGAGCTGAAGAGTCGTTGTAGTCAGGGAAGGCGGAGATCTCCGATTCATCCGCGGAGAGTTCCATCCTGATTCCCTTGGCTGTCAGATATCCGATGATCTCCGAAGTCGAAACAGGTTCGGCTTCGTGAGATGATGGGGCACTGTCCGTTCGGGTAGTCTGCGAAGTTCCGGATGCGGTACTGGCAGTGCCGGCACTCTGTTTTCCGGTTTCCTCGGTTTGCCCGTACAAGTCGGGATCTTCCTCGATGTCCTGGGTGAAGATGTCCGATGCAGCGGTCGAGGTGAGTACTGCATCCACCAAGCCGCGCTTTTTGGCCATCTTCAGGCAGGTGTTGTAAAAGTCGGCAGGATTGTCGTGTTCGACTTTTTCTCCCTGCCTGGCGATCTTCCAGTTGCCGCTGTCATCCTTTTTTGCGCTGAAGCCGCGTCCACCGATGATTTCCTGCGCCTTTACCGGGTTCTCCTTGCGAAGATCCCAGTATTCTTTCGGCACGGGTTTGTTCGTCAGTTCCACTGGCCCGACGCGGAAACGATATTTGCTTTCCATGGTCGAACATGAACCGACACCGGTACCGAGACGCTGGCCTGCCGGTGAGTAGAGCGTCACTTTGATGCGATACTCCCGATGGCCGAGATGCAGGTCGATGGTTTCCACCTCTACGTCATTTGCCAGTCTGAAGGTCAGCATGAGCTTTTCGGCGCCCGGTTTGAGGAGAACTGCTTTGTCTCCGCAACCGGGAATGGTGCCGTAGTGCTCGCCTGATTTCATGACGTCACGCATGACATACTGGATCAGGTTTACCTGGGCCTTCAGTTCACTGATGTTGACGGCGTGGTGAGTGAGGGATGATGTGGTGGGGCTGATGGGAATGATTTGAGCTGGTGCGTTCATCTGTCTGTCTCCTTTTCTGTGGGTTGTGTCTGGAAGGGGAGACAGACCAATCCCTTTGGGGATTTGGTAATGTCTCCCCGTGGGACTGTTGAGTTGTGGTTGTTTGTTACCTAGAACGGATCGTTGTCATCAGGCGGAATCTCCTCGTGTGCCTGGTCGCTTGTTGGCTGTTCATCACTCCCGTCGGGAATGCTGCCAGTCTTGCCGCCCAGCATGAGAAGCTTGTCGCCGATGATCTCGGTCGTGTACCGATCCTTACCGTCCCGGTCTTGCCATTTGCGGGTCTTGAGTTTGCCGTCGAGATAGACACTCTTTCCTTTCGACAGGTACTCGCCAGCTACTTCTGCGAGTCGTGCGTAGAGGACGATGTTGTGCCACTCGGTGCGGGTCTCCCATTCGCCGCTCTTGTTCTTGACCTTCTCGCTGGTCGCAAGGGAAAAACTTGCTACAGCCGTTCCCCCGGGTGTGTACCTGATTTCAGGGTCACGTCCCAGGTTGCCGATGAGTTCCACGCGATTCAGACTTGCCATACCGCCTCCTTGTTGGTTTTCCCGAAGCAAGGAGACATTCGTTCGTCCCGGAGGGAGAGAGCAAAGTGTCTCCCGGTCGGGATGTGGTGAAAATATCCGCCGCTTACAAGGCTTGTCGCGGATGCTGAGCAACAAAAAACCCACTCCAGCTATGCGGGAACGGGTCATTTTATGCGGTATTTTTATGTGCTCCAGAAATTGGGCGCACTACTGCTTGGATTTACGTCGTTTTACCCAAACGACTGCTCGGTTGGCAAACATGCCTCCGAATCTCATCCGGACAGGGGCAACAGCAGCCTGATCTATCCGGGGATTTCATCCCTGCCGGGGCGATTCTTCCTCGGGCTTTCCGAAGAAGTTTGTCCGGAAGCACTATGGCTTGCGGAGTCTCTTTCTCTGAAAGAGTCTAAAATATACGAGTTTCATAGCAACAAATACTTTAGGTGTCAATGGAGTATTGATGCCTTAATATGCTAGAAACAAAAAGAAATATATTGAAACGTTGCAGGAATATTATCTCAGCCGTTTTCACTACCAGATTTTCCAGAGCCTTTACTGATGTGAACATGTCATTCATTAGTCTTGGTGTCAATGTTGTCGCTATGCTGGTCTGGGGCTTTCTGTTTGTGCGGGCAGCACGGTGCTGATTTACATCTGCTGGTAGTGCAGTACTTCAATATATCCAAAAAATCTGCATAAATAATATGCGAGACTTTTGGACGGATGTCGCCTTTGTGAAAAGCGTGAACGAGATCTTGCAGGTCCCGATCTGTCACGGTAACACGCTCATACTGGCGCAGATACTCAATCCATGATTCGACGATAAAGATTTTCGCGTAGTGTCCAATTTCTGTTACATCTCGAAAATTTCCCACAGCAGCGTACCATCACGGCGCCGGATTTTTTGAGGTAAACTGTTCCCGGAACCACCATCACAAATCACACCGGCAGACAACAAACGTCTTGAATTATCTCTCCACAACTGCTATTAATTCGAAAACTAAAATTAACGGTGTTAAGTATGGGATTGAAAGAGCGGAGACAAAAACATAAGGACGAATTCAAGGCCGAGATCCTGGAAGCGGCGCTAGCGCTGTTTGTACAGGAGGGGTATAACGGGTTTTCCATGCGCAGGCTGGCGTCGCGCATCGAGCACTCCCCCACCACGATCTACCTCTATTTTCGCGACAAGGACGACCTGCTGCTGCACATCTGTGAAAACTTCTATGCGAACCTGCTGCAGGAGCAGCTGCAGGGCATGTCCGCGGACGCCCCACCGGAGCAGCACCTGCGCCAGGCCTTTCTCTGTTATGTCAGCTACAGCCTGAAGCATTCTGAACTGTACAAGGTGGTCTTCTTTTCCAACCCGCAGCTGTACGGCAGGCCGGAAGATTACCTTTCCCGCGACACCATGTCACTGCGCTACTGGAAACAGTTCTGCGAACGGGTCGACAACTGCATCAAGAGCGGCTATTTCCGTCCCCTGGATTGCTACACTCTCTCTACGGTATTGTGGAGCGCCATGCACGGACTGGTTACCAGTACCATCTTTACTAAGGATTTCCCCATGCCGGACCCGGCTATTATGGCGGAGATGATGCTGGACGGGGTCTTCTCGGGTTATCGGGCGGCTCACCCCTGAAACGACGACAACGCTGCGGTCAGGCTGTTTTTTTTATTGCTTAACTTAACAGTGTTAATAGAAATGTTTGGCGTTATGGAGGATAAACATGAATAAGCATAAAAGTACTTTCAGTGTGATCGAGGGGGGCAAAACCAGCCATGCCAAGGGGGGCGGAACAGGCACCGTCATGAACGCGGCAGAACTGGGTAAAGTTGCCAATGCGGCTGCCTCACTGCTGGCCGGGCAGCAGCAGGACGACGGACACTGGATCTTTGACCTGGAGGCGGATGTGACCATCCCGGCGGAGTATGTCATGCTGCAGCGCTTTATCGGCCGGGAGATCGATCCGGAGATTTCCGAGCGTCTGGCCGCCTACATGCAGGAGCGCCAGCTGCCGGACGGTGGCTGGCCGCTGTACACCGTTGACGGCAATGTCAATATCAGTGCCAGTGTTAAGGCCTATTTTGCCCTCAAGCTGCTGGGGCACGACAAGAACGCTCCCCATATGCTCAAGGCGCGCCAGCTGATTCTCTCCCTCGGCGGAGCGGCCAAGTGCAACGTGTTCACCCGCATCACCCTGGCTACCTTCGGTCAGGTCCCGTGGCACACAGCACCGGCCATGCCGATCGAGATCATGCTGCTGCCGCGCTGGTTTTTCTTTCACCTGAACAAGGTAGCCTACTGGTCACGGACTGTAATCGTGCCTCTGCTGATCCTCTATGCCACACAGCCGATCTGCCGTCTGCGATACAACGAGGGAATCACCGAGTTGTTCACCACTCCGCCGGACATGCTGGTCCATCTGGATAAGTTCCGTCACCACGCCTGGCGCAAGAACGTCTTCATCGCCCTGGACCGGGTGCTGAAACGCACCATGCACCTGATCCCCGGCCGGATTAAACAACATGCCCTGGCCGAGGCTGAACGCTGGACACGGGCCAGAATGCAGGGGGACGGCGGCATTGGCGCCATCTACCCGGCCATGGCCAATGCAGTCATGGCCCTGAAGACGTTGGGGTGCAGCGATGATGATGCCGATTACCTGCGCGGCCTGGAGGCGGTCGATAACCTGATGGTGCACCGCAAGCTGAAGACAGGCACCATACCCATGGATGATGGCAGTGGCGGCATTGCCATAGACAGCTCTTCAGCAGCGCCGGAACTATCTCCAACCTACCTGACCGATACAGCCGGCAACACGGAGTTCAGTTTCTGTCAGCCCTGCAACTCCCCCATATGGGACACCTGCATGAGTCTGTCGGCCCTGTGTGAGGCAGGTTATGCCGAAAACAACTCGGGAGTAACGGACAGGGCCATCAAATGGCTGTTCAGCCAGCAGATTACCACACCGGGAGACTGGTCGGAGAAATGTCCGGGGCTGGAGTCGGGAGGGTGGGCCTTCCAGTATGAAAACAGCCGCTACCCCGATGTGGATGATACCGCCAAAGTACTGATGAGCCTGTTCCGTGCCGGGGCGCTGGAAAAACCGGAATATCGTGAAAAGATTGAACGGGCGATCAGGTGGGTGCAGGGGATGCAAAGCACGGACGGCGGTTGGGGGGCTTTTGATGTGGATAACGACTATTTCTACCTGAACGATATCCCCTTTGCCGACCACGGGGCCTTGCTGGATCCCAGTACCGCCGATCTGACCGGCAGATGTATCGAGATGATGGGGATGCTGGGGCACGGGCCGGATTACCCACCGATTGCCCGCGGCATCGCCTATCTGAAGAAGGAGCAGGAGGAGTTCGGCGGCTGGTTCGGACGGTGGGGTGTCAATTACATCTACGGCACTTGGTCGGTACTTTCAGGGTTGCACCAGGCCGGTGAGAACATGAATGCCCCGTATGTGAGAAAAGCGGTGGAGTGGCTGATCACCTGCCAGAACAGCGACGGCGGCTGGGGGGAAACCTGCGCCAGCTATGATGATCCATCCCTGGCCGGAAGCGGCGCCAGTACCGCCTCACAGACATCATGGGCGCTGATGGCGCTGATGGCGGCCGGTGAGTGGCGTCACAGCGCCGTCAGGAACGGTGTACGATATTTGACGGAAAGCTACTGCAACGGCTGGAACGAGAAGCACTTTACCGGCACCGGTTTTCCGCGGGTATTCTACCTGCGCTACCACGGTTACAGCCTGTTCTTCCCGGTCTGGGCGCTAGCGGTTTATTCCAGGCACATAATCGGCGAGTCTACGGTTCAGGAAAAGGTACGGGAAAAACAGTTCAGACAGTGCCTGATGCTGTAGAAAAGGAAAATAACACGTATGCATTGGAAAATTAATTGCCCGATTAACCGAACATGGCGAGGACCAGTAGAAAGACCGTCAATTTATTGATGCAGGTCAAGGTAATATTATTGTTAGCATGATATGTACGTGAACATGAGCATACTTCGTGTATCCATACGGAATGTCGCCATCATAATGCTGATGCTCATTCTGACCATGCCTGCCACAGTTCATGCCTACACCCTGGAAATGCTGGGGGCTGAAACGACGCATGCGGTCGGGGGCGGTTGTCATGACGTAGACAGCGATGCTGATCATGACTCGACCGGCGATCATCGGTTCGATGTCCGCTGCTGTGAACTTGATACTCCTTACGTCCTGCCATCCTCCCAGGACCTTATGACTCCTGCCGTGAGTGGTGTCCTTACCTCTCTCTTCAATGGCAGGCAACTTGACGGCTATGGCAGAGGGATATACAAACCTCCCCGATAATCATATCTGGTTGTCAGCAGGGGAAATTCCGAACCGCACAGGCTTGCCTGTAACCACAATTGACAGGAGATATTCTATATGAAAACGATACATATACTGAAGATCACATTGGCAGGAATCGCCGCAGCCGTGACGGTTACCTTCGCAATACCCCATCATGCGGCAGCACATTGCGACACGCTTGATGGTCCCGTTATCCAGGATGCCCGTAAAGCGTTGGATGCGAAGGACATCGCACCAATCCTCAAGTGGGTGAAAGTGAAAGATGAAAAGGCGGTCAAAGCTGCGTTTCAGAAGGCACTGGCAGCAAAAGGGGCTAACGCTGAAGCTGCTCACAACAAGTTCTTTGCTAACCTGGTAAAGATCCATCGTGCCGGTGAAGGTGCCCCCTTCACGGGCTTGAAACCAGCCGGCATGGTAGAGCCTGCGGTAGCCGAAGCAGACAAAGCCTTGGCGAACGGTTCGGCTGATGCACTGGTAAAGCTTGTTACCGATGACATTACCTCAGGCATCAAGAAACGTTATGAGCGTGCCGCTGCTGCTTACAAGCACAAAGACGAAAGCGTTGCCCAGGGGCGTGAGTTCGTAGAGGCGTATGTGGAGTTCACACACTACGTGGAAAAACTTCACATGGATGCCACTGGTAAAGGCGCTCATGGTGAACATAAAGAACAGGTCAAGCAGCACAGCGGCCATGCCGGGCATGGCGCCGACAAACACTGACGTTGTAAGACATAAAGGGGCTCGTCTCTGAGCCCCTTTATGCTTTGGGTACGTTGTTAAAGTTGTGAGCGGGGGGATTTCACCATCACGCAAATTGTGGGTGCTGAAAACACGTTGCGGAATTTAGCCTTTACATCAATCAGTTCACAGTTAATGCAAGGTTGGTGAAGCGCGGGTAGTATTCACTTGTGACGGGGGACTGGTTTGGTATATGGTATGAACCTATGAACTCATTTGGAGAGATAATTTCAAAAAGGAGGTATTTGCTGCCGTTACTGGTGACGGTATCGCTTTTTTTCGTTTCCCAAGGAATAGTTCTCCCTTATCTTGTTAGCCCGCAGGAAGCACGACTTTCCAAACCGCAAGAAGTTAAACCGCTTTCCTGTATCATCGGCAAAGCCCAGCTAAAATCTTCACAATGCAGGATCGTAAAAGTTCTCCCGTATGTTACGCTTCAGAGCAAAGT
>CAZUSH010000020.1:6520-45918 GCA_964622705.1 uncultured Geobacter sp. | reverse complement strand
AGGATGAGGCCGTATTGTTGCTGTGCCGTTGTGGCACCCGCAGGTACACCCTGGGTAAGGTTGGCCGGTTCAATCGCGAGCAGGTCTGACAGCTGAAACGCCTCTGCAACAACAAGGTTGGCGCCACTGACGTTGTCAGCACTCAGCCCGCCGGCAGCCAGGGCATATTGAGCAGCCATCTCGCTGAGCGGAGAGATCGTAACCGTTTTGTTGGAATCTGAGTCAGGCAGCGCCGCACTGTACTTGAGCGCGCTGGTAAATGGCTTGGCCGTGCCGGTTACCTCATCCAATTGTGTGGCTGTCGCATTACCGCTGACTTCCACAAGCACCGGCCCGCTATGAATCGGGATTTGGGCGCTAAAATGGCCGCTGGCATCGGTGCTTGTCTGAACGAGCAGGCTTGCCTTGGGATTCGTTGGGGTTGCTGCATATACCTTGACTGTTCCACCGGCAATCGGACCTTTCATGGCAACGCCGCTGATAGTGACTGCAGAAGGAGTAGCGCTGCCGCCGCCACCCCCGCCACCACAAGCTGTCAGGACAAGCGACAGACAGCAAGCTGCTATCAGTGCCATACATGCGTCCTTAAATCTGTTGATACACATAGTTCCTCCCGTGGTGTTGAAACTGTTTTGCGATTTGGGTACAGCTCTCTCTTGGAGCAAGAGAGAGCTGTTTTTTTGTGTTATTTCAGGTTGTGTACGTTATCCACGGCATTCACTAAGCCTGGAGCATGGCACTGGATGCAATTTTCCTGCACGCCAATGGTCTTACCCGTCACGTGCGATGTTGTCTGGCTGCTGTCATGGCAGGAGGTGCAGACGGCCCGCATCGGCAAGGTTCTGGTGTTCTGGCTTGGGTCGGTTTTCGAGGTGGTTGTGGTCCCGAGCACACCATCGGCAAGCGGCAGCTTGACGGCATCAAGATCGGTGTGGCAGGCCAAACAGTCGGAACGATCCCGCGGATACTGGACTTCTTTGAAGTCATTGACCGAACCGCCGAAGCCGTAAATCACGTAGGACGAGGCACTGAGCGCTTCACCGGTGTGGATCTTGTGAATCATGACCTTGAAGTCGATGGACTGCTCGGCCAGGCCATCAACCGGGCTGGCAGGTCTTCTGTTTTTATCTGTGGCATTGGGGTTGTGGCAGATAACGCACTCGCTAATGCTGTTCACGCGGTTGGCGCCATGCAGCGAAAGGCGGCTGTGGCAAGCATTACACTTGCTGACATCAACGGAGGTGCGCCGTAACTTGGTGGTGTCGGTTACCTGCTCACCGGTTGTCGGGTCAAAGTAGTACTGGGCCGACTCGCCCCCAATGGTTGCGGTGTGGCTGCGATAGGTGAAGGTCTTGCGACCCTCAAGGCCAATGACGGCCACGCCGCTGGCAGTTGCCGGGATAGCGGTGCCGAAGGTGGCTGTATAGGTGTTGTCGATCGGGTTGAGGGTCGTATTGGCTGCACTTAGTGTGAAGCTGTTCGGTTGACCAGGGGCCGCCATATCGGCATTGGTGTAGTCTGCACCTGGCATGTAGCCGAGCTTGAGACTGAAACTGGTGGTGGTATCAAACGGAATGGCAGCGCCGGTGTTGTCGGTGATTTTAAAGCGTATGGTTGGTTTGTTACCGACCGTCGCGTTTTGAATCGACAAGATCTTGAAGTTGATACCGGTGTAGGCGGCGCTCTTTTCAAAGACGGTATGGGCGCCAACTACATCAGGTATGCCGCTGGTCCCGCCAAACTCGTTGCTGTTGGTGTGGCAGCTGGTGCAGTCGGTGCCAAAGTGGGCCGCACTGGTGTAGTCTTTGCCGTCGTGGCAGGTGCCGCATGCTTTTGCTGATGCCTGGGCCTTCCATTTGTCGGCATCCTTGCCATAAGGCTTGCCGGCCAGGTCCTTGCCTTGACGGTGGCACTTGGTGCACTCAATCGGGGTGCCGGTAATGGTTGCGTCACCCGAAATAAAGGGATAGCCAACCTTGGTAAAGTCGGTAGAACCCACACTGTACTTGCCGCTGGGAAGTTTCTTGCCCATATGGATGCGGTGGATCATGGTTGCCAGATCGACCGGGGCTGTCGTGGCGTTTTCAAACGAGGTGCCTGTTGCGGTTACGCCTGAATAGTGACAGACACTGCAAAGCGCGATCTCACGGCGACTGCCGCCATGTACGCCCAGCTGGCCATGGCACTCGTTACATGCCTCAATCGAGACCAACTCCCTGGTTACCGCTACGGCATTGCCGTCCGGCCGGAAGGTCAGGTAGGGGTTAACAGCCTGTTGCACCTTCAAATTGATGACCGGCAGCATATAGTCACGGCTGATTTGCGCCGCAACGATATGGGTAAGATTGGGGAGGTAGCCGTTGTTTGCTTTGAAATCGGTGTTGAACGCGTAGCGGTAGACCCCATTACCCAAGGAGGTGAACCTGCTGAGATATTTCGAGGCATCCTCATAGGTGGGGACCCCAGAGGAGTTGGTAAGGTAATTGGTATAGCTTGCACCGGTATTGTCGAGACGTGCAAGATAGAAACGGAATCTCCCGCTGGGGCTGGCAATAATATCAGCCGGAGAGATGTCTTTTCCGTTTTGATCCTTGAGCGTCAGGGTTACGGTTTGCGGTGTAGCAGTAAAGTCCACGGCAGTTATGCTTGCCGTAATGTTCTGTGATGCCTTGGCAAGCGTGACCGGCGTTGATGGGTCTAATGTTTCGACTGAAGATCCCTCTTTATTAGAGCTTCCGCAGCCTGCTACCATCAGCAAACTTAGTGCGACAGAGCCGGCAAGCATGAATTTGCGAACTGGTGTAATGGTCAACATGCAGCTACCTCCTCCCTTAAAGAATTAGTTGTGGCAAATTGCGCAGGTCTTGCCGTTGCTTCGTGACTTGAAGTTCCCGCTGATGGATGCCCAGTTGCGTGGATGCGGGCTGACTCTAAGACCTGACTTGCTGCTGTGGCAGGTGAGGCAGGTTTTCCCGTCGCTGTGGCATACCTGGCATGACTGGAGGTTCCGGCGTGCCTCTATGGCATGATCTGCTGACCACTCATGTTTGGTTAACAGGCCGTTCGGGTGGCACATTTGGCAGTCTTTTGAGCTGTAACCATTGTGGCTTGAACCCGCGACATTCTGAGGCAAGTCACTGAACTGACGACGGTGCGATTTGAACTTCAGATCACTGCCGCTGAACTTGCTGTGGCAGTCTGAGCAAAACTTCTGGGTGTGGCAGCGGGTACAGGTTTGCGGGTTGTCCTTGGCCTTGATCGGGTGAATACTGATGAAGTCAGTACGGTGGTTTTTCGGCATGTAGTTCCGCTTGTAGCTGAGCTTGCGCAACTCCACATCGACACCGCCGCCAAAGTGACATTCGGAGCAAAATGATTGTGCGTGGCAGTCAGAGCAGTTTGTCCCGCCTTTGCCGGCAGAAACGCGGTGATCACCCAGCCAGTCAGTATTTTGGTGGTGCTTTCCAGCCCAGTCATTATCGTGGGTCAGTGGGATACCCTGTGCTTTGTGGCACTCATTACAATCTTTCAGATCCAATTTTGCGTATTCTTTGTGCGACATTCTTTCCGCGCTTGATTGATGGCTAACAATGAGGAGTCCATAAATGAGCAGCACAAAGATAAAAAAGACTTTTTTCACAGATACCCCTCCTTTCTAGAAGTCGTAGTTAAAGGCCACGCGTCCCGACCAATCCTGCTTGAAATGGCCAATATCGAGTGCGTCTTGCACCCTGCAGTCAAAGGACATGGTCTTGTTGATCTTGTAACGCGCACCTAGCCAATACGTTTGAGCATCAACGTTGCCGGTCATGCTTTCGCGCTGATACACGTCGTAGGCGGCACCACCGGCAAGTTGCAGGTTGGGGGTGGCGTCATACTGGATATCGGCGGTAAAACCGTCCAAATCACCGGCATAGCCCTGGCGTCGATCGTAGGCGAGATCAATCATCAGCGGCGTGATCGGTCTGATCTTTACGCCGGCCTCAAAAACATGACCTTCGCTGTTGTCGCCAAAGTCTTGCCATTTGTATGCTCCTCGAACCGCGAACATATCGTTGATGGTGTAGTCAGCCCGGAAGGAGCCTTCCTGGTAGCGGTTAACCGCAAATACGGAGAAAATTGAGGTGTAATCAAAGGTTGGGTAACTTTGATACCATTCAGCGGAGAGCAAGAGGTTCGTGCTTGCAAAATACTTCACACCGGCCAGCAGCTCTTCAAAGGTTTCGCCGGCTAAGTCATAACGCGTATTGCCGTACAGCTTGAGGCCGCCAAACAGGTACTGCTTGAACATGGCACCAATCTGCTCGCGAGCAATCCCGTCTCGGTCCAGTTTCATGAAGTAACTGATTTCTGCATCAGTTGCCGGATAACCGGTAAGTGAGGCAGCAGCACCGAAAACGGCATCGCCGGCATGCGTTAACTCCCGGTCAATGCCGTAAAAGACGTTGCGGCCACCCATTACGGAAAACGCAATCGGGCCAATGTTTTTTAGATCAATCATCCCCCCGTCTATGAGGGCACTTCCCGCAGCATAATTGACAAATTGACGGCCGGCTTTAATGTCGATCTTGTCAAATAGGTCTCGATAATCGGCGTAAAAATAGAACAACCGGCTATCAAAGCCTTCTCCGTTCATGACATCTTGACTAATGCGGCCATAACCAAACAACGAAAGCTTTTTATTCGGGTCGATGTCTGTTAGTGAAAAACTCAAATGCTGGGCAAATTCTGCTTGCTTCTGATCATTCAAAATATTGTTAAACCATAGGTACTGAGTAGAGCTTCTACCGTGGAACTCTGCGGCAAATGCAGACGATACAGAGAGTAATGCTGTACCGAAAACAAAAGTTTTGAATATGCTCTTAGTAAATCCCATCAAAAAGACCCCCTTTCATGAAATTAAGAAACAAAAAAGCCCCCTTTCCAGAAATATCCAGTTCTTATGTAAAACAATCGTTGGGTTGGTGCCGTGTTGTGAGTCCGTATCAATGGGAATACGTTAGCCAAGCGTTTACTGTTTTGTCTTTTGCTCCCTTTACTCAATCCACCTCGGTGAAAACAGCCGGAAACCGTTCAAACCGAGTGGGGGGCGCCCTTGATAAATGATGTGCTTTTCTTAATTAATAATTTTGAGCGTGCTTTTGTGTAAGCATGTGTGAAAAAGCAACATGCGTGCCGTACTCACAACACCTTAAACTTGCTTGTGTAAATTTCGTTAAAGCGGTGAACCGTATGGTTGAAGATGCTTTTGATTAAAAAAATGATTCTAATGTGTTCAGTTTCCGACATGATGTGAAGGGAGGCGGGTGAAGAGGGTGAAAGAATGCGCTGAATAGGAAGGTCGGCAACAGGGCGGAAACGTGTTCAAATTACGGCATGTGGGTGATGCGGCGGGGGAGCGGGATTTCGGAGTGGCGTATTGAAAAGGGAAAAATGGTGGTGTTCAAAAATCGACACTTTGGTGTGGAAAGTGTTCAGTCCGGTTTGTTGATCTGGTATTTTTCCATCTTGCTGTAGAGGGTGCCGCGGGCAATATCCAGCACTTCTGCAGCTCTTTTCAGGTTCCACTGGGACTCTTCCAGCACCTTTCTGATCAGGGCGCTTTCCACCTCCGCCAGGGTCGAGGAGGCGAGGTTCAGGGTGCGTTCTGCTGAACCTGGATCGGTTTTGCGGATATGAGCGGGCAGGTTACTGCGGTCAATGGTCGCCGCTTTACAGAAGATGACGGCATGTTCAATGATATTGGCAAGTTCTCGGCAGTTGCCGGGCCAGTCATAGGCGCAGAGCCGTTCCATGGCCTCACGGGTAATGCCGTCGATCTGTTTGTTGTTGATGGTGCAGTAGCGTTTCAGAAAGTAGTGGGACAACAGCGGGATATCCGACTTGCGTTCGCGCAGCGGCGGCGCCTGCAGCGAAACAACGTTCAGGCGGTAATACAGGTCTTCGCGAAACTGCTTTTCCCGCACGGCATTGGCCAAGTCCCGGTTGGTGGCGCAGATCAGGCGCACATCCGTCTTGATGGTCTCACTGCCGCCAACCCGCTGGAAGGTGCCCAATTCGAGGATGCGCAGCAGGGAAACCTGGGTGGCCGGAGAGATGTCGCCGATCTCATCCAGAAAAAGGGTGCCGCCGGAGGCCTGCTCAAACAGTCCTTTTTTACGGTTTATGGCGCCGGTAAAGGCCCCCTTTTCATGGCCGAACAGCTCACTGCTGATCAGCCCTTCGGTCAGGGCCGCGCAGTTGACCTGGATGAACGGCTTGTCTTTGCGGTTGCTTTTGGCGTGGATCGCTGCGGCGATCAGCTCTTTACCCGTGCCGCTTTCACCGGTAATCAAGACGGTGGAAGCTGTCTGGGCAACCTGGCTGATCATCTCGTAGATCTCGAACATCTTACGGTCCTGACCGATGATGTTCTCAAAGCAGTAGCTTTCTCCCTGCAGGCATTCGGGACAGCAGCCGGACTGAATTGCGGCCTTATGGGTCAGGATGGTCTCGATGGCGTGGCTGATCATTTCAAAGTCGAGCGGCTTTAACAGGTAGTCGTAAGCCCCTGATTTCATAGCCTTGACAACTTGGCTGGTGGAGTCGTCGCTGGTCAGCATCAGCACAAAGATGGCCGGATACTGCCTTTTGATTTCAACCAGCAACTCAATGCCGTCCATGAGCGGCATGCTCAGGTCGGCAAAGACGATATCCGCGGGGAAGCTTTTCAGCAGGGTCAGGGCCTCGTGGCCGCTGTTGGCTGTTTCAACGATAAAACGGGGATCCTGGAGTATTTTGCTGCGAAATATCCGGCAATAGGCCGGTTCATCGTCCACAAAGAGGATGCGTGCTTCAGGTGTCATGGTTACTCGACTTTCCGCCGGCAAAGTAACGGTACTGGTCATAGGCCTTGGCAAGCAATCCCTTTAACTCTTCCCGTGACCAGGGTTTGGCAATAAAGGCAAAGATGTCGCCCCGCTGCTGGGCCTGGTTGATGACCGGCAGGGTGACAAAGCCCGAGAGGATGATCCTGACCGTGTGCGGCCAGCGTTGCCGTACCTCTTCCAGAAAGGTCAGACCGTTCATGCCCGGCATCTGGTAGTCCGACAACACGATGGAAACCGGCTCATGCTCCAGGATGTTCAGGGCATCGTGTGCCGACGTGGCGGTCAGAATCTCGATGGATTCGTTTCTGCAGAAGCGTTGCAGGGTGTTTAAGATATGCTCTTCGTCATCAACACACAAAAGGCGCAAACGGTCAGTCATCACCCGCTCCGGTGATGATTGGCAGTTTAATGGTGAAGGTTGTGCCGTTGCCTGGTTGGCTTGAGACATGGATCTCGCCCCTGTGTTGGGTGATGATGTCGGAAACAATATTTAAGCCAAGTCCGGTGCCCTTGTTGATTTCCTTGGTGGTGAAAAACGGTTCAAAGATCCTGGGCAACACCTCATCCGGGATGCCGCAGCCGGTATCGCTGATGGAGATAGAGACCCAGTGTGTATCGGCCCAACTCCGGATGACAACCTCGCCGCGGCTTTCGATGGCATGGGCCGCGTTGACCAGCAGGTTCATAAAGGCTTGGTTCAGCTGTTGCGGGCAACAGTAGATGCGCGGTATGACGCCGAAATCACGCTGCACCACGGCCTTGGACCGCAATTCGTGCTGGGTGATCTTGATGGCTCCCTCAAGGCACTCGTTCACATCAGCCAGCATGTAGTCGGCATCATCAACCCGGGAAAAATTGCGCAGGTTTTTGACGATGTCGCTGACCCTGCTGGTACCCTCTAAAGACTCTGCAATAAGTGTGTCAAAATCATCAAAAATTTGATGGATACCTTGGTCCTCGGAATTTTTTTGCAGTGCTGTGAGCAGTTCTGGGGAAGCGCTTTGTTTGAGCAGCTCACGCTGATTCCTGATGAAGGTCTTCAGTTTGACCAGATATTCACGTAATTCTTCCAGGTTGTTGGTCACAAAGCCGATCGGATTGTTGATGTCGTGGGCCACCCCGGCGGCAAGCAGACCGATACTGGCCATCTTGTCCTGGTGCAGGATGATGGCCTGGCGTGATCGCAGCTCTGAATAGGCCGATTCCAGCTCATCCCGGCGTTTTTCAAGCTCCTGCCGGGTGGTTTCAAGGTGGCTGGTCCGTTCCGTGATGCGCGACTCAAGCTGGTTGTTCAGATGCAGCAGCGCCTCTTCGGCCTTCTGGCGCTCGGCCACTTCGCTCTCCAGCAGCCGGTTCGACTCGGAGGTGTGGATGACTTCCTGTTCAAGCTCTTGCTGGGTTGCATGAATGGTACGGTCAACCTCCCCCAGGATGCGCCAGGCGAAGGCAAACAGTATAAAGCAGAACAGGCCGCTGAAGCAGACGGTTTGGATGATGAACGACCGGAACTTGTTGGTCTGTTGGGTAATGTCGTAGAGCAGGATGAAATTGCCGACCCTGCGGCCGGTTGATTCGCTAAAGGGAAAGGCCTTGAAGGCAAAGTGCTTTTTGCCGAGCGCGGCCACCTGCCAGGAACGGTCACGCAGGAAATCTGGATCCGGTTGGGACAAAAGGCGGAGCAGGACCGGTGGCAGCTGGTCAAATGACTTGGCAAAGATGACCTTGTTCGGCAGCAGATTCCAGTCCAGTTGCCTGCCCAGCCAGCCGGAGGCGACGGTGAGGGCGTTTTTGTCCAGCAGCTCTTTGTTAAGGGTTACCACGTAATCGATGTTGTTGATGATGGCAAGATCGCTCAGGGTATCGTTGACCTCGGTACCCAATTCCATGAACCCCAGCTTGCCGAGTTGATCGTGCCAGGGGATCACCAGGCGCAGGGTCAGGGTGCCAAAGGGCCCCAGTTCCATGCCATGGGCCGGGGTGCCGAATTTTTTGGCCCGCTGCAGGGTGCCCCGGCTTATCAGGTCGCCGTTACGGTCGGGTTGGTGGACCCGCAGGACGTTTTTCCCGTTTTGGTCGTGAAAGTAGAAATGGGTTACGCCGTTTTCATGGAGCTTCTGAAAGTAAGGCAGGGCATGGTGGTACAGGGCGGCACGGTTGCCGCTGCGCATGGTCAGCTGCAGGGCAGGGTCGTGCAGGATCGTCTCTGCTGCTGCCGCCATCCATTCCACCCGGTAATGCAGCATCTCCTTGAAGAGCGCAATGGTCTCCCCATACTCCCGGTTCATGGTGTTGTTGATGTTTTCCCGTTGAATGGCAAAAGCGCCGAACAGGAAACTGCAGAACAGTACCAGAAAGGTCAGGGTAAGCGGGATGAGCACCCGAGTGCGTATGCTTACGGAATCATGCATCGTGCGGTTATTCTGCCCTTTGACCATGGCGTGTGGTGTTACCGTCATATCTTTTCAGTTTGACCATTGATTCCCTTCCTTGTCAATAGGGATCAGGCGGCCGGCTGTTTGGGGGCACCATGCGGAACAATCTGGACAGCAGCGCGAAAGCTGCAGTATATAACATCGGTTAGTCTTATGGAGGAGGTCTACATGGTGATCAGCATGACCGGATATGGCAAAGGTGAGGCGAGCGATGCGCGTGGGCGGTGTGTTGTTGAGGTGAAGACCGTCAATAACCGTTACAGTGAAGTGGCGTTAAAGATGCCGCGCAGCTTTCTGGCCTATGAGCAGGATGTGCGCAAGCTGGTTGCCGGCCGGATCCGTCGCGGCAAGGCCGATCTGTTTGTGCAGTGGGAGCCGGCCGTGGGGGAAACGAGCGTGCCGCCGGTTAACCTGGCTGTTGCCCAGGGGTACAAACAGGCCTTTGTACAGCTGGCCCATGAACTGCACCTTTCAGCCGATATTCCACTGGCATTGATCGTATCGCAAAAAAATGTCCTGCAGGAGGTGGCTGCCGAAGAACCGGAGGAGCTGCAGTCGCTGTTGCTGGCTGCGGTGCAGAAGGCCCTTGATGGGCTCGATCAAATGCGTCGTCGTGAAGGCGGGGCCTTGCAGGCAGACCTGGAAAAGCGCCGGAGCGACCTGGCCGGTCTGGTGGTCCAGGTGCGGGAGCGGGCGCCGCAGGTGGTGAGCGAGTATCAGCAGAAGCTGCAGCAGCGTTTGGCAAAACTGCTCGATGGGAACGAACTGGACCCGCAACGCCTGGCACAGGAGGTGGCGCTCCTGGCTGACCGGTGCGACATCACGGAGGAGCTGGTACGGCTTAGCAGCCATTTTGTCCAGTTCGACGAAACGCTGGGGTTAGAGGAACCGGTTGGCCGCAAGCTTGACTTTTTGATGCAGGAGTTCAACCGCGAGATCAACACCATCGGTTCCAAGGCCAACGATGCCGCCATCACCGCCTTGGTGGTGCAGTTAAAGGCGGAGTTGGAGAAGATGCGGGAACAGGTTCAAAACATCGAATAGAAACGATCTTTTTCCGCCCTGGGCGCAGTCGCACGCAAAACAAGCTTGTGCGGCGTACTGATCTGTACGCCTCCGCGCTATTTTCCGTTTGCCTGCACCAGAACGAAAAAAATCTTCGTTTCTGCAGTGGTTTGTATCGAATATGATGAGGTGCATATGCAGCCAGAGGGTTTGTTAATCGTCATTTCAGCGCCGTCAGGGGCGGGCAAGACCACCTTGTGCAACGGCCTGGTCAACCGTTTTCCCGCTCTGAAGGAGTCGATCAGCTACACTACCCGTGCCCCCAGGGAGGGAGAGCAGGATGGGGTGGATTACTGTTTTGTTTCAGTGGAACGCTTTCAACAGATGATTGCTGAAAGCGCCTTTGCTGAATGGGCAGAGGTGCATGGCAACTTCTATGGAACCGCCATTGCCACCCTGGAAGAGGCCCGACGTGATGGTGTGGATATCCTGCTGGATATCGATTGTCAAGGGGCCAGAACCCTGAAGGACCGGGGGGTCAATGGTGTCTTTGTCTTTGTGCTGCCTCCTAGTATGGCTGAGTTGCGCCGCCGCCTTGAGTCCCGTTCGTCTGATGCGCAAGAGGTGATCGAGCGCAGGATTGCGCGGGCGGCCGAAGAGATCAAGGAGGCGCGCTGGTATGATTATATCCTGGTGAATGATCACCTGGAGGATGCCCAGCAGGGATTGGCGGCCATCGTGATGGCCGCTCGTCACACAACCGGCCGGATGTTGGGGCAGGTGTCGAAAATGTTTGATATTTGAGACGGTATGGGTATAATTACCGCTCTGTCCGTATTGCACGAAAAGGAGATTTGAACATATGGCACGGGTTACAGTTGAAGATTGCCTTGAAAAGGTTGACAACCGTTTTATGTTGGTGATGATGGCTTCAAAGCGGGTCAAGCAGCTCTATAAAGGCGCACAGCCGCTGATTGATCCCAAGAGTAATCGCCAAGTGGTGACCGCGCTGCGTGAGATCGCAGCCGGTAAGCTGGCTGCCGAGTTTTCTGGCAAGCGGGCTGCGTGATTGCCGTTCTGTCCGGAGGCCTGCCATACGGCACGGCCTCCATTTTTGTCCCCTCTTTCTGTAACGGTTCCCCCGACAGCGTGTTTGATCCAACCCCTGCATGATACGTCTGAATGATATCCTTGATACGGTTGTCAGCTATAACCCTGCTGCCGACCTGAATTTGATCAGAAAGGCCTACGTCTACTGTGCCAAGGTGCATCAGGGACAGACCCGCCTTTCCGGTGAGCCGTATATCATCCACCCCTTGGAGGTTGCTGGCCTGCTGGCAAAGCTCAAGCTTGATGTGCCCAGCATCGTGACCGGTTTTCTGCACGACACCATTGAGGACACGCTTACTACCACGGAAGAACTTGCCGAAATGTTTGATCCCGAGGTGGCGGCGCTGGTCGATGGGGTCACCAAGATCAGCAAGATCCACTTCAAGACCAAGGAAGAAAACCAGGCCGAGAACTTCCGTAAGATGTTGCTGGCCATGTCGAACGACATCAGGGTCATCCTGGTGAAGTTGGCCGATCGCCTGCACAACATGCGTACCCTGCAGTTTCAGCCCGATACCAAGCAGCGCTCGATCTCCCGCGAAACCATGGATATCTACGCGCCGATAGCCCATCGGCTGGGGGTATCCTGGATCAAGACCGAGCTTGAAGATCTTTCGTTTCGCTACCTCCAACCGGAGGTCTATTTTGACCTTGCCACCAAGATCCAGCGCAAGAAGCAGGAGCGGGAAGCCTTTATCGCCGAGATACAGGATGTTATCAGGCAGAAGCTGGCTGCCCATCAGATCGCGGGCGAGGTCTCGGGGCGCAGCAAGCATCTCTATTCCATCTGGCGCAAGATGGAAAAGCGCAAGGTTGACTTTGACGAGATTTACGATCTGACGGCACTGCGGGTGCTGGTCGATGATATAAAGGCCTGCTATGAGGTGCTGGGGATCATCCACTCATCGTGGCGGCCGATCCCCGGGCGTTTCAAGGATTATATCGCCATGCCCAAGGGCAATATGTATCAGTCGCTGCATACCACGGTGATTGGCCCCCATGGCGACCGGATGGAGGTCCAGATCCGTACCCATGAAATGCACCGGGTGGCCGAGGCGGGTATTGCCGCCCACTGGAAGTATAAGGAGGGCAAGGGCTACGATGAAAAGGAAGTGAAGCGTTTCGCCTGGCTGAGGCAACTGCTGGAGTGGCAGCAGGAGCTGCAGGATTCACGGGAGTTCATGGACTCGGTCAAGGTCGAGCTGTTTCCCGAGGAGGTTTACGTCTTCACCCCCAAAGGCGACGTCAAGGGCTTCCCCAAAGGCTCGACGCCCATCGATTTTGCCTATGCCGTGCATACCGATGTGGGGCATCGCTGTGTTGGCGCCAAGGTGAACGGCAAACTGGTGCCGCTCAAGCATGAGTTGCAAAACGGTGACATCGTCGAGGTTATTACGTCGCCTCACCATGCGCCCAGCAAGGACTGGCTCAAGGTTGTCCGCTCATCCCGGGCCCGCAACAAGATCAGGTCCTGGATCAAGATTGAGGAGCGTAAGCGCAGCATTGTGCTGGGCCGTGAGCTGTGCGAAAAGGAGTTTCGCAAGTACTCCCTGAACCTGCAGAAGGTGATTAAGGGGGGGGAACTCAAAAAAATTGCCAATGAATACGGCTTTAACTGTGAGGACGATCTGCTGGCGGCCGTTGGTTACGGCAAGGTTTCGGCCGGCCAGATCATCGGCAAGCTGGTGCCGGAAGAGCGGCTGCAGGCGCGTCAGGAACAGAAAGAATCAAAAATAGCCAGCGTTATCAACAGGCTGAAAGGAAAATCCTCAAACGCTGTTGAGGTGGGCGGCATGGAAGATATCATGATCCGCTACGCCAAATGCTGCAATCCGCTGCCCGGTGACGAGATAGTCGGTTTTATTACCCGCGGCCAGGGGGTCACCATCCATACCGCCGATTGTCCGTTTGTCGCCGAAAGCGACCCGGACCGCCGGATCGACGTAACCTGGGCCAAGGGCAAGAGTGCGGCTCTGCCGGCCAAGTTGCGGGTATTCTGTCTGGATGAAAAGGGAATCCTGGCCAGCATGACCCTTGCCATCACCAATGCCGAGGCCAATATTGTCAGCGCCCAGATTAAGAGCACCGTTGACAAGCGTGGCGAAAACATCTTTGAACTCAATGTCACGGATTTAAGTCACCTGAACAGGGTCATCAATGCCCTGATGCGGGTAAAAGGTGTCATCAAGGTGGAGCGGATCAAGAATTAGGATCGCTTTTACCCTGTTGGATGTGCGGGTACTGCGGTGATACGGCTCTGTCCTATTTCGGGTGGGCATCACCGCTGCAACACCGTATTTACATTACCGGGAGGCATCGTATGCAGGTAATCGCAACCGACAAGGCGCCAGCCGCCATTGGACCTTACTCGCAGGCTGTGGCAGCGGGTAATCTGCTGTTCTGTTCCGGCCAGATCGCGCTGAATCCCGCCACTGGCGAGATGGTGAGCGGTACGGTTGCCGAAGAGGCCGAGCAGGTCATGCAGAATCTGCAGGGGGTGCTTGCCGCTGCCGGCACCGACTTCAGTCGTGTGCTGAAAACGACGATCTATTTGACGGATATGGCTGATTTTCCCGTTGTTAACCAGGTCTATGGCAGTTATTTTCCGCAGACAAAACCGGCCCGGGCCACCGTCGGTGTAGCAGCGCTGCCCCGCGGCGCGCGGGTTGAAGTTGAAGCCATTGCGGTGATCTGAGTGGTGGGGGGGAGTAAAAACAGAACAAGCCCCAGCTGCTCGGCAGATGGGGCTACGTCTGATAAACTGGCGTGTGCCGAAACCTTAGATGGCCTTGGTAACGGAGCCGGAGCGGATGCAACGGGTGCAGACCTTGATGGTCCGAACCGTGCCGTTGTTCACCGCCTTAACCTTTTGCAGGTTGGGGTACCAGGTGGTACGGGTCTTGTTGTTGGCGTGGCTGACGTTGTTGCCGGTGCTGGGGCCTTTGCCGCAAATTTCACATTTTCTAGACATGGATTCTTGCCTCCCGTGCTGACTGAACAAACACTTTTAGCAGAACTTATCCGTTAGTTGCAAGGGAAAAATTATACCGATGAAAATTCTTAAGGGGCTGTCGTCGTTACTCGTCTTGGGGCTGTTGGTGCTGGTGGCGTTGTTCATCGATTTTACGTATAAAACCTTTTCTGCCCAACCCCATCAGCTGGCCACCGATGCTATCGTGGTGCTGGCGGGTGGCAAGGGGCGGGTTGAGGAAGGGGTGCGCCTGTTTCGTGAAAAACGGGCAAGCTGGCTTTTCCTGATAGGGGTCGATCCAGCGGTCAGGAAGAACGAACTGTATCGCCCCAAGCCGGGAGACCCGCCGGCAGACCATGTCGTGCTGGAGCAGGCCTCCCGCAACACCCTGGAAAATGCCCTCTACGGGCGTGACCTGCTGCTGGGACACCAGGTGCGTTCGATCCAGTTGATTACCTCCCGCTATCACCTGAAGCGCTCCTCGTTGCTGTTCCGCAATGCCTTGCCGGTTGAGGTGGCCATCTATCCCTATCCGGTTGATACCGGCAAGGTCAAGCAGGACTGGTGGTATCACGTCGGCAGCTTTAAACTTCTTTTTTCCGAGTTTTACAAGTATTGCCTGTTCAGGGCATTTTTCCTGTTCTCGCCGGGTGAGTTGCAACCGGTCAAACTCTAGGTACGCGAAGAAAGGCCATGCTCACAGCACTTCACTTTCTTGATGGCTATCGACGAGGTCGTAACGTTTCATCCATCTCCAGAGTGTTGTGCGATCTATGCCAAGCTCCTGAGCAACCGCGTTTCTGTTGTTATGATGTTTTGCCAACACTTTAAGTAGTGTTTCCTGGTCGATTCCTTTTCTGTTGCCGTGATGTTCGATGGGGTGGAACTCTTGCGAGTAATTCCTTAATGCCTCAGGTAGATTTTCAATCGTAATCTGTTGGGTCCGACACATGATGACGGCCTGCTCCATGATATTCAGCAGCTCTCTGATGTTGCCATGAAAATGGTGATGTAGGAACAAAGCCATGACATCGGATGACACAGACCTGATATGCTTGTGATAGGTCAGGTTAAAACGTTCCAGCGCCATATCGACAAGGAGGGGGATATCATCTCTTCGATTGCGCAACGGTGGGATGTGCAGCGTGATCGTGTTTAATCTATAGTAGAGGTCTCGTCGGAAGGAACATTCTTCAACCATCTGTTCAAGGTTGCGGTTTGTCGCTGCAATAAAGCGAACATTTGCCTTAATCGGGTGAGCCGCACCAAGAGGTTGAAACTCATGATTTTCAAGCACGCGTAACAATTTAACCTGTAGTTGCAATGGCAGGTCGCCTATTTCATCTAAAAAGAACGTACCTCCTTCACAGAGTTGTAAACGGCCGGCCCTGTTTTCTGATGCGCCGGTGAACGCGCCCTTTCGCACGCCGAATATTTCTGATTCAAGCAGGGTTTCCGGTAGCGCTCCGCAATTGACGGTTATCAGTGGGTGCTTTTTCCGGTTACTCAGGTTGTGTATGGCGTGGGCAAAAAGTTCTTTTCCTGTTCCGCTTTCACCGTGAAGCAAAACAGTCGCGTCACTGGCGGAGATATCGTCCATGATATCGAAGAGTCGTTGCATGGTTGCATTGCGGCTGATGATGCTTTTGAACGTGTACTTGTTACGAAGCTCTTCTTTGATGGCGATGATTGGGGTTATGTCCCGTAAAGTCTGCACGCCCCCGATAACAGTGCCCGTGCAGTCTCGCAGAGTCGAAGCCTTGACTGATAGCTGTTTTTTTCTTCCATTTCGGTCGGTTATTTCAACTTCTCGTTCTACGGCCTGACGGGACATGACAGATTCTTGTAATGGGCAGCCATGGTTGCAGCAGCTTGAGTGAAAGACTTCAGCACAGGGCCGTCCAATCGCTTCGTCGTGGCTAAAACCGGTGATTTCTTCTGCAGCCTTGTTGAAATTGGTAATTATCATGTCATTGTTCGTGGTAAAAAGGCCGTCGGCCACACTGTCAATAATTGCATATATTCTGCTGAGATTCCGCAAGGATTCAACGGCGCCACAGATGTTGCCGGCTTGATCATACAAGACGGAAGCGCTTACCCAGGTTGGCACCATATTGCCGTGTTGGTCATGCATAATGATTTCTCGGCTTATGGTTACCTTTTTCTTAATCGCTTCTCGTACCGGACAGTTGTTGAAGCAGACAGAAGTGCGGAAAATAAGATGACATTGTTTGCCGATGGCGTCTTCAGGGGAGATGCCCGTGAGCTTTTGCGCGGATCTGTTGTAAGAGGTGATGACCATGTTGGTATCGACAGTGAAGATGCCATCGGCAATGGCATCAAAGACATCCGGATAGTGTATGTTAGGCGAATTGGGGTTGTGTCTTTGCATAGACAAAGTCCACCTTCATTGGGTTGTTAATAAAAGACGACGCATTTCATTAAAATATGCACAAAGGGTGCCATAAATTTGGGCATTGCAGCGATCTGTACGGAATTTGAGTTGTCTACTGTTGTAAGGGGGTGTGGTTGAAATCTGGAAATTTCATGTCAAAGCTGGTATAAAATGCGTTTCAATTTAGAGTGGTGAAAGGATGCAATCCCGATGCGTTACCTGAGTACCCGCGGCGGCATAACGCCGGTCCGCTTCAAGGATGCGGTCATGATGGGGCTGGCCGATGACGGCGGCCTGTTGTTGCCGGCGTCTATCCCGACCTTCAGCGCACAGGAGCTTGAATCCTGGCGTTCGCTTTCCTATGCCGAGTTGGCGTTCCAGATCATTTCCCGATTTGTTGACGACATTCCGGCGCAGGATCTGCAAGAGCTGATCAACCGCTCCTATGCTACCTTCAGTCACCCGGAGGTTACGCCGGTCATACGTAAGGACGGGGTCTATATCCTTGAGCTGTTTCACGGGGTGACGCTGGCCTTTAAGGATGTGGCCCTGCAGTTTCTGGGGAATCTGTTCGAGTATATCCTGAAGGAACGTCACGAGCGGCTGACCATTGTCGGTGCTACCTCGGGCGATACCGGCAGTGCGGCGATTCACGGGGTTCGCGGCAAGGAGGGTATCAGCATTTTCATCCTGCACCCTTACGGCAAGACCTCGCCGGTTCAGGCGCAGCAAATGACGTCGGTGCTGGATGCAAACGTCCACAACATTGCAGTGGACGGCACCTTCGACGATTGCCAGGATATCGTCAAGGCCTTGATGGGGGATCTGGCCTTCAAGCAGCAGTACTCCCTCGGAGCGGTCAATTCCATCAACTGGGCCAGGGTACTGGCACAGGTGGTTTATTATGTCTATGCCTGGCTGAAGGTGGCCCAGGCCGGTCAAAAGGTGCTGTTTTCCGTACCGACCGGTAACTTTGGCGATATCTTTGCCGGCTACGTGGCCTGGCAGATGGGGCTGCCGGTAGAGAAACTCCTGCTGGCAACCAATGAAAACAATATCCTGACCCGTTTCATTACCCAGGGGGATTATTCGGTTGGCCAGGTAGTGCAGACACTATCACCTTCCATGGACATCCAGGTGGCTTCGAACTTTGAGCGTTACCTCTACTACCTGTTTGGGCAGGATGCCGCCAGGGTCTGCGAGGCCTTTGCCCAGTTGAAGCGCGATGGTCGAATCAGGTTTAGCGAGGCAGAGATGCGGCAGGTGCAGCAAGAGTTTTGCTCTGTTTCGGTTGATCGTGCGGCAACCCTGGCCACCATCGGCGGCTTCAAGGCTGAGACCGGCTATCTGCTTGACCCGCACACCGCCGTTGGCGTCAAGGCGGCGCAAGAACTGGTGCAGGATGGTACCCCGGTGGTCTGTCTGGCTACGGCGCATCCGGCCAAGTTCGGTGATGCCGTGGTTGAGGCAACCGGTGAAGCGGTACCGGTGCCGGAGGCCATTGCCCGCCTGGAGGGACTGCCGACCCGGTGTGAGCGGATGCCGGCTGATGTGCAAAGGGTGCGTGACTTTATCATTGCAACTGCGGGGTAACAATCGTGCGTATTGAGTGCCCAGCGTGCAAGGTGAGCGGTAATATCAATGAACATGAACTGCCCGAAGAGGGCAGGTTGCTGGTATGCCCTCGTTGCAAGGAACAGTTTCGCATAGCCAAACCGCGAAAAAAGGCCACGTCTCCCTTTGCCACCAATACCTGCCCGACCTGCGGCTACAGCACCTTTTGCGAGGAGGTCTTCGACGAATGTCCGCATTGCGGCAGCGATGTCAAGCTTGCCATGGAGCGCAAGCGTGAAGACGAGGCGCGCAAACGGGAACAGGAACTTCTCAATCGCAACTATCGGTCCGCATCAGCGGAGGTGGCTGTCCTGCCCGCTGCAGATGCTGCTGCGCCGTTGCCTGATACCGCAGCATCTCATTCTCGCGGCTTTGCCGAGCTGCCTGATGCCATTACCCCGGTGACGGCAGTAGGGTGGGGGATGGTTACCGTGGCAGCGGTACTGCTCTGCCTGGGTTGCTGGGGGCTGCTGCACTACTGGGGAACCGATATCCAGGCCCAACTGTCCGAACAATCGATTGAACCGGTTTCAGCCTGGCAGGTGTTCTGGGGCTACGGCTTCCTGCCCTGGGTCGAGTTTTTAGTGGGGGGGGCGTTGCTGGCGGCTGCCTGGGGGTTTTTAAAGCGGGTGTCGTGGGGGCTGCAGGGGATGATGTGGGCCACCAGGGGGCTGTTGCTGCTGGCGCCGGTTTATGAGCTGATACGTTACATCATCTGGATCGTGAGTGCCATTGCTCCGCCTTGGTGGGCCTATCTGGTTGAGTTGTTGAGTTGTCTCCTGGTCGCCGCCCTCCTGATGCTGCCACTCTACCTGCTGCTGCGCTATCAACAGGGCAGCAGCTTTCAGTTGGAGTATCGGCAGGATTAGTGGTTCGAGCTCTCCGGTGTGGCTGCTGCTGTGGAGCTACCCGGTTTTCTGTGCCGTGGGCGTCGTTTCTTTTTCGTCGCATCCTGTGCCGGTTGCGATGGTTCACTGCCGGACGTTTTTTTGTGCGGCCGCCGCTGTCTGCGGGCCGGGCTGTCTGACGCTGCTTGCGGTTGAGCAGGTCTGGGGCGTTTGTAGTTGTGGACGAACAGCTCATCCTCGGCCCATACGACCGGGATACGGTGCTTGATATACTCCTCAATCGCCTCGATATAGAAGGCCCCGTCTTCATCGGCCAGTGAAAGCGCCTTACCCTCGGCGCCGGCCCGGGCGGTCCGGCCGATCCGGTGGACATAATCCTCGGCATCCTGGGGAAGATCGTAATTGATGACGTGGGAGATCCCCTCGATATGCAGTCCCCGCGAGGCGACATCGGTTGCGATCAGGATCGTCAATTCTCCCCGCTTGAACTGTTCCAGGATATTCATCCGCTTACGCTGTTCCACGTCGCCGGAAATCACACGGCAGGGCCGGTCGTTAGCCCTCAGCCGGTCCTGCAGGCGCTCCGCTTCCCGTTTGGTGTTGACAAAAATCATGGTGCGGGCTGTTTCCTCTCGGTTGAGCAGGCCGAGCAGGAGCGGAAATTTTTCCTTGTTGGCAACATGGTACACGGTCTGCTCAACCCGTTCAGCCGTAACCGTCTCCGGAGTTACGGAGACCTTGTGCGGCAGGTTCATGAACTCGTAGGAGAGTTCCATCACCCGTTGGTTGAGGGTGGCCGAGAACATCAGATTCTGGCGTTGGTCATAGGGGGGCAGTCGCCGCAGGATGTAGCGCAGGTCGGGAATGAACCCCATATCAAACATCCGGTCTGCCTCATCGATAACCAGCATCTCGATATGTTTGAGTGAATAGACCTTCTGCTTGAGATAATCGATCAGCCGCCCCGGCGTGCCGATCACCAGATCGGCCCCTTCTTTCAGGGCGTTTTTCTGCTTCATGTAGTCGATGCCGCCGTAAATGGCCTGGATGGTGAGACCACAATGGGCCCCCAACAACTGGGCATCCTTCTCGATCTGTACCACCAGTTCGCGGGTCGGGGCAAGTACCAGGGCGCGCGGGCGCAGGTTGACATCGGCCTGGCTGGCCAGCAGCTTGCTGAACAAGGTGATCAGAAAGGCGGCGGTTTTGCCGGTACCGGTCTGGGCTTGGCCTGCAACATCTTTGCCTGCCAGTGAGAGTGGCAAGGTCTGGGCCTGGATCGGGGTACAATCACTGAAACCGGCCTGCTGGATCCCCTGCAGTACCTGTTCCGGAAGGTGGAGCTCACTAAATTTCATCTTGTTTGGTTCCATGCCTGCTGTAATTAGTATAAAGACTGCTTACAGCTATACACCGGATCATTCCTGCAGGCAACAAGATAGCTGAATTGACAGGTTTTGGGGGCAGAAATGCTTTGACAAAGCGACTGGCGCTTCAGTAGTATGACGAAAATTACCCCTCCGGATTGGACAAGCATGCAGGCTGCACTAGCACTGATAGGTGAAGATCTCAAGCAGGTTGAGGAACAGTTCAGAAAGGACCTTGAGTCAGAGGTTCCGCTGATCCGTAAGGTCGGCGAGTACGTACTTTCCAGCGGTGGCAAGCGTGTCCGCCCCGCCATGCTGCTTTTGGCAGCCCGCTTGTGCGGCTATACCGGCAATCAGGCGATTCCGCTCGCCAGTGTGGTTGAGTTCATCCATACCGCCACCCTGCTGCATGATGATGTCGTTGACAATGCCTCTCTGCGCCGTGGACTTGCCTCGGCCAACACCCTTTGGGGCAATGAGGCCTCGGTACTGATCGGTGATTTCCTTTTTTCAAAATCCTTTTCCCTGATGGTGGCGGCCGGCAGTCTTGACGTCCTGAGGGTCATGTCCAAGGCTACCACCGTGATTGCCGAGGGCGAGGTCCTGCAGCTGCTCTACACCGGTGAGATTGACCTGACTGAAGAACAGTATATCGAGGTGGTTCGTGCCAAGACGGCGGTATTGTTGTCCGCCGCCTGCCAGTGCGGGGCCATCCTGGGGGGAGCCACTTCCGAGCAGGAACAGGCCCTGGCTGATTTTGGCATGGAGTTGGGGATCGCCTTCCAACTGATGGATGACCTGCTGGATTACACCGCCTCTGAAGAGGAGTTCGGTAAAAGCATTGGTCACGACCTCGAAGAAGGCAAGCTGACCCTGCCGTTGATCCATGCCCTGCGTGGATGTACTGCTGAAGAGCGCCAAACCGTGGCCGGCATCATCGAGAAGGATGAGCTGACCCCAGAAGATTTCAGCCTGGTCTGCGGCATTGTCAAGGCGCAGAACGGGATTGACTACACCGTGACCAAAGCTCGCCAGTGTGTTGCTACCTGCGCGCAGTTACTCTCCTGCTTCCCCGATGGGGCAACCAAGGCTGCCCTGCTTGAGCTGGCAGACTATGTGGTGACCCGTAAGCGCTGAGCCAGCCAGTCCCCACTACGTAAACGTATCGTATCCGGAGGATTCAGATGATAAAACGAATCACTGTATTTTTGTGCTGTGTCGCCGTATTTTCGCTTGTTGGATGCAGCAAACAGAGCAATACACCGACCGAACCGGCCAAGGCTGCTGTTGAAAAGGGACAGGCTCCCGAGATCAGCGTGGTTTCGCTGGATAATCAACAGCTGACCCTCTCGTCGCTCAAAGGCAAGGTCGTGTTGCTGAACTTCTGGGCTACCTGGTGCCCGCCCTGCCGTGCCGAGATCCCCTCCATGATGAAACTGCATGCCGCCATGGCCGGCAAGCCGTTCCAGATGGTCTGCGTCTCGGTTGATGAAGGGGGCAAGCCGGCAGTACAGGAATTCTTCAAAAACTCCGGCATGTCATTACCCGCCTACACCGATGCCAGTGGTCAGGCCGCCAAAACCTACGGCATCACCGGGGTGCCCGAGTCATTCTTGATCGACAAAAACGGTATCATCGTCAAGAAGGTGATCGGCGGTCTGGAGTGGAACAGTCCTGAAGTGATCAATGTTATTGAAGGTCTGATGAAGTAATAGCGGGTAACGTAATGGAAACACAGCAGATAACCTATGTCGGAGCGTTTCTGGCCGGACTCCTGTCCTTTCTTTCGCCGTGCGTGCTCCCGCTGATTCCTTCCTATATCACCTATATAACCGGGCTTTCGTTCAGCGACCTTGATGCCGAGCATCCCAGCCATGTGGTGCGCAGAAAGACCATGCTGCATTCGCTGGCCTTTGTCAGCGGCTTTACGGTGGTGTTTGTCCTGTTGGGGGCCTCGGCCACCTATATCGGCTCCTTTCTGCAGGAGCATATGGAGTTGCTGCGTAAAGCAGGCGGTCTGCTGATCATCGCCTTCGGTATTCATGTCACCGGTCTGGTGCCGCTCAAATGGCTGCTGGGGGAAAAGCGGGTCTCACTGAAACATAAACCAGCCGGTTACCTGGGGAGTCTGCTGGTGGGACTGGCCTTTGCCGCCGGCTGGACCCCCTGTATCGGTCCCATCCTGGCCTCTATCCTGATGATTGCCGCAACCGAGGAGAAGGTTGGCCATGGCATTGTGCTGCTGTTGCTGTACTCCATCGGTCTGGGGGTGCCGTTTGTGCTCTCGTCGCTGGCTATGCACCGCTTTATCCAACTGTTCAACCGCTTTAAAAAATATATCCGGATGTTCGAGATTGTTACCGGTTTCTTCCTGATCATTGTCGGGATTCTGATCTTTACCAACTGGCTGTCGGTGCTTTCCGGCTATGCCAACATGCTGTTTATGAAGCCGTAAGATGGTCAAAGCCCATCGTTCGCAGCATTCTCTCCAGCTGGCCGTGACGCAGCTGGTGGTCACCGAGGCGTTCTACGCCGGCATTCTTGAATTGCCGGTGCGCCGCTCGTTTTCCGCACCCGGCGCACCGGAACACCTTATCATCGACATGGAGGGGCTGTCCCTGATCTTTGTTGAGGAAAGCGATGTGATCCGGACCCATCCGATTCTTGAGCACCGTTTCAGCATGTTTCCCAAGGGGATCGGTCTGACGCTGCATTTTGAGGTGCAGGATATCGAGGGGATCAGGGATGCCATCCTGGAAGAGGACATGGAGATCCTCTATCACCTGGAAGAAAAACCGTACGGGGTAAAGGAGATGTGGTGTTTTGACCCTGATGGCTATCTGGTGGTGCTGGAGGAACCTACGGTACGCCGTGGCAACAAGGCCGGTCGCTGAGAGCAACCGGCCTTGTTGTTGGCTGAGATACAAAGACTTAGGTAGTGCTGTTGTTGTCCTTTTTTTTCTCCTCCCGGCCCGGGAGGCTGCAGCTGTCAGCCATTCAGGTGGGAACCCCCAGACGGGGCAGAATATACTTGTTGGCAACAAACCAGACAACCAGGATAAGCAGTAAGAGCAAGATATCTTTCATGTATACCTCCAAGATTGTATATAGCATATTGCCTGAAAAATCTGGATCTCTTTTTTTCTGTCCGCTGTCTCTAAGGCGTGTGAAGGAGTAGTGACCATGCATTTTCCTGCAATCGATCCCGTATTTTTACGCCTGGGGCCGCTGCAGTTCCGTTGGTACGGCCTGATGTATGTGATCGGTTTTTTGACCAGTTACTTCATTATCAAAAATGAAGTACGCCGTAAAAATCTGTCACTGGATAATGAGGCCGTGGCAGACCTGATCTTTTGCCTTGCCCTGGGGGTCGTTGCCGGGGGGCGGCTCGGCTACGTGCTGTTCTATGATCTACCGGTTTATCTGGCCCATCCGCTGCGTATCTTTGCCATCTGGCAGGGGGGGATGTCGTTCCACGGTGGGTTGATCGGGGTCTCGTTGGCCGCAATCTGGTATGCCCGGCGCTATGAGCTTTCCTACCTCAATCTGGCTGACCTGGCAGCCCTGGCGGCACCGGTGGGGCTGGGACTGGGACGGATCGGCAACTTTATCAATGGTGAGCTGTACGGCCGACCAACCAGTCTGCCGTGGGGCATGATCTTCCCGGACGGCGGCCCGCTGCCCCGGCATCCCTCCCAGTTGTATGAGGCTTTGCTCGAAGGGGTGCTGCTGTTCTTTCTGGTACGTCTGGTGTCACGCCGTCTGCAGGCTGGCGGGAGTGCGATGGCCACCTTTCTCTGCGGCTACGGGCTCTTTCGCTTTGTGGTGGAGCTGTTCCGGGAGCCGGATCGTCAGTTGGGGCTGTTCTTTGGCTTCTTTTCCATGGGGCAGTTGCTGAGCCTGCCGTTGTTTCTGGCTGGCGGAATCCTGCTGGTCTGGCTGAACCGCAAGAAACCGGCTACACCGTAGACGTCTGCAGCCACTGCCTGAGACGTTGAAGTCCTTCTGCAATACTGATTTCGGGCTGGTAACCAAAGTCGTTCCGGGCGGCCGAGATATCAAACCAGTGGGCGGTTGCCAACTCCCTGGCCACAAAGCGGGTCATGGGAGGTTCCCCGGACAGATTAAACCAGCCCCAGATTTTTTCGCAGACAGCGCCAATACCATAGGCCAGTGCTGGTGAGATGCTTCTGCTCACCGGTGCAACCCCACCGGCTGCCAGAATCCGGTTGACCATCTCCCACAATGCAACCGGTTCGCCATTGCTGATGAAATAGGCCTTGCCCGCCACCGGGCTACCCGGTGCAAGTTTATGCGCTGCCTGGAGATGGGCGCGGGCAGCGTTATCCACGTAGACCGTATCCACCAGGCAGGGGCGATCCCCTATGCGGCGCAGCCTGCCGCTCTTTCCCTTGGCAATGATCCGCGGCACCAGATGGTTGTCACCCGGCCCCCAGATCAGGTGGGGACGTAGGGAAACCGTGGCTAGCTGCGGACTGTTGGCCTGTAGTACCAACTGTTCTGCCATGGCCTTGGTCTGGGGATAAAAGGCCTCAAAATGGGGTGGATAGGGCAGGGATTCGTTCCCTCCCTCAACATCGCTGCCGTCAAACACCACGCTGGGTGAGCTGGTATAGACCAGCTTGGTGATGCCATGTTCCCTGCAGACCTTGAGCACGTTTTGGGTGCCAACGACATTGGCCTGATAGAACGAGTCAAACCTACCCCAGATACCGGCCTTGGCAGCCACATGGTAGATGATAGCGCATCCCTCTGCTGCCTTGAGCAGTGCATGCAGGTCTGCCAGGTCACCTTGAACCTGCTCAACCCCAAGCCGGTCAAGTTCAGCATACCTGCTGCGGGAGATGCTGACCACCTGAGCACCCTGTTCACGCAGCATCCTGACGATCACGCCGCCTAAAAAACCTCCGCCTCCAGTCACCAATGCCTTCATGCCAGTTGCTCCGCTGCCCAGATCGCCAGCTTTTCCCGGAAGATCTTGGCATTATGGCGGATATCCACTGGAAAGGCGGGATGGAACAGGATGGTGGTGATGTTGCTGGTGTGGGGATGGGCTGCTACTAACGCCAACAGTTCAGTACGCAACTGCTCCTGACTGGTGGTGATCCCCTTTTCCAGCTCAATGCAGATCACTGGTTGCTGATTGCCTTTGATGCCGATACCCACCAGGGCGCTGCGGAATACCGCCGGGTGGGTATTGAAGATCGCCTCCACCGGGATGGTAAACAGCGGGCCAAGGACCGACTCAACCCGGTGTGTCTTGCGGCCGCAGAACCAGAGCCTGCCCTGGCTGTCGCGCCGGCCCAGATCACCCATGCGGTGAAAGAATCCACCGGCTGGATCGCTGATCTTGGAGAGCCGGTCTGCCTCAGGACGCTGAAAATAGCCCCGGGTTACCTGGGGACCCTGCACCACAATCTCACCCACCTCGCCATCAGCCACTTTCAGGCTGTCATCCCAGGTCGTGATCGGCTCATCCGTGATCCTGATGATCTCTGCCCTGATGCTTTTTACCGGTTTACCGACGCAGACCCCGCCGCCGTTTTCAGTAATCGTGCGGGTTTCTCCCAGGATCTCGGTGCTGCCAATGGAACAGACCGGCAGCGATTCCGTGGCGCCGTAGGGGGTGAAGATCTCCACCCCCGGTTGCAGCATCTGGCTGAAACGTTCCAGCACCGCGGCCGGCACCGGCGCACCGGCTGAGATTACCCGCTTCAGGGTTGGTAGCTTGACGTTCTGCTCGGCGCCATAACGGCCAACCCGGTTGATCAGGGCAGGGGAGCCGAACATGGTGGTGACCCTGTGGGTGGTGATGGCACCAATGATCTTGGTCGGATCAACCGAACCGGGCCGGGTAAAGTCCATCTCCGGGATCACGGCGGTCATGCCCAGGGCAGGGGCAAACAGGGCAAATAGCGGAAAGGTGGGCAGATCGATCTCGCCGGGCTGAATGTTGTACACTGCTTTCAGGGCCTCAACCTGGGCGCTGAAGTTTCCGTGGCTGTACACCGCCCCCTTGGGTGGGCCGGTACTGCCGCTGGTGAACAGGATGGCAGCCAGATCGTCGGCCTTGGTTGCTGCCATGCGGAACAACTGGTCAGGGGCATGGTTGATAAGTGCGTCAAGGGTCGTACCGCCCCAGAACAGCCGCGGCCCTACCGTAATGATGGTGGTCAGGCTCTGCTTGGCCCAGCCGAACAGCAGCCGTGCAATCTGCGCCTTGGGAATGCCGATAAAGGCGGTGGGCTGGGCCTCGGCCAGGCACTTCTTGAGGTTCTTGATCCCCAGGCCTGGATCAACCAGTACCGGCACGGCCCCCACCTTGAACAGGGCAAAGGTCAGGGCAAAGAATGCCGGTGAGGGGGTGACCATCAGCACCGTGCGGGTACCCTGGCTGATGTTATGGGCAATCAGGCCGTGGCAGATCCGGTCTGATAAACGATCAAGCTCCTGAAAGCTCAGCCGTTGATTGCCTTTGGGAAAGATGATGGCCGTGGTAGCCGGCTGGATCTGCGCCATCCGGGGCAGATGGGCAGCGATGTTAGTGGTGTCGTTTTGATTCATCGCGCTATAATGTCGCTTTCACGCAGCAGGCGGTGCCCTTCAAATACAGAAAGCACTGCTATCCGGTCTTCGTTCAGATGGTAGATAATCCGGTAACCCTTGAAGACCAACTCCCGGATGGCTGGATTATCAGTCTCGGGAACGATCCTGCCGGCCTGCGGATTTGAAGGGAGCGTTACTTCAGTGTGTTCAATCAGGGTATCGATAAACCGGGCAGCGCGTTCGGCACTATCTCTGGCAATGAACTCTTCAATCTCCCACAGACGGTCTCGCGCTTCATCAGTCCAGACAAGGGAAAGACTGCTGCTCATTGCAAACTGCGCCTTTTCGTAAGCTCTGCCTTGAGTTCTGCAGTAGAACGTACTCTGCCTGATGCAAGGTCTTCCAACCCCCGATCTACCGAATCAAGGAGCGATTTACGGTACACCAGGGCATCGTATTCAGCAGGCGATAGCAGTACCCCGGCCGGTTTGCTGTTCTGGGTAATGATCAGCGGATGGTCGGATTGCTGCAATTTTTTGAACCAGCTTGCAATATTGGTCTTGAATTCGGCAATCGGTACAATGTCGTTGGCAATGGAAAGGGTTCGCATAGCAGACCTCTTGATCTTTTTGTTGATCTAAATTTAGACCAACAAAAAGATTGGTGCAAGCGGTTAGTGTGTTCTGTCCAGGAACCTGCTGATCAGCGGTATTACCGCATCCTTGCGGTCCTCCAGGATGTAGTGGCCTGCCTTGGGGAAACGGTGCAGTTCTGCCCGGGGGAAACGTGTTTGCCACTCTGCCAGAAAATGCCGGTCAAACACAAAATCCAGCTCGCCCCAGCAGATCAGCATCGGTACGTCCTGAAATTGATTGATCTTATCCGCTACCTCACAGATCAGGTCGTAGTTGCGGTCGCCTGGCTTAAGCGGAATGTCCTGTACAAAACGCAGGGTGGCGATCCGGTTCTGCCATGAATCGTAGGGCAGCTCGTACAGGGCGCGCAGCTCGGCTGACATCGGGTTTTCCTTGCAGCCCACCCTGGCAGCGCCACGGCTGAAGGCGTTAAAGCCCCGCACCAGCAGGGTGCCCAGCCAGGTATCGCGACAGATCCGCAGGCCAAGGGGAAACGGTTTTGCCTTGGGCAGCGGAAAGGCGCCGGTATTCAGGATCACCAGCCGCTCAATCCGCTCCGGATGACGCACGGCCCAGGCCATGCCGATCATGCCGCCCCAGTCATGCACCACCAGGGTGATCTTCTCCGGCAGGTTGAGGCTGTCCAGCAACTGCTCAAGATCAGCCACCCGTTGCGGCAGGGTATAGTCGTAACAGTCATCGCCCGGTTTGTCGGACAGGCCGCAGCCGATATGGTCCGGCACGATGCAGCGGAAGCGATCCCGCAGCGCCATGACCAGATTGCGGTAGTAGAACGACCAGGAAGGGTTGCCGTGCAGCATGACTACCGGAGAACCGCTGCCTTCATCCAGGTAGTGGTATCTGAGACCGTTCAGATTGAGGTAATTATTCTTGAACGGATATTCTTTTGCCAGTTCAGGGGTCATTACGAGAATTAGAGCCTTTCAAAATACAGATCAAAAACATGTACCACAAAGGACACAGAGGGCTCAGAGGGGCAACAAAATCTTTCAAAATGTGTTCCTCTGTGTTCCTCTGCGGTGAACATGATTTAGGTCAAACTACCATTCCACCGCCAGCATCATGCAGTTCAGTCCGCTGCCGATACCGAGGAACGCCACCTTGTCGCCTGCCAGCAGCACATCACGTTCCACTGCCAAGGCAGCGGTCAGCGGCAGGGAGACCGTGCCCATATTGCCCAGGAACTCATAGGTGGTGAAGTCCTTGTCTGCCGGGATGCCCAAGGTCTTGAGGATCATGCTCTGGTGGGCCGAGCCGACCTGGTGGCAGATCACCCGGTCAATCATGGCGGCATTCCAGCCGACATTGGGGAGGAACGCCTCCCAGGTGCGCTTGCCCAGCTCAACGCCATGGTTCATGACATTGACCCCGTCGGTGGCCATGGACTGCTGGTAGCCCCCCTTGCCGTCCGGCCCCACGCCCCACAGGCAGAGGTTGTGGTGACGCGGCTCAGCCTTGGTGGTGCCCCCCAGCAGGCGGTGCAGGTTGCTCTTGCCAAAGGAACCGTCGGTCAAAAGCACTGCCACCGCTCCGGAGCCGCCGGTCAGGGTGGCCAGGGAGTTGGCAAAGAACTGCATGTTGCGTTCTTCCAGCATCCTGCTGATCATGACCTCATTGATCTCGCGGGCTGATTCGCAGGAGACCACCAGGCCGGCCCTGATCTGGCCCAGTTCTATTCTATTGGCCACATCCAGAATGCCGTTCAGCACCCCCAGGCAGGCGTTGGAGAGGTCAAAGATGGCCACATCACCGCTGATTCCCAGGCCGTCTGCAACTTTACATGCCGTAGCCGGCTCAAACTGCTCGCGGCAGACCCCGGTATAGATCAGGGCGCCGATATCGCCGGCAGCCATGCCGCTGTTCAGCAGCGCCTTGCGGGCCGCCATGATGGCACCATGGGAAAGTGGGTAGCCCGGTTCCCACCAGCGCCGCTCGCGGATGCCGGTTAAGGCCTGCAGCTGGCCCGGCGCAATCCGTAGCTCTCGGTAGAGCGGCTCCAGCCGCGCCTCAAGGTCGCTGCTTGCAACCACCACCGGCGCCAGCTCATACTCCAGCGCCTCAATAAACACCTTGGTAAACTTCATCAGGTCAACTCCATCTGAATGGTAAAATCAATCATCTGGTAGATCAGCTTGCCATCCACCGACAGAAAACCGCTGGCGGTCAGCAAGCGCTGCTGATCATCAATTGCCGTGATCCAGGCGGTCACGGTCACGGTCTGGTTGGAGGGCACCACCTGGCCACGGTAGAGCCAGCGGTGTTGCTGCTGCAGGGCTACGCTGGAGATGATCGTGCCTTCCTGCCAACCCCAGCGTTCAACAGCTGCAAATTTAAGTAACTGCTGGAATGATTCTAGACCAAGTGAGCCAGGAGTCACCGGATCTTCGTAGAAATGGGCCTTGAAGAACCACTCATCCGGGTCCACCTGTTTGGTAGCGCGCAGGTAGCCCAGGCCATTGGGGCCGCCATCCGCAACCCAGCAGACAATGCGGTCGATCATCCGCAGCATGCTGTCCGGGAACGGTGCGGTAGCGGGGTAGTCCAGACTGCGGCCCCGGGCCTCTTCAGCAGGGGAGGGCTGGTACGGCTGGGCATCACGAATACCGATCTGATTGGCCAGCGCCTCTTTGGAGAAGAAACCGAACATGGTCTGCCCTTCATAGAGCAGTCCCTGCTGATCAGCCACATCGAACTCAAACTCTTGGATGATCATGCCGCCGCTGGTGGCCACCTTGGTCAGCTTTGCGCTGCAGGTGAGGGTGCCATTGTGCGGGGTGATCGGGCGATGCTGGATGGCGCTCCCCCCCAGGTTGCGGAAGGAGATATCGTTTGGCGTGGTCAGGGCTGAGCCCACATAGGCAGCCAGCCAGCCGCAGGGCTGCAGGGCAGCCTCCAAGAGCACGCAGAACGGCATGCGGGGCTGACGCTCCACCCCGAAGAACCAGTGGTCAGGCTGCAGATCAAACTGGGCCTCGGCAGCAGCACCGGCCTTCATCTGCCACGGCTCACCCACCACACTGGTGACCCGATCCATAAACTGGAACGGCGGTCCGGGCAGACGGGCGATCTTGCGCTCCTGGTCAAAGACCTGGTAACGGTCGCCAAATCCTTCAGATGGCTTGCCGTTACTGTAGGCCAGGATCTGTTCCTTCGTATAGATAGCTGGTTTGATATAGCCTTCCCCCTCACCCCGACCCTCTCCCACCAGTGGAGAGGGAGGATGTATGTTCCCCCTCCCTTGATGGGAGGGGGCCAGGGGGAGGGTGTTGCGTCCCTGCCAGAGTTGTTCAAGCTGCTGTCGGTTAGTGCCGGAGAGGCGGCAGGACATGGTGCTGATCTCCACAATCGGCTTGCCATCGGCATACATCAGCGCATCAACCAGCACGTACGGCTCGGGCCGGTAGCCGATCTCGCGGATGGTGACCTCATAGGTCACGACTTTGGTGGTCTCCAGCACCTGGCCGCGGCAACAGAGCTTGCTGGCAACCCCCGGCACCGGCTCCCAGGCAGCCTGGCCATCTTCAGCCACCCAGCCGATCCGCAAAAGCAGGATCCGCAGGGTATGCATGCAGCATTCGTACATCAGGGTGCCGGGCATGACCCGGTCATCAACAAAGTGGCAGGTGATGAACCAGTCAGAAGGAAAGATGTCGGCCTCGGCCCGGATCATCCCCTGGCCGTAGCGCCCACCCTGCGGGATGATCTCGCTGACCCGGTGGACCAGCCGCATCCTGCCACCGGGGATCGTCAGGGGGCGTCGCAGGTTCAGGCCGCTGAACAGCGGGCCAAAGCAGCCGGCCAGATCCCCCTGACGCAGCCGGTCAAGCTGTTCCGCGCTGTATCCCTCTCGTTTGAGCGGAACCAGATCCTGCCAGTCTGCTGGTCTGGTGCCGCTGGTCGGGCGGGGGGCAACCAGCGGTCTGACAATCCCTTTACCAGCCTCAAGATCCTGGGCGGTAAAGAAACCGGCGCAGCCATCCCGCATGGAGAGCAGGGGTTCGCCAGCCACGGTGGCCTCGAAGTGGAAGCGGAACAGCCAGGTATCGCCCTGACGGAAGAACCGCTCGATCCGGATATCATAGGTGATGGTCTCTCCGGGACCGGGCAGGCCGCGGTGGAAGGTCACCACCGCATCCAACAGGCGGTAGACCGCCAGCCCTTTGGTGATGAAGTCGATCCCCAGGTAGCCGGACAGGAACAGGTCGGCTTGGCCAGCCTCTACTGCAATGCAGGTGGGAATGCGACCACCATCCAGGTACCAGGCATGGGGGAAGATATCATGCTCGGTGATGACCCGGCCATGGGTCATGGAGCAGGGCTCCCCCTCTACCTTGATGATCCGATCAACCAGCATCAGCGGCTCATCCGGCAGCCTGACCCGGGTGGGGAAGCGGTCAACCTCGGCAAAGCGCGGCCCCAGCATCTTGGCCACCGAGCCAATGGCGAACTCCATGCACAACTCACGGTTAAAGGCGCAGGGCTGTTCCGGTCTGGGAGCAGGTACCAACGGTCTGAGCGGCGCTGTATCGAGCACCGGCGTATCACCACCGAGTGCCTGCTGCAGACTGGCCTGCAGGCTCAGTGCCTGGGCCATGGATGCAGTCAACTGGCTGCTGAAGGAAAGGAAGGCCTGATGGGCTGCTATGCCGGCAGCCTGGGCCTGGCTGAACTGCTGCAACAGCTCGTGCTGCGGGCCGTGCTCAAGTGGCTGCTGGCTTATCTGCTGCTGCACTGCCTGTGCAGGAGGTGCAGCAGCAGGTGCTGATGGTGTGGTTACCCGCTGGCTGCTGGCCTGCGGCGCTGCTGGCAGGGTAAACCGTTTACCCCCCAGCAGCAGGCGCAGGTGGGCAGCAGTGCTGGTTGGCCTGCCTGCCAAGGGCTGGGTCATGCAAAGCGGTGACAGATCCAGGGGGATCCGCTCTGCCACCAGGCTGCCCAGTAGACGCAACAGGTTAAGCACCTGATCCGGACCGTTAAAACAGGCCGAGCGCGCCAGGTGAGGTCGCCCCTCCAGGATGCGGGAGATCATCCGGCTGCAGGAGTTGCCGGGACCCATCTCCAGGAACAGGCGGACACCGTCCCGGTAGGCCGCCTCAATGGTGGCCGGGTAGTCAATGCCGTGCAAGGCTTGCTCCAGTATGGTCTGGGCGCAGCTCTCGCGGGTCGGTTCAAAGCGCGCGCCACGGGCGCCGCTGTAGAATCGTAAGTCCGCAGGCGGATGGGTCTCAAACAGGTGCAGGTCATGGTAGGCCTGGCTCACCGGCCTGGCTGCCTCACAGTGTACGGTGGTCACCCCAAAGAGCGGGAAGAAGTGGGTGTTGAGTTGCTTGAGCAGTTGGGCCACCTGTTGGCTGTCGCCACCGATCACGCACTCATCCGGGGTGTTGATAATCAGCAGATAGACCCGCTGCAGGCTTGTCAACTGTTGACGCACCTGCTCAGCCGGGGCCATCACCACCCCCAGTGACCAGGAAACCGGCTGGTCATCAGCCAGCCCCCAGGCGCTGCGGGCTGATCGGCATTCGCCGGCCAGGTCATGGGTAAACAGGGTGGAGTCCTGCATGCGCTGGTACATCAGATCACGCTCATGCCAGGTCCGGCTGGAAAAGAGTACGGCCGACTCACCCAGGCTGTAACCGATCAGGGCAGTGGGGCTGATGCCAAAGGAGCGTACCAGATCACTGACTGCGCAGCCGGTGGCAACCTGACCAAAGATCACGGCCCGGTGGTTGTCGTTAAGCTGCTCCAGCGGGGTATCGGCCCAGAACAGTTGCGGCTGGAACTGCTCCTTCAGCTTCAGGTTTTCCGTGTCCTGGCGCCGCAAGATCGCGGGCCAGCAGGCCAACAGCTCACGGGCCATGTCAGGATAATGGTTGCCGGAGCCGGGGAACACAAAGGCTACCTCCCCGGAGTCTGCCAGAGGGGCGCTGCTGTAGAACAGGCGCTCCCGCAGGTTGAGCCCAAGATCGGGCGGGATACTACCTTGCTGCAAGGTCTGGCGTCCTGCCTCAATCAAGGCCTCAAGCTGTTCGCTGTCAGCCGCAACCAGCGCCATGCCGAACGGCTGGGTGGTCTCTTTGGTGATCCTGCTGCAGTACTCTGCTGCCAGTCCGGCCAGATTGCTGCCTGCTGCCCGTAGCCGTTGCTGCAGCAGATCCAGTTCTGCTGAAAGTTCGGTAGCTGAATTGGCCACCAGCGGGAAGAACAGTTCGCTGCAGGCACCCAGCGGTGCGCGGCGCTCTGCCTCGGCCTGTGGCGGCTGGGGACCGTCCCATCCCTCCAGCACTACCTGGGAACAGGAACCATCAACACCATGAGAGGCCACCAGGGCCCGGCGAGGGCCATCCTCGCGGTTGCGCAGCCAGTAACGGGGATTGGGGGCAGCGTGCAGCCTGCTGGAGCCAAAGAGCGGCTGGGTGGTTGCAGCCGGACTCCCGGTGGGGATGATCTCGTGGTACAGGCAGAGTACGGATTGCAGTAAAGAGGCCAGTCCGCTGACCGCGCCGGTATGCCCCAGCCGTGCAGCCGCGCTGCAGATCGAGGCGGGGCTGGTCAGGGCCTGCTGCAGGGCTGTCGCCTCGGCCTGATCCTGCTCTGGAACACCGGCAGCAGCAGCGCCAACCATGCTGATGGAATCAGCCGGAACCGCTGCCTCCTGTATGGCCTGTTGCAACAGCGGCTGGTAGCGCTCCTGCAGGCTGCCGTTACCAGAGGCAATGGAACGGATCAGACCGTAGATCCGGTTACCTGCCTTTTCAGCATCAGAGAGCCGTTTCAGCACCAGGGCGCAGGCCCCTTCGCCGATCAGTATGCCGTCAGCCTGCTGGTCAAACACCAGGGCCGTGCCCTGTCGGGAGCTGGGCAGCACTGACTGCTGTCCCAGCACGGCCCGCAGGTCACCGGCCAGATCAACCGCACCCACCACGGCCTGATCCAGCTCCTGCTGCTGTAGCATCCGCACCGCGGTTTCCAGGGCCCGGCTACCGGAACTATCCTCGCTGGAGATGGTAAAGCTGGGGCCGCCTATCTTGAACTCACGTGCAACCCGGCTGGCCACGATGTTGCCCAGGCTGCCCATGGTGCGGTTGGCGTTCAGGGCAGGGGAGATGCTGTCGCGCAGCCTGGCTGTCCAGTCGGCCAGTTTTGCTTCGCTCAACGGTTTGTCCAGCCTGACTGCCCAGCCTCTGGCCTGCTGCGGCAGGGGCCAGCGCAGGGAGAAGCCGGTGCTGTTCAGGTCATAGGCTATGCCGATAAAGGTGCCGGTACGCAGGTTGTCCTGCTGATCCTGACCGGCATCCTGCAGGGCATTGGCGGCAACCTGCAGCATCAGCAACTGCTGGGGCTGCATCTCCTCCATCTCTTTGGGGGGGATGCGGAAACGGGTGGGGCTGACCTGCAACTGCTGCAGGTACCAGCCGTTATACCTGATTGTGTTCAGCCCTTCCTGTTTGAACCAGGTGCGCTCTTGCACTGACCACCAGTGCTGCGGCGCAGTCGGTTGCTGATCATGCTGGTCGGACAGCAGCCGCTGCTGCACGGCCTGCAGCCCCTGCCAGGGGCCAAAGGAGGCATCCAGGCCAACTATTGCGATTGGTTCATTATCGTTCCCCCTCCCTTTATGGGGGGGGGCTAGGGGGAGGGGAGACTCCGGCAGCCATTCCTCCAGCAACAGATGGGCATTGATGCCGCCAAAGCCAAAGGCGCTGATGGCTGCCCTGCGGGGAGTACGGTCATCCCGGCGCTGCCATGGTGCTGCTGTAGTTAAGACCCGGAACGGGCTCTGCTCAAGCTGCATGCCTGGCTGCGGCTTAGTGAAGCCGGCAGTGGGGGGCAGGGTGCTGTGCTGCAGGGCCAGCAGCACCTTGGTCAGGGCTGCAGCGCCTGCAGCAGTCAACAGGTGGCCGATGTTGGACTTGACCGAGCCGATCACGCACTGCTGTTTTGGCTCTGTCCCGTTCCAGAGTTCCTTCAGGCTGGCTACCTCAACCGCATCACCAACCGGGGTGCCGGTGGCGTGGCACTCGATCAGGTCGACATCCTGTGGCTGCCAGCCGGCCTGCTGGTAGGCTGCCCGCATGGCCCGCAACTGGCCTTCGGAAGAGGGGGCAAGCAGGCTGCCGCCAATATCGTTGGAGAGCCCAACCGCCCGGATCACCCCGTAGATCCGATCACCCTGGGCAACGGCATCGGCGGTCCGCTTGAGCACAAAGATACCGGCCCCTTCGCCGGTTAAGAGACCATCACCCTGGCTGTCAAACGGCGCAGACATACCCCGCTTGGACAGGGCGCGTAACTGGCAGAACCCCATCTGGGTATAGAGCGGATCAGGCCGGGATAGACCACCGGCCAGCATGGCATCGCAGCGGCCTGCCAGCAGTTCAACCATGGCCAGCTTGATGGCGTAGAGCGAGGAGGCGCAGGCCGCATCCAGGGTATTGGTGACCCCGCCCAGCCCCAAGTGCTGCGCCAGCAGTCCGGCAGGCAGACCGGCCAGATAGCGGTTGAGCGGAGAGGTGGGGATTGGATCAGAGGCCTGGCCGGTTACCTGCTCTTCAAAGCTGCGTCCCAGCCAATTGCGGGCCAGGATTGAGGAGGTCTCGGACGGCAGGGCCAGGTTGCCGATGATCACCCCGATCCGCGCACGGTCAAGCTGATCAGTCTTGGCATCATCAAACGCCCTGCGACCGGCAGTCACCAGTACGTGGAAGAGCGGATCAAGGCCAGCCAGTTCAGGCAGGTTGGGGGTCTCTGCCAGGAAGCAGCCGCGGGTGGAGTAGACATGGTCGGGCTTGCCCACCTCGGGGTCATAGACCTGGTGCGGTTCCACCTGCCAGCGTCCGGCCGGTATTTCGCGTACGGCAGTGCGGCCGTTTTTGATCAGCTCCCAGTACTGTGCCAGCTCCGGCGCATCCGGAAACAGGCCGCCGATCCCGACTATGGCTATGCTGTTACAGAGTTCCTGCATCAGGCCACAGCCACGCCTGCATCCGCTGCCTGGGGCAGCTGGTTGCGTTTGAAGGCCTGGGCCAGACTCGTGTCAATCACGCACTCGTACCCTTCCAGCCGGGCAATCAGCTTGCCGCTGGTGCGCTCAACAAACTCGATATCCGCAACAGCGCTGTGGCTCTGGGCAGCCGTAACCCGGATCATGACCTGGGCCCCCTCTTTGGGGAAGGTCTCGTGGAACTGGCGATAACGGGCAGCAAAAGAGGGGAGTGACCCGGCCCCAAACCGCTCAAAGCTCCAGAGGATCATCATCTGGAAGGCACTGTCCATTACCAGCGGATCGGTCAGCCAGTGGCTTCTCAGCGGGGATTTGATCCAGTTTGCCGGTTGGGGCGCTGCCTTGGTCATGGCGCTGATCCCCTTGTCAGAACAGGAGGTGACCAGCTCGATGCCGTGCAGGTCAGGGCCGTGGAACAGATAGGGCTGGTCGTAGACCGCAGTGCTCTGGCTGTAGGGGGCGTTGGGTAGTTCCTTGATAGTGCGCAGCCCCTCCGGCAGGCGGTTGGCCAGCACGATCTCGGCCCGGGCGTGCAGTTGGGTGCGGCCATCCGGCTGGGGCGAGACCAGTTCCACCGGCACCTGATAAAAGGCCTCCTGACGCTTGGCCTTGCCTGCCATGAGCTGCAGGGTGCAGGGGGAGCTGCGATCAATGATCACCCCTTTGCAGATCCGCAGGTCGTTGAAGCCGTGGAAGCGGAAGCCGGGATTGCCGTGCAGGGCAGCGTGGGCCAGCCATTCCACGATCATGGCCATCGGCAGTACTGCCTTGTTGTCAATCACGTGGGAGCTGATGAACGGGAAGTCATCCACGTTAAAGGTCAGGCGCAGCGCCTCCTTGAGTGGAGCGCTCTGTTTGGGCGTTTCGCTGGACATCAGGCTGGAACCGCTGACACCGGCCAGCACGGTGACCTCCACCGGTCCCTGCGGGTTGGCCAGTTCCGTTACCAGCAGGTCTGCCCCGGCCTCCAGCGGGATCAGGCCGATCCCTTCCGAGGCAAAGACCTTTTTCAGGGCCGGGGTGACCATGCCGCCATCCCAGGGGCCCCAGTTGAGGCAGAGGGAACGGCAGTTTACGCGACGGCGCGCTTCGGCCTGGGCCAGCTTGTTCAGCACCTCGTTGGCCACGGCATAGTCAACCTGGCCGGATCGTCCCAGACGGCCGGTGGTGGAGCCGAACAGGGCGATAAAACGCAGGTCATCGGTGCGGGTGGCATCCAGCAGGGAACGCAGGCCAGCCACCTTGGTGCTGTAGACCTGGTTGAACTGTTCTCTGGTCTTGTCAACGATCAGGCGGTCAGCCAGCACACCGGCGCCATGCACCAGTCCGCGGATCTGGCCATGCTGGTTGCGCAGGTCGGCCAGCAGATCAGTAACGGCCTGACTGTCGCGGATATCCACGGAACAGTAGAGTGACCTGCCCCCCACCGCCTGGATCTGCGCCATGGTTTCCCGCAGTTCCCGTCCGGCAACCGTGGCCTGATAGCGCTCCTCTATCTCCCGGGGATGCAGCTTTTCAGTGGCATGGGTCAGGATGGCCCGCTTGATGGCGGCTTCATCGGTTATGCCCTGCAGCCAGTCCGGTTCCTGTTCCGGCAGGGGACTGCGTCCCAGCAGCACCAGCAGCGGTTGCCAGGCCTTTGCCATGGCCACTGCGGCTCCGGCAGTCACACCCCGTCCGCCACCGGTGATCACCACCAGTTCACCCGGCTGGACCGGTGGTGATGCAGCAGCTGCCAGTTCAGGCAGATCCTGCAGGGACAGGCACATCCGTTGCTCTGCTGACAGCCCCACCTCAATCGGACCGTTCAGGAACAGCTCGCTGGCAACTGCCTTTGCAGCAGCAGCCTGGTTTGGGAAGATCCCCAGATCAATCGCCTTGCAGGCCACTTCCGGCCATTCATGGCGGGCGGTCTTACTCATGCCTGCCAGACCGCCTGAGAGCGGGTCAACCAGTTGTGATCCCTCTGTGCAGCCAAAGGCGCCATCCAGGCGTGAAATGGTGGCAAACAGGGCGCCACCTTCGCGGCTGGCCCGTTTCAGGCCGGGAGCCAGCTGCTTCAGCAACTGGAACCCGTTTTTAAGAAAGGCATCATCCGTGCCGTCTGCCGGTGCCACCAGCACCAGACCAGCCACCTGATCCATGGGCAGTAGTTCCAGGATATCCAACACCTTGGTCAGGATCACGCCGTGGCCCTGGCTGGTCAGACAGCTGCACAGCTCGGCAGAGAAGCTGGAACCATCATCGGTCACCACGATCACCCCGTTTTGCGCCAGGGAGATGGTATCGGAACCGCCAGCAACCGGCATTGCCACTATCCGGCTGCGGTTCAGCACGGCTTGAGACGGTGCTGCTGCAACTGCTGGCTGAACAGGCGCTGCTGCCTGAAGCGGTGCAACCGGTGCGGCACCGGCGCTCAGGTAGTCGGCAATCTGGCCCAGGGTATTCAGCACGCCCAGCTGGTCAGGGCCGATGACCGGCGCTGCGGGCAGCCGTTCCTGCAGGGCGGAGAGGATCTCAACCCGTTTGATGGAATCGATCCCCAGGTCAGCATCCATAC
>CAZUSH010000020.1:0-6420 GCA_964622705.1 uncultured Geobacter sp. | reverse complement strand
AGCAACGTGACTGGCAGTTACCCCCCCACCCTGACCCTCCCCCACCAGGGGGGAGGGAACGATGGAAGGTGTAGCAGAAACTACAGGTGCAAGCGGCATGGCCGGCATGGTTGCCATACCACCCTGCAGGACCTGTTGCTGCTGGGAAAGCAGGGTCTGGATGGTGCGGGAGGCGGTCTCCTGTCCTTCCAGAAAGCGGCGGTGTAGTTGGGCGGTCTCTTCCTGCATCCGTTGCAGCACTGCCATCCCTTCACGGGTCACCCGTAATGATTCTGCCAGGGCATCGCGGGAGGCGGTCGGCAGCGCTGCCTGAACAGTCCCAGGAGCAGGGGCAACCGGTATGCTCGTGGCAGCTGGCTGTGCAGCACCGGCAGGCTTCGGTGCAACTGCTGGTCGCTTGGGCTTAGGTTTGACATAGTTTGCGCCGCAGAGTGGTACCACCAGTAACGGTTTTTTTGCGGGTGCTGCTGGTGCTTGATAGCCCTGATCCCACAGGTGCAGGTTAAGTTCAAGGCCAAGCACACTCAGTTGCGCCAGGCAGCGTCCCAGGTCAACCAGTCCGTTGCGCTTGCCATTGGAGCTGTCCAGGGCCACGCAGCTATGTTCTTTGTCCCCAAGGATCGCCTTGACCAGACCGGACAGCCGGGCACCCGGGCCAACCTCAACAAAGCAACGGATGCCAGCAGCGTACATGGCCTCAATCTGGGCCACAAACTCAACCGGACGGGCCAACTGACCAGCCAGCAGTTCTTTGATGGCAACAGTTTCAGCCGGGTAGGGGCTAGCGGTGCTGTTGGCATAGACCGGCATGCTGGCACTGCCCAGCTGGATATCAGCCAGACCAGCCAGAAACGGTGCTGCAGCATCAGCCACCAGCGGGCTGTGGAAGGCAGCAGCAACCGGCAACTGTTTGCAGGTCAGTTTGCGGCTCTTGCAGGCAGCTTCGGCCAGTTTGATCTGGTCGGTTGCGCCGGACAGGACCGCCTGGGTCGGGGCATTGCGGTTGGCAATCACCAGATTGATCTTTTCTTCAGCCAGCATCTGCTCAACCACTGCCAGGGGTGCTGAAACTGCCAGCATGCTGCCTTTATCGCCAGTCCCCTCAGCCATCAAGGAACCGCGTAAACGGGAGAGGCTGTGGAAGGAGTTTTCATCCAGCAGACCTGCAGCGCATAAGGCGGTCAGTTCACCATAGCTGTGGCCTGCAGCAGCAGCAGCCTTCAGGCCGAACGCCTCCAACAGGCGCAGGGCACCCAGGCTGATTGCGCCAATGGCTGGCTGGGCGATCTGGGTGGCACGCAGCTCTGCCTCCTGTTGCTCGGCTGCCCCCGGTTCAAAGCGATCAGCAGGGTAGATCAGGTCGTTCAGGCCGGGTGTTGCCGTTTCAGCCTGTTCGAGGCTGTCCAGCAGTTGGGGGAAGGCACAGGCCAGGTCGCGGAGCATACCCACATACTGGGCTCCCTGGCCGGGAAACAACAGGCCCGGTAGGGCAACAGCACTGCCGGTGGCATAGCAGATACCATCCGGGGTGCTCCAGTTGGAGCCTGGCTGCTTGGCCAGCATGGTTTGGGCGGTAGTCAGCAGCGCCCCAAGGTTGCCACTGCGCTCAACAGTCAGGGCCAGACGGCAGGTGGCTTTTGGATCAAAACCGGCCCGTAGACCGGCTGCCTTGGCACGCAGGTCGTTCCAGGCAGTATCAGCAGAAATGCTGGCAAGTTGTGCGGTCAGACCGGCTGCATCAGCTCCGCTGAAGGTCAGCAACTGCACCGAACCATCCCATTCTGCAGCCTCCTGCAGGGGGCGGTATTCTTCAAGAATGGTATGGAAGTTGGAGCCGCCAAACCCAAAGGCGCTGACACCGGCGCGGCGAGGGGCGTTGTTGCGGCTGATCCAGGGCCGTTTGCGGGTGGTGATGTAGAACGGGGTGCGGCCAGCAGTGACTTCATCCTGTGGTTTGGTGACCTTGATGGTGGGGGGGATGACCCGGTGGTGCAGGGCCAGGGCAGCCTTGATCAGGCCGGCAGACCCGGCAGCAGCCTTGGCATGGCCGATCTGGGACTTAACTGAACTGATGGCGCACCAAGGCTTGTCTGCTTCACCAAACAACTCACGTGCCGCTGAAATCTCAACCGCATCACCCACCTTGGTGCCGGTGCCGTGGGCCTCCAGCAAGCCGATACTGTCCAGGGTAACTCCGGCATTGGCGCAGGCGTTCAGGACAGCTTTTTTCTGGCCTTGGCTACTTGGGGTGTAGATCGCCTCCCCCTTGCCATCGCTGGAGGAACCGATGCCACGGACGACTGCATAGATTTTGTCGCCATCCCGCTCTGCATCGGCCAGCCGCTTAAGTACCACCAGGCCCAGGCCTTCGCCCAGGATGGTGCCGTCAGCAGAAACATCAAACGGCTTGGCATTGCCAGAGGCTGAGAGAGCCGGGGTCTTGCTGAAACAGGTGTACATGAAGATGTCGTTAAAGGTGTCCACCCCGCCGGTCACCACCATGTCAGCAGCACCGGTGGTCAACTCCATACCGGCCAGATGCAGGGCGCTGAAGGAACTGGCGCAGGCCGCATCCACCACGCAGTTGGTGCCGCCCAGGTCGTACTGCTTGCTGATCCGCCCTGCCACCACGTTACCCAACAGGCCGGGGAAGGAGTTTTCCTGCCAGCCCACGTAGGAATCGGCAATCCGCTGTACCACATCCTCTGCCACATCCGGCGCCACTCCGGCATCCTTCAGGGCCTCGCGCCAGCGGGGATGACCCAGGCGGGCGCCCAGCGGAATCACCATCTCCAACGCACCGGTTACCCCCAGGATCACGCTGACCTTGCTGCGGTCAAACTGCTTGTCCGAACCATATCCGGCATCCTGCAACGCCTGTCCGGCAGCAACCAGACCCAGCAGCTGCGAGGTGTCAATTGCTTCAAGGGAGTTTGGCGGAATGTTGTATTCCATCGGGTTAAACGGCACTTCAGACAGGAAACCGCCCCGTTTGCCGTAGGCCTTGTCCGGGGTCTTGGGATTGGGATCATAGAGATCATCCACACGCCAGTGTGATGCAGGGATCTCGGTGATGGCATCCACGCCTTCACGGATGGTGGCCCAGTAGGCCGCCTTGTCCTCTGATTTGGGAAAGAGGCAACCGATGCCGATAATGGCCAGTGGTGCTCCGGCAGTGGTAAGGGTGCGGTCCTGTTCTGATTGTTTCACGCGAGAAACTCCTTGATCTCCGGTTTCATCATCTGGGGGCTGCTGCTGCCCCCGGTAAAGCGTTGCAGGTTGGCACGGCTGATGGCTGCCGCACCCTCCAGAATATTGCGGGCCACACAGGCGGCGCGGCGATTGGCAGGCGCCTCCAGGGGGCTGCCCTTGACCCATTCGTTAAAGGCCCCCATGGCAGGGCCGCACCAGACCTGATAATCAATGGTCCGCTTGGGGTCGCCATCCTTGGCCCAGTGGGCAGCCTGACCCAGGTACCAGCGGAACACCAGCGCCATCCGGTGTTTGGGTTCGCGCTCAGCCCGTTCCACCTGACGCGGGTCGCGCTGCAGGAAGAAGCTGCGGGTCTGCTGCCAGATCTGCTCCAGCGGCGTCAGGAAGACGGTCTTTTCCAGTTTCTCCCGTTCTGTTGCCGGGATCGCCTCAATACTTTCATGGCTGCGGTATAACTCGTACAGCTTGGCTGCCCGCATGGCAAACATGGTGCCGCGCTTCAACACCTGCACCGTAACCCCCATCTCAAACATATCCGCTGCCGGTGCCATGGTCACATCAGCCTGACGGGTCTCAGCCAGCATGGAACGCACCGCATCAGAGGTGCCGGATTCAACGCAGGCCTGATGCACCGAGCCGACCATGACCCAGGCAGCGCCCATGCTGAAGGCTGCTGCTGCTGATTGGGGGGTGCCGATGCCGCCACCCAGACCGACCCGCAACGCCATCGGGTAGTTGTGGTGTTGTTGCATCCGGGCTGCCACTGACTGGATGGTGGGGAGCAGGGTCAGGGCTGGCCGGTTATCGGTGTGGCCGCCGGAATCAGCCTCGGCGGTAATATCCTGCGCCATCGGGATTTGACGGGCCAGTTCAGCCTGTTCTGCGGTTATCTGCCCCTGTTGCAACAGGCTGTTGAGCAGTTTTTCAGGGGCAGGGGAGAAGAATTTTTCAGCCAGCTCCTCGCGGGAGACCTTGGCAATGATCCGGTTGGGGGTGACGATGCTGCCATCTGCAGCACGATGGATGCCATGCAGACGGTAGCGTACCAGCGGCAGGGTCAGGGCCAGGAAGGCCGATGCCTCCACCAGCTGTACCCCTTTGCGGATGTACAGCTCTGCCAGGGCTGCCTCAAGATCAGGCTCCTGGGGGGAATGGATCAGGTTGCAACCGAACGGGACATTACTGGCCAGCAGCTGGTCAACGGCGGCCTCAACCGCTGCCAGCGGTAATCCGGCTGCGCCAAAGAATCCCAGCATGCCTGCCTTGCCAAGTGCAATGGCCAGGGGAACCGAACTGATCCCCTTGGCCATGGAGCCACCCAGGTACGGGTAGCGGATGCCAAGCTCCTGACAGAAGCCGGTGTCACCCAGTTGTTCCGGTACAATCAGGCCAAGCTGTTCCTCAAGCGGTGCGGTTAATGGGTTCAAGGGCTGATTCCTAGCTAAGATAGGCTAATAAAATCAAATGCGTAAAAATATATGAAATTGAATGTTTTTTCAAGAAAATGGCGATTGTTGCCGTCTCTTCAGACGGTTAGGCGCCGGCAGCGACAAGCGCTTGCTTTTTATTGAGCGCTATGGCAAGGGTCGACGACTGCACCAGGCCTGCTGCCAAGCCTGCATAAACAGAGAGGAATCAGGGACCCCAATGCTCACGCCATGGCACTTCATGCTCTTGTTTAGCGCGGCCTTTGTGGCTGGACTGGTTGATGCCATTGCCGGTGGCGGCGGTTTGATCACCGTGCCGGTCCTGCTGGGGGTCGGGCTGCCGCCCCAGGCTGCCCTGGGAACCAACAAGCTGCAGTCCAGCTTCGGGTCCGGCAGTGCCATGCTGCATTTTCTACGCTGTGGTCAGGTGCGGTTGCGGGATTGCTGGCAGGGCATCATCTGGACCGCCCTGGGGGCCGGTTCCGGCGTGCTGGCCATCCAGGCGCTCTCGCCTGAGCTGCTGCGGCGCATCATCCCCTGGCTGCTGGGTTTGATTGCGCTCTACACCCTGCTTACCCCACGCCTGGGGCAAGAGGATGTCCACGCGCGCTGGCCTGCCACGCCGTTTTTCCTGCTGTTTGGCCTCATGATCGGGTTTTACGATGGGTTTCTCGGACCCGGCACCGGCTCATTCTGGGCCATGGCCTTCATGCTGCTGTTGGGCTATTCCCTGGTGCGTGCCACGGCCGCAACCAAGGTCATGAACTTTACCAGTAACATTGTGGCGCTTGGTTTTTTCCTGCTGGCAGGCCAGGTGCATATCCCGGAAGGACTGGTCATGGGGGCGGGCCAGTTCTTGGGTGCGCGGATCGGTGCGCGGCTGGTGCTGAAAAAGGGCGCTGCCTTTGTGCGGCCGATCTTTATCACCATGGTGCTGGCGGTCTTGCTTAAGCTGATCTTACAAAAGCACTGATTGATTTTATCCGGCCCTACTCCTGCCGCATACACCGGCGCGCTTAAAGTGGATCATATCGGTAACTTGGCAGAGTGCAGTTTGCCGCTACCCCCAGCCGAAAAATTTAACAGACATCCACTTGAATGGGGTGTCATCAGACGGAACTGATTTTCCCCCCTTTGGGGGCATAAGTTCATGGAAGGGAGGTCGGTGATTGGTAGTTTGATTCATTAAATAAGCATTACAATTTATGCCAACTCCAGATCAAACTTCTTCGATCTGAGTGGAACCGGCGATTCGCTAATTTTAGCAATAGTTCAAGGTAGTATTTTCTTTAACTATTCCTTGGATGTGCTAACGTACCCGAAGGTTTACCTCATGTCAGGAGGCGGTTAACATGCCCGAACAGCCTGTTCTAGAACTTGCGCCAAATATTCTTTTTCAGGATCTTGATGGCGAAGCGGTGTTTCTCAATCTGTCAGATGATAACTATTATGGCCTGGATGAGGTTGGCACCTTCATCTGGAAGCTATTGACGGAGCATGGCGATCTTGAATTCGTGGTGGCTCAGGTGCTGAAAGAGTTTGAATCCGATGAGGTCACGGTGCGCCAAGATATTGAGGCACTCATCGATCAATTGAGACAAGCCGGTCTTGCCACTGCCGGTTGATCTGTTTTAGGTGAGTAGTGCATCAGAAAAGCTGGGCCGGATAATATTCCCCAAGCTGTTTGATACGCCACCCATTCTCTGCTTGCAGATAAAATGCGGATGATGCAAAGACGTAAATCATCTTGACAAGGGCGGCTATTTTTAGTCTCATGCAG
>CAZUSH010000019.1:0-46238 GCA_964622705.1 uncultured Geobacter sp. | reverse complement strand
GATGGCATGGGGCATGACCGTGGCACCCAGGATGCCGGTGGCCAGGATGATGCTTTCGGTGCCGTCAAAACGGGGTACCACCAGATGGTGGGCCACACTCAGCCAGTCGGGCCGCGCAATGAACAGCTCGCCCACGTAGCAGAGGGCAATAATCCCCACCATGGCCGATATGACGGCCTCCAGTGGCCTGAAGCCGAAGCGCTCAAGACCCAGGATCAGCATGGTGACGAACGCGGTCAGTACAGCTCCTGCCAAGAGCGGGATGTTGAACAATAGCTGAAAGCCGATGGCGGCCCCCATGAATTCCGCCAGATCGGTGGCCATGGCGACCAGTTCCATCAAGAACCACATGCCAAGACTGACCGGTTTGGGGAACTGCAGGCGGCAATGCTCGGCCAGGTTGAAGCCGGTGGCAAGCCCCAGTTTGGCAGACAAGGTCTGCACCAGCATGGCGATCAGGTTGCTGGCGGCAATCACCCACAACAGCAGGTAGCCGAACTGGGCGCCTCCCTGGATGTTGGTGGCAAAGTTGCCGGGATCGACATAGGCGACACTGGCGATAAAGGCCGGCCCCAGAAAAGGCAGGACCTTGCCGAGCCCGCGGCGGGCCGGTTTGTCCGACAGGGTCTCCAGGGCCGCGCTGACGGTGGTTGCATCCAGGCTGTTGGTTTTGGTGGGCACGATGGCTTCAATCCTTTGAACTAAAAAACGGTAGTTGACGTTGCCCAGAGAGAGCGGCTCGCCCGTACATCGTTGTAGCCCTTGGCGAAATGGAGCGTTAAGCAGCCGATTCTGTCGGAACCCGCAGGGTGAGTCTATCGGTTGCAGCGAAATGAGCCTTAGAGCTACAGCTGTCGGGCGTCGGAGCGAACCGGGGTGACGTCAACTGCCAAATCCAGGTTAAAATGCAAAACCGTTAGTGTTTCCTAGCCTACCGGTAAATGCCGGTTTGTCAATCAGCCCAGCATGTCTGGCCTGGGTGGTGGCAGAAGCAAAACCGCCCCGCCTCGGTGATACGAGACGGGGCGGTTTGTAATAAAAATGAGGTTTTATCCTTCGCGGTCAAAAATGCCTGGCGTAGTAGCGCTACGTTGAGCGTCCCCTCTGAGGAGCAACGCCGCAGACGGGCGTTGTTCATCGCGAATATCAACCCATGATAACGACCAGGTCCTCCTTCTCGACCTTGTCACCTTCCTTGAACTTGACCTCGGCCACCTTGCCGTCGGCCTTGGCCTTGATGTTGGTTTCCATCTTCATGGCTTCGGTCACCATCAGCACGTCACCGGCCTTGATCTCGTCACCGGCCTTGATGTTGACCTTGAGGACCTTGCCCGGCATCGGGGCACCGATATGGTTGGGGTTGCCCTTGTCGGCCTTTTCACGGACGGCATCGCTGTTCTGGATCGATTGGTCGCGGATCACGACCGAGCGGTTGTTGCCGTTTAACTCAAAGTAGACCGAGCGGGTGCCGTCTTCCTTCAGTTCGCCGATGGCGTTCAGTTTGATGATCAGGGTCTTGCCCGGCTCGATCTCGATTGAGGTCTCCTGGTTCGGCTCCAGCCCGTAGAAGAAGATCGGGGTGGGGATGACCGAGGTGTCGGAGTAGTCCTGACGGTAGCGGTCGAACTCCGGGTAGACGTTGGGGTAGAGGATGTGCGAGATCAGGGCCTTGTCATCCACCTTGTGGCCCAGTTTTTCCTCCAGGATCAGGCGTTCTTCGTCAAAGTCAACCGGCTCAAGCAGTTCGCCGGGGCGGCAGGTGATCGGCTGCTGGCCCTTCAGGATCAGCCTCTGCAGCTCTTCCGGCCAGCCCTGGTACGGTTGGCCCAGCATCCCCTTGAACATGCCCACCACCGATTCCGGGAAGGCCAGGTCTTCCTTGGAGGTGTAGACATCCTCGGGCTGCAGGTTGTTCTTGACCAGGAACATGGCCATGTCGCCCACCACCTTGGAGGAGGGGGTGACCTTGACGATGTCGCCGAACATCATATTGACCTTGTGGTACATCTCCTTGCACTCTTCCCAGCGGTCCAAGAGGCCCAGGCCCGCCACCTGCGGCTTGTAGTTGGAGTACTGGCCGCCCGGGATCTCGTGGTGGTAGACCTCGGCGGTGCCGGACTTGAGGCCGGACTCGAACGGGGCGTAGTAATCCCGCACGGTCTCCCAGTAGTTGGCCAACTGCTGCAGCCCCTTGGCATTGACCTGGGGATCGCGCTCGGTCCCTTCCAGGGCCGAGATCAGGGCGTTCATGTTGGGCTGGGCGGTCAGGCCGGACAGGGAGGAGAGGGCGGTGTCCACGATATCCACCCCGGCCTCGGCCGCCATCAGCAGCATGGCACCGGCGTTGCTGGAGGTGTCGTGGGTGTGCAGATGGACCGGGATGCCGATGTTTTCCTTTAAGGCCTTGACCAGCTTGTAGCCGGCAAAGGGCTTCAAAAGGCCGGCCATGTCCTTGATGGCCAGGATATGGGCGCCCATCTTTTCCAGTTCCTTGGCCATGTTGACGTAGTACTCCAGCGGATACTTGTCCCGCTTGGGATCGGTGATGTCGCCGGTGTAGCAGATGGCGGCCTCGCAGATCTTGCCGGATTTGCGCACCGCCTCCATGGCCACCTGCATGCCGGTGGTCCAGTTGAGGGAGTCGAAGATGCGGAAGATGTCGACCCCGGAGTTGGCGGCCTCTTCCACGAACTTCTGCACCACGTTGTCCGGGTAGTTGGTGTAACCCACGGCGTTACTGCCGCGCAGCAGCATCTGGAACAGGATGTTGGGTACCGCCTCGGACAGTTTGTGCAGCCGCTGCCAGGGGCACTCCTTCAAAAAGCGCATCGAAACGTCAAAAGTGGCGCCACCCCAGCACTCCAGCGAGAACAGGTCGGCTCCCAGGTAGGAGGTGGGTTCGGCGATCTTGAGGATGTCGTAGGAACGCACCCGGGTAGCCAAAAGCGACTGATGGGCGTCCCGCATGGTGGTGTCGGTCAACAGCAGCTTCTTCTGCTCCAGGATCCACTTGGACAGCCCTTCGGCCCCCAGCCGCATGAACAGATCCTTGGAACCGGCCGGACGGGGCTTGGTCATATCTACGTAGGGGACCTGTGCCTCCATCAGTTCGGATGATTTGAGCGGTTTGACAATACCGGGCGAGCCGTTGACCACCACGTCACCAAGGAAGGAGAGTACCTTGCTGGCGCGGTCCTTTTTCTCGCGGAACTGCAGCAGCTCGGGGTGCTTATCGATGAAGGAGGTGTCGCACTTGCCGCCCAAAAAGACCGAGTGGGTAATCACGTTTTCCAAAAAGCCGATATTGGTCTTGACCCCGCGTACCCGGAACTCCTGCAAGGCGCGGTGCATGATCGAGGCGGCATCCTTGAAGTTGAGCCCCCAGGAACTGACCTTGACCAGCAGGGAGTCATAGTGGGGGGTGATCTGGGAACCGGTGAAGGCGTTGCCAGCATCCAGGCGGATACCGGCCCCGGCAGCGGAGCGGTAGGTGGTCAGGGTGCCGAAGTCGGGTGCAAAGTTGTTGGCCGGGTCTTCGGTGGTGATACGGCACTGAATGGCGTAGCCGCGCATGTCGATGGCCGACTGGGACGGAATGTTGATCTCCGGGTCAGCCAGTTTGTAGCCTTCGGCAATCAGGATCTGGTTCTGCACCAGGTTGCGGCCGGTGATCATCTCGGTCACGGTGTGCTCAACCTGAATGCGGGGGTTCATCTCGATGAAGTAGAAGTTGCCTTCCTGGTCAACCAGGAACTCCACCGTACCGGCGTTGCGGTACTTGACCTGACTGGCGATCTTGAGGGCTGCGGTGCAGATCTCTTCCCGCTGCTGCTGGGTAAGGCAGAGCGACGGGGCAAACTCCACCACCTTCTGGTGGCGGCGCTGGATGGAACAGTCCCGCTCGAAGAAGTGTACCAGGTTGCCGTAGTTGTCCCCCAGCACCTGCACCTCGATATGCTTGGGGTTCTCGATGTAGCGCTCCAGAAAAACGGTGGGGTTGCCAAAGGCGGCCTTGGCCTCGCTGCGGGCTGCCACCAGTCCTTCGACCAGCTCTTTCTTGTTGCGGGCCACCCGCATGCCGCGGCCGCCACCACCGGCGGCTGCCTTGATGATGATCGGGTAGCCATATTCCTTGGCAAACTTGAGCGCTTCTTCTTCCTTCTCGATCGGATCTTCAGTGCCGGGCACGACCGGAACCTCGGCGGCAACGGCGGCCTTGCGGCCGGCTACCTTGTCACCCAGGGCGCGCTGCATCTCTGCGGTGGGTCCGATAAAGGCGATGCCGGCTGCCTCGCATTTCTCGGCAAACTCGGCGTTTTCTGCCAGGAAACCATAACCGGGGTGGATCGCGTCCACATCGGCCTTGAGCGCCAGGGCGATGATCTCGTCAATCCCCAGGTAGGCGTCGATCGGGGCCTTGCCCTTGCCGATCTGGTAGGCCTCGTCGGCCTTGTAGCGGTGCAGGGAGAGCTTGTCTTCTTCCGAGTAGATCGCCACCGTGCTGATGCCCAGTTCGGTGCAGGCCCGGAAGATCCGGATGGCGATTTCGCCACGGTTGGCTGCCATGACCTTGCGAAACTTATTCACCTTTTTCATGCAGTAGTCTCCTTCAATGGTTTGATAGGGGTAAAAGAAAAATTGATAAATTTTAGTAATGCTTAAAAAATTTAGTTATTTTGAATAGTTATGGTGTTTGGGGTGGCGGCACTAAACCAGAAACGGGAGGGGTTGTCAATCAGAAAAAAAGGGGCCGGTTGGCCCCTTGTGCAGTGCCCGGTAGCCGGGGCTGGTGATCAGGCGGTATATTCATCGGCATACTTGACCAGGTTGGGCAGATCCGGTTTGGTCAGGATCTGCTGGGCCCCCAGATCGTGCCATTTGCGGATGTTGTCGTCCGAGGCCAGGGAGGAGAAGATGATGATCGGCAGTTCTTTGAAACAGTCTTCCTTGCGGATACGGGAGGTCAGGTGCAGGCCGTCCATCTGCGGCATCTCCACGTCGGTGATCAGCAGCTGCAGCTTGCTGCGGATCTCGTGGCCTTCGGTGCTGCAGCGCTGCTGCAGGTCGCAGATCTTGTCCCAGGCCTCGGCGCCGTTGACCGCCTCCAGCACGTTGTAGCCGGCGCCGCGCAGGGCGCTGCACATGGTGCTGCGGATAAAGGGGGAGTCGTCGGCCACCAGGATGGTTCTGCTGCTGCGGTCGGCATGGGGGGCATCCAGCAGCTGTTCCGGCTCCAGCGGCTTGAGGGCGCTGGAGGTGCAGAATTCTGCCACGATCTTTTCAAAGTCCAGCACCAGGATGATGCGGTCCTCCATCTTGACCAGGCCGGTGACCTGATCGGAGTAGACCGCCGAGGAGGGGGCCTCGACGTTTTTCCAGGAGATGCGGTAGATCCGCGAGACCGAGTGCACCAGCACCCCCACCATCAGGTTGTTGAACTCCAGCACAATCACCCGGTCTGCCTGGAGGTCGCCGGTATACTTGTTGAGGATCTTGGAGAGGTTCAGGATCGGGATGACCTTCTCCCGCAGCTTGATCATCCCTTCCACGGCATCGGAGGTGTTGAGCGCCTTGGTCAGCTGGGGCAGACGGATGATCTCGCGGACCTTGGCCACGTTAACGCCGTAATGGCAGGGCACCAGATTGCCATGGGAGTCGAGTTCATCGACGCGGAACTCAACGATCTCCAGTTCATTGGTGTCGCTTTCAAGAAGGATGTTGGTCTGTTTCATGGCAAGCTCCTGCCGTGGATTTTCAGGTGAGTATAGCACAACTCCCGTTAATGAAAAGAGGCTGGTGTGTAATTGACAGTCCCGGTACCCTATGGTAGCTTCCAAACCCTATTCTTAAACCTTGGAGTCGGTATGATGTATCCTGCATTTGACGAGTTTTCCCGCCTGGCGGCGCAGGGCAACCTGATCCCGGTTTATTGCGAGATCATGGCCGATATGGACACGCCGGTGACCGCCTTCCGCAAGATCGATAACGGGCAGCATGCCTTTTTACTGGAGAGTATCGAAGGTGGCGAAAAATGGGCGCGCTACTCCTTCTTGGGGGCCAATCCGGCCCTGATCTTTCGCTCCAAGGGGCGTCAGGTCGAGGTGCTGCGCGGCAATCAGGTCTCTTGTCATGAGGCGGATGATCCCACTGTGCTGCTGCGCGAGATCCTGGCCGCCTACCAGCCGGTGGAGGTGGCCGGTCTGCCCCGCTTTGTGGGGGGGGCCGTGGGCTACCTGGGCTATGACATGATTCGCCACTTTGAACACCTGCCCAGCGAGAAACCGGACACCATCGGGGCCTGGGACTCCTATTTCATGCTGACCGACACCCTCTTGATCTTTGATACGGTCAAGCACAAGATTCAGGTGGTGGCCACCGCCCACCTGGACGGCAGCGTCACATTGGAGACCGCCTACCAGGATGCCGTGTCCAGGATCGAGGCCCTGGTGCAACGCCTGCGCTTGCCGCTCAACCAGACCAGCCAGACCGTGCCGGCCCAAGGGACGGTCGGTTTCAGTTCCAACTGTACCCAGGCCGACTACGAGGCTGCCGTGACCAGGGTCAAGGAGTATGTCCGGGCCGGTGACGTGATCCAGGTGGTGCTGTCGCAACGGATGAGCGGCGACCTGACGGTTGACCCGTTTGACGTCTACCGGGTGCTGCGGACCCTGAACCCCTCGCCCTACATGTTTTTCCTGCGCTGCGGCGATACGGTCGTAACGGGCGCCTCGCCGGAGGTGATGGTGCGCAAGGAAGGGACCCGGGTGGAGCTGCGCCCGATTGCCGGCACCCGCCCGCGCGGGGCCACGCCGGAGGAGGATGAGCGCCTGGCCGAGGAGCTGATGCAAGACCCCAAGGAGCGGGCCGAGCATGTCATGCTGGTGGATCTGGGGCGCAACGACCTGGGACGGGTCTGCCGTACCGGCAGTGTCGAGGTCAGCGAGTTGATGGTGGTGGAGCGCTACTCCCACGTCATGCATATCGTCTCCAACGTGCGGGGTGAGCTGGAGGGGGAGCGGGATGCCTTTGACCTGGTGCGGGCCACCTTCCCGGCCGGCACCCTTTCCGGCGCCCCCAAGATCCGGGCCATGGAGATCATCGACGAGCTGGAACCGCTGCGGCGTGGGATCTACGGCGGGGCGGTCGGCTATGTCTCCTACTCCGGCAACATGGACCTCTGCATTGCCATCCGGACCCTGGTGGTCAAGGACGGCAAGGTCCACCTGCAGGCCGGGGCCGGGCTGGTGGCCGATTCCGACCCCACCACCGAGTGGCAGGAAACGGTCAACAAGGCCATGGCGGTGCGGCGGGCCATTGAGATAGCGGAAAAGGGACTGAATTAGAACGCCTGCGGAGGCTGTCTGCTGCGTTACGCGGTGCCCGCGCTCCGGGCGCCTTGTATCCGGCCTTCCTCGTGGCGTTTTATACCGGTAAAGCTGTTTATAAAGGAGAGACTTGCTATGGCAACAGCAAATGCACGACACATCCTGGTGTCAACCGAAGAGGAATGTCTGAAACTGAAGGCCGAGATCGAGTCCGGGGCCGATTTTGGCGAGGTGGCCAAGCAGAACTCCGCCTGCCCGTCCCGCATGCGGGGTGGTGATCTGGGCACCTTTGGCCAGGGCCAGATGGTCAGGGAGTTCGACGAGGTTGTCTTCACCGGCGAGATCGGCAAGGTGCTGGGGCCGGTCAAGACCCAGTTCGGCTATCACCTGATAGAGATCACCAAACGCTGGTAATGCCGCTTCCATAGACACGTGTGTGCGTTTCGGTGAACGCGAAGGGGAAAAACCTGTTTCAGGCGGTTTGCAGCTAAACCGCCTGTTCTTTTACTTTCTTTGCCCGCTTGGAAACAGTGCGGGCCTTTTCAACCGGGGCAGTTTCCGCCAATGCCACAAACGCAGCCGGGTCGCCGGGCTGCAGGCTGGCAAAGTGAGAAGAAGCGATCTTTCTGATAATACCGTCACTGAACTGGATGGTTGCCTTCAGGGCGGCTACTTCGGTTATTTTGCCAACGCCCCATGCAGTTGCTCCGGGATGGATAACAACGGCGCCTGTTTTGATAATCATTGGTTTCTCCTTTTCTGATACCGGTAACAGTACGCCCTTGTCTTACGAATAGATAGAATTTAATTATATTTTTAGCAGTTTTTCTGCCTGCCCGGCATTAAGGAGCAATCACGCATGGCGCTCGAGCAACAACAGCTTGCAGTAATTATCAGCAGCATTACCGAAGAGACCGGCCTGAAACAGGACCAGGTCGTCAATACAACCAAGCTGTTGCAGGAAGGGGCCACGGTCCCCTTTATCGCCCGTTACCGCAAGGAGTTGACCGGCGAACTGGATGAGGTCCAGATCCGCACCATTGAAGAGCGGCTGGCCTATTTTACAGAACTGGAGGAACGGCGCCGGACCATCCTGGCCAGCATTGCGGAGCAGGGCAAGCTGACGCCTGAGCTGCAGGCCCGCATCGAGGCGACCCGTCAGAAAACCGAGCTGGAGGACCTCTATCTGCCCTACAAGCCCAAACGCCGTACCAAGGCGACCATTGCCCGTGAGCGGGGGCTTGAACCGCTGGCAGACCTGCTGGCGGCCCAGGAAACGGTTGGCGGCAGTCTGCAGGAACTGGCCATGCCGTTTGTTGATCCGGCCAAGGAGGTTCCCACGGCCGAGGCAGCCCTGGAGGGGGCCGGGCATATCCTGGCCGAGCGCCTGGCGGATGACGCCGATGCCCGCGCCATGGTCCGTCGTCTGAGCTGGCAGCAGGGGGTGATGACCGCCCGGGTGGCGCCGGATAAGAAGGAGCAGCCCACCAAGTTTGAGATGTACTACGACTATCAGGAACCGCTGAAGGAGATCCCCTCCCACCGGATGCTGGCCATGCGGCGCGGTGAAAAGGAGGAGGTGCTGCGCCTGTCATTACAGGCCCCCCAGGAAGAGATCCTGGCCGGCCTGAAGCACCGTTTGATCCAGCGCGAGAGCATCTGCAGGCCTCTTTTGGAGGCAGTGGCGGAGGATGCCTACAAGCGGCTGATCGCTCCCTCAATCGAGGTGGAGCTGCGGCTAAAGGCCAAGGAGTTGGCCGATGAGGCTGCCATTACGGTCTTCAGCCGCAACCTGCACAACCTGCTACTGGCCCCACCGGCCGGCGGCAAGCGGGTGTTGGGGATCGACCCCGGTCTGCGGACCGGTTCAAAGCTGGCGGTGGTGGACACAACCGGTCGTTTTCTGGAGCATGTTACCATCTATCCCCATACCGGGGGCGGCAGGGCAGGGGAGGCTGCCGCAGCACTGCTGCGTCTGGTTGAGCGGCACGGGGTTGAGATGGTCGCCATCGGCAACGGCACGGCCGGCCGAGAGATGGAGCTGTTTACCAAAGAGACCCTGCAGGCTGCCGGCAAGCACCTGCCGGTGGTGATGGTCAGTGAGGCCGGCGCCAGTATCTACTCGGCCTCGGACCTTGCGCGGGAGGAGTTCCCCGAGCTTGACCTGACTGTGCGGGGGGCGATCTCGATTGCCCGCCGGCTGCAGGACCCGCTGGCGGAGCTGGTCAAGGTGGAGCCCAAGAGTATCGGGGTGGGCCAGTACCAGCATGACGTCAACCAGAACCAGTTGAAAAAGAGCCTGGATGAGGTGGTGGAGTCAGGAGTGAACTACGTGGGGGTGGACCTCAACACCGCCTCCTGGGCGCTGCTCTCGTATGTGGCCGGGGTTGGCCCGTCCCTGGGCAAGGCCATTGCCCGCTACCGTGATGAGCATGGCCCCTTCGGTTCCCGCAAAGGGCTGCTCAAGGTGCCGCGCTTCGGCGCCAAGGCCTTTGAGCAGGCGGCAGGGTTTCTGCGGATTCGCAATGGTGAGCATCCGCTGGATAACTCGGCGGTCCATCCGGAGCGCTATGCCCTGGTGGAGCAGATGGCGGCAGACCTGGGGGTGACGCTGGCAGCCCTGGTCAGGAGTCCGGCCCTGGCTGAAAAGATCGACCTGCAGCGCTATGTCGGCGACCAGGTTGGTCTGCCGACCCTGCGAGATATCCTGGAAGAACTCAAGAAACCGGGCCGCGACCCCCGCCAGCAGTTCCAGACCGCTGCCTTTCGTGACGATATTCGTGAGATCGGCGATCTGCAGGAGGGGATGCTGTTGCAGGGGGTGGTCACCAACGTCACCGCCTTTGGGGCCTTTGTGGATATCGGTGTGCATCAGGATGGCCTGGTGCATGTCAGTCACCTGGCCAACCGTTTCATTAAAGACCCCAATGATGCGGTGCAGGTGGGGCAGATTGTCAAGGTCAAGGTGCTTTCGGCAGACCCGGTCCGTAAGCGGATCGCGTTGTCGATCAAAGAGGCTGAGGCGGGCAGCGCGGTAGCCGGTAAAAAACAGGCGCAGCCGCCTCAACCCAAGCCTCAACCTGAACCGGTACGATCATCGGGCGGGCTTGATCTGAGTGCCATGGAGCGGGCCGGCTTCCGGGTGCGGACCGGCAAGCGATGAACGGACCGCAGCTTGGCGATGGCGGCACCGGGGCGGAACTTTTGGAGCTGGCTGGGATGCGGATGCCGTTCGGCAAATATCAGGGACGGCTGCTGATCGACCTGCCGGAACCGTACTTGGTCTGGTTTGCGGGCAAGGGCTTTCCAGCGGGGCGTTTGGGGCAGATGCTGCAGAGCGTGTATGAGATCAAGGTGAACGGGCTGGAATACCTGTTTGAGCCGCTGCGGCCGTCCCGTTAGGCGGATTGCCTGTCCGGGCCGGAGACACAGCTACACATTGTACGCTGATAAAAAAATAAAAAACAGACTGTTTTATTTGCCGGACAGCCGCTATGGTGTAATCAAGGTAAGCGCTACCGACGAAACAAATCAGTCTGAAGGAGAAAAGGCAGTACAGGTTGTATGATGGTGTAACATTGTTGTAAGGAGGATCATCATGGAGGATACGCCGCCTGGCTGTTAACGCTCATACCAACATAGTAACTGGCTGGAACAACCAGCCTGCAAACCATGCAAATGGTGCACAGTAGCAATCAAACGGAAGCCCGCACAGTGCGGGCTTCTTTTTTTGTCCCCTGTTCAGGCAGTCGTAGCGGCCTGCAGTTGTTGTTTCAACTGCTCCAGCTTGATCGGTTTGGAGAGATAGCCGTCAAACCCGTCAGCAAGTAACTTCTCCTGGGTCCCGGCCAGCGCGTCGGCGGTCAGGGCGATGACCGGCGTGTGCCGTCCAGTGGCGGCATCACCGGCGCGAATGAGCTGGAGCGTCTCAACCCCTCCCAGGACCGGCATCTGGATATCCATCAGGATCAGATCAATCGTGCGGGTTTGCCAGGCAGCAATCGCCAGTTGGCCGTTGTCGGCGGTGATGGTCTTGTGTCCCAGCTTGTGCAGCAGCAGCACACAGGTTTTCTGGTTAATCAAATTGTCTTCGGCCACCAACACCGTGAGGCGTGTGCCGTTTTGCAGCGTATCGGGCTGAAGCTGCGGGACACTCTGTTCAGCCCCGGTCTGGCGCGGCAGCGTAAAAGGCAGTTCCAGGTGAAAACTGCTGCCTTTGCCCGGGCTGCTCTCCGCCCAGATACGGCCTCCCATCAGCTCCGCCAGTTGGCGGCAGATGGCCAGTCCCAGGCCGGTGCCGCCAAAACGGCGGGTGGTGCTGGCATCGGCCTGAGTAAAGGGTTCAAATATTCTGGTCAGAATCTCGGATGACATGCCGATGCCGCTGTCGCTGATACTGATCCGGACGACGGCACGATCAGGCTGTTTCTCCAACAGGGTGGTGGTGACGGCGACCCGCCCCTGTTCGGTGAATTTGACCGCATTGCTGAGCAGGTTCAACAGCACCTGCTTGACCCGCAGCTGATCACCCTGCACCACCAGCGGCAGTTCCGGCGTCAGGGCCGTTTCCAGCTTGAGCCGCTTTTCCATGGCCCTGGTCATCTGCATGGCCAGCACATCCTGGATGCACCGCTGCAGCGAGAAGTCGGCGAACTCCAGTTCAACCTTGCCCGCCTCAATCTTCGAGAGATCCAGGATGTCGTTGATGATGTTCAACAGGTTTTCTGCCGAGACCTCGATGGTCTGCAGATACTCGCGCTGTTCATCGGTCAGTTCGGTGTAATGGAGCAGTTGCACCATGCCGATCACCCCGTTCATGGGGGTGCGGATCTCGTGGCTCATGTTGGCCAGAAAGTCGCTTTTGGCCTGATTGGCGGCATCAGCCGCCAGCTTGGCCTGACGCAGCTCCTCCTCGGTGCGTTTGCGTTCGGTGATATCCCGCGAGGCAGCATAAAGGCAGGTTTCATTATCGAGCTGGACCCCACAGGCGCTGATTTCGACATCAATAACCGAACCGTCCTTGCGGCGGTGCCTGGTCTCAAACAGGCGCGGTTTTTCGATCAGTTCCTGAAAAAGCGGGGCCAGTTCGTTGCGCGGGATTGCCACATCCCAATCCTCTGTATGGAGCGCCATGATTTCCGGCTCAGCATACCCGAGCATCCGGCAGAAGGCGGTGTTGACCTCAATCAGGTGCCCCTGCGAGTTGAGCAGGTGGATGCCGTCATGGGCAACCGACAGGAGTGTCCGGTAGCGGGTTGCCAGTTTGTTCAGGTCGTCTTCATACTGCTTGCGTTCCGTGATGTCGGATTGGATGCCGTTCCAGAGGATGTCGCCGTTCTCCAGCCGGGTCGGCAGTGATTCAATCTGCATCCAACGGATCTCATCGCCGTGTTTGAAGCGACCCACCCAGAAAAACGGTTTGCAGGTCTGTTTGGCCAGACGGTTTGCCAGGATAAACGGTTCCAGATCATCGGGGTGGATGGCATTGAAGGCCAGCGTTACATCCTGCAACAGTGCCTCTTCGCTGACCCCCAACTGGGCGCAGCAGGTAGGGCTGGCATACTCAAAACCCATCCCGCCCCCGGCGGTCATCCTGAATTTGTAGACGCCGATCGGGATGTTGCGCAGCAGGCTGGAGTGTTCGTCGGCGAGGGCCTGCAGCTTCTGCTCGGCCTGCTTGCGTTCAGTAATATCCTTGCCAAAGACCGAAATCGCGAAGATGCTGCCGTCATCCCGTTTCAGCAGGTTGAAGTTCAGCTCGAGGATCACCTTGCCGTTGCTGCTGGTGTATTCACGTGTATGGGGGCCGCTCTCCAGGGTCTGGCGGTAGAGCCGTTGCCAGAGCAGCACATAATTGCGGTCGCTGAAAATCTCTTCCAGCCGCATGCCCTTTGCCACGCTGACATTCAGGCTGTTTTTCAGGTACTTGGCCATACTGCTGTTCCAGGAGCATAAACCAAAGGAGACCGGGTCAGCGGACCAGATCATGTCATCGGTGCTGTTGATGATGGTGGTCAGCTCGGCGGTCCGTTCCTCAACCCGCCGGTCCAACTCCTGATAAGCCGCTGTAAGGTCTGCCTCGGCCTGTTTGCGTACGGTGATGTCGCGGGCCACATGCACGATGGCGTAGACCTCTCCCCGGGCATTCAGAAGAGGGGTGGTGGTGACCATCAGATGCGTGTCGGTCTGATCCAGATAGAGGTCACTATTGTGTTGTTTGAGATCCTGCAGGGTCAGGAGGTGGGGGCAGTCGTGAAGCGGTTCATTCATACCGTGGATACAACGGTAACAGAGCTGGCCGACACATTGTTCCGGTGTGGTGCCGAGAAAGGCCGCCATGGCTTTGTTGGCGCGGAGAATGCGGTGTTCCGTGTCGATAATGGCAATCAGGTCGGGCACACTGTCGAAGGTGCGTTGCCATTCCTCCGCTGCCTGGAGTTGGGCTGCCGAACACGCAGGGGCATCGGCCACTGCTGTGGTCTTTATCAAGGATTCGTGCTCCAACGGCGTGTCCTTTGTCTACGTTGACGGACTGCTGCCATGTGCGTGACAGTTCTGTGACGGCGTGCTGCTAGAACGGTAGCATATTTTGCCTGGTTGTCCAGCCGGTCGTCGCTACCTGAATCGATTGTTTCCCCGGTCGGCAGACGGAAAACTGCACTTGAGCTTGCCGGGCAAAAGCATATATAGTGAAACCTTCCAACGGCAGGAGCAGCCTGCCGCAGGGGCAAACCAAGCAAGAACAGGATCAGACCATATGCTTTTGATGATCGATAATTACGACTCCTTTACCTTCAATATCGTTCAGTATCTGGCACAACTCGGCGAAGAGGTGCGGGTGGTGCGCAACGATGAGATCCCGGTTGAAGCCATTGCAGAGTTGAAACCGGAGCGGATCGTGGTGTCGCCCGGTCCCTGCTCCCCTGAAGAGGCCGGTATCTCGGTGGCTGCCATCCAGACCTATGCCGGACGGATCCCGCTGTTGGGGGTCTGTCTGGGGCATCAGTCCATCGGCGCCGCTTTTGGCGGCAAGGTGGTACGCAGTGTTTCGCTGATGCACGGCAAGACCTCGCCGATCCATCATGACGGCGCAGGGTTGTTCGCCGGGCTGCCGAACCCGTTCAACGCCACCCGCTACCACTCCCTGGTGGTGGAACGGGCCAGCCTGCCGGCCTGCCTGGAGGTGACCGCCTGGGTGGATAACGGCGAGATCATGGGGGTGCGTCACAAAGAACTGCCGGTCTGGGGGGTGCAGTTTCACCCGGAATCAATCCTGACTGAAGGCGGTATGGAACTGCTGGATAATTTTCTGAAGCTGTCCCGCCGGTATCCGGTGACGCTGTGACTGCCCGTCTGCAGGCAGATTATCTGATCATCGGGGCCGGGATCATCGGGCTGGCCCTGGCCCGTGAGCTGCGTTCGCACTTCCCGGCAGCCGCGATTGTGGTGATTGAGAAGGAAGCGGATGTGGCGCAGCATGGCAGCGGCCGTAACAGTGGGGTGCTGCATGCCGGTTTCTACTACAGCGCCGACTCGCTCAAGGCCCGCTTCACCCGTGACGGCAACCGCCTGATGAAGGAGTATGTCAAGCAGCGGGGGCTGGCGATCAACGAGTGCCACAAGGTGGTGGTCGCCTCAAACGAAGGCGAGATCGAGGGGGTGCGAGAACTGCAGCGCCGTGGTGAGCGCAACGGTGTTGCGGTGCAGATCATTGATGAGCAGCAACTGGCCGAGATCGATCCCAATGCCCGTACCACCGGCATTGCCTTGTACTCACCCAGTACGGCAACGGTTGATCCGGCCCAGGTCTGTTACGCCCTGAAAGAGGATCTTAAGGCAGCTGGTGTCCGTTTTTTGTTTGCGCAGGGGTATCTGCGGCGGGAGGGCCAGGATGCGGTTGTCACGACCGCAGGCCAGGTGATCGAGGCCGGTCTGATCATCAACGCCGCCGGTCTGTATGCCGACCGGATTGCCCGTGATTACGGCTTTTCACAGCAGTACACCATCATCCCGTTCAAGGGGATCTACCTGAAGTACACCGGCCCGGACAAACCGGTCCGCACCAACATCTATCCGGTACCCAACCTCAAGAACCCGTTTCTGGGAGTGCATTATACGGTGACCGTGGACGGCACCATCAAGATCGGTCCCACCGCCATCCCGGCCTTCTGGCGCCAGAACTATGTGGGGCTTGAGCATTTCAGCGCCAAGGAACTGCTGGAGATTCTCGGCTGGGAGGCGCGTCTGTTCCTGGGGGACAACTTCGGCTTCCGCTCATTGGCGTTGTCGGAGATCAAGAAGTACAACCGCAGTTACTTTACCGGCTTGGCCGTCAAGATGGTGCATAGGCTTGCTACCGATGGCTTCAACCAGTGGAGCAAGCCGGGCATCAGGGCGCAGTTGCTGAACACGCACACCAAGGAGCTGGTGCAGGATTTTGTGGTGGAAGGCGATCAACGCAGCATCCATGTCCTGAACGCGGTCTCGCCCGCCTTCACCTGCAGCTTCCCCTTTGCCGCCTGGGTGGTGGAACACTATGTCCTGAAGCAGTAAGGGTCCTTGGTGGTCAAGGGGTCGTAGCCGAAACTGGCGGTGACGGCCGGACAGCCGCCGCAAACCGCCCGCATCGGGCAGCCGTTACAGGCGCGGGAACCCTCGCGGTAGCGGGCAGCGATTTCCGAACCGTAGACCTCTTCCAGGCTCTGCTGCATGATGTTGCCGATGGGGGAGGGGAACTTGCGACAGGCATGCACCTCGCCATCGGACAGGATCGCCACGAAATTGAAGGCCGCCCCGCACCCGTAGCCCGCGCACCCGCCAAACAGTTCCCGCCCTTCTTCCTCAAAGATGGAGTTCAACAGGCTGTCCTTCAGGGCCAGCACCGGGTGGCTGGGCAGGGCCGCCACGTACTGCCGTAAAAAGGCCTGGTACTCAGCCGGGGTGGGCAGGGCCAGGGCAGCCCCCTCGCCGAACAGGGCCAGACGGTTGAAGGTCAGGCCGCCGGTGAGCCCTTCCAGTACCTCGGCTAATGGAATGACCTGGTCCATGTTGTTTCTGGTCAGGGTCAGCATGACCATGTTGGGTACCCCCAACTCGGTCAGCATCTGCAGGAAAGCAAGTGTGCGCCGGAAATTGCCGCTGCCCCGGATCAGGTCGTTGTGTTCCTCCAGCCCCTCCAGGCTGACCTGGTAGTAGACCGGCCGCTGGATCTCCATGATCTGCTCAACCTGCTCCCGTGGCGCCGCATTGCCCAGGATGGCGGTCATCAGACCGTGGTCGGCCGCGGCCTGGTAGATCTCGAAAAAGCGGGGATGCAAGAGCGGGTTGCCGCCGCTGAAGGACACCTGGGGACGCACAAAGCGGCTCCAGCAGAACTCCCGCAGCTCCTGCATCAGGCTGACGGCCCGCTCATAGGGGAATTCAGCCCGCTGGCTCCGGTCGTAGCAGTGCTTGCAGTACAGGTCGCAGTGTTGTGTCAGGTGCCACTGCAGGGTAAAGACCTCGGCCGAGCTGAAACGTTTGTCCGGCGCATTGGCACTGATGACCGGGCTGCGGGTTAGCCGTGATTCCGGGGCCAGCAGGATGCCCTTGCGGACCGCATCCCACAACAGCGCGTCGAAGAACGCCACCGGTTTGCCCGATTCGCGGGCTACGCTCTCGGGAGAAAGCTCTTCGCTGATCATCTTCAAGGCCAGCAGGTGATCCGGCAGGGCCACCTCAAAGCGCAGGTTGTGCTGGATTGGGTCGCACCAGACCAGGATCAGCTCGCTGCCTGCCTCGATCCGCTGCATATCCTGCTGCTTGGCATAGGTCAAAAGCAGCAGCAGATGCTGCCAGGGGACCTGGATGAGCTGCAGCGAAGGGTTGAGCGTGAGTGCGGTCAGCTGCTCCGTTGCCGGAAACGGCACATTCATGGCCTGATGACAGGCCAGTTCGAGCCGGGCCAGGTCCGGCAGCCATTCCGGATGGGTCAGGCCGGCTACCTCGCCCAGCAGCCCCGGAACGGTCTGCGGGTCGAGTTCTCGCAATGACCTGCCGACCAGGCGATTCCAGGTTGCTTGCCCCAATAGTTTGCGGGTGGTGGGAAAAATGGCGCACCTCCAAGGGGGATGCCGTTATAACAAAGCGGCAGGACTACGAAAATCCTGCCGCTTGATTGAACTGGTTGCAGCTTACTTGGTACCACCGGTACCAGAGGCGCCACCTCAACCGCTGCCGCCCGGTTTGGGAGCTGGTTTCTCGGCAGGTTTTTTTACGGCCTTTTTGCTCTTGCCCTTCTTGGTGTCTTTTGCAGGTTTGGCTGCCTTTGCCTTATCGGCATTCTGGCCGCTGCAGCCGGTCTTGCCGGCCTCCTGCTGCGGGGTGCTCCCGGCACCCTCTTTGCTGCCACCTCAACCGCTGCTCCCCTGGGCCGTGAACGGGACAACCGACAAGCCTGCAACGAGGCTGGCGATACCCATTCCTGCCAGGATGGACTTGATCCGATCCTTCTCCATGGCAAACCTCCTGCGTGTGATTGGGCGGCTGCTCGGCCGCCTATGTTATTGATAGTAGCAATAGTCGGCGGTTTGTCAAATCGGCTTTATGGATTTATTTGGCTGGTTGATCCGGAGCCGGTTTTGCGGCGCCACCACAGCCTGAAGCACCACCGCAGCCACTCATGCCGGAGGGTGGCGCAGCGGGTTTCGCCGGTTGAGCAGGCATCGCTCCGCCGCAGCCGGAGGCGCCGTTTGGCATGCTGCCATTCTGCTTCATGCAGTTAGGGCATGGCTGCATACCGCCGCAGCCGGACGGACCGGCCTCTGAGGTCGGCTTGTCCTTTTCCTTGGACGCTGCTGGTGCGGTTTCTGCCAGGGAAACGGAGGAAATGCCGGCAACCAGTGTGGTGATACTGAGACCAGCCAAAAGCTGTTTCATGCTGCGTGGCGTCATAAGCGCATGCTCCTTTCCGTGCGGGGCGAGCCCCGTAAACCTTATTGCTTTGATCAAGATAGGGGTTTGGCGGGTAAAGATCAAGGTCATTTGTGCGGCTGTTTGCGTGAGCCGGCTTGCTGCTCAGCAGCTTGACCATAACGGTTGCGCAGGGTATAAACAACCTTCACGCAAAATCATGTAAAGGTAAGGGTAACAGGTAATGTCTACTACGGAACTGGCCAAGGGGTATGAACCCCATGATGTTGAAAAACGATGGTATGCCGAATGGCTTGACAAGGGCTACTTCCACGCCGATGAGACCTCACCACGCAAACCGTACAGCATTGTCATACCGCCTCCCAACGTGACCGGCGCCCTGCACATGGGGCATGCCCTGAACAATACCCTGCAGGATATTCTCTGCCGCTGGAAGCGGATGACCGGTCACAGCGTGCTCTGGATGCCCGGCACCGACCATGCCGGTATCGCCACCCAGAACGTGGTGGAGCGTCAGCTGGCCGCTGAAAAGAAGGATCGTCACGACCTGGGGCGCGAGGCCTTTATCGAGCGGGTCTGGCAGTGGAAGGCCGAGTCGGGGGGGCAGATCATCGGGCAGTTGAAGCGTCTGGGCGCCTCCTGTGACTGGGAGCGGGAACGCTTTACCATGGATGAGGGGCTCTCGAAGGCGGTCCGTACCGTCTTTGTGCGGCTCTACAACGAGGGGCTGATCTACCGCGACAACCGCCTGATCAACTGGTGTCCCCGCTGCCATACCGCCCTGTCGGACATCGAGGTGGAACATGAGGAGAAGAAGGGGCATCTCTGGCATATCCGTTACCCGGTGGTGGGGCAACCGGGCCGATTTGTCACGGTTGCCACCACCCGTCCCGAGACCATGCTGGGCGATACCGCCGTGGCGGTGCATCCCGAGGATGAGCGCTACCTGGACCTGCACGGAGCCAGGGTGTTGCTGCCGCTGGTGAACCGCGAGATTCCGGTGGTGGCGGATGAGTACGTGGATCGCGAGTTTGGCACCGGCGTGGTCAAGATCACCCCGGCCCACGACTTCAACGACTTTGAGGTGGGTGTCCGTCACGGCCTGGACAGGATCAACGTCTTTGACGAGTCGGGCGTGATCAATGCCGCCGGCCATCAGTACGAAGGCATGGACCGCTTTGCGGCCCGCAAGCAGATTGTGGAGGACCTGGAGGAGGCCGGTCTGCTGGAGAAGATTGATGATCACGGTCTGTCGGTGGGCGGCTGCTACCGCTGCAAGACCGTGGTCGAGCCGTACCTCTCCCTGCAGTGGTACGTCAAGGTGGGGCCGCTGGCAGAGCGGGCCCTGCAGGCGGTCAAGGACGGCCGTACCCGGATTCTGCCGAAACAGTGGGAGAATACCTATTACGACTGGATGGAGAATATCCGCGATTGGTGCATCTCGCGCCAGATCTGGTGGGGACACCGTATTCCGGCCTGGTTCTGCGATCACTGCGGCAAGATCACGGTGGCCATGGAAGATCCCACTCGTTGCAGCCATTGTGACAGTGACGAGATACGTCAGGAAACCGACGTGCTGGACACCTGGTTTTCTTCGGCGCTCTGGCCGTTTTCCACGATGGGCTGGCCCGAGCAGACCCAGGAGCTGAAACGCTACTATCCCACCTCCTGCCTGGTGACCGGCTTTGATATCCTGTTCTTCTGGGTGGCCCGCATGATGATGATGGGGCTGCATTTCATGGATGAGGTGCCGTTCAAGGATGTCTACATCCATGCCCTGGTGCGGGATGCCCAGGGCCAGAAGATGTCCAAGTCCAAAGGCAACGTGATCGATCCCTTGACCGTGGTGGATCAGTACGGCACCGATGCCTTCCGCTTCACCCTGGCGGCCTTTGCCGCCCAGGGCAGGGATATCAAGCTGGCGGAAGAGCGGATCTCCGGCTACCGCAACTTCTGCAACAAGGTCTGGAACGCGGCCCGCTTCACCCTGATGAACCTGGAAGGGTTTGATCCGGATGCGGTCACCTTTGAAGGGCTGCAGCTGGGCGAGGCCGAGGAGTGGATTCTGCACCGCCTGAACGAGACCGTCCGCGAGGCCAACCGCGCCCTGGAGGAGTACCGCTTCAACGAGGCCGCCATGACGCTCTACCAGTTTACCTGGAGCGAGTTCTGCGACTGGTATCTGGAGCTGTCCAAGCAGGAGCTGTATGGTGACGACCCGCTGCGGCGCCAGACTGCCCAGTACATCCTCTGGATGGTGCTGGAACACCTGCTGCGTCTGCTGCATCCCCTGATGCCGTTCATCACGGAAGAGATCTGGCAGGCCCTGCCCAAGGGGAACCGCTGCGGGCTGCGCGGCTCCGGCGGGGACTGGGCCCCTTCCATCATGCTGGCCCCCTATCCGCACCCCCGCGAAGACTGGCAGTTTGAGGACGCGGCCGAACGGATGACGCAGGTCATGGAGGTGATTTCTGCCATCCGCACCATCCGTGGTGAGATGGAGGTGCCGCCTTCCCGCGAGATCAATGTGATCATCTCGGCGGCAAACCAACAGGCGGAGGACCTGGTGCATCTGTTTGCCGGCAAGATCCGGGCGCTGGCCAGGGTCTCGGAGCTGACCATCGGCCAGAACCTGACAAAGCCAGAGGATGCGGCCGTGCAGCCGGCAGGGGACCTGCAGGTTTTTGTGCCGCTGAAAGGGCTGGTGGATGTGGCCGAGGAGGAAAAACGGCTCTTGAAGGAGATCGGCAAGCTGGATAAGGAGATCGAGCTGTTCTCGAAGAAACTTGAAAATCCCAGCTTTGTGGACCGGGCTCCGGCCGACATCGTTGCCAAGGAGAAGGCCAAGCTTGCCGATGTCACGGCCAAGAAGGCCCTGCTTGAGGAAAGTCTGCAGAAGATCAGAAGCCTGAAGTAACGGGTAACGGGGCAAGCCGGCTATGGGTGAACTGGAGCGGATACTGCGTGAAGGGGCGTCGTTGCATGACAACGCGCGCTACGACGATGCCCTGGCGTTGTACGATGAGGCGCTGGGTCGCTGGCCCACCCTGGCCCTGATCTGGAACAACCGCGGCAATACCTTGCTGGAGATGGGCTTCTTTGATCAGGCGATCAAGAGTTACCAGCAGGCCCTGCAGCTGGCCCCGTCCCTGCATGACAGCCGTGTGGCCCTGGCTACCTGTCTGCAGGCCCAGGGAGAGATCCAGCAGGCCCTGGTTGAGTGCGCCCGGGTGCTCAAGGTCTCGCCCGACCACGCCGAGGCTCACTGGAACTACGCTCTGCTGCTGTTGCTGCAGGGTAACTATGCGGCAGGTTTCAGGGAATATGAGTGGCGCTGGAAAAAGCGGCGCTTCAGCTCGCCGCAGCGCCAGTTTGCCGAGCCGCGCTGGTCTGGCGGCGACCCGGCCGGCCGGACGATCCTGGTCTACGCCGAACAGGGGCTGGGCGATACGATCCAGTTCTGTCGTTACCTGCCGCTTCTGGTGGAGCGGGGTGCCCGGGTGCTGTTTGAGTGCCATCCGCAGCTGGTCGCACTGATGAAAACCCTGGGAAATGGGGTTGAGGTTGTGCCGTTTGGCAGCACCCTGCCGGCGTTTGACGTGCAGGCGCCGCTGCTGTCGTTACCCTACCTCTTCGGCACCATCATGGAGACCATCCCTACGCAAATTCCTTACCTGACCGCACCAGCGGATCGGCTGCCGTTCTGGCAGAGTGTCGTCCCGCAGGGAGGGCGCCGGATCGGTTTGTGCTGGGCCGGCAAGGCCTATCCCGATCCGGCCAGACGATGTCCGCCGGGCTTCCTGGCACCGCTGGCCCGGATTCCCGGGGTGAGCTGGATCTCGCTGCAGATGGCGGAAAAGGAGTTTCCTCCGCCCTTTGCGCTTAACGATCTGACCATGCTGGTGCAGGATTTTGCCGATACGGCCGCCCTGCTGGAACCATTGGAGCTGGTGATTACCATTGACACGGCCGTGGCTCACCTGGCTGGCGCGCTGGGGAAGAAAACCTGGCTGCTGTTGCCCTTTGCCCCGGATTGGCGCTGGGGACTTGCCCGCCAAGACTGCCCCTGGTACCCGACCGCTCGGCTGTTCCGCCAGCCTTCGGCGGGCGACTGGGATAGCGTGGTTACCGCGGTCGCCACGGCGCTGCACAACAGCCCTGCTGCCTGCTAATCGAACAACACCTGCGGATTCAACTCAGCCGGAGTGCGCCAATCGATGTTGTACCGGTTTTTCAGTATCTGTTTTTTGGTTTCCCAGATGACATGGACAAACCCCATGCTGCCTTTACGGGGGTGCCCGGCAAGGGCAGCCTTTACCTCACCATCAATCTGCCTGAAAACGTCAGCATAACGCGGGTCATCCTCAACCGGGTCGTAGTACAGGCCGGATGACGGTCGTTTTTTTGGTGCCGGCCTGGGCTGCTCGCAGGTCCGCTGACACTCCTCCAGGCTTTCAAACGGTTTCACCGCCCCACACCCGTCATAGTAGTAGGAAACGCATTTCCCCTGTTGCCGGTTAAAGTAAGCGCTTTCGATCATCGCCTTGCAGGGGCCTTTCACCGGAACCAACGTGCACTTTTCCGGCAGGACGACGTCAGTCGCGGAGGCCGGTGTGGTCAGGCAGGTGCTGAGCAGCACTACGAGCAGGCTGGATCGTGATGAGGATCGTTTCATGGGGCACCTCGCGTAAGGAGTTGCGGCTTGCTGCTGCCGGTGCAGAAGACTATACCAGCTTGGATACAAGCGGCAAGTTCGTCTGCAAACCGGCTGCTTGTGTGTTACGATTGGCTGCAGACATCATACTATGCGGTCCGGCTGCGGCTGCACTGGAGACCTTGATGAAACATCTCTTTTTGCTTGTGCTCCTGTTGGTTGGGTTGGCTGCGCCCGTTTGCGCTGCTGACCAAGTGATTGAAACCGTTGGAGAATATCTGGTCGGTGACGGTGAAACCATGGCGGCCGGGCTCGAATACGCCCGCAAGGACGCAATCCGCCGTGCAGCAGAACAGGCCGGTACCTATGTCAGAAGCTACTCAAAGGTACGAAACCTTGCCCTTGAGGATGATCTGATTGAGGTGGTTGCCAACCATGCCATGAAGATCACTACCTTGCCGGAGACACGTCAGATGGCCGGCAATGCCATCAAGATCCTGGTTCCGATCAGGGCTGAGATCATGGCAGACGAGGTGGAACAGACTATCCAGCGTACCTTGCAGCAACGTCAGGAGGTGGGGGAATACCGCCAGCTGCAGGCCCGTCTACAACAGCAGTCCCAGGAGTTGGGCGAGCTGAAAAAACAGCTGGCTGATGCCGCAACTGCAGACAAACAGAAGATTGTTGACCGGATATCCGAACAGGAGCGGAGCGTCAGGGCGGCCGGTATCATGAAGGATGCAGGCGAGTTGGCGTTTCGCAAACAGTTTGCAGAGGCGCGCTTGCTGCTCTCCAAGGTGATTGAGCTGACGCCACATGACCCGCAGGCCTATCTGCGGCGGGCTTTGGTCTCTGTTGCACCGGAGCAGCAGGAACAGGTGGGGCGTGATATCGCAATGGTACTCAAGCTGGATGCCAAACAGGGGCCGGTACTGGCTGAAAAGGTGTATTTCAAGCGTGCGGATTACTACCGGGGAAGTGATACCCCTGCTCAGGCCCTGGTTGAGGCTGATAAGGGTGTGGCAGTGCTCAAGGAGGCGTTACCCAAGGGGTACGAACCGTATCTGCGCTTTTTAATGCAGAGCAGAAAAATGACAAATGTTCAGCAGACACTGGAACTTTTTTGCAAAAGCTTCTCTGTTGCGCCCTGCACAGAAGAACATGTTATGACGACACCACAAGCTGCAGCAATCAGACAGCTTGATACGTCCGATGCGCTGCAAGCGCTCGCCCAGGCCTATTACGAACGAGCACATGTTCGCTATGAACTGGGTGACGTAACCGGTGCGCTGCAGGATCAGCAGCAAAGCTGTGCCTTGCCGGCCTACGTGACGGTTGCAGACTTTTGCGAGCCAACCGGGCTGTTCAAGCCGTTTCGTTCTGCTGCTGCCCTCAAGGCCTACCAGTTTGTGCAGCAGGGATTGCGTGCCTTTGGGGCCGGTGACGCGCAACAAGGCCTGCTCAGATTTGATGCTGCCATCGGATTGGAGCCTGACAACAAGGAGGCCTGGTATTATCGTGGCTATACCCTGCTATGGTTGAATCGTGACAAAGAGGCGCTGGTCGCCCTGAATCAACTGGTGCAACTGGCGCCTCATGAGGCACGTTCCTATGACTGGCGCAGCAGGGCAAGGGCGATTCAGGGAGATCATCGCGGTGCATTGGCTGATTTGGAAAAGGCGGTTAAGCTGGCGCCTCATGATCCGGAACTGCTCTTGCATCTGGCCCGTCAGTATGAACAGGTGCAGCAGCCGGACAAGGCAGCGGCCACCTATCTGCGGTATGCCCGTAGCTATGCCGATAATCCTGAAATGGCACTGCAAACCGCTCGGGAGCTGCAACGGATGGCCAGAAAGGTTGAGGAGCGCCAACTGCTGGAGGAGTTTTTGCGGCAGGTGCAGAAAAATCCACAAAACTATGGCTCCGACCAACAGTTGGCCGAGGATATTGCCCAGGCAAAGGAACGTTTGCAGCAGTTACAGCAGTGACTGCCCGGCTGCTGATGCTGACTGGGCTTACTTGCTGAAGCCTTTGGGGGCCTTGGCCTCCTTGGGGTGAATCTCCGGGTGGTACATGTCGAGAAAAATCTTGTATTCGGCGCCGGTGGAGTCGGTGATCAGGTAGAGGTCCAGGATGTGGCCATCCGCTCCCGCTCCGACACTACCAAGCCGACGATAGCTGCATGGCTTTCCGTTGCTGTCGCGCAGCAGTTTTAAATAATAGTAAGATGCATCAACCGATTCTCCCGGATCTGCACCGCCGAGCTTGACCGGGTTTTCTTTGCTGAAACCGTAGGTCGAGTCGTCAGAACTGTTCTGCCCGGCCGTGGCGGGGGCAGCTGCCGTTGATGGTGCTGCCGCTGCCGGCGTTTGCGTGTTTGTTCTCATACGCCGGATAATTCTCTGGCGCTGCGAGCGGAGATCTTCGTTGGCGTCGTCTGCTGTTGCGAAAACCGGCAACAGGATGCCAAGGGCGAGTATCAGGGACACTATCTGGCAGGTCAGTCGTTGCATGGGATACCTCCGGGTGGAAAAGAATTGTTTGTTACTCTAGCATGTTTTCAGCGCTTGCACAGCAGGGGAGAAAAATAATGCCCTCAATCGCCTGGATCACGTTGATGGTACTGCTGCTACTGCCGTTCAACGTGCGTGCCGCTTCCTATGAAGAGGTGATGGAGCTGAGGATGGAGCGTGGGTACGCCCAGAAGCTGCAGGCTGCCGGGCGCTACAGCGAGGCGCTCAAGCAGGCGCAGCTGGTGCTGCAGTTGTCGCGAAAACTCTTTGGTGAACAGCACCGGGAAACCGCAATGAGCCTCGATGGTCTCGCTTCTGTCCTGCGTAAGATGGGGGACTACGGCCGGTCTGAGCAGTATTTTCAACAGGCGTTGCAGATCACCCGTCAGATGCGGCAGGAACAGCCCTCAGATTACGCTGCTGCGCTTCAGAACCTGGCTGGGTTATATCGTGAAACCGGTCGCTATCGCGAGTCTGAGCAGTACTACCTGGAGGCAATCGAGATCCTGAACAGCATGCAGCCCAGGGATGAAGAGGCCGTTGTCTCCATCTCGGGCAACCTGGCCATCCTGTACGAAAACCAGGGGCGTTATGCCGAGGCTGAACCGCTCCTGAAGGCTGAGTACGCATGGGCGCTCAAGGCGGCAAGGCCGGACGGGCTTGAGCAACGCATGCATATCTCAAAAGACAGGCAGCTATTGTATCTTGCCGACCGGATGTCCAGCCTGGGGGGACTCTACCTGAAGATGAAGCGTGACCGTGATGCCGTCGAGTTGACGGCCGCAGCGCTGGAGATCAAACAGATAATTCTGCACGGTGACGACCCACGGCTTGCCCGGGAGCTGAACAATCTGGGGATGATCTACAGCCTGCAGGGCAGGTATCAAGAGGCTGAGCCGCTGCTGGGGCAGGCGGTCGACAGTGCCAGAAAGATCTACGGCAATCATCATCCTGAGCTGGCCCTGTATCTTGATAACCTGGCCATGAATTTCCAGCGGAAAGAGCAGTATGCCAAGGCTGAGCCGCTGCATCTTGAGGCTGTCGCTATCAGTACGGCTGTGCTGGGAGCACGGCATGCCAACACCCTGTCACAGCGTAATAACCTGGCGGTGACCTACCTGATGCAGAACCGGCTTTCCGAAGCTGAGCAGCTGTTGCGCAGGATCGTGGATGACAGCAAGGGAGGACAGCAGCGTCCCGAGCACCCGGAGCTTGCTGCGCGGTTGGGTAACCTTGCGGAAGCGGTCTTGATGCAGGGGAGATATCGTGAGGGATTCCAGTTGCAGGAGCAGGCAATCCGGATCAAAGAGCGTGCACGCGACGATCTGTTCCTGCTGCTGACAGAACAGCAAAAACTGCAGTATGTGCGGGATGAAATGCTTGTGGTCAGACAGCATCTCTCCCTGGCCGGCAACGTGTTGGCACAGGATCCTGAAACAGCTGCCAAGGGCCTGGAGGTTTGGCTGCGCTGGAAGGGGATCGTGATGGAGGCGCAAAGTCGTTACCTGGAGGCCCTGTACCGTTCAGATGATCCCCTGGTGGCCCGTGCGCTTGTGAAGGTGGCAGAGGTCAGACGGGAACTGGCCGGGCTGCGGCTTGTACAGCCAACAGCACGCTCAACGGAGAACTATCTGGCCAGGATTGACCGGCTGGAACGCCAAAAAGAGGAGCTGGAAGCCGAGTTGGGCAGGAACAGTGCGGCATATGCCCGTGTGTCGTCATCCCGCACGTTTGGCGTTGCAGCGCTGCGCAGCCTGCTCCCCAAAGGTACGGCCTACCTTGATATTGCCCTGGTTGAGGATTGGAGTTTTACGCCCTACCAGGTGCGTGGCATGCGCTACCTTGCATTCGTGGTGAGCAGTGCCGACAACCGGGTGCACTTGGTGGATCTGGGGCCGGCAGACCAGTTGGATCGGATGATCAAGGAGTATCGGCAGCGAATTGCGGTCAGGGCGGACAACAGGGCAGGAGAAAACACAGGGATTGATACGCTGGGTACCGCGTTGTTTCAAGCGATCATGGGGCCGCTTCAGCGGCATCTGGCCGGGGTGTCAGCCTTGTTGATCAGTCCAGACGGCGCCCTGCATTTGCTGCCGTTCGAGGTGTTGCGCTGTCCGGATCAACACTATCTGATTGAGCACTATGCTGTCAGCTATATCGGATCAGGCCGTGACCTGGTCCGGTTCGGAAGGAGCCGTACTAGCGCGGGGGCAGCCACGTTGTTTGCTGATCCTGATTATGATCTGCAACTGCCCCCACTCCATGGGGCAGATCTCAGCGGTGATCTGCCTGAACAGCTTGCCTCAGTCCATTTTGATCGTCTGCCTGATACCAGGGTTGAGGCCGATGCCGTTGCTGGATTGCTGGGTAAGACGATGCCGGTTACGCGCCTGGTTGGTCAGACAGCGGTCGAATCAGCGCTGTTTAACCAACAAAAGCCCCGCATCTTGCACCTGGCAACCCACGGCTTTTTCCTGCAGGGGACTGAACAGGCCCACGAGGGGGCCCGTGGCCTTGCAGCGGTACAGAAACACCAGGCAGCATCGTCGCAGGATATGAAGCTGCTCAACCCGATGGTGCGTTCCGGCATTGCTCTGGCCGGCGTCAACCGCTCTTTGGCCAGTGGACGTGATGATGGTTTGGTGACCGCAGAAAAGATTCTGGGACTTTCCCTGCTGGGAACCGATCTGGTCACGCTATCGGCCTGTGAGACCGGAGTGGGCGATGTCAGGGCCGGAGAAGGGGTCTTTGGACTCAAACGGGCCTTTATCCTGGCCGGCGCCCGCAGTGTGGTGCTGAGCCTTTGGTCTGTTCCGAGCCGTGAGACCACAGAGCTGATGATTGCGTTTTACCGGCAACTGAGTGCCGGTGTCGCTAAGGCAACCGCCCTGCGTCAGGCTCAGCTTTTCATGTTGAAAAAATATCCCCACCCCTTCTATTGGGGGGCGTTTCAGCTGGTTGGCAGTCCGGAATAGTGACAAAAGTGTCGTTCTTTTGGGGTATTCTTGTAACTTTTCTGAACTGTGGTAGGCGAGTTGCCTCAGAATAGCCCAGCTCATGTCGGCAACAGCTCTGCTGGACGGCTTTGCATCCTGAATGGTTACTTCTTCATGAACCCTATTACCCATCTCTTACTTGGTTGGACTGTTGCCACAACAGACCGTTCACTGACGCGCAAGGAACGGGCAGCGGTTACGCTGGCCGGTGTTGCCCCGGATCTTGACGGCGTGGGGCTCGTGGTTGAACTCATGACACGCGGTTCCACACATGAACTGCTCTGGTGGACACAGTACCACCATACGGCTCTGCATAATCTCTTCTTTGGCCTGCTTGTTGCCGCAGTCTGCACGTTCAGCACCGGTCGGGGCTGGCGGGTGGCGCTGCTGGCCTTCATCAGTTTCCATATCCACCTCTTGGGAGACCTGCTGGGGGCGCGTGGCCCGGATAATGATCACTGGCCCATACCTTACCTGATGCCGTTTTCCGATGTCTGGCAGTGGAGCTGGGAGGGACAGTGGGCACTGAATGCCTGGCCGAACTTTCTGCTTACGGGGCTGCTGCTGTGGTTCAGCTTGTATCTGGCATGGAAAAGGGGCTATTCTCCCCTGGAAATGGTTTCCAGGCGGGCAGATCACCTGTTTGTGACGACCCTGCGTAACCGTTTCCCATCCTGAGTTTGTGTGCCGGAGGACTCGATGAACCGTTGGCCGGTTAGTCTGTATCGCATAGTCAGCAGTGTTGTCTGCAGCGTGTTGTTCATACTGGCGACGAACGCGCCGGCTGCGGCCGAGCTGGCGCTGTTCCGCAGTGTGGTGGAGCAGGTGGAGAAACAGTATGTCGAGGCGCCTGATTTTCAGCTTATGCTGCGGGGGGCTTTACGCGGGCTGGATGAGAACGATGTACCACCGTCCGTCAGCACTGCCAAAGAGCTGCAGCAGGCGGTTGCCGGGGCCGTTGAACGCAAGGCGGCCCGCAGTGGCGAGGCGGAACAGACCCTGGAGGTGACCGCCACCCGGCAGCTCTTGGCAGCGCTCGATCCCTACAGTGCCCTCTTGGCACCGGACGACTATCAGGAACTCATGCTGTCCAGCAAGGGCACCTTTAGCGGTGTTGGCGCTGAAATCAGGGCGTCGCAGCGTGGGATCGAGGTGGTAAGTCCGTTGGAGGGGTCCCCGGCCTTTGAGGCGGGCATCAGGGCGGGAGATGTCATCGAGGCAATCGACGGCACCCCGACGGCCGGTATGCAGCTCCTCCAGGCTGTCAAGCTGCTGCGCGGCGCAGCAGGCAGCCGGGTCATGCTGCAGATCAGGAGCAGAGATGGGCTACGTACGCTTACCCTGGTCCGCCGTTCCCTCTCGATCAAAAGTGTCACCTTTCGCGGGCTTGGCAATGGTGTCGGCTATCTCAAGATCACTCAGTTTCAGGAACATACCCCCCAATTGGTGGAGGATGCCCTCTACCAGCTGGAAAAGCTGGGGTTGCAGAAAGGCTTGGTGCTTGATCTGCGTAATAACCCCGGTGGTTTGCTGGATGCAGCCCTGAAGGTCACGGATATGTTTGTGGATACCGGCACTCTGCTGGTGGTGAAGGGCCGTACCTTCGGCGACAAGACCTACAGCGCCAAGACCCTTGGCACCCGTTATGTCGCCAATCTGGTGATCCTCGTGAATCATGGTTCCGCCAGCGCCGCAGAAATCCTGGCCGGGGCCCTGCGTGACCGCAGAAGCGCCCTGTTGGTGGGTGAAAAGAGCTTTGGCAAAGGGTCGGTGCAGACCATCATACCGCTCAAGAGCGGCTATGCTGTCAAACTGACCACGGCCCACTACTATCTGCCGTCCGGCCAGATGGTGCAGGCCGGCATTACCCCGGATGTGACAATCAAAGAAGAACAGGTGGGTCGTGATCAGACGCAGGCCTATGCCCAAATGGCCCTGCAGACCGGGCTGCTGGCCAAGGACCAGCAGCGGGAGGTCCTGGCTCTGCTTGTGACCAAGGCGGGCGAACCCATTGGCCCTGTTGTCACGGGAGCTTTGGCTAAAGCGCCGGTCATTACCATTACCGCGCCATTGCTGCAGCGTGGACTGGCCAGCAGGGTGAAGGGGGACACGCTCAGGGTTACGGGGGTGGCCAGATCTTCGCGCGGTATTGCCCGGGTAACGGTCAATACTCAGCCGGCAGCACTTGATGAGGAGGGGAACTTCTCTGCCGAGCTGCTGTTGAAGCCCGGAGAAAACGAGATCAGCGTACAGGCCCTGGCCCTTGACCGAAGCACCGCCAGCGAGAGTTTCAGGATTGTCCGTGAGATCGGCCGGCCCGTTAGCCAGGCCGTTGCCCAGCCCGTTGGGGAACGCCAGGCAGACGGTCCGGGGAGTGGCGTCTATCATGCCCTTTTGATTGCCGTGCAGGACTACCGCAGCAGTGAGATCCTCAAACTCGACCACCCGGTTGCAGATGCCACCCAGTTGATGCAGGTCCTGACCAGCAGGTATACCTTTGATCCCGCCCACGTGACCCTGTTGAAAAATCCTGATCGCAAGATGATCTTTCATGCCTTTGAAGGTCTGCGCAAGAACGTGGGGCCGCAGGACAGCCTGCTGGTGTTCTTTGCCGGCCATGGCGTCTGGCGGGATGACATGCAGCAGGGCTTCTGGCTGCCGCGGGATGCCGCCGGCATGCAAGACCCGTCGGACTGGATCTCCAACAGCACCCTGCGTGATTACATCAAGGCCATCAAGGCGCGCCATATCCTGCTGGTGGCTGACGCCTGCTTCAGCGGCGGCATCTTCAAGGTGCGCGATGCCTTTGGCCGCCCCAGCGGTGCACTGGAAAAGATCTTTGAGATGCCCAGCCGCAAGGCCATTACCAGCGGCAGCCTCAAGACCGTGCCGGACCGCAGCGTCTTTGTGGAGTATCTGGTGAAACGGCTCAAGGATAACCGGGATCAGTATCTGGACGCCCAGCGGTTGTACACCAGCTTCCGCGAGGCGGTCATCAACAACAGTCCGGTGGGACAGACACCTCTGTACGGCGCCATTGCCGAGACCGGTGACGAAGGGGGCGATTTCGTCTTTGTGCGGCGTCGCTGAATTACTCTGGAGGTAACCCATGCTACGTAGACCCTACCTCATGATGCTGGTACTTCTGCTGCTCTTGTACAGTGCCACGCTCGCCTTTGCCGGCAGGAACGAGGCGGAAAACCTGTGGGAAGAGGGGAGCAAGGCGTCCGAGGCAAAGCAGTATCAGCGGGCGATTCAGCTTTTTGAACGTTCCTTGTCACTCTGCGCCGGTGATCTTGATTGCCGCTGGGCCAACCTGAACGGTCTGGGAGTGGTCTACGATGCCATGGACCAGAACGAGACGGCCCGCCGTTACTACGAGCAGACCCTGCAGTTGAGTCGTCAGCGTAACAACCCGGATGACCTGGCTAACGACCTGCTGAACCTGGGGGCGGTGCTGTATAAGGGCTTGGAGCTGTATCAACAGGCCCTGCCGCTCTTTGACGAGGCGCTGAGCTTGGCTCGCAAGAGCGGTAACCGCGAGATGCAGGCACTGCTGCTGTTCCATGGCGGCACGGTCAGGCTGCGGCTGGGGCGCTACCAGGATGCCATCCACGATTTGCAGGAGTCGCTGACGCTGAACCGCAGGACCGGCAACGATCTCGGCACCTCCAACGTCCTGGCCACGCTGGCCCAGATTTACAATGAGTCCGGCCAGTATGCGCAGTCCAGCCGGTATTTTGACGAGGCCATTGCCATCCAGCGCAGGAAAGGACTGGACGAGGATCTGGCGGCAAGCCTGAACCGCAAGGGGCTGAATGAGTTTGACCTGAAACGGGTCGATGCCGCCCTGGCGGCCTTTGACGAGGCCTTGCGGATTGCCCGCCGTTTGGATAACCGGCAGTTGCAGGCCAACATCCTGAACAACCTGGGCGTTGTCCAGATGCAGATCGGCCAGTACGAACGGGCCCGCAGCTACTATCAACAGACCCTTGAGCTGGCCAACCAACTGGGGCGCAAGGGGTTGCTGGCCGTGGCTGCCAACAACCTTGGCCATGTTTACAGCGCCTTGGGACAGCAGGAACAGGCCCTGCAACAGTATCAGCAGGCCCTGCAGCTGAACCGTACCATTGGCGATACGGCCAACAGCGCCATCAACCTCAACAATATCGCCATGGTGCATTACCAGGCCAGGCGTTATGATGAGGCGATCCAGCTCAATCGTGAGGTGTTGACGTTGCGACGCCGTCTGGGCAACCAGCTGGATATTGCCCTGTCCCTGACCAACCTTGCCGCCTGTTACCTGTTCAAGGGCGACCTGGCGACGGCGGAACAGCTGCTGGACGAACGCCGTCGGCTGCAGTTGCCGCAGAGCGGCGTGCATCTGCGCAATCCCGGTCTGACCGAGGTGTACCTGCAGACCGGCCGCTACGGTCAGGCCCTGGAGCTGCTGCAGCAGGACCGGCCCAGCGCACAACTGGGAGAGCCGGTCCTGGCTGAGCATGCCATGCAGACCGGCCGGGCCCTGATGGGGCTGGGCCGGTACACCGAGGCCACCCCACAGCTGGTGAAGGCCTATGCCTTGCTTGAGGAACTGCGTGCGTCAGCCAATGACAAGAGCGTCTTCCTGAGTTCCGGCGGCGCTGGCGGCCGTTACCGCACCTACCGGGCCCTGACCGCCAGTGTGGCGGAGCAGGCCCTGCGCGGTGAGGATACCTCGTCGGCAGTGCGCCCCTATGGCATGAGCAATGCCGAGGCGGCCTTCTACTTTGCCGAGGCCACCAAGGCCCGCAGTCTGGTCGAGCGGGTGGCGGAGGCCGGCCGCCACTCGGTGGCAGGCGCCGGTTTGCCGGAACGAGTCAGACAAGAGGAACAGCGGCTGCGTGAACAACTGGCCCTGCTGAATGCTGAGCGTGAGGCGGCCTTGCGCGGCAGCGCGACCCGCTATGCCGAGTACCAGCAGCAGCGGGCCGCGCTGCAGCGTCGTTTTGAGCGGTTTGTCAGCGACCTGCAGCAGCAGTACCCGCTTTATGCGGCCATCAATTACCCCCGCCCGGCATCCGCGCAACAGTTGCCCCTGGCCGCCGACGAGGTGCTGCTTGAGTATGCCCTGGGCGAACAAGCCTGCTACCTGTTTGTGGTCAAAAAGGGCGGGGTGCAACGGATCGTGCGGCTGCCGTTTGGCCGCGCCGCCCTGGAGGACAAGGTCAAGCATTTCCTGGAACCGCTGACCGGGCATCATCAACAGGATTTCTCCCTTGCCCAGGCTGCCGAGCTGTACCGGCTGCTGCTGGCGGACGGGCTTACCGGTGTGGGTCCCCATGAACGGCTGGTGATCGTGCCGGACGGCATCCTGGGGACGCTACCGTTTGAGATCCTGGCCGTGCAGGCTGCCCCGGCCCCGGCAGAACAGGTCTATCTGGGAGACCGATTTGCCGTGGCCTACTACCAATCAGCCGCTCTTCTGGCGCTCAAACGTACCCTGCCGGCTCAAACGGCCCGCCGCACCCTGTTTGCCCTGGCCAACCCCGATTTCGGCACCAATGGCGACACCGGTGCCAGCTTCCGGGGGCTGGCGATCACCCCCAAACAACATGGTCAGCAGATCAGCTTTCCGTCTTTGCCGGAGACCGAAACCGAGGTGCGCCGGATTGCCGGGCTGTTCGGTACGACCGTCAGTCCGCCCGATATCCTGCTGGGGCAGCAGGCCTCGGAGGCCATGCTGCAACGTGTGCCGCTGGGAGAGTACCGCTACCTGCATTTTGCCACTCACGCCTCCTTGCCCGGCCTGGTCCGCGAGGTCAATGAACCGTTCATCCTGCTGAGCCAGCGGGATAAAACCAGGACAGCAGACGGTTTCCTGACCTTGAGCGAGGTGCTGGGCCTGCGTCTGCACGCGGAGTTGGTGATGCTGTCGGCCTGCGTGACCGGGGTCGGTAAAGAGGTTGAGGGGGAAGGGGTGGCCAATTTTGCCCGGGCCTTTCAGTCGGCCGGCGCGCAAAGCGTGGTGGTCAGCCTGTGGGAGGTGGCCTCGGAGCCTGCGGTTGAGTATGTCACCTGGTTTTACGGCTTCCTGAAGCAGGGCAAATCCCATGCCCAGGCGTTGCGGCTTGCCCGTGACAAGATGAAGGCCAAGTATGCCAACCCGTTTTACTGGGGGGTGTTTGTGCTGCATGGGGAAGGGTGATGGTGCTGGTTGTGGTAACAAAAAAAGGGATACCGTCGGGCGGTATCCCTTTTTTTAGGGGGCATGTCCTTGCAAGAACTAGCCCTGCAGGCCGAACTCCTCGTGCAGGACCCGTACTGCCAGCTCGGTGTACTTCTCGTCGATCACCACGGAAATCTTGATTTCAGAGGTGGAGATCATCTGGATATTGATGTTGTTTTTGGACAGGGCGGCAAACATGCGGGTGGCGACCCCGGCGTGGCTGCGCATCCCCAGACCGACGATCGAGATCTTGCTGATGTTTTCGTCGGATTGGACCTCCTGGGCCTGGATCTCCTTGGCGGTCTCGCCGGTGATCATCAGGGCCTTTTTCAGGTCGGCCTTGGTGACGGTGAAGGTAAAGTCGGTCAGGCCGGCGTGGCTGACGTTCTGCACGATCATATCGACCGAGATGGCGGCGTCGGAGAGCGGTGTCAGCAGCTTTGCGGCGATACCGGGCTTGTCCGGTACCCCCAGCACGGCGATCTTGGCGTCGTTCTTATCGTATGCAACCCCGGAAACGAGAATCCCTTCCATATCTTTATCCTCCCTGGTAACCATGGTACCGGTGTTTTCATTCAGACTTGAGCGGACATGGATGTCCACGTTGTATTTCTTGGCAAACTCAACCGAGCGGATCTGCAACACCTTGGCGCCCAGGCTGGCCAGTTCCAGCATCTCGTCGTAGGAGACCTTCTCCACCTTGCGGGCCTCTTTGCAGACGTTGGGGTCGGTGGTGTAGACGCCGTCCACATCGGTGTAGATCTCGCAGACATCGGCCTTGAGCGCGGCGGCCAGGGCCACGGCCGAGGTGTCGGAGCCACCCCGTCCCAGGGTGGTCAGGTTGCCGTCCTTGTCCATGCCCTGGAAACCGGCCACCACCACGATGTTACCGGCCTTCAGGTCGGCGCGTACCTTGGCGTCGTCGATGCTTTCGATGCGGGCCTTGGAATAGGTGTTGTCGGTGATGATCGGCACTTGCCAGCCCATGTAGGATTTGGCCTTGTAGCCGAGGGACTTGAGATACATGGCCAGCAGGCCGATGGTGACCTGCTCACCGGTGGCCACCACCACGTCATATTCGCGGTTATCCGGGATCTCGACCATCTCGTTGGCCAACGCCACCAACTTGTTGGTCTCCCCGGACATGGCCGAGACCACCACCACAACCTCGTTACCGGCCTCATAGGTCTTGATGATCCGTTTGGCAACATTCTTGATCCGGTCGGTGGTGCCGACCGAGGTGCCGCCGTATTTCTGAACTACCAGTGCCATACTGTTGCTCCTTCACAGAACAGTTCATTGATAAAAGTAGTCCTACATAGCAGAACGTTTTTATACAGACAAGAATTTTTTAAGGGATTCCTGCAGGCTGGCGAGCTTTTCAACAAGTTTTCCAGCACGGCTGCCGTGGGGCACGAGGCTGATACGGCGGGATGACTCGCCGGTATAGCTGAAGCCGACCTCCAGACGGTCGGCGGGCAGGATTGCCTGTACCCGTTCCGGCCACTCGATCAGGCAGATCCCGCCGGCATAGAGATGCTCTTCAAGCCCCATCTCGATGGCGTCATCGCCCCCCCGCAGACGATAGCAATCGTAGTGGTAGATCGGCAGCGGTCCCGGGTATTCGTTCAGGATGGCAAAGGTCGGTGAGGCCACCTGGTCCACGGCTGTTGGTGCGGCGCCCCGCACCACGCCGCGGGTAAAACAGGTTTTGCCGCCGCCCAGCTCGCCGGAGAGGGTGACACAGTCACCGGCCTGCAGCAGGCCGCCCAAGGCGGCGCCAAGCGCTTCGGTCGTCTCGGGTGAGTTGCTGGTGAGGGTCAGGACCACAGGCTCCTGCTGCATGGCAGCTCAGATCAGCAGGGTGCGGATGATGTCGATCCGGGCCACAATACCCACCAACGCGCCGTTATCAACCACCGGCAGGGCATTGACGTGGTGGTTGCTCATCTGGTCGGCGGCAGTGCTGATCGAGGCCGTGGAGACGATCGATGCCACCTCATGCTGGTAGATGTCAGCCACGGTGCGGCCACCCATCTTCTGCAACTCCTTTTCCAGGCTCTTCTCGCTTTCGAGGTAAATGACCCAGTCAAACAGGCTGATCACGGTGGGCAGGTGTACGTTCTTGTTCTGGTCCACCAGGTCTGATTCCGTCACCACCCCGATCAGGCGGCCGTCGGCATCCACCACCGGCAGCGAGCTGATACGGTTGGTCACAAACAGTTCGGCCAGCTCCCGGATGGTGGTATCGGTCCGGACGGTGATCACTTCTTTGGTCATGATATCGGCAACGGTTTTCATCGGTTTGCTCCTTGTTCGGTCGTTGTGTTAGGGGGAAGCGGCCGGCAGGTTGACCAGCCGGTTCAGGGCCAGGGGAATCCGCTCCATCAGATCCGAGGCGGTCATACCGATCTCGCCCTGCTCCATGGCCACCAGATCGCCTGCCAGGCCATGCAGGTAGACCCCCAGCCGGCAGGCGTTCCAGGCTGAGTAGCCCTGGCTCAGCAGGGCAACAATGATGCCGGTCAGGACATCGCCCATGCCGCCGCTGGCCATGCCGGGGTTGCCGCTGCTGTTGATGGCTGCCATGCCGTTGGGGGCGGCGATGATGGTGCGGGCGCCCTTGAGGATGACGTAGACCCCGAAGGTACGGGCAAACTCCTGGGCCACGGAGATCCGGATGGCCGCCATATCCGGGATGGAGGAACCCAAAAGGCGCGACATCTCGCCGGGATGGGGGGTCAGGATGATGTTTTTTGAGTTGCTGCGGCGCAGCACGTTGGTGTCTTCAGCCAGCGCATTCAGTCCGTCGGCGTCGATCACCATCGGCAGTGAGAGCGTTTCCACCAGGGTCTGCACCACCGTGACCGCGGCCGGTCGCCGGTCGATGCCGGGGCCGATGGCCAGAGCACTCTTGCCCGGCAGATAGCGCTCCAACACCCCCAGGGCATGGGTGGTCAGATGACCGCTGCCGGCATCCGGCAGCGGCAGGGTCATGGCCTCGGTGGTCTTCAATTCCAGGATCGGGTTGAGGGTCTCCGGGATGGCCAGGGTCACCAGGCCGGCGCCGCTGCGAACGGCGCTGTTGGCCGCCAGGGCCGCTGCGCCGGTCTTGCCGGTTGAACCGGCCACAATCAGGCAGTGGCCAAAGGTGCCCTTGTGGGCCTGGCGGTCGCGACGTTTCACCAAGCGGGCCATCATCCGTTCCGTCAGGTAATCGTAACCGGCCGCCTCCTCCATCAGTTGCGGCGGTATACCGATATCGACGATCACCAGCCTGCCGATATGGTCGGCGGCGGGGTAGAGCACATGGCCCAGCTTGGCGGCCCCAAAGGTGACGGTCATGTTGGCATGGACCGATTTGCCCAGGATGCGGCCGGTGGTGCCGTGGATGCCGCTGGGGATATCCACCGCCACCACCTTGCCCGGCGCGTTGTTGATCAGTTCCACCGCCTCCAGGTAGACCCCCTGCAGCTCGTTGCGCAGACCGGTGCCCAACAGCGCATCAACCAGCACATCGGCCTTGAGCAGCTCGTCGCTGTGCTTTTCGCTCAGCTCCCCTTCGCCGGGGCAGAAGCTCACGATCTCGTCCGGCAGCAGCACCAGGTTGGTCAGGGCGTCGCCGTGAATATCCGTCTGCTCTGCCAGGACAATCACCAGGACCTGCCAGCCCTTTTCCAGCAGATAACGCGCAATAACGTAGCCGTCGCCGCCGTTGTTGCCTTTGCCGGCCAGGATCACGGCCCGTTTGCTCTGGCGCATGCCGTAGGACGCCAGGATATGCTCGGCGCAGCCTTTACCGGCCTGTTCCATCAGATCACGTCCGGGGATGCCGTATTCCTCGATGGCACGCCGGTCAAGTTCCTGCATGGTATGTGCGGTCACGATCTTCATGGCGCCTCCAGAACCACCAACGCAACGGCATGGCCGCCGTCATGGGACAAGGAAAGGTGGATAACGATCTCACCCCGCTGCGCCACCAGCTGGCTGGTGCGGCCGCAGAGCCGCAGCGAAGGCTTGCCCAGTGCGTCGTTGGTCACTTCCATCTCGGTCCAGCTCAGGCCGTCCCGCAGCCCGGTGCCCAGGGCCTTGACAAAGGCCTCCTTGGCGGCGAAGCGGGCGGCCAGACAAGCGGCGGCCTGTTTCTTCGGCAGGCAGTACTGCTGCTCGGCCGGACTGAAGAGCCGGTCCAGCAGCGCTTGGTTGCCGTCATCCAGGAAGCGCTGGATGCGGGCAATCTCAACCGTATCCACCCCCACGCCCAGGATCATTGGCCCCTGATTAGCGCCACCATCTCCCGCACGGCCCGATCAAGCCCCACCAGCATCGCCCGGGCGATGATGCTGTGACCGATGTTGAACTCCTCGATCCCATGCATGCGGGTCAATGGCAGGATGTTAACGTAGTTGAGGCCGTGGCCGGCATGCACTGTCAGCCCCAGGTCGTTGCCCAGGCTGATCGCCTCCCTGATGGCGGTCAGCTCGTGGTGGCGGGCCGCCTCGCTGCGGGCCTCGGCATAGCTGCCGGTATGGATCTCGATCGCATCGGCGCCACTCTCCTTGGCGGCCTTGAGCTGTGCCGCTGTGGGATCGATGAACAGACTGACGATGATCCCGGCCTGCTGCAGGTCGGCAACCGCCTTGCTGACGGTTGCCAGGTTGGCAACGACGTCCAGTCCGCCTTCAGTGGTCAGCTCCTGGCGTTTTTCCGGCACCAGGGTGCACTGCTCCGGCCTGATGCGGCAGGCGATTTCCACCATCTCGTCGGTGGCGGCCATCTCCAGGTTCAGTTTGGTCTGCACGGTTTTGCGCAGAATCTCCAGGTCGCGATCCTGGATATGACGGCGGTCTTCGCGCAGGTGGATGGTGATCCCCTCTGCGCCGGCCAGCTCACCCAAGGCGGCGGCGGTCACCGGGTCCGGTTCTGTCCCGCCGCGGGCCTGGCGGACCGTGGCGATATGATCAACATTCAATCCCAACTTCATTGGTCTCTATTCTCCAAGGTGCTTTTTGACCAGCTCGGCGATCTCGTTGGCCCAGCCGGTTATCTCGTATTTGTCCTGCCCCTCCAGCATGATCCGCAACAGCGGTTCCGTGCCGGAATACCGGATCAGGACCCGTCCCTCGTTGCCCAGTTTGGTCTCTACCCCCTGAATGGCCTTGGCAATGCTGGGGATGGTCATGATGTCCTGACGCGCCTTGACCCGTACGTTGACCAGCACCTGCGGCAGCGGGATCATTACACAGGCCAGCTCCGAGAGCTGTTTGTTGCTGCGCCGCATCACCGCCAGCAGTTGCAGGGCCGCCAGCACGCCGTCTCCGGTGGTGTTGTGCTCTAGGAAGATCAGGTGGCCGGACTGCTCGCCCCCCAGATTATACCCCCCTTTGCGCATTTCCTCCACCACGTAGCGGTCCCCCACGGCGGTTTTGATGACCTTGCCGCCGACACGGCGCAGGGCGATGTCGAGCCCCATGTTGCTCATGACCGTGGCCACCAGGGTCTTTTTCTTCAGTAGCTTGCGGGCGATCATATCGGTGGCGCAGATCGCCATGATCTGGTCGCCGTTGACCTCGTTGCCGAACTCGTCGCAGACGATCACCCGGTCGGCGTCACCGTCAAGGGCGATGCCGATGTCGGCCCGGTGCTGCTTGACCGCCTCGCTGATCACCTCAGGGTGCAGCGAACCGCAGCCGGCGTTGATATTGGTGCCGTTGGGTTTGACCCCCAGCGGGATCACCTCGGCTCCCAATTCCTCGAACACAGCCGGGGCCACCTTGTAGGCGGCGCCGTTGCCGCAGTCCAGCACGATCTTGAGCCCGGCCAGATCCAGGTCTGCCGGAAAGGTGTTCTTGAGGAAGACGATGTAGCGCCCGGCCGCATCGTCGATCCGGAAGGCCTTGCCCACCTCGTCGGCCGTGGGGCGCAGAGCGTCGATCTTCTTTGAATCGAGCAGTTTTTCCATCTTCAGTTCGATCTCGTCCGGCAGCTTGTAACCGTCGGCGGAGAAAAACTTGATGCCGTTATCCTGAAACGGGTTGTGGGAGGCGGAGATGACCACCCCGGCGTCGGCCCGCATTGATTTGGTGATATTGGCGATACCGGGGGTCGGCAGCGGCCCCACCAACAGCACATCCACCCCCATGGAGCAGATGCCGGCCACCAGGGCGCTTTCCAGCATGTAGCCCGAAAGCCGCGTATCCTTGCCGATCACGATCCGGTGGCGGCGCCGGCTGCTGCTTTTGAAGATGTAGGCTGCGGCTCGGCCCAGCTGCATGGCGGTTTCGGTGGTCATGGGATGGATGTTGGCAACGCCGCGGACACCGTCGGTGCCGAACAGTTTCTTCATGGGTGAAAACTCCTTTAAAGACGCTGGACGTGGTGGTCCAGGGCTTTTTTGAGCAGACGTTTCAGGTCTGCCGTGTTGCAGTCATAGGTGATCTTGCCGTCGTGAACCGCGGAGATCTTGCCGGTTTCCTCGGAGACAACCAGCACCAGGGCATCGGACAACTCGGAGAGTCCCAGGGCAGCCCGGTGGCGGGTGCCGAAGCTCTTGGCGATATCCGGGTTGTGGGAGAGCGGCAGCAGACAACCTGCCTTGGTGATCTTACCTTTATGCAGGATGACGGCGCCGTCGTGGATCGGCGAATAGGGCAGGAAGATGGAGTTCAAGAGCTCGCTGGTCACCTTGGCCTCGATATCGGTGCCCACCTGGATCAGGTGTTCGATCGGTTGTTGCCGGACCACCACGATCAGGGCCCCGATCTGACGTCCTGCCATATCGGCCAGGGCCTGCAGTATCTGCTCGACCGTGTCGTCGTCGGGCAAGATCTCCTGGTGTTGGGGACGTTTGCCCAGCATTAGGAAGGCCCGCCGCAGATCGTTCTGGAAAATCACCGCCAGCACAACCGGCATGGAAAAGATCAGCGCATCTACGGCCCGGATGAACGGGCCCAGGCCGGTCAGGCGCGCCAGCAGGGACATCAGCACCAGTGCCCCCATGACCCCCAGCAGTCGCAAGGCGACGTCGCGCCTGATCAAGAGGGCGAAAAATACGATCAGTGACGCCAGGATGATGCTGTCACTGATGCCGGTCAGGTCAGTGGGGCTGGCCATGGTTGCATTCTCAGCGGTTCCGGGTAGGGGGTGTACTGATGGCATGAGCCATCAGGGCTACGTCCTTCATGGCTTGTACGTCATGCACTCGCAGAATCTTAGCACCGGCTGCGACAGCCAGGGCGGTGGTGGCCGAGGTGCCGTGCAGCCGCGCCAGCGGTTCTTCCCGGCCCAGCAGTTTGCCGATGAACGCCTTGCGTGAGGTACCCACCAGCAGGGGGTAGCCCAGGCTGGTCAGTTCCTGCAGACGTCTGAGGATCTCGAGGTTGCCCTCGCTGTCTTTGCCGAAACCGATACCCGGGTCCAGCACGATCTGCTGCGGACCGATCCCCGCTGCCAGGGCGGTTTCCGCCGCTGCGGTCAACGCGGCGCTCAGCTCGCCCAGCAGGTCGACATAACCGGTCTGCTGCTGCATGGTCTGCGGGGTGCCGCGGGTATGCATCAGCACCACCCCGGCCCGCTGTTGCGCACAGACAGCTGCCATGGCGGGATCAAAGGTCAGGCCGCTGATGTCGTTGATAATCTCCGCGCCGGCAGCCAGTACAGCCGCAGCCACCTGGCTTTTCCAGGTATCGACGGAGATCGGGATCGCGATGGCGTCGGCCAGAGCCTCCACCACCGGCAACACCCGGCGCAGCTCTTCTTCTTCCGTGATCAGGGGGGCGCCGGGACGGGTGCTTTCACCGCCGATGTCGAGCAGGTCGGCCCCTTCTTCAACCAGTTGGTGGGCCCGGTCAATGGCGCAGGTCAGGTCGTTGTAGCGGCCGCCATCGGAAAAGGAGTCGGGCGTGACGTTCAGGATGCCCATGACCAACGGCCGCTGCAAGGAGATCTTCCGCCGCGAGGTTTGCCAGACCTCCGGTTGCAGTTGCAGGCGTTCAAGCAGTTCCAACAGCCGTGCTCCGATCCCTTTCAGGCCGAACGGCTGGTTGTCCAACTTGCCGGCCAGGCTGCGCAGTTGCCGGCGGGTGCCCATCAACAGGACATCGGTGGCTGCAACCGAACAGGACACGGTGCCCCGTGCCACGGCCGCATCGCCCCCCAGGGCGAGCATCTCCTGTTTCAGGATATTGGCGGCAGGGGGGCGCAGCTGCTGCAGCAACAGGGCGTGGTGTTCCAGCTTCGGCAGCATCCGGGCGATCCCGGCTGGATCTACCCCGATCCGTTCCAGCTCAATGCGGGCCTCTTGGGGGGTCCGCAACTGCAACGGCCGGATCGGGCTGGCTGCCGGGTTTCCGCTCAAGCCTGGATATCCACCGGTTTCTGAGACTCTGCTTCGGCTTCAGCCGCAACCTCGGGTTGCTCTTTCTTGCCGGTGCAGATCGGGCCGTGGCCGGCGATGATGTCATCCACCTCGGTGCCGGTCAGGTTTTCCTTCTCGATCAGGCAGAGCGAGAGCTGGTGCAGCGAAGCCTCGTGCTCCAGCAGGATATTCATGGCGCGGCTGTAGCTTTCATCAACGATCCGCTTGATCTCTTCGTCGATCTTGACCGCGGTCTCTTCGCTGAAGTTCTTGTGCATGGCCATGTCGCGGCCCAGGAAGATCGACTCGTCCTTTTTGCCCAGCGAGACCGGTCCCATCAGGTCGCTCATGCCCCATTCGCAGACCATCTTGCGGGCCATTTCGGTGGCGCGCTCGATGTCGTTGCCGGCGCCGGTGGTAAAGGTCTTGAAGATCAGTTCCTCGGCCGCCCGGCCGCCCATCAGCACGGCAATGCGGCCCAGCAGGGATTCGCGGTTGTAGCTGTGCTTGTCCTCGATCGGCAACTGCATGGTAACCCCCAGGGCGCGGCCGCGGGGGATGATGGAAACCTTGTGGACCGGGTCGCTGCCCGGGATCATCTTGGCCACCAGGGTGTGGCCGGCCTCATGGTAGGCGGTGCTCTTCTTCTCCTCGTCGGAGATCACCATGCTGCGGCGTTCGGCCCCCATCAGGACCTTGTCCTTGGCAGCATCGAAGTCCTGCATGTCCACCAGCTGCTTGTCCTTGCGGGCAGCCAGAAGGGCAGCCTCGTTGACCAGGTTGGCCAAGTCCGCCCCGGAGAAGCCGGGGGTACCGCGGGCGATGGTCTCCAGGTTGACCTCGGGGGTCAACGGCACCTTCTTGGCGTGGACGGTCAGGATCTGCTCCCGGCCCTTCACATCTGGACGGGGCACCACTACCTGGCGGTCGAACCGGCCGGGCCGCAGCAGGGCCGGGTCCAGCACGTCCGGGCGGTTGGTGGCGGCGATCAGGATCACCCCTTCGTTGGACTCAAAACCGTCCATCTCCACCAGCAACTGGTTGAGGGTCTGCTCACGCTCGTCATGACCGCCACCCAGGCCGGCGCCACGGTGGCGCCCGACAGCGTCGATCTCGTCGATGAAGATGATGCAGGGGGCGTTTTTCTTGCCTTGCATGAACAGGTCACGCACCCGGCTGGCGCCCACACCGACGAACATCTCGACAAAGTCGGAGCCGGAGATGGAGAAGAACGGTACCCCGGCCTCGCCGGCCACGGCGCGGGCCAGCAGGGTCTTGCCGGTACCGGGAGGGCCCACCAGCAGCACCCCTTTGGGGATCTTGCCCCCCAGGGCGGTAAACTTCTTGGGTTCCTTCAAAAAGGCGATGATCTCTTCCAGCTCTTCCTTGGCCTCTTCAATGCCGGCCACATCGGCAAAGGTCACCTTGCCCTGGGCCTCGGTCAGCAGCTTGGCGCGGCTCTTGCCGAACGACATGGCCTTGCCGCCGCCCATCTGCATCTGGCGCATGAAGAAGATCCAGATTCCCACCAGCAGCAACAGCGGGAACCAGGAGATGAAGATCGAGAACCAGGAGACATGCTCTTCTTCAGGCTTGGCCTGGATCGCCACCTTTTTCTCCAGCAGCTTTTCGGTCAGGTCGGCATCAAACATAGGCTTGTAGCTGCGGAACGACTTTTCCTTGCCGTCCTTGTCCAGATACTTGCCGGTCAGGTCGTTGCCCTGAATCACGACCGACTTGACCTTACCGTCGTCCACCTGGGTCATCAGGTCGCTGAAGCTTAAGCGGTCCTCGGCGGTGTGCGGTTTCTGGAACATGTTGAACAGCATGATCATCATCAGGCTGATGACCAGCCAGAGGGCGAGATTCTTGTAGAACTGGTTCAAGAGTAATCCTCCACGGATGTGACAGCGTAGGCTGGGGTTCGACGAAATTGAACAAAATTAGCATATTTTAGCCAACAACGACAAGGCTTTTAACGATGGATGCAGGTTTGATCAGGGAAAGAGCGGGAGGTGCTCCTGCCCCGACAGAGTAATCCGCAGCCCTGTCTGTTGTCCGGGCTGCAGCAGGGCGTGGCAGGCGCGCCGGATCCCGGCCAGCCAGAGCGGTTGCCCGTTCTGGCTTATCAACGCCAGGGCGGGTCGCAGGTGGCGCGGCAGTTTCTGGTCAGTCAGGATATCCTGAATGGAGCGGCTGCCGGTCATGCCAAGCGGTTCCATCCGGTCACCGGGAACAATCGGGCGTACCTGCCAGGGGAACGGGGCTGCTATGGTATCAACATAGGTGATGCTTGCAGGCAGATCATGCCAGCTTGCCGGTGCAGGGGCTGGCTCCACCAGCAATGACAGACCATTACCCAGAGAATAGCTGCCAGGGGCGGTGATGGTGCAGCAGGTTGGCGGACTCGGGTGCAGCAGTTCCTTGCGGGCCAAAAGCAGGTGTTGGGCTGTTACCAGGCCTGTCAGCCCCTGCGGCAGGTTCAGGCGACTGCCGGTGGACGCGCCCAGCAGGGCCTGATCCAGCAGGTCGAAGTGTTTCAGTTCAAAGCGGCGCAGGGTGCCGAGAATATGCTGTATGGCCTGGCGGTACAGCTGCAGCCTGAGGCCGCGCAGCAGGTCTGTCAGCCTGGCCTTGGGCAGGGCTGCCCAGCCGTTGCCTGAGTGGGCCAGTTCGAGGAAACAGCCTGTTGTGTAGTGGTTTACTACCTGCTGCTCTTCTCCCAGGAGTTGGGCCGTGGCTGCCAGCCGTTCGGCAATGGCCGGATTATAGCTTTGCAGCAGCGGCAGCAGTTCATGGCGGATCCGGTTGCGCAGGACATCCTGTTTGGCGTTGCTGCTGTCTTCGCGGAACTTCAGTTGGCGCGCGGCTAGATAGTCGCGCAGTTCCTGGCGGGTACAGCCCAACAGCGGGCGGATGATCCTGGCGTCGGTACGTGGCGCCATGGCGCTTAAACCGGTGCTGCCGGCGCCGCGCAGCAGCCTGAGCAGCAAGGTCTCGGCCTGGTCGTCGGCATGGTGGGCCACGGCCACGGCTGCAGCCTGGTGGCGCTGCCGCAGAGCTTCGAAAAAGGCGTAACGGGCCTCGCGCCCCGCCTCTTCCAGGGAACAGCGTTGTCGGGCCGCCTGCTCTTGCACCGCCACCCGCGTCACCTCGCAGGGCAGACCATAACGGCTTGCCAGCGCTTGCACAAAGGCCTCGTCAGCATCGCTTTCCCGGCCGCGCAGGCAGTGGTTGAGGTGTGCCACCACCAGTTGCAGCGGCAGGCCGGGCAG
>CAZUSH010000018.1:2853-47913 GCA_964622705.1 uncultured Geobacter sp. | reverse complement strand
TGACCCGCTACTATCTGTCCGGTTGGGTCTACAGCCTGCTGGGCCGCGCCTTTCCCTATGGCACCTTTGCGGTCAACATCATCGGTGCCTACTGCATCGGCCTGATCATGGAACTGGGGATGCGCAGTACCCTGCTGCCAGACACCCTGCGGGTGGGGCTGACGGTCGGTTTCATGGGAGGTTTGACCACCTTTTCCACCTTCAGCTTTGAGACCTTCAAGCTGCTGGAGGACGGGCAGTTTGTGACGGCCTGCGTCAACATCCTTGCCAGTGTGGTGGTCTGTCTGGCCTGCACTTGGCTGGGCATTATTACCGTCCGATCCCTAGCATAAAGAAGGAGTGGCATCATGTCGAAATTAGTGGGTGAACAGCAGTTGATGCGGATCTTTATCGGCGAAAGCGACCGCCATGGTCAACGGCCGCTCTATGAGGCGCTGGTGGAGCTGTTGCGCAGGGAGGGCTTTGCCGGTGCCACGATCTTGCGCGGTATCTGCGGCTTTGGCGCCAACCGGGTCTATCACACCCAGAAGCTGCTGGACCTGTCGGCCGATATGCCGATCATCATCGAGGTGGTGGACAGCCAGGAAAAGATCAGCGCCATCATGCCGCAGATCGATGCCCTGATGGGAGGCGGCATGATCACCCTGGAAAAGGCCACCGTGATCCGTTACAGCCACGACACAAGGCAGGTATAAACGTACCAGGAGGTCAGCAATGAAAGCATGGCAATCGGTCGGGATCATGGCAGTAACAGGTTTTTTGTGTGGTGCAACCACTGGCAGCGCGGCAGACAAGCCGCACCCGCCCTATCCGCACTATTGGCTCAGTATCACCACCTCGAACCAGTCCATTCCGGGTATGACTGAAGAGATGTCCGGCATGGCCAGTATGTTCGGGGGGCGCGGTGCCGGTTTCGGACCGCGCAGAAGCCTGCTGCTGCAACTGGAAAGCCCCCGTGCGGCAACCGACCCCAAGGCAGACCACCTGATTCCAGCAGACCAGAAGATGGGCGAGGCCCTGCCGCTGGTGACCCCTAAGCAGGAAAAAAGCGACTACCATCCGGAACGCCGGGGCGAACAGCCTGAAAAATACGAAAAGCCCAAGGCCCGCATGCTGATCTACTGGGGCTGCGCCGAGCAGGTGGCCAAGGGACAGCCACGGGTTATTGATACTGCCAAGATGTCGCCGATGGAATTCGGCAAGGCCTTCAGCGGACGCAGCGGCAGCCGCCAGATTCCTCCCGCGCCCCACAAGGGCTGGACCTATGGCGAGTGGCCCAACAGTGACGACCACCAGGATATCCCCAAGGACAGCTCACTGGTCGGCAGCCACCAGCTCAAGGGGAATTACCTGCCGGATATCCGTTTCAGCCTGGACCAGAAACGGGACTTCATGGCGCCGGTCTCCTTCAGCAGCATCAGCAAGGGCGCCAGCGGTGCCTGGGCGTTCCAGTGGCAACAGATCCCAACCGCCATCGGTTACTTTGCCACCGCCATGGGACATAACCAGAAGACCGGCGAGACCATCTTCTGGTCATCCAGCGAACTGCCTGAAACCGGCTTCGGCCTGATGGATTACCTTACCCCCCATGATGTGCAACGCTTTATCAGGGACAAGGTGGTCATGCCCGTCAGCCGCAGCAGTTGTACCATCCCGGCCGGGGTCTTCAAGGAGGTGGACGGTGCCATGCTGCAGTTTGTGGCCTATGGCGAAGAGCTTAACATCGTCTATCCCCCCAGGCCCAAAGACCCGAAGAAACCCTGGAACCCGGAGTGGTCCGTCAAGGCCCGCCTGAAGTCCACCGGTTCGGCCCCGCTGATGGAAGGCAGCGGAGAAGGGCGGCAGCAACCGTCAAAACGCCGCAGTTCGTCCGATGACGCGGACAGCAAGGAGCAACCAACGGAATCAGGCAAACGGGGCGGCATGATGGACGGCCTGAAAGGTATGTTCGGCTTCTGAAAAAGGGCTGGCATTCAAAATCAGGAATATGCTAATGTGCGCATATTGTGACGGCCACCCGCTTGGGGGTCGATCCTTTCACGACGTGGCAGCAGAAGCACATACGCCCGGATTCACCAGGCTGAACCGGGACGGACGGAAGAAGAAACGACCGGCCCCGGCCGGATAACGCGATTACAGCCGCACACCGTCCCCTGGTGTGCGGCTTTTCTTTTGGGGGCAGGATTCATGCGCAAAAAGATCACCATTCCCGAACTGTTGCAGATGAAACACGATGGCCGCAGGATCACGATCCTGACCGCCTATGATTACCCGACTGCCCGGCTGGTGGATAACGGCGGCGTCGATGCCATCCTGGTCGGCGACTCTGCCGGGGTGGTCTTTGGCGGCCATGAAAACACCCTGCCGGTGACCATGGATGAGATGCTCTACCACACCAAGGCGGTGGTGCGGGCCAAACCCAGGGCGCTGGTGGTGGCCGACATGCCGTTCATGGCCTGCCAATGCGGCGAGGTCGAGGCGTTGAAGAACTGCGGCCGGATGCTGAAGGAAGGCGGGGCCGAGGCGGTCAAGATCGAGGGTGGCGTTAACATGGCACCGATCATCCGGGCTGTGACCGAGATGGATATTCCGGTCATGGGGCATGTGGGGCTGACTCCCCAGTCGGTGCACCGCATGGGCGGCTACAAGGTACAGGGCCGCAAGGATCAGGCCGAGCGGATCCTGGAGGATGCCCACGCCGTCCAGGAAGCCGGGGCCTTTGCCGTCGTGCTGGAGGGGATTCCGGCCAAACTGGGTGCCCGGATTACCGAAACGCTGGAGATACCCACCATCGGCATCGGCGCCGGGCCCGCCTGTGACGGCCAGGTACTGGTGATCCACGACATCCTGGGGCTGTGTGAAAAATACTCACCCAAATTTGTCAAGCGCTACGCAGACCTGGCACCGGTGATTACCGAGGCGACCCAGCGCTACGTCACCGAAGTCAGAGAGGGGACCTTCCCCACCGAGGAGCATTCGTTCTCATGAAACTGATCCATGATGTAGCGGCCATGCAGCAGACCATGCTGCAGCTGAAGCGGACAGGCAAACGGATCGCCTTTGTGCCCACCATGGGGTTTCTGCACGAAGGGCACGCCTCACTGCTGCGGGAGGGCCGCAAACAGGGTGATATCCTGGTGCTCTCCATCTTCGTCAACCCGACCCAGTTCGGCCCGGGCGAGGATCTGGAGCGCTACCCCCGCAACCTGGCAGGTGATTGCGCCCTGGCTGAATCCTGCGGGGTTGACTTCGTGTTTGCTCCCACCGCAGGCGGCATGTACCCGTCCGGTTTTCAGACCACCGTTGCACTGGGGCCGCTGACCGAAACACTTTGCGGCGCCAGCCGCCCCGGCCATTTCAACGGCGTGGCCGTGGTAGTGACCAAACTGTTCGGCATTGTGCAACCTGATCTGGCATTGTTCGGCAAAAAGGATTTCCAGCAACTGGCCATCATACGGCAGATGACTCAGGACCTGAACCTGGCGGTGGAGATCGTGGGGATGCCAATTGTGCGGGAACCGGATGGTCTGGCCATGTCCTCCCGCAACAGCTACCTGAGCCCGGAGCAGCGGCAGCAGGCGTTGTGCCTTTATCGGGCAATCACCGCGGTACGGGAGTGCTTTGCTGCTGGTGAAATAGCGTCAACCCGCCTGTTGGCCGAGGCCCGCAACCAGATCAGCACGGTGGCCACAGCCGAGATCGACTACCTGGAACTGCGGGACGCCACCACCCTACAGCCGGTTAGCCAGGCACACAGCAACACCCTGCTGGCCCTGGCCGTCAAGATCGGCACCACCCGCCTGATCGACAACACCGTCCTGGGAGAAGCGCTCTGATGCCCAACAAAGCCCGCGCCAGCCTGGAAAGCCTCTACCGCATCTTCACCGTACCGGAAGCACCCGATTCAACTCTGGGCGCGGTTGACCAGGCCATTACCGACGACGTGGCCGGATTTCTGCAGAATCATATCGTGGCCATGGAGCGCCCCCTGGAGGAGATCGAGGCAAATTTCTCCACCGTGGCGATCCCGGAGGAGCCGACCTACGTCTCGGACTACACTGAGTTTGTCAAAGAAAATCTGGTAGCCCAGTCGGTACATACCGCCTCGCCCGGTTTTATCGGACACATGACCTCGGCCTTGCCCTACTTCATGCTGCCGCTCACCCGCTTGATGACCGCCTTGAACCAGAACACGGTCAAGGTTGAGACCTCCAAGGCCTTTACGCCGCTCGAGCGCCAGGTGCTGGCCATGCTGCACCACCTGATCTACCGCTGCCCGGACGAGTTTTATCCACCCTGGATCCACAACAGCCAGGCGGCCTTGGGCGCCTTCTGCTCCGGCGGAACCATTGCCAACACCACGGCCCTGTGGGTGGCCCGCAACCGCCTGTTTGCGCCGCAGGGTTCCTTCCGCGGCATTGCCCAGGAAGGGCTGCTGAAGGCGCTGCGCTACAAAGGTGTCGACGGTGTCGCCGTGCTGGTTTCGGAGCGGGGCCATTACTCGCTGGGCAAGGCTGCCGACCTGCTGGGGATCGGTCGCGATCAGCTGGTCAAGGTCAAGACCGCCGAAAACAACCGGATCGATCTGCAGGCCCTGCGGGAAACCTGTCGTCGCCTGCAGGGTGAGAACATCCTGCCGCTGGCCCTGGTGGGGATCGCCGGTACTACCGAAACCGGCAACGTGGATCCGCTGGAGGCCATGGCCGATGTTGCCCAGGAGCTGGGATGCCATTTCCATGTGGATGCGGCCTGGGGTGGCCCAACCCTCTTCTCCGACCGCCACCGCAGTCTTTTAGCCGGGATCGAGCGGGCCGACTCCGTCACCATCGACGCCCACAAGCAACTGTATGTGCCGATGGGGGCCGGCATGGTGGTCTTCAAGGACCCCACCGCGGTGTCCGCCATCGAACACCACGCCGCCTATATCCTGCGCCACGGCTCCAAGGACCTGGGCAGCCACACCCTGGAGGGTTCCCGTCCGGGCAAGGCCCTGCTGGTGCATGCCGGGCTCTCGATCATCGGCCGCAAGGGATATGAACTGCTGATCGACCTGGGGATTCAGCGGGCCCAAACCTTTGCCGACCTGATCCGCCAACACCCCGACTTTGAACTGACCAGTGAGCCAGAACTGAACATCCTGACCTACCGCTACTGTCCAGCCACAATCCAGCAGCTACTGGCAAACGCCCCTGCAGAGGAACAGGCCAGGATCAACGGCCTGCTGGATCAAGTCTGCCAACTGCTGCAGAAGCACCAACGTGAAGACGGCAAGACCTTTGTCTCCCGTACCCGTTTGCGGATGTCCCGCTACCCCGAAGAGATCACCGTACTGCGCAGCGTGCTGGCCAACCCGCTCACCACCGATGAGATCCTGGCCTCGGTCTTGCTTGAGGAATGCGAGATTGCCCGGCGCGGGGATATCCAGGCCCTTTTGCAGCAGATTACGCCGCAAGCCGCCAACCAGAGCATCTGAACACAAGGTCCCGTTGCCAGGCAACACACCAGCCCCTGAGATAAAATCAGGGGCTTTTCTATTTTGTAATCCGTGGTACTCTTGGTGCCATGTTCACCTACACCTTCTATAGCGCCTCCTGGCTGTACAACCCCGGCCAGCCGCCAATTGCCGGCGCCGGCCTGGTGGTCAGGGACGGCCTGATTGTCGCAGCCGGTCCGCTGGCCGATCTGGTGCAGGAGTATGGTCCGCCAACAAGCGACTACCCCGGCTGTGTGATCCTGCCCGGTTTTGTCAATGCCCATACCCACCTGGAGCTGACCCATTTCCCGGCCTGGCGCCTGCGCGGTGGGCTGGACTACCATCCCCACCGTTTCGTGGACTGGATCATCCAGATGATCAAGGTGCGGCGGGGAGTAAGCCAGGCTGAAACCATCACCTCACTGAAGGCCGGGATTGCCGCCTGCCTGCGAGCCGGCACCACCAGCGTGGGGGATATCGTCACTGCGCCGGAACTGCTGACAGCCTATGCCGATACCCCGCTTGGCGGACGGCTGTATCTGGAGCTGATCGGCCAGGACGCGGCCCAGTTTACACCGCGCCTGGACAAAAGCGTTGTGGCTGCCCATGGTATTGCCGCCCCCCGCAGTGGCGGTCTCTCGCCCCACGCCCCCTATACCTTGCATGACCGCCTGCTGCCCGCCATTGCCGCAGCTGCCGGTTCATCGCTGCCCTTGTCTCTGCACCTGGCAGAGTCCAGGGCAGAGCTGGACCTGTTGTTTGATTCAAGCGGCCCACTGGCAGAAGAACTGTATCCCCTGGTGGGCTGGCAAGCGTACCTGACACCGCCCCGCCGTACCACCCCGGCCCGTTTCTTTGATGCCGGAGGGCTGCTGACCCCACAGACCCTGGCCGTGCATGGCGTTCAGCTGACACCGGCCGATGCAACCCTGCTGCAGGAGCGCGGGGTCACGATCTGCCTCTGCCCCCGCAGCAACGAGCGTCTGGCTGTCGGCACGGCACCGGTCCATCTCTTCAAAAAGCTGGGGCTAGCGCTCTGCCTGGGGACCGATTCGCTGGCCAGCAACGATTCTTTGTCACTCTGGGACGAAATCCGCTTTGCCCTGGATTGCTACAAAGGGCACCTCTCGCCGGAAGAACTGCTGCTGTTGGCCACCAAAGGCGGCGCAGCCGGGATAGGTCTGTCCCCTGAGGTCGGTACCCTTGCGGCCGGCAAGCGGGCCGATTTCCAGATGATCGAGCTGACACCGGGCCACGCTCCCTCTGCTGCAGCCCTGGCTCAGGCGCTGCTGCAGCACGGCAAGCTCAGGGGGGTGGTGACGGCAGGCAGGTTAATCTGCTGCAGCCCGGATGAAGAGCAGGACAACGCCTGATGCGGAAACCGGTAATCCTGGCAGTTGATGATGACCCACTCTCGCTGGCCCTACTGGAGGAACTGCTGGCCCAGGCCGGTTTCCAGGCGCTGACCGCTCCGGACGGCAGTGTTGCCTTACAGGTACTTGCAAGCCAGCCAATCGACGTTATTATCTCTGACCTGGTGATGCCCGGCATGGATGGCCTTGCCTTACTGCGCCAGGTCCGGGAACAGTACCCGTCCATACCGTTTATTGTGCTTACTGCCAACGGCAGTATTGATGGCGCGGTTGAGGCCATCCACCTCGGCGCCCACGATTACCTTGAAAAACCGTTCAATGCCGATGCCTTGGCCATTACGGTTCGCCATACCCTGGCCTATCAGCACCTGATGCAGGAAAATGCACAGATCCGGGGACTGTTGCAGGAACGCTTTACCTTTCAGAGCATTGTCACTGCCAGCCCGGTTATGAAACAGACCCTGACCCTGGCGGCAAAGGTGGCAACGGCACGTCAGACCACGGTGGCGATCTACGGTGAGAGCGGGGTGGGCAAGGAAGTGTTGGCCCGTGCCATCCATTTTGCCGCCAACGGCCTGCCCAACGGTTTTGTGGCAGTCAACTGTGCTGCAATCCCGGAGCAACTGCTGGAAAGCGAGTTGTTCGGCCATGTGCGGGGTGCCTTTACCGGGGCTGATAAAGACCGTGAAGGCAAATTCAGCCGCGCCCGTGGCGGCACCTTGCTGTTGGACGAGGTGGGCGACCTGTCGCTGGCACTGCAGGCCAAACTGCTGCGGGTCCTGCAGGAGCGGGTCTATGAAAAGGTAGGCGGCAACACCAGCTATCCGGTGGAATGCCGGGTAATTGTGGCCACCAATCGCAATCTGGCCGAACTGGTGGTAACGGGTCGTTTCCGCGAGGACCTCTATCACCGCATCAATGTGTTTCCTCTCACCATTCCCCCCTTGCGTAACCGTAAAGAGGATATCCCGCTGCTCTGCGAGCATACCCTGACTGAACTACGCCAACACCTGGGCAAACCGCTGCCGGGTATCTCTCAAAAGGGCATGGCCTGCCTGCAAGGCTACCACTGGCCGGGTAATGTGCGGGAGCTGCGCAACAGCCTTGAGCGGGCCGCCATCCTGACCGATGGCGAACTGATCAGGCCGGAACACCTCGGATTAAACAACGGCACGCACCCAACAGCCGCTTCAGACGATCAGCGCGTCACCTATACCCTAACGCTGCCAGCCACAGAACTCTCCTTGGCACAACTGACCAGCCAGATCCTGGATATCACCCTTGAACGCTGCCACGGCAATAAATCCCAGGCAGCCAAACTGCTGGGAATCGCCCGTAAGAACTTCTACCGCGACTGATCCCACCCCGTTGTGCCTTTCGGTTACACACTGTTCCCCCAGGGGACACCTTCGGCCTCCCCACACACGCTAACTATCTGTAATAACGCATCATAACCACATGGCACGCGAACTGCTAATTCTTCTGCAGACACGTACAGGTGTGACTATTGGAAACAGAAAGGAGGCCTCCATGTCGCAGGAGGGAGTAGAACGTTTTTTAGGGCGCCTGTTAACGGACGATCAGTTCTTGCAGCAGGCAACCATATCCATTACAGAGGCTGCTGTTGCAGCAGGGTATCCACTAAGTTATGCAGAGCTGCAAGCCATCAGGCCGGAAGATCTGGCACGCCTTACAGCTGTTTCAACGCAGCTGGATGACACCATTAAGCGCTTCAGCCAGGACTGCCATAAGCCCAGCAGATACCAGGTAAATGATGAAAACTAGGGTAATCACCCTATTGTGAAATCATCAGGATCTGGTACAAGAACTGTAAATTAATTTTACACTTTCAACTTTTTTAACATTTTTTTACTCGCCAAACATAAGGGGATAGAGCAATGACATGGATTAAAGATCTCAACGTCGGGATAAAACTTGTTGCTGGTTTTGTACTGGTTGCAGCCATTGCGGCGCTAGTCGGTCTGATCGGCATCACCAAAATAAGTCAGATCAATCACGATGCTGCCATGATGTATGAGCGTATGACCGTACCCCTGGGAGATCTTGGAAATATATCAACCTCGTTCCAGCGGCTGCGCATTAACGTGCGGGATGCCATTGACACCCAGGATCCTGCAAAAGTACAGGAATACATAAGCAAGGTAAAAGAACTGCGCAAAACCATCACAGAGCGCCTGGATACGTTTGGCAAATCACTGATAACCGAAGAAGCAAAAAAGGAGTTCAATGAACTGAAAGAGACCAATAGCGCCTACAACAGCTATATCGACAAGATGCAGGAGCTTGATGCCGCCGGCAAAGATGCTGAGGCAAAGGCACTGATGCACGGCGATGCCTTTAAAACAGCCATGCATGAGCAGGAGTTGCTGGACAAGCTGATGACGTCAAAAGAGCAACTGGCCAAGCAGACCGCTGAAAACAATGCAAAGGCTGCGGCATTTGCCACGACACTGATGATTGGTGTGATTGTAGCCGCCGTCATTCTGGCCGTTGTGCTGGGACTGATTATTTCCCGCATGATCACCAGCCCGTTGGCCTCGGCCGTAACCATAGCAAACCGTCTTGCTGAAGGTGATTTAACGGTGACGGTAAAGGCGGACTCAAAGGACGAAACCGGTCAGTTGATGACGGCTGTTAAAATAATGGTGGAAAACCTGCGCAACCTGGTTTCCCAGACCGTCCAGATTTCCGCCGGGATCGCCTCAGCCTCGGCCCAGCTGCACAGCACCTCGGAACAGATCGCCACCGGTGCTGAGGAGGTGGCTGCCCAGACCGGCACCGTGGCCACGGCCAGTGAAGAGATGGCTGCCACCAGCAGCGATATCGCCCGCAACTGCCACGCTGCCGCTGACAGCGCCGGTGTGGCTGCCTGCACCACCCAGAGCGGCTTTGAGGTGGTCAAGCACACCGTGGACGGCATCCGTATCCGTGGCGAACAGACCCGTGAAAATACCGCTGCCATTGCCAGCCTGGGTGAGCGCTCCGAACAGATCGGCGCCATTGTGGGTACCATCGAGGATATCGCCGACCAGACCAACCTTCTGGCCTTAAACGCTGCCATTGAGGCGGCCCGGGCCGGTGAGATGGGCCGCGGTTTTGCGGTGGTGGCCGATGAGGTGCGGGCCCTGGCAGAACGGACCACCAAGGCCACCAAAGAGATCAGCGAGATGATCCGCAGCATTCAACAGGAGACCAAGGTGGCCATTAGCTCAATGGAAGAAGGATTACGCGGTGCCGAACGGGGAGCAGCCGAGGCAGCCCAGTTGGAGACCTCGCTGCAGCAAATTTTGGAACAGGTCAATGATGTGACCATGCAGGTCAGCCAGATTGCCACGGCAGCTGAGCAGCAGACCGCCACCACCGGCGAGGTAACCACCAATATCCAACAGATTACGGAAGTAGTGCAACAGACCGCCAGCGGCGCCGAGGAAACCGCTGCAGCAGCGGCCCAGTTGGCCGGCCAGGCCCAGGATCTGCAGAATCTGGTCAGCAAGTTCAAACTGTAAGGCTTGGAGGAATACGTGATGAGCGACTCTGCTTTGATGAAGCGTGAGAACACCACTGCCGTGCGCGAACAAAACGAACTGACCCAACTGGTCAGCTTCCTGCTCAGCGATGAGGAATACGGGGTTGAGGTGCTGCGGGTGCGGGAGATCATCCGGATGCCCCCCATCACCAAGATGCCCAACACCCCGCACCATGTGGAAGGGATCATCAACCTGCGGGGCAAGGTGATCCCGATCATCTCCATGCGCAAGCGCTTCGGCCTGCCGGAGGCCGGCTATACAAATCATACCCGTATCATGGTGATGGAGGTAGCGGGTGGCCTGACCGGCTTTATTGTGGACGGCGTCTCGGAGGTGATCCGCATCCGTTCAAGTGAAATCCAGCCGCCACCACCGATGGTATCCGGCAACCTTGATCAGGAGTTCATCATGGGGGTTTTTAACCATGGAGAACGGTTATTGATCATTATGGATGTGGAGCGGATGTTCAGCAAAGAGGAACAGGAACAGTTTGCTGCCTGCCTAGAATAATGCGTGCAGCAGGGCAGGCCCGGGACCGCAACGGTACAGGCTGGAAACGTTCATACATCCGGCCTGTGCGTGAGCCGGGTCTTTATACGACACACTTAAGCGCTCCCCGCACCCCCCGCAAGGCACAGGAATGCGCTCCGATCATACCGGCGTGAACCGTTGCCCGGCAGGGAAGCGTCTCCTCCCTGCCGGGCAACGGCCAACAGCCCCCCCGCCGAAACGTTTTCAGCCAACATACGCAACCACATTAAATCCCTCTCATTTCAGCACGCTTTTCACGCTTGCAGTTGAAATCCTTCACAAAGCTGGTACGCTATCCAGCACAGGTACTCCAGCGCAGTAACGGGACGTTTTGTACATCCCGTCAAAACCGCAGCCACAGGTAACGCGCATGCTTACAACTGAAGTGTTTTCAACGCGACAAAAGGCCTTAAAAGGGCGTTTAGGGTTGTTACTCATCCCCCTTGTACTGGCAATTATAGTGGCGGTGGCACTCTATTTCGCCATCTCCTCCTACCTGCTGAACGACGCCACCGACAAGATCAGGAACGTGCTGTTATCGCAACGGGGCCTGCACCTGTACATCCAGAAGGTTATGCACCCGACCTTTTACCGTGATCGGGAGCGCGGGATGATTTCCAAGGAGTATTATGCCCCTGAAATCTTCTCTTCTTCCTTCATCGTCCGTACCATGCATGACTTCTACAATGCCGAACGCAAAAAGGACGGCCTGCCCCCCATCTATTACAAGATGGCCTCCATCAACCCCAGAAACCCGGTCAATCGCGCCGATCAGATGGAGGCGGCGCTGATCAGACTATTCAACGAAAACCGGGATATTCGCGAATTTAAACAGGTCGTTACGGTTAACGGCAAAAAGTACCTCTATTACGCCAGGCCGTTCCTTGAAACCACCCAGGCCTGTCTGCGGTGCCACGGCAAGCGCGAGGAGGCTCCTATTGGCCTGCAGGCCCTGTACCCCGGCCAGGGCGGCTTTAACGAAAAGGCCGGAGTCTTCAGGGCGGTCGAGTCATTACGCATGCCGATCGAGGGGGAGATGACCTCGGCCATTATCCTGACCGCATCCATCACAGTCGGTATCCTGACGCTCCTGATCCTGCTGCTCTTCAATACCCGCCTGCGGACCCTGGTGCGAGCCCAGACCGAAGACCTCACCCAGGAGGTTGCCGAACGCAAGGCCCGTGAAACTGAACTGGAAGGCAAGAACGCCGAACTCGAACGCTTCACCTATACCGTTTCCCACGATCTCAAGAGCCCCTTGATCACCATCAAGGGCTTTGCCGGATCAGTACTGAAGGATGTGAAAAACGGCCGGCACGACCGACTTGAACGGGACCTGCAGCGGATTACCGAGGCAGCCGATAAGATGGGGATGCTGCTGAACGACCTGCTGGAGCTGTCCCGCATCGGCAGGATGATCAACCCACCGGTCAGCTGCAGTATGCAGGAGCTGGTTCAGGAGGCCTTGGCCGCATTGGAGGAGAGCATCAAGCGTACCGATGTTACGATTAAGGTACAACCCGATCTGCCGATAGTACTGGTAGACAAGATGCGGATTATTGAGGTATTGCAGAACCTGATTGAAAACGCCATCAAATACCGCGGCGATCAGCCTGACCCGACAATAGAGATCGGCAAGACTGAAACCGAGCACGGTATTGCCTTCTATGTCAGGGATAACGGCATCGGTATTGAGCGAGACTATCTTGAGACCGTATTTGGGCTTTTCAACAAGCTGGACGCTCAAAGCGACGGAACCGGAATCGGGTTGGCCCTGGTTCGTCGCGTGATAGAGTTCCACGGCGGTCAGGTTTGGGCTGATTCAAACGGATCTGGCCACGGCACTACCTTTTATTTCACCTTACCGACGAGCAAAACCGTTTAACCATCACGATTGAGGTGCATCTATATGACCGGAGAACCGCTCAGTATCCTGCTTGTTGAAGACAACCCCGACCATGCTGAACTGGCCATTCGCAACCTGGACGATGCCAAGATCGTCAACAAGGTTCACCATGTACAGGACGGCCAAGAGGCGCTCGATTTCCTTTATAATCGGGGGCAATACGCTGACTGTGCTGCATACCCCCGGCCGCACTTGGTACTGCTTGACCTGCGGCTGCCCAAGGTTGACGGTCTGGAGGTGCTCAAAGAGATCAAATCCTCGGACCTCTTAAAAACCATTCCGGTGGTGATCTTGACCACCTCATCGGCCGAACGTGACCTGGCCATGGCCTACGAGCACCACGCCAACAGCTATGTGACCAAACCGGTCGACTTTGAGACCTTCAGCAGCCTGCTGCAAGATCTGGGCTATTACTGGCTGGCATGGAACAAGCGCCCCTGGTGACCTGACATGCATATGTGCGAAGATAATCTCCGAATAGTGGTTGTTGAGGACGACCCCGGCCATGCAGAGCTGCTGCTGCGCAGCTTTGACGACGCGCCGGAGTTTGCCATCGCCCTGACCGACACCATCAAAGCGGCACGCGCGCACATCATGCAGGAACCGCCCGACCTGGTTCTGACCGACTATCTGCTACCTGACGGAGCAGGCAAAGAGGTGTTGGAGATCCTGCCGGAACGCTACCCGGTGGTGGTCATGACCTCCCACGGCAGTGAGCAGATTGCCGTTGAACTGATGAAGGCCGGCGCGCTGGATTATATTGTCAAGACCCCGGACAGCTTTGACCAGATGCCCCACATTGTCCGCAGGGCAGTGCGGGAATGGCGGCTGCGCTGTGAGCATCAAAAGGCCCAGAACCAGTTGGCGGCAATCAACGCCGAACTGGAACAACGCATTCGGGAAGAAGTCAGCAAAAACCTGGAAAAGGACCGGCTTTTGGCCCATCAGACCAGACTGGCGGCCATGGGGGAGATGCTGCGTGACATTGCCCACCAATGGCGGCAACCGCTGAACAGCATCGCGCTGATCGTGCAAAGTATCGGGATGGAGTTTGACGCCGGTGAGTTGAACAGGGAATCGCTACAACAGCAGATCCAGCAGACGCTGACAACAGTGAGTTATCTCTCGGACACCATCAACCTGTTTCGCAACTTTTATCAGCCGGAGCAGTCGCCAGCCCCTTTCAACCTGAAGGCAGCAGTCGAGTCGGCCATCGCCATGCTGAGCCCCGGCATTGAAGCCGGCGGCATCCGCCTTTCAACCGACCTGGTCGCGGACCGGGAGCTCGTGGGATACCGTAACGAGTTTGTCAACGCGGTCATCAATATCATGAACAATGCCCGCGAAGCGATTCTGGAACAGCGTCCCGAAAAGCCGGCCATCAGAATCAGGCTGTATCAGAACGAGCACCAAACGCTCCTCACCATCAGCGACAACGGCGGTGGTGTGCCCGATGCGATCCGCGACAAGATCTTCGACCCCTACTTCACCACCAAATTTAAATCACAAGGAACCGGCATCGGTCTCTACATGGTGCAGACCATCATCGAGTCTTCCATGGGGGGAACCATCTCCTTCAGAAATCAGAACGGCGGCGCCGAGTTCACCATCGCCTTTCCTCTGGTGTCTGCCTAGTCATCACGACAAAACAGGATAGCAACAGCCCTGCGAACATCACGGTATCCACCGACTGCAATCTAATCGGCTGGCCGGTCCGCCACCTCTTGTATTGCATTTAACGGTTTTTTAGTGATATTTTCAGCCAATGCATCCAATCTGCTATTGCCATAACTACAGCCTGGAGGATATTCGGCAGGAGGTGCTGGAACAGGGGTATTCCATCATCCTTGACAATCTTACGGCTGCACAGGAGTTGGGGATTTGTCAGTGTGAAAAGCTGCACCCGGAAAAACGGCCCTGCATCCCGGATGTATGCAAGATTGTGGAGCTGGCGCTACGTGATCCGTACCTCCAGATGTTTCCCGCCTTATCCCAGCAGCAGGCAGGAGACACGGTGCGTCAGACCGAACGCTGACGGTCAGGCGCGAAGCCCCGCTGTCCTGACGCCACCCTTCCCACTGCCGGACCAGACAGGGACCGTGCATGGAGAGACATCCCTACAGCTCGGAACTGTAGCGCTCCAGCACCTTTTCGATGATGTTGGTAGTGGACTTGCCGTCCACAAACGGAATCAGCTCCACCCGACCGCCATAGGACTCAACCAGGTCTTTGCCCACCACACCTTCCGGCGTATAGTCGCCCCCCTTGACCAGCACCTGGGGCCGCAGGGCCGTAATCAACTCCAGAGGCGTGTCCTCGTCAAACAGACAGACATAGTCGATGCAATCCAGGGCCGCCAGGATATGGGCTCGCTCGTCCTCACCGATCAGTGGCCGTTTCGGACCTTTCAAGCGCCGGACCGAGGCATCGCTGTTCAAGCCCATCACCAGCAGGTCGCCCAGGCGCCGGGCTGCCTGCAGGTACTTGACATGTCCGGCGTGGAGCAGGTCAAAGCAGCCGTTGGTGAAGACCACGGTCTTCCCTTTGGCACGCTCCTGCTCCAGGATAGTTGCCAGCACATCGCGATGCTTGATCTTGCTGTCGCTGTCACGATGACTGAGGGAAACCGCGTCGATGATCTCAACCGGGGTCACGACGGAGGTGCCCAGTTTGGCCACGGCAATCCCGGCCGCCACATTGGCCAAGCGGGCCGACTCCGCCAGGGGCAAACCACCGGCAACTCCGCAGGCCAACAGGGCCAGCACCGTGTCACCGGCACCGGTCACATCGAAGACCTCACGCGCCACGGTGGGGATGTGCACAGTCTCGCCGCTGCCGCAGAACAGCGACATCCCCTGCTCACTGCGGGTGATCAACAGGTTGTCGAGCCCCACTTGGGACATCAACGTCTCAGCTGCCCGGTTCAGGCTTTCCAGGTCGCGGATGGCTATGCCGGAGGCAGCCTCGGCCTCTTTGCGGTTCGGGGTCAGGCAGGTGGCGCCACGGTACTTGCGGTAGTCGGTTCCCTTGGGATCAACCAGCACCGGAATGCGCGCTGCTGCCGCAGCCGCGGTGAGCGCCCCCAGGACCGCCGTGGTCAACACCCCTTTCAGGTAATCCGACACCAGCACCACGTCAAAACTGCCCACATGCCGGTTCAACCAGGCCACCAGGCACTGTTCGAACTCTGCTGTCAGGGGGTCCCGTGACTCCCGGTCGATCCTGACGATCTGCTGGTTGGCGGCAATCACCCGGGTTTTGCGGCCAGTACGACGCCCCGGCTCCTGCAAAATCGGCGCAACGCTAATCCCCTTCTGGCTGAAGGCCTGCAGCAGCGCCGTGCCGTTGTCATCCGCACCGATCACCGAGGCGACCGTCACCTGGCAACCAAGCGCCAGCAGGTTGTTGGCCACGTTGCCGGCCCCCCCCAGGCGCAAATCCTCGCGCAGCACATCCACCACCTGCACCGGCGCCTCCGGTGAGATCCGCTCGGTCTTGCCCCACAGGTATTCATCCAGCATCAGGTCGCCCACCACCAGACATTTCAGGTGGCCGGCCCGTTGGAAGAGCAGTTCGACGGTCTGACGGTCCATACCTAGAACCCATCCTTGGCAAAGCTGCCGAACAGGCCCTGCTCGATCAGGTCGCAGAGGATATGAATCACGGTGATATGCCCTTCCTGGACCCGCGGGGTATCATGTGAAGGGATGATCAGCGGGATGTCGCAGCAGGCCTTGATACAGCCGCCATCCTTGCCGAGCAGACCGATGGTGCTGCAGCCGGCCTGGCGGGCGGTTTCCAGTGCCTTCAGCACGTTGGGGGAGTTGCCGCTGGTGGAGATGCCGATCACCGCATCCCCCGGCGCAGCCAACGCCTCGACCTGACGGGAAAAGATGCATTCAAAGCCGTAATCATTGCCAATGGCGGTGATGACGGAGGTATCGGTGGAGAGCGCAATGGCCGGCAGGCCGGGACGCTCCATCCTGAAGCGGCTGACGATCTCGCCGGCAAAGTGCTGGGCATCGGCGGCTGAACCGCCATTTCCCATGATCAGCAGCTTGTTGCCAATCTTCAAGGTCTCGATCAGACGCTGCGCAAGCTGGGCGATGGCGCCGCTCAGTTCGGTCTCAACCGCCTGGAGCAGGGCCACATGTTCCTGGAGCTGTCTGGCAACAAACTGCTGCATGAAAACCTCCTTAACGGATTACGAAATGGTCAGGCGTACGAGCGCATCGCTCGGCAGGGCCGTATCATAGCCGGGAAACGGGACGTCGTCCAGCCCGCAAACCGCTTGCAACTGCGGTATCCGCTGCTGCAGTTCACGCATGGCACGGACAAGCCCTTTGAGCGGCGAGAGTGCCGGCAAACGATGCAGCGCAATGCCGGTATGCAGACATCCACCTCCCTGCAGAACAGCCTGTTTGTACTGGCGCCGGTGCAGGAACAGCTCAAAACAGTGACCGCGCCGTGCGGCTGTCAGGAGCAGTTCAAGGGTTGCCTGCAGTTTCTGTTCGTCGGTCTCTTTGGGCAGGTAGACGGCAAAATGCTGCGGCACTCCCCAGCGTTGCCTGAAGAGTTCGGCTGCCGTTTCCTCCAGCTTGCGCCGGCGCTCCAGGGAACCGAGCAGCGTCGCTGCCTCGCCGCTCACGCTCACCAGCGGCAGTAACAGGGTGCGAAATCCGCCGGCATCGGCGCGGTGGCGGTAGTCACGCAGGCACCAGGGGCCGCCGTCAAGCGCTTCATCGAACAGCCCGACCCGTTCACGCATCTCACGGGCAAGTCCCAGCACGGAAAAACCGAGTTCCGTTGTTTCAATGGAACTGCAGCGGTATTTGACCAGATGTCGCGGCAGCGCATATTCGGCCGGGCAATCAGGGGTGACGATACCGGCGTGGGGCTGAGCAGCCGCAGCCAGCAACTGCTGCAGACAATCGGCCGTCAACAGGCCGGTCGGCCGGACAAGCAAGGCCCAATCGGCATCCGAACGGACAAGCGCCCGGTTGACTGCCGGGACAAAGCCGATGTTGCGTTCCATGGTCATATAAATGGCCCGCTCGCCCAGATGGTCGGAAAACTCTTCCAGCATCAGCTCGGTGGCACGGTCACAGCCATTGTTGATGATCAACAGGCGCGCCGTATCCGTGCTCTCCAGAATGGAGACCAGGCAGGCCCGTGTTTCAACAGGTCTGTTCCAAACCGGTATGATGATATCGAGGGTCGGGGTGGTCGTCATGACGTGGCAACAGAAAGGGTGGGCATGGCCCACCCCGCTATGGCATCAAGGTCTAGCATTACGTAACAGGGACAAAGTAGCAAAAGGATCGGTTGTATCAGGAGGTAACCGCTACTCGTTTGAGCAGGTTCAGCTCGTCCAGCACCTTGCCGGAGCCGAGCACCACGCAGTCCAGCGGATTCTCGGCAATCAGCACCGGCACCTTGGTAATCTCGCGCAGCAACAGGTCAAGGTTCCGCAGACCGGCGCCGCCGCCTGCCAGGAAGATCCCCTTGTCGACGATATCGGCAGCCAGTTCGGGCGGGGTACGTTCAAGGCACTGCCGCACGGTATCGACAATCGCGTTGACCGCCTCTTTGAGGGCCTCGCGGATCTCGTCGGAGTTGATCTCGATGGTCTTGGGGATACCGGAAACCAGGTCACGCCCCTTGACCTCCATGGTCAGGACTTCAGGACCGGGATAGGCCTCGCCGATCTCGATCTTGATCGCCTCCGCCATCCGCTCGCCGATCTGCAGGTTGTACTTGCGCTTGATGTACTGGACAATCGCCTCATCCATCTTGTCCCCCCCCATCCGGGTGGACTGGGAGTAGACGATGCCGGCCAGGGAGATCACGGCCACCTCGGTGGTGCCGCCGCCGATATCCACGATCATATTGCCGGAAGCCTCGGTGATCGGCAGGCCGGCGCCGATTGCCGCTGCCATCGGCTCCTCGATCAGATAGACCTCACGGGCACCGGCCGATTCAGCCGATTCCTTGACCGCCCGCTTTTCTACCTGCGTAATGCCGGACGGCACGCAGATCACGATCCGGGGGCGCACCAGGGTCTTGCGGTTGTGTACCTTGTGGATAAAGTAGCGCAGCATCTCCTCAGTTATATCAAAGTCGGCGATAACGCCATCCTTCATCGGCCGTATGGCGGTGATTGACCCCGGGGTTCTGCCCAGCATCTGCTTGGCCTCCATCCCGACCTTGAGCACCTTTTGCTGTCCAGTAGGCATCTTCTGGACCGCCACCACCGACGGCTCACGCACGACGATACCCTTCCCCTTCAGGTACACCAGGGTGTTGGCGGTTCCCAGGTCAACAGCCAGGTCGTTGGAGAACAGGCCGAAAACAGAGTCAAATACCTTAAACATGTCAGCATCCTTTCAACAATAAATGGGCCAAAAAAAGTACCAGAACAACTGCTGCAATGCAAGGAAGAAAACAGGTTTCACCATGGAAAAGAACGCGCTATCTCCTTGACTTTGCGTGGAGATGCCGCTACGTTAGACAAATTTGACTGAAGCATCTGGAGAAGAACCATGGATTACAAAGCAAGCCTGAATCTGCCCCAAACCGATTTTCCCATGAAAGCGAATCTCAACCAGCGTGAGCCGGAGATGCTCAAACACTGGCAGGAGATCGGACTCTACGCAAAAATTGAGGCCAGCGGCACGGGAAAACCGACCTATATGCTGCATGACGGCCCGCCCTATGCCAACGGCCATATTCATATCGGTCACGCCCTGAACAAGACCCTGAAGGACATCGTACTCAAGGTCAAGCGGATGGAAGGGTTTCACGCCCCCTATATACCGGGCTGGGACTGCCATGGCCTGCCGATCGAACTGCAGGTCGAGAAGAACCTGGGCTCCAAGAAACAGCAGATGAGCAAGGCGGAGATGCGCAAGGAATGTCGCAGCTACGCCAAGAAGTTCATCGACATCCAGAAGGAGGAGTTCAAGCGTCTCGGGGTGCTGGGGGACTGGGAACACCCCTATATGACCATGACCAACGAATATGAGGGGCTGACCGCCGCCGAGCTGGCCAAGTTTGCGCACAACGGCGGCCTGTACCGCGGCCGCAAGCCGGTACACTGGTGTTCCTCCTGTGTCACTGCCCTGGCCGAGGCCGAGGTTGAGTACGCTGATCACACCTCGCCTTCAATCTATGTCAAGTTCCCGCTTAAGGATGACATCAGTGCCGCTGTCCCGGCGCTGGCAGGCAAGCCGGTCTTTGTGGTGATCTGGACCACCACCCCCTGGACCATCCCGGCCAACCTGGCCATCTCGCTGCACCCTGAGTTCGACTACTGCGCCGTCGAGGTTGACGGACAGGCCCTGATCGTGGCCGAGGGACTGAAGGACCAGTTCCTGGCAGCCAACGGGCTTGCCGGCGAGGTACTTGCCACCTTCAAGGCCGATCTGCTTGATCACAAGAACTGCACGCATCCTTTCTATGACCGTGATTCGGTCATCCTCTTGGGGGAGCACGTCACCCTGGAGGCCGGTACCGGCTGTGTCCACACTGCACCGGGTCATGGCCAGGATGACTACGAGATCGGCCTGCGGGAGGGGCTGGAGATCTACAACCCGGTGGACAACTACGGTCGCTACATCGGTAACCTGGAGCTGTTTGGCGGCGAAAAGGTCTTTGATGCCAACCCCAAGGTGATTGAGAAGCTGCAGGAGGTTGGCGCCCTGGTGGGTGTCAGCAAGATCTCCCACTCCTACCCCCACTGCTGGCGCTGCAAGAAGCCGATCATCTTCCGTGCCACCGAACAGTGGTTCATCTCGATGGAGTCCAATGACCTCCGTAAGAAATCGCTGGAGGAGATCGACCGGGTGCAGTGGATCCCCAAGTGGGGCCGTGACCGGATCTACGGCATGGTGGAGAACCGGCCCGACTGGTGTATCTCCCGTCAGCGCTCCTGGGGGGTGCCGATTACCGCCTTCTCCTGCACCGAATGCGGTGAGTACCTGGCTGACGGTCCCACCATGGACCATGTGGCCGAGCTGTTCAAACAGCACAGCTCCGATGTCTGGTTCGAGTGGGAGGCGGAGCAACTGCTGCCCGCCGGATCAAAGTGTCCCAAATGCGGCTCAACCGCTTTTGCCAAAGAGAACGATATCCTGGATGTCTGGTTTGATTCCGGCGTCTCCCACGCCGCCGTGCTGGAGCCCAACCCCAAGCTCTCCTCACCGGCCGACCTCTACCTGGAGGGGAGCGACCAGCATCGCGGCTGGTTCCACTCCTCCCTGCTTGAGTCGGTGGGCACCCGTGGCTGTGCCCCGTACAAGGCGGTGCTGACTCACGGCTTCGTGCTGGACGGCCAGGGGCGCAAGATGAGTAAATCCATGGGCAACGTGGTGGCGCCTGAGGATGTCATCAAGAAGTTCGGCGCCGACGTGCTGCGCCTGTGGTGCGCCACCCAGGACTATCGCGATGACAACCGGATCTCCGAGGAGATCCTGAACCGGGTGGCCGAGGCCTACCGCCGCATCCGCAACACCTGCCGCTTCATGCTGGGCAACCTGTACGACTTCAATCCAGCCAGCGACGCCGTTGACTTTAGCAACATGATGCCGATCGACCGGCTGGCCCTGCACCATCTGGAATTGCTCAAGGAACGGGTACTGGCGGCCTATGCCGAGTTTGAGTTCCACAGCATCTATCAGGCGGTCAACGCCTTTTGTACAGTTGAACTGAGCGCCCAGTATCTGGACATCCTCAAGGACCGGCTCTACACCAGCCGCAAGGATGCTGCCGAGCGTCGCAGCAGCCAGACCGCCATGTTCATCATCACCGACACCCTGACCCGGCTATTGGCTCCGCTGGTCTCCTTTACCTGTGATGAGATCTGGCAGTATCTGCCGGGCAAGCGGGAGGTCAGCGTACATCTGGCCGCCTTCCCCCAGCTGAATGCCGAACGCAAGGACAGCGAGCTGGCGGACCGCTGGGCACGGCTGTTCGATGTGCGGGCCGACGTGCTCAAGGCCCTGGAGCTGAAGCGGACGGAAAAGGTGATCGGCCATCCCCTGGACGCGGCAGTACAGCTTTGTGCCCCGGCAGAGACCGCCGCCTTCCTGAAAGAATACCTTGAAAAGCTCCGGGCGATCTGCATTGTCTCAAACCTTGACCTGGTGGAGGAAGTGCCTGCCGAGGCCTATGCCGGCACGGTGGTTGAAGGGCTGAAGATACTGGTACAGAAGGCTCCGGGCGAGAAGTGTGAGCGCTGCTGGTGCTACAGCGAAGAGCTGGGCAGCACCCCGGACCATCCCACCATCTGCCCCAAATGTACGGCGGCGGTGGCCTAGATGAATCGCTGGGTCCGGTTTTTTCTGATCGTTGCGGCTGGCCTGCTGGCAGACCAGGCCAGCAAACTGTACGTGGACAAGGCCATGCGTCTGCACCAGTCAATTCCGGTGCTTGACGGCCTGTTCAACCTGACCTATCTGCGCAATCGCGGCGCAGCCTTCAGCTTTCTGTCCAACGCCTCCTGGCGGTTGCCGTTTTTCATTGCCGTCACCCTGGTGGCTGCCGTGGTGATCGTGGTGGCCCTGAAAAGGATGCGGGACGAACAGCGGCTGGCTCAGGCGTCCCTGGCCATGATCTTTTCCGGCGCTGTCGGCAACCTGATTGACCGCATCCGGCTGGGTGAGGTGATCGACTTTCTGGACGTGTACTGGAAGAGCTACCACTGGCCGGCCTTTAATGTCGCCGATTCCCTGATCTGCGTCGGCGTTGCGCTGGTGGCCCTCGATATGTTGCGGGAGGAGACCCGGCAACGGGATAACGCCGCCTCCTGATACGGCATCGTTGGCAACGGTTGCCCCCTATGCTATGATAGCAGCAGCCGGTGCGGTTCGTGTTCCATTCAGGCCCCAGGAGGAAGTCCCATGCCGTTATTTCTGGAAGTCATCTTGGTCGTTGCGGTTATGCTGGGCTGCTTCTTCGGGGTCTTTCTGCTGGTATTCCTGATTGCCCTGGCGCTGTTTCCGGTTGAAAAGTCGCTCTCCAAGATGGTCTGGGACATCACCACCCCCAAACGCAAGCCGATCCCCCAACCGCAGGGCGGCTTCAAAGGGTTCAGCCAGAAACATCAATAAGCGCGTTGTCCGACACCACATATACACAAGGGGGAACCCCGCACGGCGGGCTCCCCCTTGTCGTTCAGACAGCTGGAGCACTACGGCAGGTCACCGGTAATCCGCTGCAGCTCGTACAACTTGACGTTCACCGTGCTGATGCAGGCAATGATCTCGCGCAACGCCTCCTCATCCACGCCGCACTCCTCCTCCACTCCCTGAAAATAAGGATACCCCTTGGGCAACGGAGTCATCTCCCCATCACGCAGCAGTGTGATATCCACCAGGTCATTGACCCTGCCGCTGGCCTCCCAGGGGTCACGGTAGTTGAACTGACGGGCAACAATATGCACGGCCATGCCGTTTGGAAAGAGTCCCTTCACCTCGAAGGAAAACTCACGCGGGGCACTGTAATGCTCGGTCCGGCCGGAACGAGCCATTACCTCGGCGCCGGCTGCCTCCAGCAGCTCCTGCACCGATTCGGCGGTCATCGGTTTCAGTTCAGTGTCCATGGTTGCTATGCTCCTGTCTGGCCTGGCGCCTGCCTGCTGAAGCGTTTGCCGATATCCCGCCCCAGCCGGAGCCCCAGCAGGGCCAGCGGCCAGGCATGCCACACCAGATCGAAGATATCCAGCGGGCGCCTGAGGGTGCCGTCTGCCAGCATCTTTAGCTTCTCTGCAAGGTGCGGAATCGGGTAGAATGGGGCCAGTCCGATCAGGATCGCCAAAGGTACCAGATAGCGGTACTGCAGCAATTGCACCAACATGTTCACCTCTCCGAAATGAAAAGTATGCCACCATACCCACAAGAGAGCATTGACCGCAAGCAAAACGACCGATGGCCCTGCGGCCGGGATACGGAAGACGAAGGCCTGCTCAAACGACGGCACGGTGCCGAAGGATTGTCGGAGGCCGTCATCCTGGCCTGCCGCGCACTGGTATATAGTTACGATCAGACAGGCCGGCGGCAACTGCCCTGGCGCGGCAATGTCTCCCCCTGGCTGGTACTGGTCTCAGAGATTATGCTGCAGCAGACACAGGTCGAGCGGGTGCTGCCAAGGTTCCTCGACTTTCGCGAGCGCTTTCCAACCCCCCGCGCCCTGGCCGATGCAGCGCTACCTGATCTGCTGGCTGCCTGGCAGGGACTGGGTTATAACCGGCGTGCCCTGAACCTGCAAAGGGCTGCCCGGATGATTGCCGATACCTGGCACGAAGAGATCCCCGCAGATCCGGCCCTGTTGCAGCAACTGCCCGGCATCGGCCCCTACACGGCCGGTGCCGTCAGCACCTTTGCCTTCAACCGCCCCAACGTGTTTCTGGAGACCAACATCCGCACCGTGTTGTTGCATCTGTTCTTCTGCGACCGCCGGGATGTGGGCGACCGGGAGCTGGTGCCCTACGCCGAGGCACTCCTGGACCACGACCGGCCCCGTGACTGGTACAATGCCCTGATGGATTACGGCAGTGATCTGAAGCGCCGCTTTCCCAATCCCTCCCGTCGCAGCCGGCACCACACGGTGCAGAGCCGGTTTGCGGGATCGGACCGGCAACTGCGGGGAGCCATCCTGCGGGCATGCCTGCACAACAGCGATATGTCTCCTCAAACCTTGCACAAACAACTGGACGTTGAACGGGAACGGCTGGAACGGATCATCACGGCCTTGGTGCAGGAAGGCTTTTTGGCGCAGCAGGATGGTCGCCTGGTTATACCGTCAGTCTGAGTTCCACTCCCCAGGGGGCCGGTTTCTCCCCTGCCTGCGTCAGCACCCACAGGGTGGGAAAGCTCATCTGCTCCGGCACCGGACCGATGCCGTCAGTCAGGTAGATCACGGCAGCCGGCAGGGGATGCATGGTCTTGGCGTACTCAAAGACCGGTCTCAGATCGGTAAAGCCGCCACCGTCGTACCGCTGCGCCACAAACGAGGCGTTTGAAAAGGTGTCAATCCGCTGGATTCTGCTGTTGGCGTACAACACCGTGATACTGCAATCCCGCCCCCTGGCAAGGTTGACCAGCTCCGCCGCAAAGGCCTCACGCAGGGGCACCGCGTTGGTGGAGTCGCTGACATCCACCCCCACCAGCAGGCTTAACTTGCGGCGTTTGCGGATGCCGGGTGTTTCATGGGCAAAACGGCGATGTTCCCGCATCCAGGTACTACTGCGGCCGGTCCGGCCGGCCGAGGCGATGAATTGACGTAACACCTGACGCCAGGGAATCGGTGCCGGATGCAGCAAGGCATCCACCACGGCCCTGATATCAGCCGGTGTCTCGCCGTCGCTGCCCCGCAGGGCGTCTTGTACCATGCTGCGCACCATCTCTTCCGCCAGCGCAAGCGGGGTGCTGTCGCTCTCGTGCCACGCCTCGTGATCATCGATGGTTTCCGCCTCGCCCAACTGCTCTGCAGCGCCACTGCCCAGCGCCCCCCGACTGTCCTGCTCCGCCGATCCGGCACCGCTGCCCTGCTCATTGCCACAATCAAAGGGTGGCACGATCAGGTCATAGTATTCCTCGGCCGACAGGCCTGACGGCATGTCGTAGTTTTCCGGCAGGAGCGCCCCGCCAGACAAGGCCTCGATCGTGGGGTTAATGGCCAGATCGCAGGCCACATCCCAGTCATGGACATTACGCTCTTTACGCCGCAAGGGATGCAGGTGCAGCAGATGTTTGAGCAGATGTTCCAGCAGCGCCTCCTGGGCCTCGGTTGTCAGCGTGCTGAAGGTTTCCTGCGCCACGGCAAGGGTCGGGATGCCGTCACGGATGGTCAGTCCAACGGAGTGGTGACCTGCCGGCAGCGGTATGCGGCGCAGTTGCAAGAGCAGGTGGCCGTAGAACGGCTTCCGGCGTAACAGGCGGATAATGGCGTTTTCCAGGCTGTGCATGATGGCGTTACCGTACCCGATGGGACCGATCCTGTCAAAAAAATCAAAACCGCTTTGCCGGTGGCTGCTGCTGTGCTATAAAAATCTTTCATTACATTACAGCCGGTTGTTCAGGCTGCAGGAGGAAATAATGTCTGACGAAATGAATCCGAAGGTGCTGCTTGAAACCAGCAAAGGGACGATCACCCTTGAGCTGAACAAGGAAAAGGCGCCGATCACGGTCAAAAACTTTCTGGGGTATGTCAAGGACGGCTACTACGACGGTCTGATTTTCCACCGCGTCATCAAGGACTTCATGATCCAAGGCGGCGGTATGGATGCCGACATGCAGCCCAGAAAGACCAAGTTCGCCATCAAAAACGAGGCCCAAAACGGCCTGAAAAACGTGCGCGGCAGCGTGGCCATGGCCCGTACTGCCCTGGTTGATTCGGCTACCTCGCAGTTTTTCATCAACACGGTGGACAACCCGTTCCTGGATAACAAGGGCAAGCGCCAGGAAGACTTCGGCTACTGCGTGTTTGGCACGGTTGTCGAGGGGATGGAAGTGGTCGATGAGATCCGTCAGGCCAAGACCGGCAACAAGGCTGGCCACGGTGATGTACCGCTGGAACCGATCACCATCATCTCGGCCAGACTGGTTGAGTAGCCGCCATCCCACCTTGCCACATGGTTGCACAAAAAAGGCCGGCTTTTGCCGGCCTTTTCCGTTCATGTGCCTGCCGACTAAAATCTGAACCAGACCCCTCCCAGAAAGAGCGTTTGACGGTCGTTGATCAGACGGCGGGCCTCCACGTTCAGGCTCAACTTAGGCAGCGGCAACGAGATATCCACCCCGCCCTGCACCGTCATGGTGCCGGAATGGTCTTCACCGCGGTCCAGCTGGTTGGGAGACGAGATGTCATTGACACTGTAGTAAACCACACCGACCCCGGCGTACGGCTTGAACTGCGGCAACGGCAGGTGGGCATTGACATAGCCGCCCAACGGCAGGGTGTCGGCCTTCTTGTAGTACCAGCCCTTGTCGTAGCGCAGGTTGGCATATCCCAGCGATGCCCCCAGACTGAGAAACGGGATCGGGAAATACCGGGCGGCGACTTCCAGGTTACCGCCATCCTGTTCAATGGTCCGCCCGTAGCGGGCACCGACATCAAAACTGCCGGCCATGGCAGTTGGGGCCAGACACAGGATCAGGCCCAAGGCACTGAAAAACGCTTTCATTTGCATCGTATTTTCTCCTTTCGTCGTGCGTAGCTGCGCAACACGTTCAGTAAACCGGACGGCGTTGCCGCAAACGGCCGTACCGTCACACCTAGCTCCCGCGACAGATCCTGCGGGGTGAGATCGTCCAGGAAGCAGCCTTCACCTTCCTTCAGCATGACCGCGGGAATCAGCAGCAGATCACCCAGCGGCCTGCCCTGCAGTTCTGCCAGGATATCCTGGCCGCTCACCAGCCCGGTGACGGTGACCGCACTGCCGAACAAACGGTTCGGTATCGGCACGGCGGTCAGCTGGCAGCCGGTTTTGACGGACAATGCCTGCAGAAACTCTTCCACAAAGCCAAGGGCAGAATGTCCGGTGACCACCGTTGCCTGCAGCGCAGGTAACGGTTTGGCCCGCTTCAGCACCTGTGAGGCCTCCCGCAGGAACCAGGCCACCATCCCCACCCCATTTTCCCACTGCGGCAGGTCACCGTACTCACGCAAGGCAGGCACGGCCTGGCCAGCCTTCAGGAAGAACTCGTCGGCAAGTTGCAGAAAGGCGCTCCCCAGCTGCTTGTTGAGGCTGCGCATACGGGGCAGCCAGGTGGCCAGAAAGGCGGCGGCATAGTCGCGGTCAACCGAGGGTAGTTGTGGCAGATGCCGCCGGTGTTCGGTCAGCCCCACCGGCACCACGGCCAGGGAGCGAATGGCGGGCGACAGGGCAGCCAGTTCTTGCACGGTTTCTTCAAGCACCGCACCGTCATTGATGCCGGGACAGAGCACCACCTGGGTATGCAGCTCGATCCTCCCTGCGGTCAGGCTGCGCAACTGCTCCAGAATGGGGGGAATACCTTTGCGGCCCAGCAGCTTTTCGCGAACCGCCGGATCAACGGCATGCACCGAGATATACAGCGGCGAGAGCCGCTGGGCAATAATCCGCTTCAGCTCAGAGGGTTTGAGATTGCTGAGGGTAACATAGGTGCCCTGCAGGAAGGAAAGCCGGTAATCCTCGTCCTTGACGTACAACGGCCGCCGCAGCCCTTTGGGCAGTTGGTGGACAAAGCAGAAGATACAGTTATTGCCGCAACGTTTCGGTTCCGGCGCGGCAAAGGTCAGCCCCGGTGGCTCGCCCGGTTCTGCCTCCAGCCAGACATCGTGTACCTCACCGTCGGGTTCGGCAATGGTCAGCTCCAGCTCGTCATCGCCAACCAGCCAGCTGTAGTCGATCAAATCGCGCAGCCGGGTGCCGTCAATGGCCAAAAGACGCTGCCCCGGTTTGAGTCCGGCACGTTCTGCCGGAGAACCGGGGCTGATTGCTGTGATGGAAAGTCCTTGCATGGGAAATCGGATAGAACGGGGATGCCCGGGCGACTGCGCAGGCAGGCCGCCGAGCGGCATCAGGGATGGTGGTGCAGGCGGAAGGTACCGTCCACCGAGGTTATGGTTGCAATGGCATGTTTGTAAATCAAGATATCGCCACCGGCATCCAGAAGCAGCGAAAAGTTGTCAAATGACTTGATATGCCCTTCAAGGGCCTCGCCGGACATCATCCGCACCATCACCTTGACACGTTCCTTGCGTGCCTGGTTCAGATACTGGTCCTGGATGTTGAAAGGGGTTTTGGACATAGTCGTTTCTCTCCTTTAAGCGAAGAACATTTCGGCTGCAGCCTGGATACTAGCAGAGTTTTCCGGATATGCAACCCATTGGAGCTCAGGCTCCTTTTTGAACCAGGTCAACTGACGCTTGGCAAAACGGCGGGTATTGCGTTTGATCAGCTCAACCATCTCACTAAGCCCATACCAGCCCTGCAGATACGCCACCACCTCTTTGTAGCCGATAGCCTGAAGCGGCTTGCTGGATGGTGGAACGCCGCGCTGCAGCAGACCCGCCACCTCTGCCACCAGCCCGGCTGCCAGCATGGCATCCACCCGTGCATCGATACGCTCATACAACGCCTCCCGCGACAGTTCAAGGCAGAACTGCAGGGTACGGTACGGGCTCTCCCCAAAACCGTGCTCGGCATGCAGGGCGGAGAGCGGTCGTCCGGTGTGGTGGAAGACCTCCAGCGCCCTGATAATGCGGGGCAGATTGTTGACATGCAACTGGTCTGCGGTCTGCGGATCAACCGCGCGCAGGGCCTCCAGAAGGGCTGCTCCCCCCTCCTGCTCGGCCTGCTGCCGCAATCGTTCGCGCAGGGCCGGGTCTTCACCCGGCGTCTCAACCAACCCCCGCAGCAGGGTTCGCAGATAGAGTCCGGTGCCGCCCACCAGTATCGGGTGTCTGTCCCGCGCAACGATCCCGGCGATGGCCGTCATGGCAGCCGCCCTGAAATCGGCGGCGCTGAACGGCTCGGTCGGTTCCCTGACATCCACCAGGTGATGCGGGACACGTTGGCGCTCTGCCAAGGAGGGCTTGGCGCTGCCGATATCCAGCCCGCGGTAGACCGTCAGAGAGTCGGCACAGACCAGCTCCCCGCCCAACCGCTCGGCCAGCTCAAGCGCAAGCGCCGACTTTCCCGCGGCAGTAGGGCCGGTGATCACAAGTACGCGCGGTTTCATAGCCGGGCAAAGATCTTTTCCAGTTCCTTGAGGGATATCTCGTGGGAAACCGGTCTGCCGTGGGGGCAATAGGACGAAAAGTCCGTGCTGTCCATCTCCCGCAACAACGCCTCAATCTGATGACGGTCCAGCGGGTGGGTGCCCCGCACCACGCTGTGGCAGGCCACCCTGGCCAGCAGGTCGTCCCGCACCACTTCAAAATGCACACGGCTTCCCTGTTCCATCAGTTCCGCCAGCAGATCATGCACGAGGCTGCCGCAATCCAGCCCTGTGGCAATCCTGGGCGCGGCATTCAGCCGCCAGGTCTGGCCGCCAAACGGCTCCAGCTCAAACCCCATGGACAGTAAGCCGGCCTGATGACGTTGCAGGGTGTCCGACTCGGCAAACGACAATTCCAGGATCTCCGGCAGCAGTAGCCGCTGGGATTCGACACCGCCCGCCGCAAAACCGGCCTTGAGCTGCTCGAAGCGGATCCGCTCATAGGCGGCGTGCTGGTCGATGATTACCAGGCGGTCCGCAGCCTCGCAGAGGATGTAGGCTGCCCGGAACTGCCCAATCACGCGCAGGGAGGAAAAATAGCCGGCAGCCGACAACGAATCCGCTGCACGAGCGGGTGCCTGATAAGACAACGCGCTGTCCCGCACCTGTGGCTGCAGCACTGCCGGTGACGGTTGGGCCATGAACTGTTCAAGCGCCTGCTGTACACCGCGGCGATGCTCTGCCGCCCCTTGAGACGGCGCAGCGGCCAGGGGCCCGGAAGCCGGTTCCTTGACCGGCAACAGCGGCATACGGCGCTGCAGCCAGGGGGATTCCCGCAGCACCTCCTCCAGCACACCGCAGATGGTATCGTGAACCTGCTGCTGCCGCCGGAAGCGGACCTCGTGCTTGGTGGGGTGGACATTGACATCCACCTCACCCGGCGGCAATTCTATAAAGAGCGCCACCAGCGGATAGCGCCCTTTTTCCAGCACCGGCCGGAAGGCCTGCATCACCGCGTGCTGCACCAGCTTGTCCCGCACAAAACGGCCGTTAATGTAGGTGAACATGGCAGATGTGGTGGAGCGGGAGGTCGAGGGAGGCGCCAGGTAGCCACTGATGCGGGCGGCGGCGGTCTCCCCGCTGACCGGGAAGAGCGTGCTTTCCCGTGACACCAACCGTTGCAGACGCTGCTGCAGGTCGCCGGGGTGAAGCTGCAGCACCTCACGGCCGTCACAGACATACCTGAAGGCCACCTCGGGCCGTGCAACGGCCATCCTGACCACCAGATCGCCGACATGGGCCGCCTCGGTCTCGGCGCTGCGCAAAAACTTAAGGCGGGCCGGGGTGTTGAAAAAGAGTTGTTCAACGATCAATTCCGTCCCAACAGCCATGCCACAGGCGGTAACGGAACGGACAGTCCCGCCCTCCACCACGATCTCGGTCCCCTCCAGGCTGCCCGCCTCACGACTGCGCAGGCGCAAACGTGAAACCGAGGCGATCGAAGGGAGCGCCTCGCCACGAAAACCGAGTGTGGCGATCGCCTCCAGGTCCTGGTCGCTGATAATCTTGCTGGTGGCATGCCGTTCCAGCGCCAGCAGGGCATCCTCACGGGACATGCCGTGTCCGTTGTCGCTGACCCGGATCAGCCGCCGTCCCCCGGCGCTGATCTCCAGCCGGATGTCGGTCGCACCGGCATCCAGTGCATTCTCAAGCAGTTCCTTAGCGACCGAGGCCGGACGCTCCACTACCTCGCCGGCGGCAATCTTGTTGGCCAGGTTTTCTGAAAGTATCTTGACATGGGGTGGCACGAAAAGCGTCGCTCCCTGAAGCGCAAAAGAGCGGGGAGTAACCCCGCTCTGCTAAAGAACAGAACCTGTACGGCGGCAGCCTATTTTTTCTCGGAACCGCCCAGATCGCCAAAGAGGCTGTTGAAATCATCATCACTTGATTTGGCCGGCTCCCCAGCGTTTTCACCCGGCTTGCCGGGCGTGGGGGTGTCATCCCAGGAAAAGCTGTTCAGCTCAAAGCCTTGTTGCGCAGCCGGTGCTGCCGCGGGAGCTGCCGGCTGCTGCTGCGAGGTTTCCAGCAGGGCGGCGAACGGATCTTCCTGCGGTGTCGCGGCAGGGGTGTCAAAGGAGAAGGCCGGCGCAGCGGGTGCAGCGGTAAAGGCAAACGGATCGTTGCCGGCAGGCGGGGCTGCTGCCGACGCAGCCTGCTCAGTCGGCAGCTCAAAGGAAAACATGTCGTTGCCGGTATCATCTCCGGTATCTCCGCCAAGTTGTCCGCCAGACAGCTCGGCCGCCATCTGCTCACGAATCGAGGCAGGGAGCACCACCGCAGTCAGGCCATGGGTCTGCTTGAATTCCGTCAGATCGGCAGAACATTTCTTGCAGGCGTCATAGCTCTCAAAACTGGTATAGCCGCACTTGGGACATTTCATGGGGTACCCTCCAGAGCGTTACCTAAATATCGCCCCATTTATACTGCACAATTGAGGTCATGGCAAGGGCAGCCGTCTCGGTGCGCAAAATCCGTTCTCCCAACGTAACCGGCGTAAAGCCCCAAAACGAAAAGGCCTCTGCCTCGCCCGGCTCGAATCCCCCCTCCGGTCCGATGGCAATCGCAATGCGGGCCGGTCGCGGCATCCCCTCCAGCAGCTCGCGCAGCGGGGTGGGCACGCCCCGTTCCCACAACAAAAGCTTCAGATCAGCATTGGCGGCGCCGGCGGCGGCAGCGGCGGCGGAAGGATGCCAGGCAACCGAGGGCTGGTCAAAGCGTTCGCACTGCCGGGCAGCCTCTACGACAATCCGGGACCAGCGCTCCAGCCGCCCCTGCAGTTTTTCCCCCACCAACTTGGGGACGGAGCGGTCAGCCCTGAAGATGGAAAATTCCGTCACTCCCAGCTCGGTCCCCTTCTGCAGAATCAGCTCGATCTTCTCTCCCTTGGGCAGTCCCTGAATAATCGTGATCGCCGGGGCATCGGGGAACTGGGCCGCCTCAAGGGTCTCACTCAAGCGGACCGCGGTCCACTCCTGCGTGACTTGATCGATGGCCCCCAGATGACGACGGCCCTGCTCATCAACCAGCATAACCTCATCACCGGACCGCAGCCGCAACACCCGCGCCATATGGTGGTGCAACGGTCCATCGTAGGAGGCATAGCCGTCACGGATGCTGCGAGAACTGACCACAAAACGACGCCGACCGCTCATGCCTCCCTCCGGTAGTGCAGGCAGCGCCACTCGCCGTCAGCCAGGCTGGCCTCGAACGTGAGGGGAAAACGGTCGAAGCCGTGGCGGACCAGCGCCTCACGCTCCGCCAGAATGCCGGACAGAATCAGGCTGCCACCGGGCGCCAGGCGCTTCACCAGTTCCGGCGCCAGGCGGACCAGCTCCTCGGCCAGGATATTCGCCAGGATGATCCGGTAGCCATCCCCCAGTTGCTCCAGCGGGATGGTGCTGCAGCAGACCTGGGCGGCAACCCCGTTTATGGCGCAGTTTTCTTCAGCCACCTTGACCGCCTGGGGGTCGATATCGACCGCTTCGATCCTGCAGGCCCCCAATTTGGCAGCAGCAATGGCAAGGATGCCGGAGCCGGTTCCCAGGTCCAGCAGCTTCAGTTCGGCCAGATCGGTCGGCGGCGGAACCAGCAGCGACTCAAGACATTCGAGGCAGAGCCGGGTGGTCTCATGTCCGCCGGTTCCAAAGGCCATGCCCGGGTCCAGCACGATCACCGAGCGCCCCGCCGTGGTGTCGGGCAGCTCCCACGAAGGGGTGATCAGCAGGGTCTGCCCGATCTCAAGCGGTTTGAAATGGTGCTTCCACGAGGTCGCCCAGTCCTCCTCCCCCAGTTGTCGAACCTGCAGCGGAGCCGCGGGACTCTGGCCGGTCAACTCACCAAGGTAAGCGCCGATCCTCGCCAGTTGAGTCTCGATCGCGCACGGCACGGGAAAATAGCAGGTGACGGACGCTGTGGGCAACGCCGGAATATCGTCGGGAGAAAAGCTGTCCACATCACGGTTTTCAGTGCAGACACCGCACCCGGACAGTTCGGCCAGGAAATCGGCCACCGTTTCACACAACGGGGCGGGCACCTCACAGGTGACCTGATACCATGCTGCTGCCATGCAAAAAGCTCCTTTTACGCCTTATCGGGACCACGTTGCCAGCGCGAAGTCGCAAACGTGCGCCATACGACGTGAAACGTTCCGTAAACCGGGATGAAACGTAGCAGAAGGCCTGGATACTGACAACAAAAAACCTTGACATCCCGCGGGCAGGGGACTAATTTTCATTAGAATTTGGCCATTAAACCAGATGCGCTTAACAGGATATGGATCATGAAAAATATCTACGTCTTGTCCGACTCAACCGGCGAGACCGCCGAACGGGTAGTGCGCGCGGCCCTGTCGCAGTTCGGCGGCAGTGACGTTCGCATTGTCAGGCTGGCCAAGGTATCCAACCAGCAGGAAGTGCAACAGGCCATGACTACGGTCTCGCACGACGGCGGTCTGCTGGTCTACACCCTGGTCGACTCCACCCTGGCCATCGCGGTGCATACCATTGCCGAGGAAAAGGGCCTGATGGCCTTTGATCTGCTATCCCCCCTGCTCCACAGCCTTTCCACCTTCCTGGGCACGGTTGCCCAGTCAACCCCCGGCCTGTTGCACCAGATCGATACCGACTATTTCCGCAGGATGGAGGCGGTCAACTTCACCGTCAAGCACGACGACGGGCAGGAGACCAGAGGGCTGAGTAAGGCTGATCTGGTCCTGGTGGGGGTTTCCCGTTCATCCAAGACCCCGCTTTCCATGTACCTTGCCAACAAGGGCTACAAGGTTGCCAACGTGCCGCTGGTCAAGGGGATCGAGCCACCGGAAGAGCTGGACGGAATCGATCCGCAAAAGGTGGTCGGCCTGATCATCAGCCCCAAGCGACTGGTGGAGATCCGGACCTCCCGCCTGGTAACCATGGGACAGAGCATGAAGAACAGTTACGCCGACTACGAAAAGGTGGAAGAAGAGATCGCCTTCTGCCGTCAGTATTTCAGGCGGCATCCGGCTTGGGCGATTATCGATGTCACCAACAAATCGGTTGAAGAGTCGGCGTCCGAGATCTTGCGGCGCCTGGGCAACCAAGCCTGACAGCACACCGGCCGTAGCAGATGCGGCTCACGGGAGAGAGCATGATGAGAATACTCGTGGTTGAGGACGAAAAGAAGGTGGCGGCCTTTATCAAGCGTGGCCTTGAAGAGGAGGGCTACCAGGTTGATACCGTCCATGACGGCGAGGAAGGCGTCCGGCTCGCCCTGCAGCAGACCTACGAGCTGTTGGTGCTCGATGTGATGCTGCCGCGCAAGGATGGCCTGAGCGCGGTGCGTGAGCTGCGTCAGTCCGGCATCATCGCCCCGGTCTTGATGCTGACCGCCCGCGATACGACCGACGACATCGTTGCCGGGCTCGACGCCGGTTCGGACGATTATCTGACCAAACCGTTCGCCTTTGCCGAACTGTCCGCCAGGGTCCGCGCCCTGGCCCGCCGCTCGGGACGGGACCGGGCGGCTGAACTGACCGTAGCCGACCTGCGGCTTGACCCGATCTCACGCAAGGTCTGGCGCGGCACCCGGGAAATAGATCTGACCACCAAGGAGTATGGTCTGCTGGAGTTCCTGATGCGCAATACCGGCACCGTGGTCACCCGCAATATGATCGCCGAACGGGTCTGGGAACATTCTTTTGAAACCTTTACAAATATTATTGATGTATACGTGAATTATTTGCGTAAAAAGGTCGACAAAGGCTTTGACCGCAAACTGATCCACACCGTACGCGGTCAGGGCTACATCCTGCAAGCAGAGTAGAAATCTGTACCTGACGGAGGTTATTTCATGAAAATTCGCCCCATTATACTTGCCTGGACACTCATCGCAACCTGCCTGCTTTCCCTGCAGCCGCTCTCGGCCCACGCCAAGCCGGTCAGTCCCGATTTTGTCGAGCTGGCAAAGCGCCTGACCCCTTCAGTGGTCAACATCAGGACTGCCAAGACCATCAGGCCACGTGCGCAGGCTGGCCGGCGCGTCCCCAGCAACCCGTTCGGCGACAACTTTTTTGATTTTTTCGCACCGTTCTTCGGTGATCAGCCCCAACAGCAACAGCGCCCACGCAAGCAGCAGGCCCTTGGCAGCGGCTTCATCATCAGCACCGACGGCTATATCCTGACCAACAACCATGTGGTGGAAGGGGCCGACGAGGTCGTGGTCAAGCTCTCCGAAGGGCGTGAGCTGAAGGCTGAGATCAAGGGACAGGATCGCAAGCTGGACTTGGCCCTTTTAAAACTTGATGACGGGAAAAACGGCTTCCCTGCTGTTGATTTGGGGGACAGCGATGCGCTACAGGTCGGTGAATGGGTCATGGCCATCGGCAACCCCTTCGGCCTCTCCCAGACCGTCACTGCCGGTATCGTCAGCGCCAAAGGCCGGGTGATCGGCAGTGGCCCCTATGACGACTTCATCCAGACCGACGCCTCCATCAATCCGGGCAACTCCGGCGGTCCCCTCTTTAATGCGCAGGGGCAGGTAGTCGGCATTAATACCGCCATTATCGCCAATGGCCAGGGTATCGGTTTTGCGATTCCCATTAACGTGGCCAAGTCCGTGGTTGAGCAGCTCAAGACAACCGGCCACGTCATCCGCGGCTACCTGGGAGTCAATTTCCAGGCCCTGGATGCGTCACTCGTCAAGGCGCTCAAGCTGCCCTCCGACAAAGGCGCCCTGGTAACCAACGTTGCCAAAGGCTCGCCGGCAGAGCAGGCCGGGCTCCAGGCCGGCGACGTGATCGTCAGCTTTGACGGCAAACCGGTCTCGCACGACACCGATCTGCCCAAGATTGTTGCCGCCACCCCGATCAATAAGAAGGCCAAGCTGTTGATCTATCGCGATGGTAAGCGCAAGGAGCTGAGCATCATTGTCAGCCGCGCCAAGGACGACCAGGCTGGCGGTCCTGCCACACAGAAACCCGGTGATCATGCCAGCATCGGTATCTCGGTACAGGAACTGACGCCGGAACTGGCACAACAGCTCGGGCTCAACGAGCCCCACGGCGTGGTGGTCAGCGATGTCAAACCGGGCAGTCCGGCAGACGACGCAGGACTGGTGCGCGGCGACCTGGTGTTGGAAGTCAATGGTCGCAAGATCGACTCCCTCAACAGCTTTGCCGATGCCGTCAGCAGCGTCAAGAAAGGCGAATTGGTGCGTCTGCTGCTGCGGCGGCCGGACGGCACTTTCGGCTACGTTGCCATCAAGGCAGAGTAAAGGCGTTGTTATCTCTCTGGTCGATAGCAGGGGCGGTTCCGCAGGATCGCCCCTGTCTGTTTTGAGACACGCATGTCGAACCGTTATGTCCAGCCCTTACGACTGTTGATCCAGTGCTGCTACCTGATCCTCTCCGTTATCATTGGACTGCGCTTTTATCTGTTCTCACTGGCTGTCCAAAACGGCATGGCAGCCGGTACCCGGCCAGCGGCCATCGACGCCTTTCTGCCAATCTCCGGGCTGTTCGGCACGATTGCCTGGTTAAAAGGCGGCGGCATCAACCCGCTTCATCCCGCAGCGGTGGTGGTTTTTGTCGTGACCATCACAGTTTCGCTGCTGCTGCGGCGCGCCTTTTGTTCCTGGATCTGCCCGATCGGTACCCTTTCAGAGTGGTTCTGGAAGATCGGATTCCACCGGCTGCAACGCAACTGGCGCCCCCCTCGCCTGCTGGACAGGGCCCTGCGCAGCATCAAATACCTCGCCATGGGTTTCTTTTTGTTCACGGCATTTTCCTGGCCGCTGTCCATGCTGCAACAGTTTCTGGGCAGTAACTACCATGCCATTACCGATTTCAAGCTATTGGCCCTGTTCCGTACTCCCAGCATCACCACCTTGGCGGCCATCGCTTTGTTGCTCGCGATTTCACTGCCGCTGCGCAACCCGTTCTGCCGCTACCTGTGCCCGTACGGCGCCCTGCTGGGGCTGGTAGCGTTTTGTTCCCCCAGCGCAGTGCAGCGTGATCGCAAAAGGTGTGTTTCGTGCGGCGTCTGTAACCAGGTTTGTCCATCGCGCCTCGATATCATGCATGCCCAGCGAGTGACCTCACCGGAGTGTATCGGCTGTTGGCGCTGCATCAGCCACTGCCGTGTACATACGGCCTTAAGCATGCGCGCCTTTGGCAGGCTACTCATCCCCGGCCTTGTGTTTGCCCTGCTGGTGCTCCTGCTGTTCTGGGGCGGAACCGGGCTCGGCAAGCTTAGCGGGCATTGGCAGGGGATACTCACCCCGCAGGACTATCGGCATCTTTTGGGGCGCTAGCAGCCCACCCTCCAATTTTTTTCTTGGCCCAGCTTGCATAATCTTCATTTGCAGGTATAAGCCATCTCATCGGATCATCACACTGACGGAGGGGACTGCCATGGGAAAGGAATATTCAGTACAGGAGGCACTCAAACTTGCCATCAAAGCTGAAAAAGACAGTATGGATTTTTATGTCCGCGCCGCCTCTGTTGCCAAAAACGAGCGTGCCAAGAAGGTGTTGGAGCTGCTTGCCTCAGAAGAAGCGGCCCACGTAAAACACTTCTTTGATCATTACAAGGGCACGGAATTCGGCGACCTGCAAAGCTTTATGGCCAGCCCGGTTGACACGAAGAACCCAACCTACATGAAGTTGGAAAAGGCGATCAGCGAGGAGATGGGGGAACAAAAGGCGATGGAGTTGGCTCTGCAGGAGGAAAAGGCCTGTATCAGCCAGTACACCCAGCTTGCCGCCGGGGTAGTGGACCCGATGGTCAAGGCCATCTTTGCACGGGTCGTCAAGGAAACCGAAGGACATTTTGCCCTGATCGAGGCTGAATATGCCCATATCATGGGGATGGTGAACGACAGCGACGTCGACACCTACGTGCGGGAATAGCCATTGTCCGCAACCAGAGCTGTAACGGGGCCCCACAGCGAAGTACCGTACTGTGGGGCCCCGTTGTTTTCCCATCGCGACACCTGCTTGTCATGCCCGCCTTCGTATAGTATAACAGCCCGATCAAAGCCAAAACTGTTACCCATACTGGAGGTTCAGGATGAAAGCACTATCTCCGCACGCCTGGCTGTTGAGCATGCTCCTGTTGGCAGGATGCGCCTCGACCGGCTCGGTGGATGCGGTCAGACGCGACGTAGACGAGACCAAGACCCGTATTTACAGCCTGGAAAAAGAGATCAGCTCTGCCCGCGAGGGTGAAAAGAGTACCAAATCGGACTTTGCGGCCCTACGCAAGGCCGATGCCGATCTGCAGGCCAGCCTTGACAGTTTCAAGGCCGACCTGCAGGCCCTCTCGGGCAAACTGGAAGACACCGGTCTGGCGGTCAAAAAACCGGCTGAAGAGCTGAACCGCTACCGCGAGGACGCCGACCGCCGCATTGTTGCCCTGGAGGATCGGGTTGTCAAACTGCAGGTGGCACTGGACGAACTGAACAAACGGATGAAGGATATGGCGACTACCGCCACGTCGGCCGCATCACCGGATGCGCTCTACTTGAAGGGGCTTGACACCTTCAAAAGCGGCGACATGCCGGGCGCTCGCACCCAGCTGACCCAGTTTATCGAGAAAAATCCGAACAGCGACCTGGTATCCAATGCCCGCTACTGGGTCGGCGAGACCTATTACAGTGAGAAGAACTACGAACAGGCGATCCTTGAGTTTCAGGAAGTGGTCAAGCAGTACCCCAAAAAGGAAAAGGCCCCGGCAGCCATGCTGAAGCAAGCCCTGGCCTTCAAGGCGCTGAAGGATCTGAAGAGCACCCACTACCTGCTCAAGCGGCTTACCACCGACTACCCTAAGAGCGACGAGGCCAAGAAGGCCAAGGTCCTGTTGAAGGAGCTGAAATAGCGGATCCGTACGCTGCAGTTTCAAACAGAAAGAGGGCAACCTATTCCGGTCGCCCTCTTTCTGTTTTTTCTGCCTCGGCTGGACAGATGCCGCTAGAGCACCCCTTTGGTGGACATCACGCCGTTCAGACGTGTATCCTGCCGGGTGGCGGCATCCAGAGACCGGCCGAACCCCTTGAAGCAGGCCTCGATGATATGGTGCACATTATCGCCATAGAGCAGGTTCAGGTGCAGATTGCAGCCACAGGTATTGGCGAAGGCCTGGAAAAACTCCTTGGCAAGCTCCGCATCAAAATCCCCCACCTTAACCTTGGGTAGGGCGACATTATAGACCAGATACGGCCGACCTGACAGGTCAACACTGACATCGGCCAGGGTCTCATCCATCGGAATCCGGGCCGTGCCGTAGCGCACAATCCCCTTCTTGTCGCCCAGGGCCTGACGGAACGCCTCGCCCAGTACAATCCCGATATCCTCAACCGTGTGGTGGAAATCGATATCGATATCGCCATGGGCCTCGACCGTCAGATCAAACAGGCCATGGCGCGCAAACAGGTGCAGCATGTGGTCAAGAAACGGCACGGTGGTGCGGATGGCCACCATACCGCTGCCGTCAATCGCCAGCTTCAGGGTAATCTTGGTTTCCGAGGTAATGCGTTCGATTTCAGCGGTACGTAACATGCGGTTCCCTCACTTGGACCCATTGACACTGTGCGCATCAAACTTGTTGAGCGGATGCCCCAGCACCAGATGGGCCTTTTTTTCCTTGCTGTCCCAGAGTGACAAATAGCCTTTCCAGCCCTTATCCGTCAAAAGATCCTTGATATGCTGCAAGACTTCAGGGGCCGGCTCGGAGTGAAAGGCGTTGTAGCCGGTGTAGCCGCCGGGTGGGATCAGGCGGTAGGCGCCGAACCCTTGGGCCTCGTTGCGCTTCATCAGTCGCGAGGTGCCATCTTCCTCCCAACGGTGCTCTTCATAGACCGTCCAGCCGCAGATCGGGCACATGATCCGCCGGGAACTGAAACGTCCCCAGGCCTCGGTGTCGATCCGCGAATAGTTGAAGTTGCATTGGCCACAACGGGTGTGCATCTCGGACAGGTGCATCGCACAGCTCCTCTCTGTTAACCGATTTCCCTGAGGGCAGTCAGGGTCTGCTCCATTTCCTCCCGGGTGCCGATGGAGATCCGCAGTCCGTGGGCCAAAAGCGGATCACTGAAGTGGCGTACCAGAATCTTGCGGTTGTACAAACCGTCATAGACCCGTCTGCCGTTTCTGTCCGGCGGTATGGCAAAGACAAAATTACCAGCTGACTCTAATACCACATAGCCGAGCGATTGCAACGCGCCGGCAAAATAGTCCCGCGTTGCCACCACCTGGTTGCGGCGCTCGGCAAAATAGGCCTGGTCCTGCAAGGCGGCCACACAAGCGGCCTGGGCCAAGCGGTCGAGGTTGTAGTGGTCGCGGATCTTGTCCAGGGCGGCAATGATCTCCGGCCGGGCAATGGCCAGCCCCAGCCGCATCCCGGCCAGGGCATAGCTCTTGGAGAGCGTGCGGGTAACCACGACATTGGCATGCCGTCGTACCAGCTCAAGGGCATTGCAGTCGTTAAAATCGGCATAGGCCTCATCCACCACCAGCAGCCCCTCACAACGGGTGGCCAGTTCCTCGACATAGGCCACCGGAAAGGCACCCCCCAGCGGCGAGTTCGGCGAGGTCAGAAAAAACAGCTTGCCGTTGTAGCGCGCCGGGAAGTCGGCAATGTGCTGCAGGTCATCAGTCAAACCAAAGGTGCGTACCCTGGCCCCCTGAATCTCGGCCAGGGTGGCATAGTAGGAGTAGGAGGGATGCACATAGGCTATCTCCTCCCCTTCAGCGGCACAGGCCCGGATCAGGTTGTTCAACACCTCATCGGAGCCATTGGCCATAATGATCCAGGCCGGATCAAAACCGTACAGCTCACCGGCCACCTGACGCAGCCGCTCGCTGGAGGCACTGGGATAAGTCCGCAGCAGGGCCGCATCAGCGCCCAGCTCCGCCAGGATCGCCTCTTTGACCTTGGGAGATGGCGGGTACGGATTTTCATTGGTGTTCAGCTTGATCCAAGAGGCGATATCCGGCGGCTGAAAGCCGGGCACATAGCCGGCCATGTTGGCAATGGCGGGACGCAGAAAGGTAGTTTTCATAATGTTCTCTGGAATAGCATGCAAAAGGGTGGCGTTCAAGCCAGAATCGATTCTTAATCTATTTCGCCGTTTCTGCAAATATGGAGCTAAGCTGCCTTTCTAAGCCGTTCAGCAACCCAAACCTTAATGATTGACTGACGCGGAACCCCCAAACGTTTCGCTTCCTTATCCAACTGTTGAATCATCCAGATTGGAAAATCGACGTTTACTCGTTTCTGTTCCTGCTCAGGACGACGGGCCTTAGAGAGATCAAGGTGGGCGCTGACATCTTCATTATCGTCAAACTTTTTATCAAATTCCTCAGCTTTCATAAATGGCTACCTCTTCCTTTCGTGAGCGACGCACCGAAATGATTCTGATCCGTTGCTCCCGGTAGGTGATCACTGCTGACCAATGTTTGTTGTCAATCGTGCCAATCACCAGGTATCTCGATTCATCACTGGTAACTGCTGGTATTTCTATGTAATCAGGATCGTCCCACAGCATTTGCGCCGCAATAAAGTCAATGCCGTGTTTGTGTAGATTTGCAGCGCTTTTATCTGGATCGAATTCAAAGCCCATGTATAAATGTTATACCTTTTTGATACAGCCTGTAAACCAGATTGGTGGACAAAAATCACCATAGGAACATTGGGGTAGCTGCAGGAGTTTCAATCATCACAGGATTACTTCTTTTAAAAGCGTAGGGGATGTACTTTGGGGTTTTGGAAGGAAGTTACAAACGGGGTCAGCGTACTGTCCCATACGTAATCCAAGGCGCGCGATTTATTAGTTGGCTATCAGATATAGAATTACTCCAGCCGCAGACTGACCGAACGGGCATGGGCCTCCAGCCCCTCCAGCCCGGCAATCTGCACGATCCGGTTGCCCAGCCGCTTCAGCCCTGTCTCCGAAAAACTGATGATGGAGGATTTTTTCACAAAGTCATCCACCGACAGCGGCGAGAAGAAACGGGCCGTGCCGCCGGTTGGCAGGGTATGGTTGGGACCGGCCAGATAGTCGCCGGCCGCCTCAGGAGTCCAGTGCCCCATGAAGATCGCCCCGGCATGCTCGATCAGCGGCAAGAGGCCAAAGGGGTCTGCCACGGCCAGTTCCAGGTGTTCCGGCGCAATCCGGTTGGAGAAGGCAGCAGCCTCCTCCAGCGTCCCTGCCACAATCACGGCGCCGAACCTGTCCCAGGAGGCCCGTGCGATGGACTCGCGGGACAATTGCGTCAATTGGCGCTCCACCTCGGCAGCCACCTTTTCGCCAAAACCACGCTCGGTAGTGATCAGGATCGAGGAGGCCAGCTCATCATGCTCGGCCTGGGAGAGCAGGTCTGCCGCAATATGGGCCGGATTGCCGGTGCCGTCATTGACCACCAAGATCTCACTGGGACCGGCGATCATGTCGATCCCCACCTGGCCAAAGACCAGTTGCTTGGCTGTGGCCACATAGATGTTGCCCGGCCCGGTGATCTTGTCCACCCGCGGAATGGTGGCAGTACCGTAGGCCAGGGCAGCCACGGCCTGGGCGCCGCCAACCCGGAAGATCCGGTCTACCCCTGCCAGTTTTGCCGCAGCCAGCACGGCCGGGTTGATCTCGCCCCCCGGCGTGGGGCAGACCATGATGATCTCCTTGACCCCTGCCACCTTGGCCGGCACGGCATTCATGATCACGCTGCTGGGATAGCTGGCCTTGCCGCCCGGCACGTAGATGCCGACCCGGTTCAGCGGCGTCACCTTTTGTCCCAGCAGGATGTCGCTTTCTTCGGTTGAGATCCAGGTCTGCTGTTTTTGTTTTTCATGGAAGCGCCCCACCCGTTCCACGGCCAGCTGCAGGGCCGCCAGGTCGTCGGCTGGCACCTGGGCCACGGCCGCGTCCAGCTCGGCCGGTCCAATCTCCAGGGCGGCCGTCCCATGCAGGCCAAGGCGGTCAAAGCGGTTGGTATATTCCAGCAGGGCCTGATCGCCACGGCTGCGCACCTCGTTGATGATGGTACGGACCGTTTCCAGCACCTCGGCAGAGGTGTCGGCACTGCGCGACAGAATGGCGCTAAAGCGGCTATCAAAATCAGTATCGTGAATATCCAGGAACAGCACGGCGTTTATTCTCCTTCAGCAAGCACGGCCTCAAGGTCATCGATGATCTTTCTGATCCGCAGGTGCTTGGTCTTGAGTGAGGCCCGGTTGACCACCAGGCGGGTGGTGATCTCGGCGATGGTTTCCACCTCCACCAGGCCGTTCTGGCGCAGGGTTTCGCCGGTGGAGACCAGATCCACGATCCGCTCCGACAACCCCACCAGCGGTCCCAGCTCGATGGAACCGTACAGCTTGATGATCTCGGCCTGGACCCCTTTGGCGGCAAAATATTTTTCCGCCACATGGGGGTACTTGGTGGCCACGCGGATGTGGGACCAACGGGTCGGGTCATCGTTTTTGGCCAGGTTGGCCGGTTCAGCCACCATCATCCGGCAATAGCCGAACTTGAGGTCCAGCGGTTCGTAGAGGTCCTTATCCTGCTCCAACAGGGTATCTTTGCCCACAATCCCCAGGTCGGCGCAGCCGTACTCGACATAGGTGGGCACATCGGTGGCCCGCACGATCAGGGCGCGCAGCTTCTGCTCCGGGTATTCGAAGATCAGCTTGCGCGAATCCTGCAGCATGCTCTCCAGGTGAATGCCGATCTTACCGAACAGCTCAATCGACTCGGTCAGGATACGTCCCTTGGGGATGGCAATGGACAAGGTACTGTTCATGGTTCTGCCACCCGTTTGATCTCAGCCCCCAGGCCGGCCAGCTTGGTTTCTATCTGCTCGTAACCGCGGTCCAGATGATAGATCCGCTGGATCTCGGTGCTGCCTTCGGCAGCCAGACCGGCCAGCACCAGACAGGCCGAGGCCCGCAGGTCGGTGGCCATCACCGGCGCGCCGGATAGCTTCTTGACCCCTTTGACCGTGGCGGTGTTCCCCTCAATGGTGATGTCGGCCCCGAAGCGTTGCAACTCTGAGACGTGCATGAAACGATTTTCAAAGATATTCTCGCTGATGACACTGGCGCCGTCGGCAACGGTCATGAGCGCCATGAACTGGGCCTGCATATCGGTCGCAAAACCGGGATACGGCCGGGTCTTGATGTTGACCGCCTGGGGCCGCTTGGGCCCCTTGACCCGTACCGTGCCGCCCCGATTGCTGATTTCCACCCCGGCATCCATCAACTTGAAGCAGAGTGCATCCAGATGCTCCAGCTTCATGCCGTTGATCTTGACATCACCGCCGGTAATGGCGGCAGCGCACATGAAGGTACCGGCCTCGATCCGGTCCGGCATCACCTCATAGGCTGCCGGCGTCAGCTCCGACACCCCCTGAATCCTGATGGTGTCGGTGCCGGCCCCCTCGATCTTGGCCCCCATCCGGTTCAGGTAATCAGCCAGATCGGAGATTTCAGGTTCCCGG
>CAZUSH010000018.1:0-2753 GCA_964622705.1 uncultured Geobacter sp. | reverse complement strand
CTTGGCCCCCATCCGGTTCAGGTAATCAGCCAGATCGGAGATTTCAGGTTCCCGGGCGGCATTTTCCAGCACGGTCACCCCTTTGGCAACCGCAGCAGCCATCATGAGGTGCTCCGTCCCCCCCACGGTGGAGATATCGAAATTGATGCGTGCCCCTTGCAGCCCTTTTTTGGCAACGGCCTCCACGTAGCCGTGCTCCAGCCTGATCTCGGCCCCCAGCGCCTTCAGGCCCTTGAGGTGCTGATCGATCGGCCGCGCACCGATGGCACAGCCGCCGGGCAGCGAAACCCGCGCCCTGCCGAAACGGGCCAGAAGCGGCCCAAGCACCAGTACCGAGGCCCGCATGGTCTTGACCAGATCATAGGTCGCCTCAACCGTATTGATGCTGGCGGCGTCGATCCGCATGCTGTTGCCCTGGCGATCGATGCCTGCCCCCAGGGATTCCAGCAGTTTTGCCGTGGTGTTGATGTCGCGCAGACCGGGAACGTTGGTAATGGTGCTGGCACCGGGTGCCAGGATGGCGGCTATGCAGATCGGCAGCGAGGCGTTTTTGGAACCGCTGACGGTCACTTCGCCCTTAAGGCGGTTGCCGCCCTTGATAATCAATTTGTCCACGGAATAGGTGCCTCGTTCAGATAAAATAGAATGTTTATACTAGCCCAGACCGGGCGGAAGGAAAAGAAAAAACACCAGCTTACCGATAAATCGGAAGTTCTCCACGCACCTCAAGCACCGGTCCGTTTTCAATCAGTTGGAGGTCTCCGTAATCGTCACCATACTCGCTATCAGGAACAGCCCACTCATAGAGTTTACGCGCATCCATCAACACCGGTTTGCTTGGGACATCAAACATCCGCTGCTGCATCTCCTCATCGAACAGTCCAATGCAGCCATGGGAAGCCGGCCGGCCAGGCAGGTCACGGGCATGCACCCAGTAGCCCACGTTCTTCTCATCAATATGAAAACGCATTGCATAATCCATGGGGTACTGCTCCCCCTCTTCTCCGTCTACTTTGTAAAGTGAAGAGGTATGGGTCATGTGACGGGCATCGATCCGGAAGATCCCCACCGGGGTCTCAGTGCCGGGCTTACCGGTGGCAGCCGGCATGGAAAACTTGAGCACCCCCCGCTCATAGGCGCCGATCCACTGTTCCGTCTTATCCAGCAGGATATATTTACGGTAAGGTTTTGCCGCCGGATACTCATGGGGCAGCGGCGCATAGTTGCGGATATCCTCCATCCGCTCTGGTTCCTTGATGGTCATGCCGGGATAGGCATGCCGCCGGTCAAGCCGGTTGAAGCGGGCCACCCAGACCCAATCCTTACCGTAGAGCGATTCCAGGGTTTCATTGGGAAGCAAAAAATGAGGGTGCCAATGCATCCCCTTCTGGCTCGGATACTCAATCCGGCACAAGTTTTCATGATCCTTGTCCACAGGAGAGGCCGCAGGCTGGGCAACGGAAGCAATCTCCCACGTAAGCCAGCTCCCGCCAATCAGGGCGGTAAAAAAAGCCACCAGCACCAGCCGGTGGCTCAGACGCATCCCACTTGATCTCATAGCTACTCTACCGTCACGGATTTTGCCAGGTTTCTCGGCTGATCCACGTCGGTCCCTTTCAGCACGGCAATATGGTAGGCCAGCAGCTGCAGCGGCACCGATAACAGGATCGGATCAAGATCATCGTTTAACTGCGGCACCTCCAGGGTGGTCTCGGCCTTTTCCTGTACCTCGCGGTCACCCTCGCTGCACAGTGCAATCACCCGGCCGCTGCGGGCGATCACCTCTTCCATGTTGGAGACCGTCTTCTCGTAGGTCCCGTTTTTGGGCACCAGCACCACCACCGGCACCTCTTCGTCGATCAGGGCGATCGGGCCATGCTTCATCTCACCGGCCGGATACCCTTCGGCATGGATGTAGGATATCTCTTTCAGTTTGAGCGCCCCTTCCAGGGCGATCGGGAAGTTCCTGCCCCGCCCCAGGTAGAGGAAGTCACGGGCATTGATGTACTGTCGGGCGATCTTTTCAGTCTGTTCATTCAGTTTCAGCGCCTGTTCCAGCAGTTCAGGCACCTTTTTCAGGTCGGCAATCATCTGCTGGCCCTGCTCCACACTCAACCGGCCAATGGCTCGACCAAAACGGATAGTAAACAGGTACAGTGCGGTAAGCTGGGTCACAAAGGCTTTGGTGGAGGCCACCCCGATCTCAGGTCCGGCATGGGTGTAGATTACCCCGGCAGCATCACGGGCAATGGATGAATCCAGCACGTTGCAGATGGCCAGATTCAGTGCCCCCAGCTTTTGGGCCTCTCGCAGGGCAGCCAGAGTGTCGGCAGTTTCACCGGATTGGGAAATAACCATCACCAGCGTACGGCTGTCAATCACCGGGTTACGATAGCGAAACTCTGAAGCAATATCGATCTCAACCGGAATACGGCAGTGTCCCTCAATCAGAAATTTGCCGGTTAAGGCAGCGTGCCAGGAGGTACCGCAGGCTACAATCACCATCCGTTGCACGGTCTGCAGAGTGATATCATCGTACCCCAGGTCTTCCAGATAGATATCGCCCTGCTGTTCTTGCAAACGCCCTGCAATCGTATCCCGCACCGCCCGGGGCTGTTCAAAGATCTCCTTCAGCATAAAATGCTTGTAGCCCCCCTTTTCCGCCATCAGGGGGGACCAGTCGATATGGCGCGCCTTCTTCTCCAGTGGCGTACCGGCAATGGTGGAAAAAGCTGCGGTCTTGCCCGTGAAGA
>CAZUSH010000017.1:0-48515 GCA_964622705.1 uncultured Geobacter sp. | reverse complement strand
CCATCCTGACCGCCTTCCGCGAGGTGGAGGATGCCCTGATCAAGACCAGCAAGGGACGCGAACAGTTGGAGGCCCAGAAGCGCCAGGTGCAGTCACTGCAGGAGTATGCCCGGCTGGCGCGACTGCAGTTCGAGGCTGGCACCTCCAGCTATCTGCAGGTGCTGGATGCCGATCGCTCGCTCTTCACCGGCAAATTGGACAAGACCCAGACCCACTATAACCTGCTGGTGTCGCTAGTTTCGGTCTACAAGGCCATGGGGGGCGGCTGGGTGGGGGAGGCCGATAAACTGACGGAGCCGACACCCAGAAAGTAAACCGCTGATCGTCGCGGTTGTTGCCGAATTGTTGTCCGGACATAACGTCTACGTCACAGCAGCATGCTAGGCTTACCTTGGCTGGTTATTCTATCCCCAAGGAGTCTGACATGAAGAGCTACAGGGAGGTCTGCCTCGAATGCGGCAGCAAGGCGGTTTTTCGGAGTGTGGATGAGGTGTTGCCACAGTTTTACATGGAAGTGGTCAACTATGCCTGTGGTGCCGAGCTGAAGAGCATCTCCTCCAGCAACGGCAATACTGGCCGGCTCTGTCTGAGCGGCTGTTGCGGCAGTGAGGAACGGGTGGCACCGGTGTGGGCTGGGTAAAGGGGGCGTTGCTGCTATAACGGTTCGACCGTCGGCAGGGAGATGGTGAACTCAGCACCATCACCGTGGTTTTTGGCGGTAATGGTGCCGGCCATATGCTTTTCAATGATCGCCTTGGCCATGTACAGCCCGATGCCTGAACCCTCACCTGGGCTCTTGGTCGTGTAGTATGGTTCAAACAGGTGAGGCAGCGCCGTTGGGCTGATACCGCCACCGTTATCCCGGACCGTAAGCAGTGCGATGTCGTCCTGCTCGTCGATGGTGAGCAGGATCCTGCGTTCATCCCCCTCGCGTGTTTCCAGTACATCAATGGCGTTATTGAGGATGTTCAGTACCACTTGGCAATATTCCGAGGCATAGCCAAAGGTGCAGGGAGTCTGTTGTACTGCAATCTGCCAGGTGATGCCGAGATGTTCCATACGGGCCGCGACCAGGCTGACCGCCTTTTCGACGGTTTCCTGCAGAGAGAAGAGTTGCCTCTGTTTTTCATGGCGGAAAAAAGTCCTGAAGTCGTCGATGGTCTTCGACATGTACTGGATGATCTCCATGATCCTGGCAACATCATCACGTAACAGCTCCTCGGTCAGCTCACCCTCCTCCTGGGCAAGCGGCAGGGTCTGGACGTAGATGGCGATGTTGTTGAGGGGCTGTCGCCACTGGTGGGCGATACTGTTCAGCATCTCACCCATGGCGGCGTTGCGGCTCTGCTGGATCAGCAGCTCATCCTTGCGGCGCAGCTCGGCGATGGCCTCGGTCACGCGATTTTCGAGGGTCCGGTTCAACTCCTCAAGCTGCACGTGCTGGCGGTCCAGCATCTCCTGGGATTGCTTGCGCTCGGCGATATCCCGTACCAGCACCACAACCAGGCTTTCATCGTTGATGATCGCCTGCCGCATGCAGACCTCCACCCAGAAGGGGCGGTTGCCCCTGGCGGTGGTGATCCACTCAAAGCGCTGCGGTTCTCCAGCGGCTGCCTTATGAATCCAGGCCAGTGCTTCGGCCCGGCTGTAGGGCGGTTCGCCGGTGCCAAGCTCAAACGCGGGGGGGCCCAGGATTTCTTCATGGCTGTAGCCGTACATGCGGCAGGCGGTCTCATTGACATCCACGATCCTGCCGCTGACGGCATCATGGATAAACACGGCATCGTTTAAGGAGTCGTAGATGGCGTGGAAACGTTCTTCGCTGGTTCTCAGGCGGGAGACGACTTCGGCCAGCCTGCGGCTGTCGCGGAGGATCAGTTGGTAGAGCATAAGCGAGGTCAGCAGGACAAACAGCCAACCCTTGAAGACCGACAGGGCGGTGACGACGGCGTGGTCGCTCACCAGCCAGCCCAGCACGTTGTCGGAAACCAAAATCCAGACCGACGCGAAAAAGGCGTAGATCGCCACGGTACGCAGCGCAGCCAGTCTGACATTGTGCAAGGCAAGGAACGTCATGGCGAATCTCCTAAGTTCGCTCGGAATTGTAGTGAATCACGGGGCAGGCGTCAACAGCCCGGCCCGCAGTATCAGCCGCCCCAGAACTTCTGCCAGAGCGCCATGATGATCTCAAAGGCGATCAGGATGATGATGATCCATTCCAGGCGGGCGGAACGGCGGGCATGGGAGAGATTGGAGAAGACGTCGGTCACGTCCAGCAGGGTCTCGGCCTTGTGTTTGATCTCTTGGTAGCGCGGACGCAGTTCAAACAGGTTGGAGATGGTCAGGTAGAAGCGGTCGGCCTCCTCGTTATCCCAAGTGATCTCCGGTTTGTCCAGTACCATGATGTGGGCGATGGAGGTGTATTTGAAGTTGAGCACGGTGGAGGCCAGCCTGGCCAGATCCTTGTCCGGCAGTTCCAACACCCCCTGGCCCAGACGGCCGATCTTGATCCCCACCTCGTCAAAGACCAGGTCAACCCGCTCCTCGATCCGTTCCAGCGCCACCGACTTGGCGATCACAAAACAGATGATCTCCAGCAGTTCCTGCTTGAACTCCGGCATGACGGCGCTGTCGTTGGTGATGGAGGCGGCGGCGGCCGGATTGATCTCCAGGCCGTAGTCCTCCCGAAACGGCAGCTGCGGTGTCGCCTTCAGCGCCTCCACGTGCTGCTTGAGGCCCTCGATGCAGCGCGCCATGATATCATCGCTGCAGTTCAGAAAGACCATGCCGCCGAAGTAGTAGAGGTAGACCCAGACCGCGTCGCCGGGGGCCGAGGGGGTGAAAGTAACCGGGTTGAGCCGCATCGGTTCTTCCCAGCGGTATTTGCGGTCGATCCGCAGCCTGGTCGCCAACCGGTTCAGGTCAAGCTCACCGCTTACGGCAAAGGCAATAAAACGATACTGAACAGTAGTTGCTTCAGACATGGCGTTTCCTGGTGGCCTGCTCGGCCGAGTGGGACAATTCGCGGATCCCCAACTCCCTAAGCTGCGGGTCGTCATCATGGGAAAGGCGGGTCAGCAACTCAACCCATTCGTGCTTGAGCGGCTGATCCGCAGCCGGCTGCTGCCGGAGTTGCGCTGCAATGACGCGGTACTGCTCCTGTCTGGTTGTCATGGCGTCTGCTCCTCTTCGCGGCTTTGTGGCAGGGCGGTGGTGGCAAAGACCACCCGCAGGCCAAAGACCTTTTCAAACAGGTCTTTCTTGCTGCTGCCGCCGAACAACTCCACCGCCAGATCCTCACTGCCGCTTAAAAGCAGTTGCAGCAGGTTACCTTCCACCCGACAGACCAAATTTTCGACCGTGGCGCAACGCCGCCGGTCAAGGCCGTCGGCCAGGCGCAGGATACCGGCCAGGCGGCTGACGCTCTGCTGCTCCTTGACGGTCAGACGCTGGAACTCGTCATGCTTTTTCTTGGGCATGGATTTGCGGTGATAGCGGGCAACCACCGCGGCCATCTCCCGCTCTCGCGGGGTGATGCCGAACAGCTCGGCGTGCCGGATCAGGTGGCAGGAGTGCTTGTGGTGGCTGTGGTAGCTGATGTAGTAGCCGGTATCGTGCAAGAGGGCGGCGGTTTCCAGGATCACCCGCTCGCGCTTTTTCAGGCCGAACGGCTCGGCCAGCTGATCGAACAGGCTTAGGGAAAGGCGCGCCACCTGGCGGGAGTGGGCATCATCCATCTGGCAGGACTGGCCAAAGGCGATGACCGAGTCTCGCCATGAGCGGGGCGGCTCTGCCCCTGGCCCCATGCCGCGGCGCTTGATCGCCTCGAAGATCATCCCTTCGCGCACGCCGTGGGCGTTCACCAGCAGGGTGTTGGCGCTGAACAGCTCCATCAGGGTATCCACCAGGGTGACACCGGCGATGATGATGTCGGCCCGGTCCGGCGAGAGCCCCGGTATGGAGCGGCGCTCCTTTAGATCACGGCGCAGCAGCATGGCCAGCAGGTGCACCACTTCCGAGCGTAGTACTTCGAGACCGTGAACCCCTTCCACCGGGTTACGCCGCAGTTGCAGAGCCATCTGGGCGATGGCGTTGATGGTGCCGCCGGAGCCGATCAGCATCGGTAGGAACAGCTTGTCACCGGCCAGCTGTTTCTTGACGGTATCGCGAATATGTTTCTGAAACCTGCGCAGGTCGGTGGAACGGACCGGGTCGGTTTTGAAGAACTGCTCGGTCGTCACCACGGCGCCCAGCTCAAAGGAGTAGTATTCCTCGACATGGGTGCCCTGGGCCGTGATCAGCTCTACACTGCCGCCCCCCACGTCGATCACGCCAAAGCGCTTGCCGTTGGTGTCGAAGTTGCGCAGGGCCGATTGGGCCGCCAGGGCCGCCTCCTCTTCGCCCGTGATGACCCTGATCTGGCTGCCCAGCAGTGTCGAGAGCTGCTTGACCAACTGCGGGCCGTTCTGGGCCTTGCGCATGGCGCTGGTGGCCACCGCTTCGATCCCCTTGACCTTCAGGCCGTCGGCCAGTTTGCGCATCCTGACCAGGGCCGCTTCAGCCCGGGCCACGGCTGCCGGCGAGATCTCGCCGGTCTCGGCGATCCCTTCCCCCAGCCGGACGGTCTCCTTTTCGTCATCCAGCGTTTTGAAGCTGCCATCGGGACGGCATTCCACCACGATGCAGCGGATGGAGTTGGTGCCGATATCGATGGCAGCGAGACGTTCCTTGGTCATAGGCCTGTCACCTCCGGGGCTGCAGTCAGCCTGAACTGGTAGGCCAGCGGTTGGCTCTCCAACAGTGTACACAATTTCTTCAGCAGTTTGGCCTGTTCGCGGCTGATCTGCTGTCTGACTCGGCTCCGGTCAGCTTCGGACAACTCCGCCTCCTCCAGCAACTGTTTGAAGACCTCGCGGTCGTTCAGGTCGCCCAGCACGGTCTGGTAGCGTCGCAGCTGGGTGAGCAGCGCTGCCTGGGACGGATGGCCCAAAATATCATGTAACAGCTCGGTAAAATAGCGCCATTTTTTGACCGCGATCCGCAGGGCATGGCGTTCATCCACCATCTCCGGCCGCGCCACCAGCGGGAGTAGCGCGTGGATCGGCTGGTAGAGCTGCAGGTTGCTCTCTGAAAGCAGTGCCAAAAGTCCCTGGGAGGCGATATGTTCCGGCGCCAACACTGCCGCTGTTGCCCCGCGGATGCGCTGTTCCAGCTTGTCGCAGTTGAAGCCCCGTAAAAGCTGCAGGGCCTGTTGGGCCTCCTGGTTGCGCTGTTGCTGCAGCTGCTGTAACAACGGCTCCAGGGCGGTCTGACGATGATCACTAAAGTAGCTGCAGGCCTCATCCAGATTGCGTACCATCCCCAGCACCCGGGTCAGGCGCTTCAGGGGACGGTTCAGGCGTTTGACCGCTTCGTCGCCGATCAAAGGGGGCAACTGCGTGAAGGCGCTGCGCAGTCTGCGGCTGGCAACGCGCAGGTCGTGGATCTGTTCCAGCTCGAAGCAGTGCAGGGCTTGGTAGCGCACCCGCAACAGCTCGTCCCAGCGGGAAATGAGCGCGGCGGCAAGGGCCTCCAGCATCCGGCGGCTGTCCGGCAACTGCAAGGGGGCCGGATTATGCGGTTGCGTGTGCGGGGGCAAGGGCTTTGCGGGGGGAGCTGACGGTTTTGCCTGTGGTGGGCTGATACCAGAGGAACTTGGCGGCCTTACCCGGCTTGGCACGCAGCTCCAGAGCCAGACAGCTGGCCTTGCCGAGGCTGCCCGGCAGTTCCCGTTGTAATAGTTTTGCTGCCAGCGTGCTTAAGAGCGGTTCGTGCCCCACCAATACCACCCGCGGCTGCTCCTTGTGCTGCTGCAGCAGTTCGAGCGCCGCTTCAAGAGAGCTGTCCGGTGCAAGCCGGCTGTCGGCCGTCAGCTCGGCATGCTTACCCAGTTCTGCCATCAGCAGTTCGGCGGTCTGGACCGCGCGAGTCAGGGGGCTGGTGATGATTCGGGCCGGGCGGATATTCTTCTTGCGCAACCGTGCGGCAGCCTTCTGTGTGAGCTTGCGACCCTTGGGGGTCAGCCAGCGCACCTCTTCCTGCAGGGTGTCGGACCGCTCCACAGCCTCGGCATGCCGTACCAGAAAAAGCTCCATGGGATATCCTCCTTTGGCAGAGCGTTGCATGGGCTGCTCGCTTCTGCGCATAGTGTAGCATATCTCCAGCGTTTGTCCGTCCGAACGCCGCTTGAACCGGAAAAAAAGCGGGGCACCAGGGGAGGTTGGTGCCCCGTTGGGCAGATACGCCCGAGGTGCCGGCAATACCAGGGGAGGCTGGGGTTGCCGACATGCAGGAAAGCATGACGGTTAACGGCGTGTGCCGCTTGATTCCTGCGTCAGTATGCCTCAGGAGTATGGCAACCGCATGGCGAAACGGTCAAATCTTGGTGACAAATTATCCGCTGGTTCTTCCGTTTTCAGTTCAAGGATGATCTCAAGGCGGCGAGGAGTTCGGCGACGCAGGCGTACATGTGAGTACGTCGAGGAGCCGAAGACGAGCCAACGAAGAGAGCGCCTTGAAAAGGAAGCGGAATTAGGCCGCCGGCAGTTGTACGGTAAAGGTGCTGCCCTTGCCGGCCTCGCTGCTGACGCTGATCTCGCCGCCATGCAGTTGCACGATATGTTTGACAATGGCCAGCCCCAGCCCGGTACCGCCCTGCTCGCGGCTGCGGCCTTCATCGACGCGGTAGAAGCGCTCGAAGATCCGCGGCAGGTCCTTGGCCGGGATGCCGATCCCACTGTCGCTGACGCTGATCCGTATCCCTGTATCGGCCTGCGTGACCCGAATGGCCACCTCGCCGCCATCCGGGGTGTACTTGATGGCATTGTCCAGCAGGTTCAGCAGGACCTGTTCCAGTTGGCCCTGGTCCGCCAGCACCTTGGCGGTGGCCTCCGGGCAGTGGGCGCTCAGGCTGATCCCCTTGGCCCGGGCATGGTCCTCCATCAGCATCTGGGCCTTGCGGACCGTGCTGCAGAGGTCCAGCGGGCGCAGCGCCAGGCTGGCGTCCTTGGCCTCCAGTTTGGAGAGGGTCAGGATGTCGTTGATCAGGTTGGTCAGGCGCTCGGCATGGCTGACCATGATCTCGACAAAGCGGCGCGAACGTTCCGGCGACTCCTCCAGGGCCCCGTCCAGCAGGGTTTCGCCGTAGCCCTTGATGACCGCCACCGGGGTGCGCAGCTCGTGGGAGACGTTGGCCACGAAGTCCCGCCGCATAGTCTCGACCCTTTTCAAATCGCTGATATCGTGGAAGACCGCCACGGTGCCCCGCTTGTTCTGTTCACCGGCCAACGGCACCCAGTGGGCCATCAGCACCAGATTGGTGACCGGGATGGTCAGCTCACAGGTCAGTTCGTTGCCGGATTCGCGCTGTTCCTCAAAGGCCTGCAGCAGGTCGGGGTGGCGGCAGACCTCCACCAGGGGCCGCCCCTCTACGTCGCCCTGCAGGCCGAACAGCTTGCGGAAGGCCGGGTTGACCAGCATGATGGTGCCGCGGGTATCGGTCACCATCACCCCTTCCCCCATGCCGCGCAGGATGGCGGCCAGTCGCTGTTGTTCCGAGGTCAGGCGGTGCATCTGGTCTTCAATCCTGGCTGCCATCTCGTTTAAGACCTGCGCCAGGTAGTCGATCTCGCCCCCCTTGCCCATCGGAATCCGTACCCCTCGCTCACCGATCCCGATCCTGGCCGCTGCATCGGCGATCTCCCGCAACGGTTTTGAGGTGATGTTGGAGAGGAAGGCGCTCAGCACCAGCGCGGTCACGAGCAGCATGATCACCGCGCCGCCCAGCAGGTTGTGCAGGGTCCGTTTGGCCATGTCGAAGTACTCAAGCGGCAGGGCCAGCCGTATCACGCTGTTTTCGTGGGCAAAGTTGGAGCGTACCGCCACGTACATCATGGTGGTGCGCAGGGTGGCGGAATAGCGCATCGACCAGCCGTTGCCCGCAGCAATGGCCTGAATCACCTCCGGCCGGTCGGCATGGTTTTCCATCTGCTCGATCTGATTGTCCTGCACCTCGGAATCACCCAGCACATGGCCGTTGGACGCGATCAGGGTGACCCTGGCCCGGATGCCGGAGCCGATCTGCTGGGCCAGGCGTTGGGGGGATTGGTCCCGTTGCTGCTTGGCCAGCATGTTGGCCAGTTGGGCCTGGTGCAGCAGGTTGATCCTGCTTTCCTCGATCAGGCGCTTTTCCAGCAGGTGATTGACATAACCGAAGCCCGCGCCGGCGATCACCAGCGCCAGGGCCACGTAGGAAAGAAACAGTTTCCAACGGAATGACATGCTACTCCTCCAGTTTGTAGCCGAAGCCGCGCACGGTCTTGATCATCTCGCCGGCTTCGCCCAACTTGTTGCGCAGTCGGGTGACATGGGTGTCCACCGTGCGGGTGTCGCCGACAAAGTTATAGCCCCAGACATCCTGCAGCAGCAGTTCCCGCTTCATGACTCGTCCGCGGTGTTCCGCCAAGTAGAGCAGCAGCTTGTATTCGGTGCTGGTCAGCTCAATCTCCTGCGCAGCCACCGTGACCCGGTGGCTGCCGCAATCAATGGCGATGGCGCCGGCATTGATCTGGCGCTCGGCACTGCCTGCCTCCGGCGTGCTGCGCCGCATGATGGCGCGGATCCGCAACAGCAGCTCCCGCATGGAAAACGGCTTGACAATGTAATCGTCGGCCCCCATCTCAAAGCCGACCACCCGGTCGATCTCGTCGCCCCGTGCGGTCAGCATCAGGACCGGTATAGCGCGGGTCTTTTCGCTGTGGCGCAGGGAGGAGCAGACCTCGGTCCCCATCATGCCGGGCAGCATCAGGTCAAGCAGGATCAGATCGGGCAGCTCGCGCCGCGCGGTCTCCAGCCCCTCCAGGCCGGTACCGGTCACCAGCACCTGGTACCCTTCCTTTTCAAGGTTGTAGGCCAGCAGTTCGGCCAGATCCCGCTCGTCCTCAACAACAAGCACTTTTTTCATGTAGGCAGTCTCCTGTACCGACGAGCTGTGCAACGAGTACTCGTCTGACGGATTGTAACAGTAGCAGGGAATCGTTACAGCCGTGTTACGCGCGCGCAAATATTCTGTGGCAATGTGCGCAAAAAAAGGCCGTTCCCCTGAGGAGAACGGCCTTTTGTGTAACCGAGCGGACAACGGCTCATTTTGAACCCAAAAGCGGCAAAAGCACCTGGTAGGTCATGAAGGCCACCAGGGCCGCAGCCGGAATGGTCAGGACCCAGGCCACCACGATCCGCTGGGCCACGACCCAGTTGACCGCGGTCAGGCGCTTGGAGATGCCGACCCCCAGGATGCTGGAGGTGATGACGTGGGTGGTGCTGACCGGCATACCGAGGGAGGAGGCCCCCAGGATGACAGCGGCTGATGCGGTTTCGACACAAAACCCGTGTACCGGCTGCAGCTTGACGAAGTCCCGTCCGATGGTCTTGATGATCCGCCAGCCGCCTGCGGCGGTGCCCAGACCCATGGCCACGGCGCAGGAGATCTTGACCCAGGTGGGCACGTCAAAGGTAGGCAAGAGTCCGTAGGAAAGCAGTGCCATGGTGATGACCCCCATCGACTTCTGGGCGTCGGCGGTGCCGTGGGAAAAGGCCATGAAGGCGGCCGAGAGGATCTGCAGGCGGCGGAAACCCTTGTTGAGCGGACCGGGGCTGCTGTTGCGGAACAGCCACATCACGATCACCATGAAGAAGAAACCGATGATGATGCCGAAGATCGGTGAGATGACCAGCGCCAGCACGATCTTTTCCAGCCCCTTCCAGTGCAGGGTCCCTGCGCCGGAGTGGGCGATGACCGCCCCCATGAGGCCGCCGATGATGGCGTGGGAGGAAGAGGCGGGCATGCCGTAGTACCAGGTGATCAGGTTCCAGAGGATGGCCCCCAGGATGCCGGCCAGCACCACCAGTTGGGTGACGTTGTTGGCATCCACGATCCCCTTGCCGATGGTGGAGGCCACCTTGGTGGAGACCATGGCGCCGGCAAAGTTCAAAAAGGCTGCCATGAAGATGGCTGCCTTGACCGACAGGGCCCTGGTTGAGACGCAGGTGGCGATGGCGTTGGCAGTGTCATGGAAGCCGTTGATGTAGTCGAATGCCAGTGCCGAGATGATCACCAGCACCAGCATGATCAGCGTCACCTCATGCATGCTTCACCACCACGCTCTCCAGGATATTGGCAGCGTCTTCGCATTTGTCGGTGGCCTTTTCAAGGGTCTCGTAGATCTCTTTCCACTTGATCAGGTTGATCGGGTCCTTCTCCTCATCGAACAGGCGGCTGATCGCCTCGCGGCAGACGCGGTCAGCCTCGTTCTCCAGGGCGTTGATCTCCACACAGCAGTCGTTGACGTCGTCGAACTTGCCGCCCAGGTGTTTGAGGGCCCGCTCCACGGTCTGGCAGCACTTCAGGATGATGAAGGCCAGTTGCTGCGCCTCGGCAGTGGGCTTTTCGACGTTGTACATCACGAAACGCTGTGCCGATGCGTCGATCAGGTCGAGGATATCGTCAAGTTTGGAGGCCAGGGAGTAGATGTCTTCGCGGTCGAGCGGGGTGATGAAGGTCTTGTTGAGGGTCTTGATGATCACATGGGTCTGGTTGTCGCCCTTGTGTTCCGTATCCTTGATCTGGCGTTGGCTTGCCAGGGGGTCGGCATAATCGTCCAGCATCTGTTTAAGCTGCACGGCGCCTTCGGTAATGATGGTCCCCATCTGACGGAACATCTCGAAAAACTTTTCTTCCTTCGGGATCAATCCAAACATGCTGTCTCCTTTTTGTTCCGATGCCACTGCAAGGTGCTCTCAGCAACGGCTCGTCTTCGTCTCCTCGATGTACTGCGTGTACACCTGCGTCGCCAAATTCCTCGCCGTCTTGAGATCATCCGTGAACTGGCATCGGAATGACACGTACATACCAGGTTCATAATAAAGCGGCAGCATGTTACAGAGATGTGGCAAATAAGTAAAGATCGTAAACGGGCGGGGATGGTTCGATTGCGGTTGGATGGGACTTTGCGCGCAACTGCATTGTTACAGCAGTGGTATCGTGAAGTACGTATGAGAAAGGGGGCCCGGGCCCCCTTGCAAACGATCTACGTGTACCAGGCTAGACCGGGCCTGGCAGCACCTGGTGCCCGGCGGACTTCAGTTCGGTCACCATCAGCTCAGCCAGTTCCGGCAGGCGTTGTGACAGCTCCGGCGACAGCTCCACCCCGGCATCATAGCTTTTGGGTACTATCCCGAACAGGGTGACCTGCTCGGGGCAGCGACCGCGGATATCGGACAGCAGCAGCATCTCCTGGATGCCCAGCTGGTGCGGCGACATCTTGATCGGCAGGGTCTTGCCGATGAAGGCGTCCTTTTCAAAGCGATAGAGCGTACCCGGTTCGCCCGGGGTGGTGACCACGTCAACCATGTAGACCCGCTCCGCCTCCTCCAGCTTATGGGAGGCCATGAACCCCAGGGTGCCGCCGTCGTACAGTTCCACATCAGCATCAAACTGGTAGTTGTCGGCCAGGTACTTGACCAGGTGCACCCCGAACCCTTCATCGGACAGCAGCAGATTGCCTGCGCCAAAAATCAGAACTTTCATACATGCCTACTTTCATTTATGGCCACAAAAGAACGCAGAGAACTCAAAGAAAACATTTTTGCGGGAAAACCAGAAACAAACACACAGACTTTTGTGCTGTTACAAACGTTCTTTCTGTTTTGCGTTCTTTGCGCTCTTTCGCGGCAATGGAAGCCTTAACTTACATCACTTTCACTTTCGTGATCTCTTTGCCGTCCGGATCAATGGTATGCACGGCGCAGGCGATGCAGGGGTCAAAGGAGTGCACCGTGCGCAGTACCTCCAGCGGCTGATCCGGCTTGGCCACCGGGTTGCCCAGCAACGAGGCCTCGTAGGGGCCGGCATTGCCTTCCGCGTCGCGGGGGGAGGCGTTCCAGGTGGAGGGCACCACGGCCTGGTAGTTCTTGATCTTCTTGTCTTTGATCACGATCCAGTGCGACAGCACGCCGCGCGGCGCCTCGTGGAAACCGACCCCGCGGTACTCGCCGGAAGGGATCTCGGTCGGGTTGGCATAGGCCTTGTCCCCCTTGCCGACGTTGTCTACCAGCTTGTCCAGGTATTCCAGCGACAGGTCGGAGAGCAGGTGGGCGCGGATACCGCGGGCTGCCAGACGCCCCATGGTGGAGTGCAGATCGGCCACGCCGACCCCCGCTGCCTTGCAGGTGCTGTCCACCAGCTTGCGCACCCGCTGGTTGCCGGCCGCATAGGCCGCCAGCAGTTGGGCCACCGGTCCCACCTGGATCGGTTTGCCGTCGATGCGGGGGGCCTTGCACCAGGAGTACTTGCCGTTTTCCTGAAAGTCGGTGTAATCGGGCTTGGTCTCCCCCTCCCAGGGATGCAGCACCGACTTGCCCTCGTACCAGGCACAGGCCGTTGATTCCTTGATACTGCCGATCAGCTGCTGATCCTGGTGATTGCTGATCACCCGGGCCTTGGCCACGTCGCCCCCCATGATCAGACCGCCCGGCAGGGCGAAGCTCTTGTTCTTGGTGTCCTCGGCAAACTCCGGCACCGCCAGGTAGTTGACCACCCCTTTGCCGTACTTGAACCACTCCTTGTAGGCCTTGCCGATCACCAGCAGGTCCGGGTAGTAGACCTTTTTGACGAATTCGCGGGTTTCGTTCATCAGGGCCCGCAGGTAGGCGATCCGCTCCATGTTGATGGTGGCCAGGTTGTCCATGTTCAGGGCCGTTGCCACGCCGCCCACACAGAGGTTCTGGATGTGGGGGTTTTTGCCCCCCAGGATGGCCACGGCCTGGGCCGCCTTCTGCTGGTAGTCCAGGGCCTTCAGGTAGTGGGCCGTGGCGATCAGGTTGATCTCCGGCGGCAGTTGCATGGCCGGGTGGCCCCAGTAACCTGAGGCGAAGATCCCCAGCTTGCCGGAATCCACAAAGGCCTTCAGCCGTTTCTGGACGTCGCGGAACTCCTTTTCGCTGTTGCCGGGCCAGTCCGAGACCGACTGGGCAATGGAGGCGGCCTTCTTCGGGTCGGCCTTGAGGGCCGAGACGATATCGACCCAGTCCAGGGCCGAGAGGTGGTAGAAGTGCACAATATGGTCCTGCACCGAGTGCTGGGCCATGATGATGTTACGGATGTACTGGGCGTTCAGCGGCACCTCTACCTGCAGGGCATGCTCGACCGAGCGGATCGAGGAGATGGCATGCACCGTGGTGCAAACCCCGCAGAAACGCTGGGCATAGATCCAGGCATCCTGGGGCGGCCGGCCCTTCAGGATGGTCTCAATCCCGCGCCACATCTGGGCCGATGACCAGGCCTTGCTGACCTGGCCTCCGTTTACTTCAACATCGATCCGCAGGTGTCCTTCGATGCGGGTGATCGGGTCAATCGTGATTCGTGCCATATATATGTTCTCCTTTTTATATGCAGTTTACTTTTTACCGCAGAGGACACGGAGTAACGCAGAGGAAGTCTTTCAAAGGTTTAAAACCTCTGTGCACCTCTGCGTCCTCTGCGGTGAACAACTTTACACCTTTGCCGACACTTCATGCCCATGCAGCCTTGGCAGGACCGGGAACAGCTTGACCAGCACCTGGTAGCCCAGGATCTCAAAGGACACAATCCCTACCGTGATCATCACCTCCGCCAGGGAGGGGAAATAGCGCCAGCCCTGGCCGGGGTTGAAGCCGATCAGGTAGACGTTGAAGCGATAGAGTGCGCCACCCAGGACAATCAGGGCTGCCGTTATGAACAGCCAACGGGGGGACTGGCGCCGCTTCTTGGAGAACAGCAGCAGCGATCCGCTTGCCACCAGGCAGAACTCCAGCAGGAAGAAACCGGAGTAGAAATCGAGCTTGAGGGCGTTGCCGATCTGGCCGCGCCAGATCAGGTCGCCGATGACGACGCAGAGCCAGATCGCGGTCAGATAGGGGGTGATGGAGGCCAGGCCCGAGAGCTGCTCTGTCTCAAAGGGGCGTCTGAAGCCATAGGAGGAGATGATCGACTCCAAAATGGCGATGGAGTAGCCGATGAACATGCAGTTGATCAGGAACAAAAGCGGCAGAAAGCCGGTGTGCCAGAGCGGATGCAGTTTGGTGGAGGCGATCAACAGCAGTGAGCCCAGCGACGATTGGTGCATGGTGGGCAGGGTGATGCCCAGTACGATGATGAAGATCAGCACCTTGTCCAGCTTGGGTTGGATCTTGATTGCCAGGAGCCGCAGTTTTTCCAGCTTCTCCAGGATCACCGGGGTGTCGAGGCCGAATTTGCCGTGGTATTTGTCCAGAAATACCCGTGCCCGGCTCCAGTTGGTTTGCTGCAGGCGGGTCAGCACGGCCGGCAGGAATTCGATAAACAGCACGGTGGTATAGGCCATCACGCACAGCGCCACCTCAAACATGGCGGAGTTGGCCTGCCACTGTGACGGAACAAAGAAGTTGTAGGCGTTCCAGGGCCGTCCCACGTCCACCATGACCGAGAAGCCGGCCAGACCGTAGCCGAACAGCGAGGTCAGCACGGCCGAGCGGATCAGCGGGTGGTAGTGCATCTTGTTGCGGATATAGACCAGGATCGCCACGGCATACCCGCCGCAGGCGATGGCGGTGCCGGTGGCCACGTCATAGGTGATCCAGATGCCCCAGGGATAGCCGTCGCTCAGGTTGGAAACCGCGCCGATCCCCCAGATGAAACGGACGGCGATCAGGCTGAAGCCGATCACGGTCAGCACCAGCAGGACCCAGAAGGCCGGGGTCATGATCTTGGCCCGGTGAATTTGATAATCGTCGTGGCTCATTGCTTACCCCCGTCGTGATCGGTGTGGTCGTGATCCTGGCCGGAGCTTTTCTTCATGTTCCTGACCGCGATGAAGCAGAGCGTGCTGTAGAGCGCCACCGGTGCGATGAATCCCTTGTAGATGGTGTGCTGGATCTTTTCAGAAAACTCGGCCGGGGCCTCGCTTTTCAGCTCCGGCAGGCCCAGTTTCTTGAACTGCATGCCGGCCAGATAGAGATGGTTGGTGCCGCCCAGTTCATGTTCGCCGTAGATATGGTTGATATAGCGTTTAGGCTGGTCGCTCAGCCGCTTTTTCGCCTCTGCCAGCAGCTCCTTGCGCTTGCCGAACATGATGGCGCCGGTGGGGCAGACCTCGGCGCAGGCGGAGATCCCTTTCTGCTTTAAGTTGGTGTTTTTGCAGAGGTCGCACTTGACGATCTGCGGGATCGCCTTTTCCCACTGAAACTTGGGGATGTTGAAGGCGCAGGCCACCTGGCAGTAGCGGCAGCCGATGCAGGTGTTCTTGTTGTAATCCACGATGCCGGTCTGCTTGTCCTTGGTCATGGCGGCGACCGGACAGACCGAGACGCAGGACGGCTTCTGGCAGTGCATGCAGGAGTATTTCACATAGGACCACTCCTTGGGGCTCTCCTTGACCAGCTTGATCAGGGTGCGGGTCGAGCCGGAGAGATCCTTGGGGGCATCCCAGAGCTTGTCCGGGTCGAACTTGGCCTGTTCGTAGGACAGTGCCCCGTAGTCGCCGTTGACCCGTTTGCAGGCAGACATGCAGGCCTTGCAGCCCACGCACTTGGTGGCATCGTACAGCATGCCCAACTCTTCGTCGTTTGATGCCGCTGCCGGATGACCAGCCAGTGCCACCGCGGGGGCGGCCACCAGTGAGGCCCCGGCCAGGCCGGCCAGTTTGAGAAACTCGCGTCTACTCTTGGTGCTCATGGTGATCCTCCTGCGCCTCCGTTGCGGCAGGCTGCTCGCCATCGGGCAATTTGCGGGACAGTTTGGCTCCGGCGCCCAGTGCGGCACCGGCGGCCAGCCCCAGGATACCGGTGGTCACCGGGCTGGCTCCCTTGCCTTTTTCCTTCAGGTTCACCGGCGCATAGCTGTCAAACGGCGTCGGCTCGTGGATCTGGACCTTGTCGGCAATGGCGGTGCGGAACAGGATGTCCGGTTCGGTACAGCCGATACAGGGGTGTCCCACCGAGACCGGCCAGACCCCGGCATCGTTAAAGCGCTGCACCGAGCAGTTGGCGTAGGTGGCCGGTCCCTTGCAGCCCAGTTTGTAAAGGCAGTAGCCCTCGGCATGGGTCTTATCGCCAAAGGCCTTGGCAAAACGCCCGGCGTCGAAGTGGGGGCGGCGCTCGCAGTGTTCGTGAATCCGGCGGCCGTAGGCAAAGCTGGGACGTCCCAGCTGGTCCAGCTCGGGCAGTTTTTTAAAGGTCAGGTAGTACAAGACCGTGGAAAGCAGGTTGTAGGGAGAAGGGGGGCAGCCGGGGATGTTGATGACCGGTTTGTCCTTGACGATCTCGCGCACCCCGACCGCGCCGGTGGGGTTGGGGGGAGCAGCCTGGATGCCGCCGTAACTGGCGCAGGTGCCGATGCTGATGATGGCTGCCGCCCCTTCGGCGGCCTTGCGCAGCGATTCCAGGGCGGTTTTGCCGCCCACCTTGCAGAAGATGCCGTTCTTTTCGGTCGGGATGGCCCCTTCCACCACCAGCAGGTACTTGCCGAAGTTGGCCTTCATGGAGTCGTGCAGCGATTTCTCGGCCTGGTGGCCGGAGCCGACCATCAGGGTCTCGTGGTAGTCAAGGGAGATCATCTCCAACAGCAGGGTGGCCGGGGCCGGGTGCGTTGCCCGAACAGCGACTCGGAGCAGCCGGTACACTCCTGGAAGTGCAGCCAGATCACCGGGGGCCGGTCCGGGGCCTGGGCCGCTGCCGCCACCTTGGCGGCCATGCCGAACGGCAATCCCATGACTGCGGTTGCCGCCACACAGGTCTTCATGAAGTCGCGTCGGGAAACTCCACTCTTAAACAACTGATGCTCTGATGCCATAGGTGTGCCTCGTTTAGACCAATATTTTTGTATACAAGACGATTCAAAGGGGCAGTTAGAGCAACAGTCGTACCAAGATGTATACTTGCGTGATTTCAGTTGGTTGTGTCGTTGTGTAAACAGCAGCGGGCGCGCCCGGACAAAACGACTGTTTCGTTTTGTCCAAAATGTATCTTTTTGTCCGGGGGGCTCCGCTCCTACGGCGCGCGCGGCAGGAACGCCCCGTAGGGGCGGCAAGACCGCTTCTGGCGGTGGTGAGGACGGTTCGCTCCGGCGATGGTACACCGGCGAAACAGACCGGTGCGGCACGGCTAAAAATAGTGTATACATTTGGCCTGATTTGTGTATGTATCATTTTGTCTCAAGATTGCGCCGGAAGGATTGACCTGCATGCCTGTGATTTTTATTTGCGACGACGAAGTCGGCATCCTGCGGTACCTGACCAAGCTGCTGAAGAGTCAGGGGTATGAGGTGGAGGCCTACAGCGACGGTCATGAACTGCTCACGCGCCTCGAAAACCCCGCGGCATCCCCCTCGCTGCTGCTGCAGGATGTCCGCATGCCGGATATGGATGGAATCGAGGTGCTCAAGAAGGCCAGGAAGCTTGTGCCCAACCTGCCGGTGGTGGTGATGACGGCCCACGGCACGGTGGATGACGCGGTACATGCCATCCGGCTGGGGGCCTATGATTACGTCACCAAGCCGTTTCCCAAGGAAAAGATCCTGGGGGTGCTGGCCAAGACCCTGGAACATCAGCGTCTGGCCGACGAGAACCGGCGTCTGCGCGAGGAACTGCAGCGGGGTGATGATACCTCGCTGGTCTTCAGCTCTCCCCGCTTTCGCCAGGTCTATGACCTGACCCTGCAGGTGGCCTCCAGTGAGGCCAATATCCTGATCCTGGGTGAGTCCGGTACCGGCAAGGAACTGATCGCCCGCACGGTCCACAGTAACTCGGCCCGGCGTGACCGTGCGTTCGTGTCGCTCAACTGCGCGGCCCTGTCTGATTCTTTGCTGGAAAGCCAGTTGTTCGGCCACCTGCGCGGCGCCTTCACCGGCGCTATTGTGAACCAGAAAGGACTTTTGGAAGAGGCTGACGGCGGCACCCTGTTTCTGGACGAGATCGGGGATGTCTCACCGGCGGTGCAGGCCAAGCTCCTGCGGGTGATCCAGGAAAAGGAGTTCATGCCGATCGGTGCCACCAAGCCCCGCACGGTGGATGTCCGTTTCGTGGCGGCCACCAACCACGACCTGCAGCAGGATGTAGCCAGCGGGCAGTTTCGCGAAGACCTGTATTACCGCCTCAACGTCATCTCCTTGACCTTGCCGCCCTTGCGGGAACGGCCCGAGGATATCGAACCGCTGGCACGCCACTTTGTGCGACGTTTTGCCGCCCGGATGAAAAAGGAACTCTACGGCATCGATGCCGATGCCCTGGCCTGCATGTCCCGCTACCACTGGCCCGGCAATGTGCGCGAACTGGAAAACGTGATCGAGCGGGCCGTCATCCTGGCCCAGGGGCACCAACTGACTGCGGATCTGCTGCCGGTCTGCAGCAGGGTCGAGCTGCTTCCCCGCGTTGAGGAGACCCCGCTGGTGTCGCTTGAGCTGCTTGAGCGTCAGCACATCCTGGGGGTGTACAAACAGACCGGCTTCCACAAGAGCAAGACAGCCGAGATCCTGGGGATCTCCCGCAAGACCCTGGACCGCAAGCTGGCTGAATATCAAGCGGAATAATTGACCTGCGATACAGAAATGCTCTAACACGTTCCTGAAGTAATGCGCATGAGGATGCTGCTGCCATGCCGACACCCCACCCCCATATCCGCCGACGCCTGCTGCTGACCACCCTGCTGCCACTGCTGGTGGCCCTGTTGGCCAGTTGGTGGATCGGCGACCGGATGATCTCCCGCCGGATCACCGGCCGGGCCCAGGACGAGGTCAACCGCAACCTGAAAACCATCAGGGAGCTGTATGATAGCGAGCTTGCCCATCTGGCCGAAGGGGTCGAGCTGATCAGCCACAGTCCCGAGTTGGGACGCAGCCTGCAGGGGGGCAGTTCCCGGGAATTGGCCCATCTGCTGGAACTGCTGGCAGGTAGCCGCAGCTACAGCTTCCTGACGGTGGTGGACCGCTACGGCCAGGTACGCTACCGCAGCACCAACCCGGAACGCAGCGGTGATACCCTCAAGCATCTGCGCCTGGTGGCCGATGCCCTGGCAGGTCGGGCCACCCGGGGCACGGTGGTGCTTTCGCCCCTGCAGGCGGGCCAGGAAAACCCGCAGCTGCCCGGGCAGATGCTGGTGCCGTTGCGGCCAAGCCCCCATTCTCTGCCGACAACCCGGACGGCAGAGCCGCGCGGGCTGTTTCTGGCTGCCGCCGCACCGGTTCTGGATATGCGCGGCGAGGTGAGCGGGGCGGTCTTTGCCGGAGAGCTGCTGAATAATGATGAGGCGCTGGCCGACCGGATCACCCGGGTCATTGCGCCGCTGCAGGACGACAACCTGCCCCGCCAGACGGTCACGTTTTTTCTGGATGACGTACGGATCGCCACCACGGTCACGGATGAAAGCGGCCAGCGGGCCACCGGTACCCGGCTTTCGGCCGAAGTGGCGCAGCAGGTGCTCGGACGGGGCAGCAGTTGGATCGGGCCGGCCTATGTGCTGCAGAACCGCTATCTTGCCGCCTATGAGCCGCTGCTCGATGTGGACAATACGGTGGTCGGCGCCCTGTACGCCGGCCTGCCTGAATACCCCTACCGCCAGTTGCAGCGCACCCTGCACCTGACCTTTAGCGGGCTGCTGCTGGGGTTGACCGTGTTGGCCCTGCTGCTGACCACCAGCCTGAACCGGCAGCTGGGCAGACGTGAACAGGAGATCAACAGCCTCAACCAGACCCTGGAGCAAAAGGTGCGGCAACGTACCGCTGAACTGGAGGAAAAGAGTCGGCAATTGCTGGAAACTGAAAAGGAGCTGTCGCGCAACGAGCGGCTGGCCGAGTTGGGACTGTTGTCCGCCGGGGTGGCCCATGAGATCAACAACCCGCTGGCCATCATCAGGGGCAATGCCGAGCTGCTGCAGATGGGGCTGGCGACGGACGACGGCAATCAGGAGGAGGTCGGCGAGATCCTGAACCAGGCCGGCCGGATCGACCGGATTGTGGCCAGACTGCTGACCCTGGCCCGCCAGGAACAGCGCCGGGTCAGCCGTTTCCCCCTGGCAGGGCTGCTTGACGAGATCCTGGACCAGATCGGCCACCAGATCCCGCTGACAGGCTATCGGATTGAGCGGGAGTACCTGCAACAGCCGTTTGAGCTGGAAGCGGACCGGGAACAGCTGCGGCAGGTCTTTACCAATCTGATCCTGAACGGCCTGCAGGCCATGGCGGGCCAGGGAACTCTGACCATCAGCGCCGAGCTGGAACCGGGGCAGGCCTGCAGCATCACCGTTGCCGATAGCGGTCCCGGCATTCCGCTTGAACAGCGCGAACGGCTCTTTACGCCGTTCTACACCACCAAACAGAACGGTACCGGCCTGGGACTGGCGGTCTCCTGGGGGATCGTGCGCAACCATGGCGGCACCATTGAGGTTCAGAGCGCCCCCGGTTGCGGGGCGCGTTTCAGTGTGGTCCTGCCGGGGACGACCGGGTATCGGTCTGATGCCTAACCATACAATCTGCTCACCGGCGACCGTACAATCGTGGTATAACAGCCAGGCTGCATCCGATGGGCGAACAGCGTCCTAAAATCAGTATCGGTGTGGGGGGGCTCGGCTATGTTTGATGAAAAATTCCGCCCGGTTCATACGGCCTGCATCAATCCGGAGAAATTCCCCCAGGTTGCGCTCTACATGCAGAGCGGCAGCAATCTGGTGTTGTATACTCCGGCGGACCGCCCCATTACCAGGGCAGGGCTGCAGCGTCTGCACAACAACCGGGTTGATTACCTCTATGTTAATTCCGGCAGCATCCGGGAGGTTTGCGACTTTCTGGAAGCCAGTATTGCGGATATATTGGCAAACGATGAGCTGTCCGCTCCGGTCAAGGGGCAGTTGCTCTCTCAGGTGGCCATGAACTACGTCATGGATATCTTCGAGATGCCGGACAAACTCTCGGATCAGGCCCGCTGCCGCAATCTGGTCAGGCAGCTGCTGCAATACATCGTTGGTAATCCCAACCCGCTGGAGGCGCTGCACAGCCTGGTGAATTACGATTTCTACACCTTTGCCCATTGCGTGCATGTGGCCTCGTTGTCGCTGTTCGTCCATGCGGAGGTGTTCGGGCTGTCCCACGATGAGCTTGAGGATGTGGGGATCGGCGGCATCCTGCACGATGTCGGTATGATCTTCGTGCCCAGCGCCATTATTGAGAAGACCGACATCCTGACCAACTTTGAATACAACCTGATCAAGAAACATGCGGAGCGGGGGTACGAATGCCTGCGGGAGTTGGGCGGCTTCAGTGAGATCAGCCTGGCCGCGGTCCGTTACCACCACGAGCGCAACAACGGTGACGGCTACCCGTTCCAGCTGGCCGGTGAGGAGATCCCCCGTACGGCCCAGGTAACCGCCCTCTGCGATGTCTTCAGCGCCCTTACCTCAAACCGGGCCTATAAAAAGGCCCTTGCCAAGGATGAAGCCCTGCGTCTGATGCGTGACGTCGGCAAGGAGTTCTTCAACCCGCGTCTGCTGGAGCGCTTTGCATCCGTGATCCTCCCGGAATAAGCATGAACACCACCCACACCTTTGCGGCGCTGCGCTGGCGCTTGTTCGGCACCCTGGCGCTGATCTACATCCTGGTTTATTTCTATCGGGTTTCGCTGGCGGTGGTCTCGGCCGATGTCAGCCGCGACCTGGCGTTGACGCCGGCTCAGCTGGGCTCCCTGGCCGGGGTGCTGTTCTACGTCTACGCCGTGGCCCAGATTCCCCTGGGGCCGATGATCGACCGGATCGGTCCCCGGCTGGTGATCTCCGGCTGCGGGCTCTTGACCACCATTGGCGGCCTGCTGTTCGCACACGCCACCACCCTGGTGAGCGCCATGGCCGGACGGGTGCTGATCGGCATCGGCACGGCCGCGGTCCTGATGGCCACCTTCACCATCTTCAGCCGCTGGTATACCCGCCAGGAGTTCAGCCGCGTCTCAGGGCTGATGGTGGCGGTGGGGAACCTGGGTAATCTGGGGGGGACCGCGCCGTTGGCGCTGGCGGTGGGCTGGCTGGGCTGGCGCAGCGCCTTCCTGATCGTGGCCGTGTTGCAGGGGATCGTCACCCTGTTGATCTTTCTGAAGGTGCAGGACCGGCCGCCGCAGCCATTGGAACCGGTTGCCGAAGATGGCCCCCGTCCCGGCATGCTGGAGGCCTGGGGGGTGATTGGGCGCAGCCGTTCCTTCTGGCTCTTGGCGGCGCTGGCCTTTTCCTGGTACGGCAACTACCTGGCGGTGCAGGGGCTGTGGGGCGGGCCGTTTCTGATGCACCTGTTCGGCCTGTCCCGGGCCGGGGCCGGCCAGATGCTGATGTGGACCTCGATCGGTTTCATCATCGGCTCGCCGCTGATGGACCGGCTTGCCCGCCGGGTTTTTCACTCCTATACCCGTACCTTGCTGGTCGGGCAGTTGGCGCTTGCCGTGCTGATGAGCGGCTTTCTTGGCTGGCTGGAGCTGCTGCCCAGCGGGCTGTTGCCCGGGTATTTCCTGCTGGTGGGGTTGACGGTTTCCAGCGGGGTGATGATCTATCCGATCACCCGGACCACGGTGCCGGTCAGTATGGTGGGCACCGGGTTGACCTCGCTGAACTTCTTCGTGCTGCTGGGGGCGGCCACCACCCAGCAGGCCATGGGGCAGATCGTGGCCCGCTGCGGCGGCTATACCCCGGCCGGATTCCGGGCCGCCTTCAGTCTGCCGGTGGCCATGCTGCTGCTGACCGCCCTGCTGTTCAGCTTTGCGCGCAACTGTCCGGCCGGTCAGGAGTGACTTCTAATCCTGGATTCAGCCGTTGACGTTTCCCCGGTTCGCTCCGACGCCCGAAATCTGTAGCTCTAAGGCTCATTTCGCTGCAGCCGATAAACTCGCCCAGAGGGCTTCAAACAAAATCGGCTGCTTAACGCTCCATTACGCCAAGAGCTACGACGATGTACGAGCGAGTCGCTTACTCGGGTCAGCGCCAACGGCAGTTTGGTCTGATGGCAGCACTAGTTGTTGTGGCGGGGGGGCCTGCAGCTCAATTGTTTCGTCGTTGTCGGGGTGACGGAACTGCAGGCTGGCGGCATGCAGCAGGTAGCCCGGATCGCCCGGCAGGGCATTAGTGTTATTCAGCGGCAGGCCGCCGTTGCCGTAGAGCGGGTCGCCCAGCAGCGGATGTCCGACGGATGCCAGGTGAATCCTGATCTGGTGCGGCCGTCCGGTGCTGATCAGTACGTCGCACAGGCTGCAGTCGCCGCGCCGTTCCAGCACGGACACCTCGGACAGGGCCGGTTTGCCGTCCGGGCTGGCAGCATGGATCGTGCCCAGCAGCGGATGGGGTACCGGGCCGATCGGGGTCTCGATGACCAGGCGCTGCCACCCCGGTGTGCCGCTGATCAGGGCGCGGTAACGCTTGCCGACCTGACGGGCCGACCACTGGCGCAGCAGGTTTCTGCGGGCATCGGTGGTCTTGGCGCACAGTACCAGACCCGAGGTCCAGCGCCCCAGGCGGTGCAGCGGCACCGCGTCAGGAGTATGCTGCTGGACCAGGTGCAAGAGGGTGGCCTGCAGAAAACCGGCCCCCGGCAGGGTGGGCAGACCGGCCGGCTTGTTGACCGCCAGCAGAGCGGCGTCTTCGTAAATCAGCGCAAAGTAACAGGGGGCCTCCGGTTCGATCCAGGGGGGGCGTTGCCAGCTCAGTTGCATGCCGGAAACCAGCAGGCTCTGATCGCTTGCGGTCCGGCCGTTCAGCCGCACCTGGCCGGCCGCGATCCGTTCCGACCAGTCCTGTGCTGAGGTGTGCGGGTAGTGCTGGCTCAGGTAGCTCAAGAGCTGCTGGCCCGCCTGCTGCGGACCGATCAGTTCTTCGTAGCGCCAGCCGTCGTTTTGGCGTTGTATTGGTGGCGGTGTCTTCAATGGCGGGGTGCTCTGGGCAGCGAGCCGGCCAGCAGACCGGCCAGCAGGGTCAGCAGGGCTGCCAGCAGATAGGCGCTGCTGAAGCTGCCGCTGGCGCGGGCCAGACTGCCCGCCAGGGTGGGACCGGCTACCTGTCCGGCGGCAAAGAAGAGCGTGACCGTGGCAAAGGCGGCGGCTGCCCGGGCCAGGCCCAGGTAATCAGCCACGGCGGCGGCCATGATGGTGGGTATGGCAAAGACCGCCAGGCCGTACAGCCCGATTGAGGCCAGCAAACAGGCGCTGCCCAGCTTGAGACCGGCCAGCAGGTAGGCGACGGTCTGGACCAGGAGCACCAGTGTCAGACCCCATTTGCGGCCGATCCGGTCGGAGGCGCTGCCGAACAGCAGGCCGGAGAAGAGGCTGAACAGGCCGACCCAGGACCAGTAGCGTCCGGCCGTGGCCTCACTCAGACCGTACTCATGCACCATGGTGGTGACGATGAAGGTGCCGTAGATCATGAAGGTGGCGCCAAAGGCCAGATAGATCAGCCCCAGCCGTGCCAGCAGCCAGGCATCGCGGCCTTTGGTCCGGTCGGCAAACTGATCGGGCGACACGGTTTCAGCGTTGCCGATCGCCGCAAGCCCCAACTCGGCCGGACGATTGCGCAGCAGCAGACCGGCCGCCACGGTTGCCAGCAGACAGAGGCTGCCCAGTGCCAGCCAGCCCATCCGCCAGCCCTCTGCGCCGAAATGGCGGTTGAGCTGCGGGATCAGGATACCGGCCAGCACAATACCGGCCCCGTTGCCGCCCAGGGCGATCCCCAGCGCCTTGCCGCGGTGGGAGCGGTGAAACCAGTAGGTGATCAGCAGCATCAGGGGGATGTTGGCAAAACCGCCGCCGATGCCGGCCAGGGTGTAGAGGCCGCAGATCTGCCAGAAGGCGCTGCTGCGGCTGATGAGCAGCAGCGCCAGGCTGATCAAAAACAGACCGCCGGTGATGGCGCGGCGCGGGGTGGTACGGCGCAGGATGCGCGGCACCAGCAGGATGGAGAGCAGATAGCCGCTGAAGTTGCCGGTGCTGATGAAGCCGGTCTGGGCATAGCTCAGCTGCAGAGCAGCCTGCATGGCTGGCAGCAGCATGGCATAGGCGTAGCGGGCCAGGCCGAAGCAGGCAAACAGCACCAGGCTGCCGGTCAGGACGATGATCCAGCCGTAGTGAAGAGGTACGTGATTTTTCCGGGAAGGCATGCCGGAATTTACCGGAGAAACAGGCGCACGCGCAACTGTTTCGTTGTGGCGCCCTGGCTGATGTTCTCCTTACCGCAGGTGAGCGGGGGCCGTTTTCGCCCTGCTTCCCCGTCAGCTGCGGCTCCACGGCTCATTGCGCTGCAGCCGGAAATTCACCCTGCGGGTCCGGACAGTCCGGCTGTTCAACGCTCCATTACGCCTGGACCCGCAACGCTTCGGAGAAAGTCGCTCGCTCCGGCCCCCGCTCACCCGCCGGCATGCAAGTCTTCTGTGATGACGAGGTTTTTGTGCTGCTGAACCGTAGATTTTCCTATCTTCCACGCCTGCTGAAACTGGCGGGTCCCATGATCCTGTCCTCCTCGGCCATCACCCTGATGCAGCTCATCGATGCCCTGGTGCTGTCGCGTCATTCCAGCGCAGCCGTGGCTGCCATGGGGCCGGCCAGCATGGCGGTGATCCTGGTGCAGGGCTTCCTGTTCGGCACGGCCGGTTATGCCGGCACCTTTGTGGCCCATAATCAGGGGCGCGGCGACCGTCGGGGGGTGCTGCGGTCCGCCTGGGTCGGCATCCAGACCGCCCTTGTCGCCGGCTGCGGGGCCCTGCTGCTGGCCTGGCCGCTGGCACGGCTGTTTGGCCTGGCCGGTCACGCACCCCAGGTCATGCAGGATGAGATGCGGTATTTCAGTATCTGTGTGGCCGGTTCGCTGTTCCCGGTGCTGGGAGCGGCCCTGGCAGGCTGGCTGTCCGGCATCGGCCGGCCGGTGGTGGTAACGGCGGTAACCTTCATCTCGTTTGGGGTAAACGCGCTGTTGGCCTGGGGATTGGTATTGGGCGAATGGGGACTGCCGCGGCTGGGGATCGCCGGGGCCGCCTGTGCCACCGTGCTGGCCCAGGCTTTGGCAGCGATCCTGTACCTGCTGTTATTTGTGCGGGCCGGCGGCCTGGCCGATGGGCGCTTGCGTCGTTTCAACCGGCAGGAACTGCGCGAGTTTCTGACACTGGCACTGCCGTTCGGGTTGCGGATCAGCGGCGAGCTGTTGGCCTGGACCCTGTTTCTGGTGGTGGTGGGACGCCTGGGTACGGTGGAGCTGGCCGCGTCGAGCATCGCCTTCCGGGTCAACGGGCTGGCCTTCTTTCCGGCCTTGGGGTTGGGGCAGGCCGCCGGGGTGCTGGTGGGGCAGGCCCGCGGCGCCGGGCGTGATCACGAGGTGCCTGCCATCGCCTGGCAATCGCTGGCTGCCTGCGAGGTCTGGATGCTGGCCATGGCGGCCCTGTATGCCACCGCGGCCGAGCCGCTGGTGACCTGCTTTGCCGGGGAAGGGGCGGATGCCGGCCGGATTGTGGCCGCAGGCACGCTCCTGCTGCACTTTGTGGCGGTCTACTGCATCTTTGACGCAGCCAACATCATGATCGGCTGCGTGCTGGCCTCGGCCGGCGAGACCCGCTGGATCGCCCGGACCTTTTTCAGCGCCACCTGCGTCTTTCTGGTGCTGCTCTGGCTGGTCGACCGCTTTTGGCCCGGCCTGGCAACGGAGTGGACCCTGGCCACCGCCTTTGTCTTTACCACGGCTGTGATCTGGCTGAGGCGTTTCCGCTCCGGGGCCTGGCGTTCGGTGCGGCTTTTGCGGACAGAGCAGAATAGCTGCAGTACCTAGACAAGCGGGCAGCGGTTACTCGTGTCTGAGCGCCTCGATCGGATCGAGCCGGGCAGCCTTGCGGGCCGGCATATAGCCAAAGAGCAGCCCCACCGCCGCGGAAAACAGGAAGGCCACGGCAATGATCGGCAGGTTCAGGATGAACGGCACCTGCAACAGCGCGGTCAACCCCAGCGAGCCTGCCAGGGCCAGCAAAATGCCGATCACCCCTCCCAGTGACGAAAGCATGGCCGCCTCCACCAGAAACTGCAGCAGCACCTCCCGCTCCAGGGCGCCGATGGCCAGCCTGACCCCGATCTCGCGAGTCCGTTCGGTCACCGAGACCAGCATGATGTTCATGATGCCGATGCCGCCCACCAGCAGGCTGACCGCCGCCACGGCGCTCAACAGCGCGGTCAGCATCCGGGTGGTGGAGGTGAGCATGGTGGTGATCTCCTTCATATCCATCACCGTAAAGTTGTTTTCATCATGGCGCGAGAGGTGCCGCCGTTCGCGCAGCAGACGTTCGATATCCTGCTGGATGCGGGTGGTGGACACCCCGTCCCGTACCGATACCTGCAGCATGCTGACATCCTGGTTGCCGGCAATCCGGCGCTGTAGGGTGCGCAGGGGGATGATGACCGTGTCATCCTGGTCCGATCCCATCGAGGATTGCCCCTTGGCCTCCAGCAGGCCGATCACCTGGCAGGAGATGCTCTGCAGGCGGATTATGGAGCCGATCGGGTCCTGGTTGCCGAACAGCTTGGTGCGGACGGTGTTGCCGATCACGCAGACCGCGGTGCCGGCCCGCAACTCGCTGTCGGTAAAGATACGGCCGGAGCGGGTCTTCCAGTTGCGGGCAGTGAAAAAGTCGTTGGTGCTGCCGGTGACCTGGGTGGACCAGTTGGCATTGCCGTAGACCACCATCATGGTCCTGGGGGCCATGGGCGCCACCGCCACCAGTTGGGGAATCTCACGGGCCAGCGCCTCGCTGTCCGCCTCGCTGAAAAGCGGGGCGCCGATGTTCTGGCCCGGCCCCATCCGCTTGCCCGGCGCCACCAGCAGCATGTTGCTGCCCAGACTGGCGATCTGCTGGGTCACCTGGGCCGTGGCGCCGCCCCCCACCGTGACCATGGTGATCACCGCCGCCACCCCGATCACGATCCCCAGGATGGTCAGAAAGGAGCGCAGCACATTGCGCCTGATCTCCCGCAGGGCCAGCAGCAGGGCGTTACCGAACATCGGCGTCTCCTGCTGCCGGATGCTCCTGGTCAGCGGCAACCAGGCCGTCGCGGAACTGGATGCTGCGGCCGGCGTAGGCCGCCATGTCCGGCTCATGGGTCACCATCACGATGGTGATCCCCTGCTGTCGGTTCAGGGTGGTCAGGATATCCATGATCTCGCAACTGCGGGCGCTGTCCAGGTTGCCGGTGGGCTCATCCGCCAAGAGCACGGCCGGCTGGGTCACAATGGCCCGGGCGATCGCCACCCGTTGCTGCTGGCCGCCGGACAGCTCACCGGGGGTGTGGTGGGACCAGTCCGCCAGTCCCACCGCGGTCAGGGCCTGATGGGCCAGGCGGTGGCGCTCCTGGCGGGCGATGCCGCGGTAGAGCAGCGGCAGTTCGACGTTTTCAAGGGCGGTGGTGCGGTTGAGCAGGTTGAACCCCTGGAAGATGAAACCGAGATACTTGCGCCGCAGCAGGGCGCGCTGGTCGCGGTTGAGTTGACCTACCTCCAGGCCCAGGAAACGGTAGCTGCCGGTGGTGGGGGTGTCCAGGCAGCCCAGGATATTCATGCAGGTACTCTTGCCGGAACCGCTGGGACCCATCACCGCCACGAACTCGCCGCTTGTTATCTGCAGGTCGATACCCCGCAAGGCCTGCATGGCGGCGGTGCCGCTGCCGTAGGTCTTGGTGACGCCGGTAAGGGCAATCAGCGGCGCCGTATCAGCCCGGAGCGCCTCTGTCATGGACTTTTCTTGGTGTCGAGCGTATCCACCACCACCCGCATGCCCGGTTTCAGGGCCGCACTGCTGACGGCCGTCATGCTGCCGTTGGTGGCGCCGGCGGTCACCGGGATCTTCTGCAGGCGGTTGTCCTGCAGTATCCAGACCCGGGCCTCGCGTTCGTCGGTGTCGGCGGGCGGGCCGCTTTGCTGGCGGGGGGGATGGGGCATCAGTTTGCCGAGCAGGCTGCCGCTCGGCTGTTCCGGCGTTGCTGTCGTGGCCGTCTGGGGCGGTTTGAAGCGCAGTGCGGCATTGGGCACCAGCAGGACATCATGGAGCTGCTGGACCGTCACCGTGGCGGTGCCGGTCATGCCGGGCCGCAGCAACAGTTCCTTGTTCTGTACCTTCAGCACGGTTTCGTAGGTCACCACCCCGGAAACGGTCTTGGAGCCGAAACGGACCTGGGTCACCTGGGCCGGAAAGCTGCGGTCCGGGTAGGCTGCGACCGTAAAGGTTGCGGCCTGACCCTGCAGGACCTTGCCGACATCGGCCTCGTCCACATCCACATGCAGCTCCATCTGGGTCAGGTCTTCGGCCAGGGTGAACAGGACCGGGGTCTGGAAGGAGGCTGCCACGGTCTGGCCCGGCTCCACGGCCCGCTTGAGCACAATGCCGTTGATGGGGGAACGGATGGCGGCCTTGGCCAGGTCGATCCGTTGGGCCTCCAGGGTGGCGGCAGCCTGGCTGACCGTAGCCCCGGCATTGGCCTCATCGGCTAGTGCGCGGTCAAGGGCCGCTTGGGCGCTGTCCAGATCGGTCTTGGAGGGAACCTTGCCGTTGCTGGCCTTCTGGACCTCCCGCAGGCGGGCCAGCTGGGCCCTCGTCTCAGTGACCGTGGCCCGGCACTGCAGCACCTTGGCCCTGGCCGCTTCCAGCGAGGCGGCGGTCTGACGCACCTGGGCCTCAAGGCGGGAGGTATCGATCAGGGCCAGAACCTGGCCTTGGCTGACCCGGTGGTTGTAATCCACCGCCACCGACTTGATGGTGCCGGAGATCTCGCTGCCCACATCAACCTGGTTGGTGGGCTGCAGGGTGCCGGTGGCGGAGACGGAGACCGTCAGGTCGCCCCGCTGCACCTGTTGGGTCTGGTAGCTGATCGGGCCGTTTGAACGGCTGGATTTCCAGAGCGCACCTGCTGCCAGTACCACGATCAGGGCAAGGCCCCAAAAAAGCTGCCGTTTGAAGCGGGCCAGGGAGGAGGGGCGGGGTTGCAGGCCAAGGGCCTCGACAGCGTCCTCGCTGCGCGAATCAGTCTTTTTCATTACCACAGGCTTTCTGCATCAGCGGCATAACCGGCGTGCGTTTATGCCGGAGCGGTTTGCGGGATTGTCGGCAGGCTGATTTCCACCACCAGGCCGCCGTCAGGATGGTTGCGGGCCGTGACCGCGCCGCCATGGAGTCTGATCGTGCGGGAGGTGATGGCCAGCCCGATGCCGCTGCCGCCGCTCTGGCGGTCACGGGCCTCGGCCACACGGTAAAACGGTTGGAAGATGGCGTCAAGCGCGTTTTCCGGCACACCGGGGCCATGGTCGCGGACCCGGATCAGCAGGCCGTGGGGCTCGCTGGTAAGCAGCTGCACGCTCACCGTGCTGTCGGGCGGTGTATAGCGGATAGCGTTGCGCACAACGTTTTCAAGTGCTCGCCGCAACAGCTCACGGTTGCCCTGCACCGTGCCGTGCCCCTCGCCGCAGAGCTGCACCTGGCGTCCGGTACCGGCTGCCTCGAAGTCGGTATCCTGCACCACCTCGGTCACCATCTCCCGCAGGTCCACAACCGTCTGGGACGGCAGGGGAGAGCCGTTTTCCAGCAGGCTGAGGGTCAAAAGCTCACCGATCATGCCGTTTAAGCGCTCCGCCTCCTGCTCGATCCTGATCAGGGCCGGCTCCGTTACGGCGGGAGCATTGCGGCGTGCCAGCTCAAGCGCCACCTGCAGACGGGCCAGAGGGGAGCGCAGCTCGTGGGAGACATCCCGCACCAACTGTTTCTGGGCCGTCAACAGTCCTTCGATCTGCTCCGCCATCCGGTCGAATTCACAGCCCAGATCGGCAATCTCATCCCCTTTGTGCATTGTATTCATGCCGGTACGGGCGGACAGATCGCCTTTGGCCAGTTGCTGTACGGTCCGGCGCAAACGCCGGATCGGGGTGGTCAGACGCCAGGCCAGCAGGTAGCAGACGGCGCCCCCTACCACGAGAAAAATTCCGGACTGCAATCCCAAAATAATCAGTACGTCTGGTGGTTGCTTGGGACGAAAGTCTGCGTTGGGTGGCGGTGCTCCATCCCGGGGGCCGGGGCCGAAGAAGGGCGGACGTGGGCGGTGGCGTAACTGGTGGGCCAGTTCGGGATGCCGCGTTTCCAGCAACCACTCGTGTACCCGGAAGGCCAGGCTGAAAAACAGGGCGCCCGAGATCAGCATGGCCAGCACAAAGGCCAGAAAAAACTTGAGGAAGAGCGATTTCATGCCGCCTCGGCCGGACGCAGGTAGATGTAGCCGACCCCGCGGACACTCTTGATCCGATCGCCGCCGTCAGCCATGGGGCCCAGTTTGCGGCGCAGGCTGCTGATATGCACGTCGATACTGCGGTCGTAGGAGTTGAGCTGGCGTCCCAGAGCCAGCGAGCAGATCTCTTCACGGCTGATCACGCGGCCGGCCTGGTTCAGCAGCAGCTCCAGCACGGAAAACTCAAGCGAGGTCAACGGCACGGCCTGGTCACCCTGTTTGACGGAGCGGCGGCCCGGATCAACGGTCAGGTCGCCGATCGTCAGCCTGCTCTCCACCGTATCCCTGGCGGGCGCAGTCTGACGGCGCTGCACCGCCCTGATCCGGGCCACCAGTTCACGCGGGTTGAACGGTTTGGGCAGGTAGTCGTCCGCACCCATCTCAAGGCCGACGATCCGATCCACCTCTTCCCCCCGGGCAGTCAGCATCACCACCGGCAGCGAGGAGGCCGCCCTGATCCGCCGCAGCGCCTCAAAACCGTTCAGCCCCGGCAGCATCACGTCCAACACCACCAGGTCGTACGGGCGGCTGCAGGCCCATTCCACCCCTGTCTGGCCGTCATGGACCTTCTCAACCTCAAACCCCTCCTCAGCCAGGTATTCCTCCAGCAAACTGCATAACTCACGGTCATCGTCAATGACCAGAATGCGGCTCTGCATCTCCGTACCTCCCAAACGCTTCTTGTTATCGCAAGTATACGTTGTTTCAGGCTGTTTTCATTGTAAAGAATTGTAGCAAAAACGCAGGTTACATTTCTTTACCAAAGCAGGGCAACACTTAACGAAGAGCGCCTCCCAAAGCTCCGATAGGCAAACTATGACACGCTAATGCACCACTTCAGCAAAGGAGGCTCATCATGAGCAGTATCAGCAGCATCGGCAGCAGTATGAGTTACGGTATGGCCACCATGCGGCGTCCTAATCCGCAGGAGATGTTCAACAAGGTGGACAGCGACGGTAGCGGCGGGATTTCCCAGACCGAGTTGCAGTCCCTGACCGACAAGATTTCGGAGAAGAGCGGTCAGAGCCTGGATGCCACCCAGCTGCTTTCCCAGTACGACAGCAACAGCGACGGCAGCCTGAGCGAGGATGAGATGGGCAGCCTGATGGAAAGCATCAAGCCGCAGCATGAGCGGGACGCCATGTTAAATGGCGACGATCAGTCCTCCGGCAGCCAGTCCAGCGGTCTGGACACCAGCTCGCTGGCCGCCTACATGTCGAACTCCGGCCAGGATCTGGTCTCCAGCCTGATCTCGATGCTGCAGCAACTGCAGAGCTCGTCCAGTGAAAGCGACAGCAGCTCGGACAGCAGCAGTACCTCCGCTGTCAGCGGCATGCAGGGGCCGCCTCCACCGCCACCACCCAATGGCAAGGATATGTTTAAACAGGTGGACAGCGACAGCAGCGGCACGGTCTCTTCCGATGAGCTGCAGACCATGCTGGACAAGATGGCCGAGCAAAGCGGGCAGACGCAGGATGCCAGCGAACTGCTGACAAGCTATGATCAGGATGGCGACGGCTCATTGAGCAGTACGGAGATGGACAGCCTGATGAAGAGTATGGGGCCGCCGCCACCACCGCCGCAGCAGGCCGGGAATAGCAGCAGCGACTCATCCAGCTCCGGCAGTTCCCTGCAGGATGCCCTGGCGTCACTGCTGCAGAATGTGGATCAAAACAGCCTCTCCAGCCTTTTGAAAATGCTGCAGAGCAGCTCAGGCAGCAGTACCTCAAGCAGCTCTCTGAACGTCATCTCCTGAAACGGTGGCCGGCTTACCGAGGGTCGGGTTGTTTGCAGCAACAGCCCGGCCCTGCGCGGCTTTTACCAAACTTTACCCCCCTGTGCCGACACTTAACACACCATGACGATGCGATTTGGTATGCTTGATCCATCAAAGCCGAGAACCGGCTTAGCTCAACAGAAAGTGAGGATACCGTCATGGGCATCTCAACTGTTGCAACCTCTGTACTGGCCACCATTTTACTGGGGAGCGTGACCGCCTTTGCCGGACCGCCCTGCGATGAGGCCCTGGTGTTTCTGCAACCACCGCCGCCCTTGGAACACCCCTGTGATGTTCCGCCGCCACCACCCCCGGGGTGCGGCCGGATGCACCCGCTGCTGCAGCACGAAGGGTACGGCATGCCGTCCGGACATCACCTGCCCCCTGAACTGCGGGAACAGGTCGGAAAACTGCTGCAGGCTGAACAGGCCGGACTGGAGCCGCTGATGCAGAAGCTGCATGAGAACCGGCGGGCCTTGCTGGCGGTTGCCGATCAGCAGCCCCTTGATGAAAAGGCCCTTACCGCCCTGGCCGATGAACAGGGCAAGCTGCAGGCCGCACTGCTGGTGGCGCGCGTTCGCACCCACAGCCGGATCAGGTTGCTGCTGGATCAGGCCAAACCTGCTGAAAAACCGGCAAAACGTTAATCCTCTGTTGCAAATTGCGCTGAATACGGCTAATTCCTTGTGGTGGTGCTGGAGTGATGCCAACAGGGGAAGGAAGCCGATGTCCAAGCAATTTGTGGCCGAGCTGAAGGATAGAGACAGCGTTGATTCGGTCTTCATGGTCAAGGAAAAGACCATGGCCATGGCCAAAAACGGCAAGCCGTACATGAACCTCAAGTTCATGGACAAAAGCGGTGAGATCGACGGCAAGCTGTGGGATAATGTGGATGAGCTGGACAAGCTCTTTCAAAAAGGGGACTTTGTCCGGATTCGCGGGGCTGCTTCCCTGTACATGGGCAAGATGCAACTGGTGGCCAAGCAGATTACGCGGCTTGAAGAAGAGAGCGTTGATCTCGCCGATTTCGTGCCGGTCTCGCCGGTGCCCCAGGAACAGATGCGGGCGGAGCTGGCCGGGGTGGTCGCCTCCCTGGCCAACCCGTACCTGAAGGCCCTGATGGAGAGTTTCTGCGGTGACGCGGTGTTTATGGCCGCCTACTGCAAGGCCCCGGCCGCCAAGGGGATGCACCATGTCTATCTAGGGGGGCTGTTGGAACATTCCCTCTCGGTGGTGCGGCTGGTGGATGCGGTGGTGCCGCTCTACCCGGATTTGAACCGCGACCTGCTGGTGGTGGGGGCGTTGTTGCACGACCTGGGCAAGGTGGCGGAACTCTCCTTTGAGCGCGCCTTTGAGTACACCGACGAGGGGCGTCTGATCGGGCATATCAGTATCGGGGTCGAGATGCTGACCGAGCGAATCGCCGCGATCCCCGGCTTTCCTCGGGAGCTGGCCATGCTGCTGAAGCATATGCTGCTCTCCCACCACGGTCAGTACGAGTACGGCTCACCCAAGCGCCCCAAGACCATTGAGGCCACCATCCTGCACTACCTGGATGACATGGATTCCAAGATCAACGGCATCCGTTCCCATATCGCCAAGGAGACCGCCCAGGGCAACCGTTGGACCAGTCACCACCGTCTGTACAACCTGTACTTCTTTACCGGCAACGGCATGGATGACGAAGCAGAGGTAGAACTGGTCGCCCTGTCCGAGCCGCCTGCCGAGGCCGTTTCAGAACCGGCGCCCGAGCCCGTGCCGCCGGTGCGTCAGGAACGGCAGCGCTTCGGCAATCAGCCCTTTGAAAAGCTGGCAAACCTCAGTTTGTTCGGGGAGTCTGAATAGCCCGCTGTTTGTTGAAATAGGGCTCATGTTGTGCAGATTTTGCCAGGGTGAGTGCCAGCAGCAGGCTGAGCACCAGCACCACTGCGGCGCCCAGCCGCTGTTTCGTTGAGCCGAAGGCCAGGGGGATGACCGCGCTGCTGACCGCCAGAAACGCCAGGCAGAATCCGGCCAGGGGGGCTCCGATCAGGGCCGCCACGATCAGCAAGAGCCAGGACGACCAGAAACCGCCGCTTACGGCGGCCTCTTTGAAACTGCCGAGCCGCATGGTGGTCAGCTCCTTTCCAGGATAAAGGTCACCGGCCCATCGTTGACCAGCGCCACCTGCATGTCGGCCTGGAAGATGCCGGTCTCGACCGGTACGGCCAGCTTTTGGGCCGCCTCCACAAAGTAGTCGTAGAGCCGTTTGCCTTCCTGCGGCGGCGCGGCGGTGTCAAAGGAGGGGCGCCGCCCCTTGGCGCAGTTGCCTGCCAGGGTGAACTGCGAGACCACCAGCAGGGAACCGCCGGTCTCCTGCAGCGAGCGGTTCATCTTGCCCTGTTCATCCTCGAAGATCCGCAGGGCAACGATCTTTTCCGCCAGCCAGTCGGCGGCTGCCTCGTTATCCCCTTTCTCTACCCCCAGCAAGACCAGGATGCCCGCGCCAATCCGCCCCACCACCGCATGCTCGACCGTCACCGAGGCCGTACTCACCCGTTGAATTACCGCCTTCATGGCTTCCTCCTGAATGGCGCCAGCCGTTGCAGCAGATCCGGCGTCATGGCCGGGGCGTACAAAAAGCCCTGGGCCTCGCGGCAGCCCCACAGCCGCAGGTTGTCGGCATGGTGGGCCTGCTCGACCCCTTCGCCGATGATCGCGAGCCCCAGGTTGCTGCCCAGCTGGACAATGGCCTGGCCGATCTGGGCGGCGCGGGAGGTGGCGTCAACCTCCTGCACAAAGGATTTGTCGATCTTGAGCCGGTCGATCGGCAGGCGGTGCAGGTAGGAGAGGGAGGAAAAACCGGTGCCGAAGTCGTCGATGGCAATGGTGACCCCCAGGTCGCGCAGACGCTTGAGCACGATGATCGCCTGCTCGGCATCATGCATGATGTAACCCTCGGTGATCTCCAGTTCCAGGCAGCTGGGGGGCAGGCCGGAGTGGTCGAGGGCGCTGCGTACCAGGCTGACGATGTCGCCCCGTTGCACCTGCAGGGCCGAGAGGTTGACCGCCACCCGGGGGATGCCGGCATTGCTCTGGCACCACTGCTGCATCTGGCGGCAGGCGTCGTCCAGGATCCACTCACCCATCGAGAGGATCAGCCCGCTTTCTTCGGCAATCGGGATGAAACGGTCCGGCGCGACCAGGCCGAATTCGGGGCTCGACCAGCGGGCAAGGGCCTCGACGCCGATGATCTCGCCGTTCTCCAGGCTGACCTGGGGCTGGTAATCGAGTCGCAGCTCGCCGCGTTCGACCGCCCTGCGCAGGCGCTGCTCCATGGTGGTGCGTTCCTTGATGCGAGAGGTCTGCTCGCGGGAGTAGAAGCGGTAGGCGCCCCGTCCGGCCTCCTTGGCGCGGTACATGGCGGTGTCGGCGTTGCGCAAAAGCCTGGTTTCATCCTCGCCATCCTGCGGGTAGATGCAGATGCCGATGCTGGCCGAGAGAAAGAACTCGTGCTCTTCACAGCACAGCGGGGTGGCCAGCATGTCGAGGATCGCCTGGGCGGTGGTGATGGCCTCCTCCTGGTGGCTCAGCCGGTCCAGCAAGACGCAGAACTCATCGCCTCCCAGACGGGCAAGCAGGGCCCGCTCCTGCAACAGCAGGGTCAGCCGTGCGGCCACGGCCGTCAACACGCGGTCGCCGACCTGGTGGCCGTAACTGTCGTTGATGTTCTTGAAGTTATCCAGATCAAAGAACAGCAGGGCCAGCTGCTGCTGCTTGTCCTGGGCCGTGGCAATGGCCTGGCTGCAGCGCAGATCAAACAGCAGCCGGTTCGGCAGGCCGGTCAGGGGGTCGTGTTGGGCCTGGAAGGCCAGCTCCTGCTGGACCTGCTGCAGTTCGTCGAACTGCGTCTGCAGGCTGACCGACATCTCGTTGAAGACCGAGGCCAGACGCGCCACTTCATCATGCCCCGGGATCGCGACCGTCACCCCCACCTCGCCGTCGCTCATCCGGCGGCTGGCCCGTTCCAGTTGTTGCAGCCGTCCGGTCAGGAGGTTACCCATGCCAAGGCTGATCAGGGCGCTGATGCTGAGGGCCGCCAGTGCGATCGGTATGCCCTGGTGCAGGTCCCGGCTGGTGGCAGCGGGAAAGATGAACCAGAACAGCAAGGTGATGACGGCCATCTGCAGTATGAAGACGAACAGGGCAATGCGGTATTTCAGGGACAGGAACTTCACGGGCTGTGGAACCGTTGCGCCGTGCCGCGGACCGGATACGGCGATGCGCTCCCGGATATGACGCCACCATGCCGATTGGCGGGGGCGGGGGGTATGGAGTGGGGCGCGTGGCGGCTCATGGGACGGGATGCGACTCCTCAGGAGGATGGCCATCTATACCATCAAAGTACCGCTGTATTCCAGACTAAAATAGTGGGTGACTCGCGTGCGCACAAGCGGGCAGCCCTCGGTGTGGCTGCCCTTACCGGCCCTGTTCAAGCAACACTGCCAGCAGACGCTCTGCCTCCTCTTGCAGCTGCGGCAATACGGCCTGTAATTCGGCTGCTTCAAGCGAGGCTGCCCGGCGATGCAGGTCTGTTGCCAGCTGATGCAGGCGCGGCGCTGCCAGATTGCCCGCCATCCCCTTGATGCTATGGATGCCGCCGATAATGGCGTCGCGCTTGTCTTGGGCAATGGCCTGCTGTAACTGCACGAGACGTACCGGCAAGTCCTGCCGGGCCATGGCAAAGATCTCCCGGATGAGTTCAGGATTCTCTCCCAGCCGTTCCTGCAGCTCACGCGCATCGTAGACCGGCAGCTCATCCGGGGTGGCGGCAGGCGCCTGGGCAATCTCGGGGGGAGGCTCCCCGGCAGGTGCCGGCACATCGCCCGTATGCAGCCAGGTTGCCAGCATCTTGTCCAGCGCCTCCGGTTTGACCGGCTTGGCAAGGTAATCGTTCATGCCGGCCTCCAGGCAGCGCTCCCGGTCGCCGGTCAGGGCATTGGCGGTCATGGCAATCACCGGCAGGTCGTGGCGCAGCACCGTTGAGGCCGGGTCCCTGATCTGGCGGGTGGCTTCAAAGCCGTCCAGGTGCGGCATCTGGCAGTCCATCAGCACCAGGTCATAGGCTGTGCGGGACAGCGCCTCCAACGCCTCATGGCCGTTTGCCACCAGATCGGCCCGGTACCCCAGTTTTTTCAGCAGGGCGGCCGCCACCGTCTGATTGACCGGGTTGTCTTCGGCCACCAGGATGCGGGCCGCATGGTTGTGTGCCTCCCTGAGGGTGTGGCGGGTGATGAAGGTGGCGGGCTGCTGCGGGTCGGATATGCCGCCTGCCAGCAAGGCCAGGCAGTCGTGCAGCTGTTGCTGGCGGACCGGTTTGGTCAGATAGGCAACATAGCCCGCCTGCTTCAGTTGGGTGGCATCGCCGCGGTTGCCCAGGGAGGTCAGCATTACCAGCCGGACGGCGTTATGCAGTGGATTTTGGCGGATACGGTGGGCAAGGGTCAGGCCATCCATTGCCGGCATGTTGTAGTCCACCAGGGCGATGTTGAACGGCTGTCCGTTTGCCTGGGCTTCATCAAGCATCCCCAGGGCGGTAAATCCATCCGCGGCGGTATCGTAGCGGCAGCCCCAACTGTCCAGCAGGGTGATCAGGAGCATGCGGCTGGTAGCGTTGTCGTCCACCACCAGCACCTGCAGCCCGTCTATCGGGGCAAAGTGCGGTGTTGCCGCGGCCTGCTGCGGTACGTGGTGCAGCCCGACCGTGAACCAGAAGGTCGAGCCTTTTCCCAGCACGCTTTCAACCCCGATGCTGCCGCCCATCAGGTTGACCAGTTGACGGCAGATGGCCAGACCGAGCCCGGTCCCGCCGAATCTGCGGGTGGTTGAATCCTCTCCCTGGGTAAAGGGGCTGAAGATGGCATCAAGCCGCTCCGCCGGAATGCCGATGCCGGTATCCCAGATCTCAAAACGCAACAGCACCTCGTCGGCATGGCTTGTTTCCAGGTTGACCCGGATGCTGACCTCGCCCTGCTCCGTGAATTTTATGGCATTACCGGCCAGGTTCAGGATCAGTTGCCGCAACCTGCCCGGGTCGCCGGACAGCTCCTGCGGCACGGCCGGGTCAACCAGGCAGACCAGTTCCAACCCCTTTTCCGCAGCGCGGGGGTAGAGCAGTTCAGCGGTGTCCTCCAGCGTCACCCGCAGATCGAACGGCATCTCCTCAAGGGTCAGTTTGCCTGCCTCAACCTTGGAGAAATCCAGGATGTCGTTGATGATCTCAAGCAGGCTCTCGCCGCTTTTACGGACAATCTCGGCATAGCTGCGCTGCTCGGGGGTCAGTTCGGTATCCAGCAGCAGGCCGGTCATGCCGATCACGCCGTTCATGGGGGTGCGGATTTCATGGCTCATGGTGGCCAGAAAAACGCTCTTGGAACGGGTGGCATCCTCGGCTGCCGCCAGGGCCATCCCCAGCTCCAGGCTCTTTTGTTCCATGTTCATGGAAAAATCGAGCAGCTTCAGCTCCCGCTTTTCCACCTGGTCCAGCAGCTCGTTAAAGGCATTGGCCAAGAGCTGCAGTTCTGCGGCGCCTTTTACCCGAATCCGGGTCGCGCTGTCTGCCCGGCTGCCCAGGTGCCGTACCTGTGAGGCCAGGCTGGTGATGCCGGCGCTGATGGTCCGGCCGATCAGCCAGGTGGCGGCAATACTCAGCAACACCACGGCCGCCATCCCCCACAGGTAGGCCGTTCTGAAGCGGGTGATCGGCGCATAGGCCTCTTTGACCGGATAGTTGGAGGCCAGGACCCAGTTGGTGGTGCGCAGGCGTTTAAAGGCTGAAATATAATGGCAGCAGTTGCTTTCAGCTGTTTCTCCGGCCCCTTCAAAGCCCTGTAAAACCCGATCAAGCAACGGGTTGAATCCTTTGGGGACAACCGGCTGCATGACCAGGCTGTGGTCCGGATGCAGGATCATGGTGCGATCCTGACTGAAGAGGTAGACGTAGCCGCCCTGGCCGATCTTGGTGGTGACGATGTCCTGAAAGATGCCGCCACTGGCGCGCAGGTTGATGAAACCAACCAGCATGGCCGCCAGCTTGGCATGCTGGTCAAAAATCGGCGCGGTCATGGCAACCACCGAGGCACCGTCAGTGGTTGAACGGAAGGCCTGGGAGATGAACGGTTGGCCGGTTTTGACCGTTTCCTTGAAATAGTCCCGGTAGCTGTAGGATTTGCCCCACAGGTGCGGCGTGCGGGGCGAATTGGCCAACATCCTGCCGTGTTTGTCAAAGATGAACAGGCCGCTGTTGAAGATCGAGCGGATGCCGGTACGGTTGTCCAGCCACGCTTGCAACCGTTGCTGATGGGCAAGTTCGTTGGTGGGCGCCACCCTGGCTACGGCAACCAGGGCGGTGTGGGAGGTGCGGATCTTGTCGTCCAGACCACCGGCCAGTGCAGAGACAATGGTGAATTGCTCGCGGAAGATGGTGTGCTGCAGCTGTTGCTTGAACCAGGCATAGGTGCCCCAGGCGACGCCGGCCAAAAGCAGCGTGATGAAGAGGCTGATATACAGGATCAGCCGATGCCGGAAACTGGGGAAGATCACGTTGTCTGCGTCCCTGTGTGCAGCCTGCTCAAGATTGCTGCAAGCTCGTTCAGCTGCAACGGCTTGGCCAGGTAGTCGTCAAATCCCTGGTTCAGGAATCTTTCGCGGTCGCCGGTCATGGCGTGGGCAGTCAGGGCGATGACCGGGGTATGACTTCTGCGTGCGTTGTCGCGTTGTCTGATTGCCAGCAGTGCCTGGGAACCGTCCATGACGGGCATCTGGATATCCAGTATGACCAGGTCGCAGTGTTGTTGTTCCAGCTGCTCCAGGGCCTGGCTGCCGTCTTCCGCCTCCAGTACGCCGTATCCCATCTGCCGCAGCAGTTTGACAATGAAGTAGCGGTTTACCTGGTTGTCTTCAGCCACCAGGATGGTGCCGGTCGCGAGCGGCTGGCCGGCCGGCCGGTCAACCGCCGGAGAGGCCGAGTCGTGCGGTAAAGCGGCTATCTGCAGGTTGAGGGTCAGCATGAAACAGCTGCCATAGCCAAGCTGCGATTCAACCTCCAGTGCCCCGTGCATCAACTGGCACAGGCGCTGGCAGATGGCCAGCCCCAGGCCGGTGCCCCCGTATTGGCGGGTATTGGAGTCGTCCGCCTGTTCAAACGGCGCAAAGATGCGCAGCTGGTCCTCCGGGCTGATGCCGATGCCGGTATCGCAGACCTTGAACTGCAGGGTGACCTGCCCTGCTGTGCTGCCCAGGACGCGGCAGGCCAGCCGGACCTGCCCCTTGGGGGTGAATTTGACGGCATTGCCCAGCAGATTGAACAGTATCTGCTTGATCCGTAAGGGGTCGCCGATCACCATCTCGGGCAGATCGGAGGCGATCTCAAGGATCAGGTCGAGCCCTTTCTGGCGGCAGAGATGGCGGTAGAGACCGCCGAGTTTTTCCAGCAGTTCACGCGGCGAGAACCGCTCAGGTGCCAGGTGCAGCATATCGGCTTCAATCTTGGTCAGATCCAGGATGTCGTTCAAGATCCCCAGCAGGTTTTCACCCGAGGACTGAATCATATCCAGATATTCCTGCTGGTCCGGCGTCAACGAGGTCATGGCCAGCAGTTGCGCCACCCCCAGGACACCGTTTAGGGGGGTGCGGATCTCGTGGGACATGTTGGCCAGAAACTGGCTCTTGGCGCGGCTGGCGGCCTCGGCCCGCCGGCTGGCGTCCTCCAGCTGCGCTTGGTACTGTTGACGTTTGGTGATGTCACGGGCGATGCCGATCACCCCGGCCACCTGTCCTTCGGCATCATGGAAGGGGGTCTTGATCACTTCAAATTGCCGTTCAGCACCATTGTGGAGCTGAACAGTGACATCAAACTTCACCTGCCGGTCCTGCGCCATGGCCTCCTGGTCGGTACAATAGTAGAGTGCGGCAAGGTCCTGGCGTTTCAGCAGTTCAGCATCGTTGCGGCCCACTATTTCATGTTTGGCACGGTGATGAATCTGTTCGGCAAAGGCCTTGTTGCACCCCAGGTAGACCGAGTTACGGTCCTTGTAGAAGATGAAGTCGGGGATGGCGTCGGTCAGGGTCTGCAGGAACTCCTGTTCAGCCTGCAGGCGGCGGTTGCTGCGGTGCAACGTGACACTGTGCCAGGTGATGAAGGTGATGGACAGCAGGGCACACAGGCCGCCCAGTACCAGCGCGGTTCGTTGGACAGTCCAGAACGGTTGTGGTTTGCTCAGCCATTTCTCGTAGATCTGGCTGGCTTCCGGACTGTCGTGAAACGCTGCAATGGCCTGGTTCAGGCGCATCTGCAGGGCCTTGTCGTCCTGGCGCAGGGCAATCCCCCGGCGGGTTTCCAGCACTGCGGGCTCGATCACCCTGATACGGTCGTCCAGGCGCAGTTCCCTGGCCTTTTGCCAGAGGTTGGCGGTTGCCGTCAGAACCAGGTCGGTCTGGCCTGAAAGCAGGTCGATCAGCAGATGATCCAGGGAGTCCTGCGGCACCAGTCGCAGTTCATTGCGCTGTTTGAGGTAATCATGGGCAATGCTGCCGCGAATCACGCCGATCCGGTCGCCCGGCTGCGGACCTTTGCGCTGTTTGGCGGCAGCAGGGACAAAGTAATTGATGTAGTTGATATCCAGCGGGTCCGTGAATGAAAAACATTGCGCGGTCTTGTCGCTGATGACCCGGAACGGGATCAGGTCGGCCTCGCCTTGTCGTACCAGCTCTTCTATTTCCTGCCAGGGGGTGGCGAAGCGGTAGCTGATGGTCAGACCGGTTCGTCTGGCAAGGGCATTCAGCACATCAACCGCAAGTCCGGCCGGCCGGCCCTGCGGATCGCGGAAATAGGTGGGGGGGAAGTCAGGCGGAATGACCGCCACCAACGGCTTGGCAGGGAGCGGTTGCAACGGCTCGGCAGCTGGCAAGGCATGCGGACACACCAGGAACGCCCCCACCACGATCAAAAGGAAAATGTTGGATGCGCGCTTTCCCATGGCAGGGTCCTTGTGTGCCGACGAGTGTCGATAAAAGCGGCGTTTAGTGTAGCACAAGGCGGCCGGGACGCCAAGCGTTCCCGGCCGTTTGCGCGAAGAGACGCTAGAGTTTTACCAGTTCGTAACCCCTGCTGCCCAGCCCCAGCTTTTCGGCATGCTCCAGCTGGACCTGCCAGGGGATCTCGGGCCAGACGCCGCGGAATTTGTCGCCACCCGGCTCATGGCCGCTTTTGAGGGCGGAATTGGGATTGCCCTGGGCCTGGTTGACCAGATCGGCGCAGGCCTGATCCAGGGCCACCGGGTCGCTGGAGGCGCAGATACCGATATCGTTCACAATCGGGGCATCGCAGTGGCCATAGCAGTCGCAGGCCGGTGAGACCTGGGTGATGAAGTTCAGGTAGACGGTCTTGCCCTGTTTGTTGCTGACCGCGCCGGTGGCGTACTCGGCCATCTTGCGCATCACCAGCTCGGCCGCCTCGTTCCACTGGATCGCCACCGCCTTGGTGGGACAGACCGTGATACAGCGCGAGCAGCCGGCGCATCTGGCCGCATCAATGAACGCCACACCGTCGATGATCCGGATCGCGTCATGGGCGCAGGCCCTGATGCAGAGGCCGCAGCCGGTGCAGTGCTTGGCCGTGACCACCGGCGCCACGGTGGAGTGCTGCACCAGCTTACCCTTGCGTGAGGCACAGCCCATGCCCAGGTTCTTGATGGCGCCGCCGAAGCCGGTCAGCTCATGGCATTTGAAGTGGGACAACGCCACCAGGGCGTCGGCCTCCACGATCTCGGTGCCGATATAGACCTCTTTGAGCAGCTCGCCCTGAATCGGAACGGTGGTCTCCGTCACCCCGCGCAGGCCGTCGCTGATGATCAGCGGGGCATTGACCACGGCATAGGCAAAGCCGTTCTCAATGCCGCAGGCCAGGGCCGAGACCGCCTCCTTGCGTTCACCCGGATAGAGCGTGGAGGAATCGGTCAGAAACGGTTTGGCCCCCAGCTTTTTCAGCTCATCCACCACCCGGCGGGCAAAGATCGGCCGGATAAAGGCGCTGTTGCCCTTTTCGCCAAAATGGATCTTGACTGCGGTCAGATCGCCCTCCTGCACCCGTTGCGCCAGGCCGCAAAGGGTCAGCAGCTTGGCTATCTTGTCAAACAGGTTTTCCTTGTGGCTGGCCCGCATATCGGCAAAAAACACTTTGGACATGCTTTCCTCCATAAACCGCATATTTTTTGACCAAGGTCATGCATTCTCAAAAGAGACTGATATACTCTCCATAGCACACAAACGCTGAAAACGCATCTGCTGAAGATGCATCAATCCAAGGAGGATACCATTATGGGAATGTTCTGTAACCAATGCGAGCAGGCTGCCAATGGAACCGGCTGCAACATCTCCGGCGTGTGCGGTAAGAAACCGGACGTTGCTGCCCTGCAGGACCACCTGCTGTACGGCCTGAAGTCCCTGGCCCTGTATGCCGAGAAGATGGGGCGCAACGCCGAGATCGACCGCTTTACGATCGAGGCGCTCTTTGCCACGGTCACCAACGTCGATTTCGACGCCGTTGAGATCGGCAAGCTGATCCAGCGCTGCTACCAGCTGAAAGAGAAGGCCAAGGCCACCTGCGGCGCCGTGGTGAACGGCCCGGTGGCCGACTGGAAGCCTGCCGCTGATCTGGCCGGCATGGTGGCCCAGGGTGAACAGCACGGTATCAACACCCAGCATATCAACGAAGATATCCGTTCCGTCATCGAGATCCTGATGTACGGCCTGAAGGGGATGTCGGCCTATATGGATCACGCCATGATCCTGGGCCGCAGCAACGATGAGGTGATGGCCTTCTTCCAGAAGGCGCTGGCCGCCACCACCGACGCCAACCTGGGGCTGATGGATTTCGTGGGGCTCTGCATGGAGTGCGGCAAGCAGAACCTGACCGTGATGGGCCTTCTGGATGCCGCCCACAACGAGACCTACGGCGCGCCGGTACCGACCCCGGTCAACCTGGGCACCAAGGCCGGCAAGGGGATCATGGTAACCGGCCACGACCTGAAGATGCTGGAAGAACTGCTCAAGCAGACCGAGGGCAAGGGGATCAACATCTACACCCATGGCGAGATGCTGCCGGCCCACGGCTATCCCGGCCTCAAGAAGTATCCGCACCTGGTGGGCAACTTCGGCGGCGCCTGGCAGGACCAGGCCAAGGAGTTCCCCAACTTCCCCGGCGCGATCATCTTCAACACCAACTGCATCCAGCGCCCGGCCGATTCCTACAAGGACCGCCTCTACACCTGGGGCCTGGTGCAATGGCCCGATGTCAAGCATATCGACGGCTGGGATTTCTCCGAGGTGATCAACAAGGCCCTGGAATGCCCCTCGCTGCCGGAAAACCCCGGCCAGGAGATCCTGACCGGCTTCGGTCACAAGGCGGTGCTGGGTGTGGCCGACAAGGTGGTGGCAGCGGTCAAGGCCGGCCAGATCAAGCACTTCTTCCTGGTGGGCGGTTGCGACGGCGCCAAATCTGGCCGTAACTACTACACCGAGTTTGCCGAAAAGGCCCCCAAGGACACCGTCATCATGACCCTGGCCTGCGGCAAGTACCGCTTCAACAAGCTTGAGTTCGGCGATATCGGCGGCATTCCGCGTCTGCTGGATATCGGTCAGTGCAACGACGCCTACTCCGCCATCCAGATCGCCGTGGCCCTGGCAGGTGTGTTCGAGTGCGGCGTCAACGACCTGCCGCTGTCGCTGGTGCTCTCCTGGTACGAGCAGAAGGCGGTGGTGATCCTCTTGACCCTCCTGTCGCTGGGGATCAAGAACATCCGCCTGGGACCCTCACTGCCGGCCTTCATCACCCCCAACGTGCTGGCCTTTTTGGTGGAGAACTTCAACATCATGCCGATTACCACGGCAGAGGAAGATCTGAAGGCCATTCTGGGGTAGGAACAACGCTGGATAGGGATAGTGTAACGGCGCGAGGCCAGAGGCTTTGCGCCGTTTTTTATGCTCGACGTACAATGCCAGCAAAATTGTTGACAACAGATTTGCTGGCATTGTATTTTGTGTCAACAAATTTGTTGACAATATTTTTGTTGGTATGTGGAGGGGGCATGTCGACTGAAATTGACCGGATAGTGGAACGTTTTTTTCCTGAAGGGTTGGTTGGGGCAGATGAGTTCAGCGACTGGTGCAGTCTGATTCGTCAGGATGTCATGCCTTACGCCATTGATCTTGTTACTCAACTTGATCAGATGATGGAGGCGACACTACCTGCATGCCGGGACAGATGCCATCCGAGAAGCAAATGTTGGGAGCGTTTCGGCGGTGAGGGGGATGGCCTGATCAAATCAATTGCCAGCATTCGTTCAAAACTTGCACGTGACATGATGTCTCTCGGCGCTGCCGACCCAAGACACACGTGCGAAGAATTGCGTGATCGGATACTTGCATTTGGCGATCTTGGGCGGGTCCGGTTAGTGGGTGACTTTCCGTCCGACGCATTGTGCCTGACAGAAAGATTGATCAATAAGGGCCTGTTTTTGTCAAGCTACAGTTGCCCAAAGGGCGTTAAGGATTTTGTATTTGACCCGGCGATGCGTGATGGCCTGAAAGGCCATCGGGCGCGGCAGTTTTCAGTACGTGTTCCGGTCGAAGCCGGTGTGGATTTCGGTTTTGAAGTACAGATCATGACCCGCCTGCAACATGCGTGGGACCGGCGTAACCATCCGCTGTATGAATGGCAGAGGGAACATCCGAAATGGAAAGACACTGAAGAGGCAATGCGACTTGCTGTCAATGACTTTGCCTGCGCCGAGGCGTTGCATCTGGTGGATAGTCAAGCGGATCAGAACTGGAACGACCTGCAAAAGCTCATGAAAAAGGAGCACGTCATATGAGCAAAGATATCTATTTTAGCATGCTGCTTGAAGAAGGCGGCAATCCGACAACACAGCGTGGTTTAGTCATTCGTATTCAGCCAGAACAGGGGCGGCTTCCCGGTGACTCTATCAAAGGACTCACCGCAGCCGGACGTGCTTTGGCGACTGAGAAGGGTGCAAAGCTCCGCACTGAAGTCCTGGTTGCGCCGCTTCCCGGTTACGACCTGCACGCACTCGAAGACTATCTTTGGGGGGATGGCACACTGAACAGCGCCCGCCTAGTCAGGCATCTGTCCGATTATGCCTCAGGGCGTAAGCCGCATCGCTTTCAGCCCAAGGTCGGCATGACCGTGGTGATGGAAGAGGAGTTCATCGGCAGGCATGATGCCTTGTCCCAACTTGAAGCGTCCATTACGGAACAACGTTCCTGTCATCTGCGCGCCCCGCGACGTTACGGCAAATCAAGCCTGCTGGGACGGCTGGCGGCAAAGCATGAACGTGCTGTGATGCTGGAGTTAAGCGACGTCGGCACATTGGAAGGTTTCTTCAAAATGCTGCTGCGCGCTTGCCTACGTCATGCCGAAGCCCGCTCCGCACTATACGAGCTACCGGCTTACCGGACATGGCCGGACAGTAGTGATCAGGCAACCTTCAGTCAGTCATTCAACAGCGCATTTGCAGAGCTGACGGCGCGTAAGCAGGGTGTGTCCGTCAAGAACCGCATCAGCGAGACACTTGGCGTGCTGGCCGATAACGGCATCATCCTGTTGGTGGACGAGTTTTCTCTGTTTCTGCGGGACATGCATGAACAACAACCGCAGGAACTGCAGCAGTTTCTGGATGACTTCAAACAACTGCGTACCCGTGCCGGAAAGCCGTTGACAGCTGCGTTCGCCGGAAGCGCCGGGCTGTCTACCTTTATTGAACTGTTCGGCATGCATGAACAGTTTAGCGATCTGGTTGCAGTGGATCTGCCGCCGATAACTGCCGCAGAGGCGCGCCTGCTGGCCGAGGAGTTGTTCTACGGCATGGAAAAACTGCCGTCCCCCGACGTGCTCGACCGGTTGGTAGAACTAACCGGCACTGACGATTCGGTCCCCTATTTTGTCCAGGCCTTGGCTTCATATAGTGTAGAACAGGCAGGACAACAAAAGATTGTAACCGCAACCGACGTGGAGCAAGCCTATTACGACCGTTTGCTTGGCCCGGCGGGCAATGTCTGCTTTCGCGATTTCATCCTGCGGGAACGGGCCTATCCCGGTGCATACCGTACCTGCGCGTCGCCGATCCTGAAAAGACTGGCGTGCAGTGCGCCGGTCAGCGTTGCCGAAACCGATCTTGAACAACTCTGTAAAGCAGGCTGCGAATTCACCAAGTTGATGACCTGCCTGGAGGAGGATTACGATCTGGTACGGGAAGAGGGCGGCTGGCGGATGCGGTCTCGGGTAATCGCCGACCGTTGGCGGCTGGGTGAACCGTGGCTGACTCTGGGGG
>CAZUSH010000016.1:0-49978 GCA_964622705.1 uncultured Geobacter sp. | reverse complement strand
GTTGGGACTGGACGTCTGCTGCCCGGTCTCGAAGAAGGTCTGCTCGGCATGGCGCTGGGAGAAACCAAGGAGATCAACGTAACCATGCCGTCCGACAGCCCGAATACTGAGGTTGCTGGTAAGCAGGGCGTCTTCAAGATCACCTTGAAGGAAATGAAAAAGAAGGAACTGCCTGAACTTAATGATGAATTTGCCCAACAGTTTGGTGATTTTGAAACCCTGGAAGAGATGCGGACCAAATTGGGTGAAATGCGTGAACAACATGAACTGGATCGTATTGCAACCGACCTGAAGACCCGTATCATTGATGCGCTGATTGAAAAGAATCCGCTTGAGGTACCCGATGCCATGGTGCGTCGCCAAGTGGAATTCATGCTGGATAATTTCAAGAATCGCTTGAAGGGTCAGAACATGTCCCTTGAAATGATGGGACTTGATGAAAACGGTTTCAGGCAGCGCTTCTGGAGTGAGGCTGCCCAAAAAGTCAAAGGTGGCCTGTTGGTGATGGCACTGGTGGAGCAGGAGAATATTGCCGTTGAAGAGAGCGATTTTGAGGCGCGTTATGCCAAAATTGCTGCCGGTAATGAAGGTATGCTTGAGCAAATCAAGCAATTCTACGCCAACCAAGCCAATGCCCGTAACTCGCTGATCGCTGAAATTAAGGAAGACAAGGCGATTGCCTATCTGCTGGAGAACGCGGTTATCACTGAAGTTGATGCTGCAGAGCTGGCACCGGCTGCAGCCTAAGCAAGAGGAATGATGTCCATGTATGTACCTATGGTGGTGGAACAGAGTGGCCGCGGTGAACGGGCCTATGATATATACTCCCGCCTGCTGAAGGAGCGGATTGTCTTTCTGGGCGGGGAGGTTAATGATCAGGTTGCAGACCTGATCATTGCCCAACTGCTGTTTCTCGAGGCAGAGGACCCGGACAAGGATATCCACCTTTACATCAATTCGCCTGGTGGCGTGGTGACGGCCGGCATGGCGATCTTCGATACCATGAACTATATCAAGGCGCCGGTTTCAACCATCTGCATCGGACAGGCTGCCTCCATGGGGGCAGTCCTGCTGGCAGCAGGAGAGAAGGGCAAACGTTTTGCCCTGCCGCACGCCCGTATCATGATTCACCAGCCTTCCGGCGGTTCGCGGGGACAGGCTACTGACATCATGATTCAAGCTGAAGAAATTTTGCGCATGAAGCGAGAGTTGAACCAACTATTGGCCGACATGTCCGGTCAAACGCTCGAACGGATTACGTCTGATACCGAGCGTGACTTCTTCATGTCGGCGACAGAGGCGCAAGAATACGGACTGGTTGACGCCGTAATGACGCGCCGCGCTGACGGGGGGAGTGAATCGTGAGCAGACGCGAAACACCTCAGCATCAATTAACCTGTTCGTTTTGCGGCAAGAGTCAGGATGAGGTTAAAAAGCTGATTGCCGGCCCGGCTGTCTACATCTGTGATGAGTGCATCGAACTCTGTAACGATATCATTGCAGAGGAAATCCGCATGGAAGATGCCTTGGGGCCGGATGTCTCAAAGCTTCCCAAGCCGATCGAGATCAAGGAGTTTCTTGACGAGTACGTCATTGGTCAAGAAACCGCCAAAAAGGTGCTTTCAGTAGCGGTCTACAACCACTACAAACGGATTGAGCGTCCTGCCAAGCCGGGCGAAGTGGAGATGCAGAAAAGCAACATCCTCATCCTGGGGCCAACCGGTTCAGGCAAAACCCTGCTGGCGCAGACCTTGGCCAGGATTCTCAAGGTGCCCTTTGCCATTGCGGATGCAACCAACCTGACCGAGGCTGGTTATGTTGGCGAAGATGTGGAAAACATCATCTTAAGTCTGTTGCAGGCTGCGGATTACGATGTGGAGCGGGCTCAAAAAGGAATTGTCTATATAGATGAGATCGACAAGATCGCCCGTAAATCGGAATCTCCTTCTTTGACCCGTGACGTTTCCGGTGAAGGGGTGCAGCAGGCGCTCTTGAAGATCATGGAAGGAACTGTTGCCAGCATCCCTCCCAAGGGGGGGCGAAAACATCCGCAACAGGAGTTTCTCAAGGTCGACACCAGCAATATCCTGTTTATCTGCGGTGGAGCCTTTGCCGGGCTTGATGCGGTAATTCAACAGCGCATCGGCAAAAAGACCTTGGGGTTTGGGGCTGATGTGAAAAAGAAGCAGGAGAAAAAAGCCGGTGAGCTACTGCTGCAAGTTACACCGGAGGATCTGCTCAAGTACGGCTATATCCCTGAGTTCATCGGACGCCTGCCAATGCTGGCCAGCCTGACTGAGCTTGATGAGGAGGCCCTGGTACAAATATTGACAGAGCCCAAGAATGCCCTGACCAAACAGTATCAGAAACTGTTTGAGATGGAAGGGGTCCGTTTGCGCTTTACTGACGGTGCCCTGGTGAGCATTGCCAAAGAAGCCCTGAAACGTAACACCGGTGCACGAGGACTGCGGGCTATCCTTGAGGGAGCTATGCTTGATATCATGTATGAAATTCCCTCACAGAATGCCGTGCGTGAGGTCGTTATCAGTGAAGAAGTCATCTATCACAAAGAGCGGCCATTGCTGGTTTACGATCAGGCAAGTGCCCCTGCGGTCGCATAAACACTGAAAAAGTGCTTGACAGTTTTGAAGGGCTTCTGGTAAAGACTTCTTCTCTTTGATTCTCAACAACCAATCTCTCTTGGAGGTGTAACGTGACTAAAGCTGAACTGATTACTGCCGTTGCTGAAAAAGCTGGTCTGAAGAAGGTTGAGGCAGAAAAGGCTGTTGCCGCATTCGTCTCTGCCGTAACCGGCTGCCTCAAGCAAGGTGACAAGCTCAGCCTGGTTGGCTTCGGTACTTTCAGCACCAGCAAGCGCGCTGCTCGTAAAGGCAAGAATCCCCAAACCGGCAAACAGATCACCATCGCCGCAGCAACGGTGCCCAAGTTCAAGCCTGGCAAGTCTCTGAAGGATGCTGTTAACAGCAAGTAGACTGCCGTAGTTGTTGCGTTACCATTTGGGGTTGTAGCTCAGTCGGTTAGAGTGCCGGCCTGTCACGCCGGAGGTCGCGGGTTCGAGCCCCGTCAACCCCGCCATAGTATAAGGGTGAATAGCTCAGCTGGGAGAGCGCCAGCCTTACAAGCTGGATGTCGGGGGTTCGATCCCCTCTTCACCCACCAAACAATTGAGGCCTACAGTTTATCTGTAGGCCTTTTGTCTTTAATTGGTTTTAACTGCATGGACTTGTGCAGCAGCAGGTATATACTTTTTTAGCCTGACTTACAGAACAACGGAAGGACATCAATCCATGACTGTTTATGAATGGTCGGTTTTTAATCTTGCAAATAATTCGGTGACCCACGTTAAGCGTAAAGGCACTCTCAAGGCGATTGCCACGCGCAGGGGCACTCCAATTCTCGAAACTGCCGAGGAGGTTGCTGATGAGATGCTTGACGAGGCTGGTTTTCTAATAGGGGATATGGAATAACTGAACTCGAAATAATGTGCGTACGTTGAAAAGGATCTGGCGGAATACCTAATGGGAATCTGGTATATGCTCAAGTCTATCTGTCCTCCTGCTTTGTGATCTGTTTTACGCCCTGTTTGATGACATCGATCCTATGTCTGCACCCATCCCGCACAATTCGCCAGACGTGTCCGCAGGTGCATTCCTTGATCGGACTGTCCTTTGAGGTAAAGCCGCTTGCTTCGTACACCTCAATTTTTCGATTAAAGCAATTCGGGCATTTCATGCCTCCATAATAGCAAACTGCCTGTGATTCTCCAGCACAGATATTCTCCGCAATAGAGTTACATACTTATTCCTCATTCCGTTCATATTCTTTCCATAATTTGTCGTTATACAGTGACTAGTTCTTTGGGGAGCTCCTCTCATGGTGAAGCCGCTCGTGCATGTCCCCAAAGTTTTCATACTGCATGCAAAGGAGCGGTTGGCCGGTAACCTGCGTTTCAACGTTCAAGGTTGCCTGAATGAAATGAATGCGTGCAGATACAGAAAAGGTCGCCTTAGTAAATGGGCGGCCTTTTTCTGTATCTGCCTGAAGATAGGAGGATAGGGCGTTCCTTGAGCAAATGATGTATACTGGAGACAAACAGGAGGTTGGAGCCATGAAGCTGCTTAAATCCAAAGTCTGGCAGTGGTGGGATATATGGTTGCTGAAATGGTGTGCGCTGCTGTTCGGTATGGCGCTGGGGGCTTATTTCCACACATATGTCATCAAATACGCCTGGGCAATCGTGATCTGCGCCCTGTTGTTTGCGCTCAGACCGGCAGTCAACTATTGGAAGGATTGATCTGCACAGATAATCACGCTATAAAAACGCCTATGACGCATAGTTCATATCCCTTTAACTTGTTGACAATTCTTGGGGCAACCGCTTCAGGCAAGACTCGTCTTGCTGTTGCTCTAGCCCGTGAGTATGGCGGAGAGATTATTTCTGCTGATTCACGCCAGGTTTTTCGAGGCATGGATATCGGGACAGGCAAGGATCTGCTGGAATACGGCGATACCCCCTACCACCTGATTGATATCCTGAATCCTGGTGAGGAGTTCAGTGTTTTTGCGTTTCAACGCAGGTTTTGCGAGGCCTTTAACGACATCACCATACGGCAGCATTTACCGATACTGTGTGGTGGTACCGGCTTGTACCTTGATGCAGTACTGCGCAACTACCACATGCATGACGTGGCCGAGGACAAGCAGTTACGTGATGAGCTTGCAACCAAAAGCGATGGAGAACTGGCACGTATGCTGTGCGAGCTTGTGCCGTTGCAGCACAATACCAGTGATCTGACTGATCGTCAGCGTACCATCCGGGCCATTGAGATCGCCCGCCATCAACAGCATGAATGGACGCAGGAACAAACCAATTCGCTCGTACCGCTGGTGATTGGAATACGCTGGGAACGTGCCCAGCTGCGCCACAGGATTACTGACCGTTTGCAACAACGTCTGACTGCTGGCTTGATCGGAGAAGTACAGCGCTTGCATGCAACCGGTGTGACCTGGGAACGTCTGGATTACTATGGCCTGGAATACCGCTTTGTTGGCAAATTTCTGCGAGGGGAACTAAGCCGCAATGATATGGTGCAAAAGTTGAATGCCGCCATCCATGACTTTGCCAAACGTCAGGAAACCTGGTTTCGCCGCATGGAGCGTCACGGGGTCTGTATCCAGTGGGTTGAGGGGCAGGGTGATCCGATTATGGAGAGCATGGCCATTATAAAGAGGCATCTCAAGGCAGTTGGGGTGTGAGCAAAACCGCTGCCATAGGCATAGACCTGGGAGGCACCAAAACCGAGATTGTGCTTCTGGCGCCGGATGGTGCGGTTCTGCTGCGCAAACGCAGCCAAACTCCGCGGGCGGCAGGGTATAAGGCCATGTTGCAGCAGGTTGCCCAGCTCGCCACCATGGCAGTTGCCGAACTGCCTCCAACAACGGGCTATACGATTGGTATCGGCATTCCTGGTTCCCTTGACAAAGATACCGGCCTGGTACGCAACGCCAACTCAACCTGTCTGAACAATCGGGCATTGCAGCAAGACCTGGAACAACTGCTCAGGCATCCAATACGCGTGCGTAACGATGCCGACTGTTTCACCCTGGCAGAGACACGTGCCGGGGCTGCCAGGGAATACGGGCTGGTGTTCGGCGTCATCATGGGCACAGGTTGTGGCGGAGGAATCTGTATCAATGGAGTCGTGCGGGAAGGCCCCCATCGAATTGCCGGCGAATGGGGCCATTTTTCCGTCAACCCTCAGGGGCAGCCCTGCTACTGCGGCAACCGGGGCTGTGTCGAGACGCTGATCAGCGGATCAGGAGTTGAACAGGCCTTCTTTCTCGCAACCGGGCAGCGGCTTGCCATGCGCGAGATTGTGAGCAGGGCCAGAACAGGGGACAGCGCGTGCCGACAGCAGTTTGAGCAGTTCCTTGATGACTTTGGACGTTGCCTGGGCGGGGTGATATCTGTGCTTGATCCAGACGCTGTCGTGCTGGGTGGTGGACTTTCAAATATTGATGAGTTGTACTGCAAGGGGATTGAGCGAGTCCGTCAGTATGCCTTTCATAGTGGGGTAACAACACCGATTCTGAAGAATGTCCTGGGTGACTCGGCTGGCGTGTTTGGCGCGGCCTGGATCGGGCAGGGCAGAGAGAATTTGTTATGATGTAAAAAAATAGTTGAGTGATCACCACGAGTGGTGTATAAACTGGTTCTCTTTTGTACAGCAGCAACAATAAGGGGTTGTAGCTCAGTCGGTTAGAGTGCCGGCCTGTCACGCCGGAGGTCGCGGGTTCGAGCCCCGTCAACCCCGCCATTTGAAATTCAGAGGGTGCTCATCGAGGCACCCTCTTTCTTTTTGGGGCAATGAAAGGTAGCGTTGCATTCATGCAGAAGGCCTTTGTCGTTATACCCACCTACAACGAACGGGATAACCTGCAGCGCCTGACGGAACTCGTGCTGCAACAGCATCCCAGTCTGCATCTGCTGATCGTAGATGACAACTCCCCCGATGGCACCGGCCAACTTGCCGATCAACTTGCACACCAAAATGACCGTATAACGGTTCTGCATCGTCCCGCAAAACTGGGGTTGGGTTCTGCCTATCGTGATGGATTCCGTCAGGCAATGGCGTTGGGCGCTGACCTGCTGATCGAGATGGATGCCGATTTCTCCCATGACCCTGCTGTGCTGCCACTTTTTCTTGAGAAAATGGATGCATACGACCTCGTGATCGGCTCGCGCTACCTGAACGGTATCAGCGTGGTAAACTGGCCGCTCAGACGTTTGATGCTGAGCTATGGCGCCAACTGGTACACCCGCTTGATTACCGGCTTGTCCATCATGGATTGTACCAGCGGCTTCAAATGTTTTCGTCGTAGTCTGATTGAGCTGATTGATCTGGACAACATCCGTTCCGATGGCTACTCGTTTCAGATTGAAATGCATTTCAGATCAGCCGAGGCTGGGGCGCGCATTTGCGAGGTGCCGATTATTTTTATTGACCGGCGTGCCGGCCAGTCGAAGATGTCAAAAAAAATCGTGCGGGAAGCGGTCGCCATGGTGTGGAAGCTGAAACTGGGCAGCCTTTTCCGCTGCGGGAAAAGCCCACGTCATGTCTGAATTTTGGTCTGTTGCCGCTATCCTCGGTTTCTGGGGCTGGGTTGCGACAACCCTGGTTTTTATCTTGAAGGCCTTTCCTCGCGCAGGGGAATTCCGAACAGGTCAGGCCCGCATCTGGGGGCTCTTTTCTTTGGTCTGCGCCTGCTGCTGGGTGATAGCATTAAGATGTGCCTGAGCCGTTCTTTTCAGCTTTTCGCTCCGGCTGGGCTGTGGTATGTAATGCACTGTTTTTAACCCCTGAAGATGCGGTGATGCGACTATGATTCAGTTTCACAACCTTTCCCTGGCCTACCAAAAAGAAGCGTCGGCCCTTCAAAATATCAACTTCAGTATCCAGAAAGGTGAGTTTGTCTTCCTGACCGGACCGTCCGGCGCCGGAAAAACCACACTTTTGCGTTTGATTTACGGCGCATTGACGCCTACTCGTGGCCAGGTGCTGATCGATGGTCAGAACGTGAGCCGTCTGACTACAGCACAACTGCCGTTTTTGCGGCGCACCATCGGTGTGGTGTTTCAAGATTTCAAGCTATTACAAAATAGGACAGTCTTTGAAAATGTTGCCATCACCCTTGAGGTGCAAGGAGGAGGAAGCAGGGCAGACATTGGCAAACGAGTCATGCATATCCTTCGACAAATGGGTATGGAGAACAAGATCCACTTGACGCCGCCGCGGCTTTCGGGGGGAGAACAGCAGCGAGTCGCCTTGGCCAGGGCCTTGGTCAACGACCCCAAGATACTCTTGGCGGATGAACCAACCGGCAATCTGGATGATGCCAACAAGCAGCAGATCATGAATATCTTTAAAGAGGCCAATGTACGGGGAACAACCGTCGTGGTTGCTACCCATGATCGTCGTTTGATCGAACAATCCCATTACCGGATCATCAGGCTGCAACATGGTGAGCTGGCAGATGCGGGGGAAGCAGCTTATGAAGAACAGTAACAAAAGTAAGCGCCCCACCATGTCATCTCCAGGGGCACAGGGACGGCTGCGCTATTTCATGGGACGTGCCCTGACCAACATTCGTCAGAATGTCTTTGTCAATGTCGTTACCATCGGTACGATCACGCTGGCCCTGTTGATAGTCTCCCTGTTTCTGCTGTTGTTTTTGAACCTTGAAAACGCGGCGGAAAACTGGAGTGAAAAGGTACAGGTAACGGTCTATTACGATAAAGATCTTTCCCCGCAGGAACAATCCGAGCAAAAAAACCGCATCCAAAATCTTCCGGGCACGTCCCGGGTAATCTGGGTCAGCCGGGACGAGGCCCTGCGCCGCTTCAAAGGGCGTCTCAAAGGCCAGGAGACCTTGCTGGACGGTATCAGGCCGGAGATCTTGCCGGCATCCTGGGAAATAAGTCTGAAAAAGAGCAGTCGCAGCAGCGAGGCTATGGATGCCTATGTGCGCAGTCTGCGAGGGGTCGCCGGGATCGGTGAGATTCAGTATGGTGAAGAGTGGGTGCGCCGATTTAATACCTTCCTGAATTTCATGCGTATTGTGGGTGGTCTGATCGGCGCGTTTTTGGTGTTGGCCGTCATCTTTATTGTATCAAACACTATCAAACTGACGGTCTATGCCCGTCGGGACGAGCTGGAAATCATGTCGCTGGTAGGGGCTACACGCCTTTTTATCAAGATGCCGTTTTTACTTGAAGGGTTGCTGCAAGGGGCTGCCGGCGGGGCTCTGGCACTCCTGTTGTTGCTGGCAGTCCACCTGCTTTTCCTGCATAACGCCGGAAACTTCCTCTCCTTTAACCCTGCAACCGCAGGTCTTTCATTTCTGCCCCCCGAGTATATCGCCGGTGTGCTTGTTGCCGGCATACTGTTGGGGTTCCTGGGCAGTCTGACCGCCTTACGGCGCTTTATCAATGAAATTACCGGTTAGCGTTTTGATGAACAACGCTGCGATCCGTACGGGGGGTGGCCTGCTGCTCATGTGCGCATTGGCTGCGCCGCTTGCGGCAGCTACGCCCCATGACGAACTGCGCGGCGTTAAAAAGGAAATTCGAGAAAAACAGCATCAGATCAGAAAAACCAAAAAGGTTGAAGAGGCGGTTTCCGGTGAGCTGCAGGAGATTGTACGCTCCTTGAACCGCAAGGAGTCCGAGCTGAAACAGCTTGACCGGGACCTGGTTTCTGTAGATGGCGGCATTGCACGGACCAACCAGGAAATTGAGCGGGTGAGTGCTGAGGCCAAGCAAAAACAGCTGCTGATCGAGCGCCGTCTGGTATCGCTGTATAAGGCAGGCGAGCTGGGGGCGGTGCGCATGTTTTTTTCAGCTGAAAGCTTTCCTCAAATGGCGGAAAATATGCGCTATATGCGGTCGGTGCTTGAACAGGACAAACGTGTATTCAGTGAATACAATCAAAAGATTGAGGAACTGCGTCAGCTCAAGGTGCGGTTGGAGCAGGAAGCGGGTCGCAAGGAGCGCCTGAAGGTCAGCATTGCCTCAAAAAAGCGTGAGATAGAACAGGAAAAACAAAACAAGGCTGATTACCTCTCCAGGGTTCGCAAAGACCGGCAGGGGCAGGAGGCATCGTTAAAAGAGTTACAGGCCAATGCCGCTAAACTACAGTCCATGATCAACCGGCTTGAAGAGCAGAGTAGACGAAAAGCAGCGGTTAGGCGGGATGCGTCGGCGCAGCGCAAACCGTTGCCGGAACTGCCTCCGGTGCCGGACCGCGGTTTTGCCTCACAAAAGGGACGGATGCGCATGCCGGTCAAGGGGGAGGTCATTGAGACCTTTGGCAAACATAAGCATCCGCAATTCAACTCCTATACTTTCACCAAGGGGCTGGTGATTGCTGCACCGCTTGGAAGCGAGATCCGGGCCATTTATGAAGGTACGGTGATCTATGCTGAATATTTCAAAGGCTACGGTAACATGGTCATCATTGACCATGGTGGCGGGTACTTCAGCCTGTATGCCTATGCTTCCCGTATTACCAAGAAGGTTGGTTCAGAAGTTGGCAAAGGAGAGGTCGTTGCTGCTGTTGGCGATGTAGATTCTGCCAAAGGACCGGCACTCTATTTTGAAATCCGTCATCAGGGTAAACCGGTTGACCCCAATGGCTGGGTACGCTGAGCACGAAAATTAACTCGTTTTCTCGAATATTTCGATGTATAAATTTAGAGAGTTGTTCGAACCATTGCTGGAGGAAATTATTCATGTTGCAGTCACGCAGAACCAAGAGAATTGCCTTTGGGTTCGTTGTGGTAATAGCCGCGCTGGTTGTCTTTATCGGCATCAGCACCCAGAGACGTTGTGACGCCAAAGGTGGCGGCAAAGACTACGAATACATCGGCCTTTTGACCGATGTCATGACGATTGTTAAGAAAAATTATGTTGAAGAGGTAGATACCAAAAAACTGATCTATGGCGCCATCAATGGCATGCTGGCTGCCCTTGACCCCCACAGTTCGTTCATGACCCCTGACACCTTCAAGGAGCTGAAGGTTGAAACCAAAGGGGCATTCGGTGGTCTCGGGATAGAAATCAGTATCAAGGACGGCATCCTGACTGTCATTTCCCCTATTGAAGATACGCCAGCCCAGCGTGCCGGTATCAAGGCGGGAGACCAGATTCTCAAGATTGACGACAAGTTCACCAAGGACCTGAGCATCACGGAGTCGGTCAAGCGGATGCGTGGCGCCAAGGGGAGCAAGGTGGTTTTAACCATCATGCGAGAAGGTCTTGAGCGGCCAAAAGAGTTTACGCTGGTTCGCGATATTATCCAGGTCAAGAGCGTCAAGTCACGGATGCTTGAAAACGGCTACGGCTATGTCAGGATCGCCCAATTCCAAGAGCGTACCGATGAAGATATGGCAAAGGCCTTGAAAACGCTGGTTGCTGAAAACAAGGGTAAACCCCTTGACGGGCTGGTGCTCGACCTGCGGAACGACCCCGGTGGATTACTCGATCAGGCCGTCCGGGTTGCTGATCATTTTGTGCAGAACGGCAAGATGATCGTATATACGGAAGGTCGGGATCCCGAGTCAAAGATGCAGTTTACTGCCAGTGCGCGTACCAAGGAGCCCGGTTATCCGATCGTGGTCCTGATCAATGGTGGCAGCGCCAGTGCCTCTGAGATTGTTGCCGGTGCGCTGCAGGATCACAAACGCGCCGTGGTGATGGGCACCCAGAGCTTTGGCAAAGGGTCGGTGCAGACCATCATCCCGCTCAGTGATGAATCTGGCCTACGTCTGACCACGGCCCGTTACTACACACCCAGCGGCCGTTCCATTCAGGCCAAAGGCATTACCCCCGATATCGTGGTTGAACAGCTTGAAATGCCCAAACAGCCAACCAAGCGTGAATCACTGTTTATTCGGGAAAAAGATCTGGAAAACCATTTTGAAAATGCTGATGACGGCAAGAAGCCAGATGGTAAGAAGGAACAACCGAAAGAACAGGATGCCGAACAAACCGCAGAGGCCTCAAAAGGTATCGATCCTCTCAAGGTTGATTATCAACTGGTACGTGCCCTTGATCTCCTGAAGGGATGGGAAATCCTGAAGAAGATTGGTGCGGAGAAGCGCTAGGTGGCCTCCAAGCAGCAGAGACCGCGTGCAAATCGATATAAAAAGCAAAGCGGCAAGGGCGGTTTCGTCCTTGCCGCTTTTGTCGTGTTGGTCTGCATATTGATCGTTGGTGCCTTTCTGTTGCACCGTTTCCGTCAGCCACAGCAGCTAACACCGCCTTCCAGCCAGGTGGTACCTGCTGCACCTCTTGCCCCGCCGACTCCTCAACCGGCCCAGACTTCTGCGAACCCGTCCAAATTATCCCCTCACCCCCAGGATAAGGTTGTTGAGCAGGTACCACCGGTCAAGCAGGACTATTATAGCGGTGATATTGTCTTTCCCAAACCAAAGCATCCCGTTGTAGCGGGCAAGGCTGAGCTGGCCGTGCTGATCGATGACATGGGCAGTTCACTGCAGGAAGCCCGTGACCTGGCAGGCATTGGGGTTCCGATCAGTTTCGCCATTATTCCAGGGTTGAGGCAATTCCGTGATGTGGCCGAATACGCGGCAGGGCAGGGGATTCAGGTGTTGGTACATATGCCTATGCAACCCCGGGAATATCCGCAACGCCGGCTTGAAAGCAATGGACTGCTGCTGGAACAAAGTGATGAGGAACTGCGTGCCAGGGTACAGGGATTCCTTGATGAGCTTCCGCATGCGGTTGGCGCCAACAATCATATGGGATCGGGCTTTACTGAACATGCCGACAAGATGCGGGTGGTGCTTACTGTGCTGAAGGAAAAGGGGCTGTTTTATCTGGACAGCATCACAACCCCCCGAACGGTTGGGCTGCAGGTTGCGGCTGAACTGCACATGCGTCGCGGCAGACGAGATGTCTTCCTGGATAATGAGCAGAACGAAGGATACATCATGGGACAGCTGGAACAGGCGGTGACGCGGGCCCGCAAGAACGGCCGAGCCGTTGCCATCTGTCATCCTCATCCCGTGACCATCGCCACCCTGCGTAAGGTCTTGCCTGGTTTGCAGGCAAAAGGGGTGACATTGGTGCCTGTCAGCAGGTTGATGTTTTAGGACGTGTGCAAAATGCCGCGTTCGCGTTGTGCAGACGCTGCGTTCCAATTGGTCAGGCGGTACCACGCCGTGAGCTGATCTCGGTGATGTAGACGGTCAGTTCTCCACCTGGGCGCCGGATGGTAACCTCGTCATCCACCTGCTTGTGCAGCAAGGCCTGGCCGACCGGCGAATCTATACTGATGACACCCTGTTTGACATCAAACTCATCCGCACCACCCAGCTGATAGCAGTACTGATTCCCTTCAGTATCCTCATAGGTAACCCAGCAGCCAAAACTGACCCGTCGCGGGTTTTCCGGCGGAAGCGGCGCCACCTTGAGCAGCTTCAGGCGCGAACCAAGGTGTTTCAGTTTGCGGTCAATCTCGCGCAGACGTTTTTTGCCGTAAATATATTCGGCATTCTCCGAACGGTCTCCTTCGGCGGCGGCGTCGGCAACCCCCTGGACCACCTTGGGGCGCTCAATCTTCCAGAGGTAGTCAAACTCATCCTGCAGACGTTGCAGGCCTTCAGCGGTAATCAGATTGGTCACGCTGCTACAACTCCTTGCACATCCTGCGGTGGCACCATTGCCGCCACCAGACGATGCAACTCCTGGACCCTGCGGTAAGGCAGATCCTGTAGAATCTGCTCCGGATGTGCTTCATCAACCGGGTGAACCGCCAGCCAGCTGGAACGTAATGCCCCGTCATAGCCGGTCATTGATTCATTCAACAAGAGGAACAGGCGATCACGAATACCGTCGAATATCCCTTCAAAAAAACCATCCAAGGACAATTCCCGTTCGAGCAGTTGAGTGCCGTTCTGGTCGATTTGTTGGAACAACAGGCGCTGTTGGCCGGTCTCCTGATCGACAAGTGGCCGGAAAAGGGCGATTGAGGTGCCGGCACTCTCACGGATAACCTGCAGCGACATCTGATAGAGATCAGACTTGGGGTGCAGATCATATAGAATCGAGCAGAGCATGCCGGTAAAACAGTCGCTATGCAAGAATCCACGGGAGTTGCGGTCGGCTGTTTCGAAATAGAAGCCTTTTGCTGTTGTGCCGTCATGCAGCCCACCACAGATAACACAATGGGGCAGGATTCCTTCCAGACGCGCCAAAAAGGCCTCTTTTTTCAGTCCTTCCTGTTCGGTCAACCATTGATGGTAGAGATGAGCTCGTGGTTCAGGAGTCTGGCGATAACCATCCAGAACATCACGGCCCAACTCGGAAAATTGAGCATGCACCTCTGTATCGCGGGCATGGCTCAGGATCGGGTATATCTTGCCGTCTGGGTTGGTATTCAGGCTTTCCACCTTGGGACTTTTAGAAATGTAGGTGTCCATGCAGCGATAACCGCGGTTTATGGCAAAAGCCCGCAGCAAGGTGCGCAAGTCCTTGAACATACCATCATATTTTATCCGGTTGTCAATCAGACAAGGAATCAGCGCCAGGGTCTTGCGGTCAATACCACGTTGATCAAATAGGGCAAAGATATGTTTGCAGTTCTCCAGACTGGGCATGTCCTTGACCGGTATCAGGACACGATCGGCAGCATACAGGGCGTTCTGGGTAATGATGTTCAGGTCAGGTCGTGTGTCGAGGATCACAATACCGGATAGGCCTGATTCAGCCATGATCCGGCACAGAGCCATGGGCCCCTTGAAATCCTGATACAATTCCGGCAGGGCATTTGATGATGGTATGTAGGTTACGCCGTACTGGCCCTGATGCAGCAGGTCAGCGCCGCGGGCACCGGACAACAGGTCTGCAACCGTTCCGTGAGGTTGTTGGCCTTTGAGTTCAAACATCCGGTCAACCGTAAAGTGATTGTCGAAAGACATGATGGTAACTGGCAGATCTTCTTGCATTGCTTTCAGATAGATCGCCAGATTGGTGGCCAAGGTGGTTTTACCAACCCCGCCTTTTTCAGAAGAGACAGTCAGGATATAGGGAAAGTTTTTCATGCCGGGCATCATACGTAAAGAGTGTCGTGCGGTCAACCCTGGTTATTTGACCCGACAGATACCCTATGGTAGGTTAGGTACATGGAACTATTCGCTGAACAGACTATCCTGACCGTCAGCCGCCTGACCACCCTTTTAAAGGGTTTACTGGAAGATAATTTTGGAGTGGTGTGGGTTGAAGGGGAGGTTTCCAACCTGGCTTTTCCTGCTTCGGGCCATGTCTACTGCACCCTTAAAGACAGTGGGGCCATGGTACGGTGCGTGATGTTTCGCAGTAGCGCCAAGGCCATGAAGTTCAGGCTTGAGGAAGGGATGGCCGTCATCGTGCGCGGCCGACTTACCGTATACGACCAGCGTGGTGAATACCAACTGGTTGCCGAGTATATCGAGCCAAAGGGGATTGGAGCCTTGCAGGCCGCCTTTTTACAGCTCAAGGAGCGCCTGGCAGGGGAGGGGGTGTTTGATCAGCGCCATAAACAGCCATTGCCAACCATGCCCCAGCGGATCGGGGTGGTAACATCAGCCAGTGGTGCTGCTATTCACGACATCCTGAATGTGCTTGGCCGACGCAATGTCGGTATTGAGGTGCTACTCTACCCTGTTCGTGTCCAAGGGGAGGGGGCGGCCCAGGAAATTGCCGCAGCCATTGATACCATGAATCAACTCCGGTCAGTTGATGTCCTGATTGTGGGACGAGGTGGCGGTTCCCTTGAAGATCTGTGGGCCTTTAACGAAGAACCGGTTGCCCGAGCGGTCTATCGCTCCAAGATTCCGGTCATATCTGCAGTTGGCCATGAAACCGACTGGACCATCTGTGACTTTGTTGCTGATCTGCGTGCGCCAACACCCTCTGCTGCTGCAGAACTGGTCAGTGCTGCCCGGGATGAACTGTTGCAGCGGATTAAGGAACTGACACAGCGTTTAGAGCGCGCCTGGGATGTGCGTTTGCGTTTTTTCTTGCAGCAACTGTCTGGCCTGCAACGGGCCTTGCATGATCCTTCGCGACTGATAGGCCACATCCAGCAGCGGGTTGATGACTTGTCAGAGCGACTTGATTCTGCAGTACACAACCAGATAACCCGCTACCTTGAACGACTTGCCCGCGCTGAACAGCAGTTGAGTCTGCTGCATCCCCTGCTCCAAATCGGTCGCATACGGCAGCAGCTGGCACTATTGTCCGAGCAGGCTGAGCGACGGGTTGTCAGCCTGGTGGACCATCTTGCACGCGAACATGGCGAGGCAACCGCACGTCTGCAGAGCCTTTCGCCATTACAGACCCTGGCACGCGGTTATGCGGTAGTGGAGCAACTGCCGGGTAGACAGGTTGTGAAAAATGTCATGAGTCTGCGAGCTGGTGATGAGGTGACAATCCGACTACATCAAGGCAGGATCCTGTGTACGGTTGAAGAAACCTACAGTGATTCCGGTGTAAAGGCCACGACCTGATCAATCCGATCGGCTCCGCTCGTCAGCATGACCAGACGATCGACCCCCAGTGCAATGCCTGCAGCAGGTGGCATTGCCGCCAATTCAGCAAGAAACGGTTTGGGCAAAGGCAAGGCAGGCTTGCCAATTTTTTGTCTGACCCGGTTGGCTTCTTCAAAACGAATTTCCTGCTCGTTCGGATCGGTCAGTTCACTGAAGCCGTTCGCCAGTTCCAATCCCCCCACATATAGTTCAAAGCGCTCGGCATAATTAGGGGCATCTGGTTTTAAGCGTGCCAAGGCTGCCATGCTGGCAGGATAGTCAACAAGAAGTACGGGTACCGGGTTTTTGGCAACGGCTGGCTCAACAAACGATGTCAACAGCTCGTCGAAAAGACCGTTTTGCACACTGAGTAAGGCATCGGCCTTGGCAAAGCGCGAAAACGCCTCCTGAATACTCAGGGTTTGCCAGGCGAGGTTTGGGTTGATTTTAGCGTTGTTGCGGGAAAAGCAGGCGTCCGGTGTGCATCTGCGTGCTACTGCAGACAACAATCCTCTACAATCCTGCATTAGGGTATGGTAATCGGCATTGCTGCGATACCACTCCAGCATAGTAAATTCTGACAAGTGACGTGAACCACGTTCATCTGCACGCCAGCAATGCGCTATCTGGAAGATGCGTTCATAGCCGCGACAAAGCAGGCGCTTCATACAGATTTCAGGTGATGTTTGCAACTGCCACTGCTGGCTGGCCATGACCGGATCAATATATTCTTCAGGTGCATTGGCCGGAATGAGAAGAGGGGTCTCCACTTCGAGAAACCCCTGCTCCGTAAAAAATTGCCGTATGGTCTGCAGCACCTGTGCCCGGATATGCAGGGCACTTTTTGACATGACTGATTAACCCTTTACGCGGGTAGAGTACTCGCCGGTGCGGGTATCAATCACGATCAGTTCACCTTCTTCGATAAACGGAGGAACCCGCAGGACATACCCGGTTTCTACGGTTGCCGGCTTTGAGTCGCTACCTGAGGTGTCCCCCTTAACCCAGGGATCTGTCTGGGTAACTCGCAGGTTCATAAAGTTCGGCAGGGTCACCCCGATAGGCTTTTCGCCAAACAGCAGCACGGAAACCTTGGTATTTTCGAGCAGAAAGTTTTTGGAGTCGCCAACAGCATCTTCTTCCATCACCACCTGCTCATAGGATTGCTGGTCCATAAAGGTGTAGTGGGTACCTTCCTTATACAGGTACTCCATGTCCTTTTCTTCCAGTTGGGCAGGCTCAAAGTTTTCACCCGAGCGGTAGGTGCGATCAAGGGTTGTTCCTGAAATCATGTTTTTCATCTTGCACTTGTACAAAGCCTGGCCTTTACCTGGTTTAACAAAGTCAAACGAGGTCACGACGTAGGGGTCGCCATCGATCGTCAGTTTGGTACCTTTTTTGAGATCTGCAACAGACAACATAGAAAACTCCTCAAATCTTTAATAGGTTTTAACAACATAAAACTCATGTGCTGCCAATGGCTGCAAGACATGAGTTTCATGTGTATGGTCGGTGTTATAAGTAAGGGTTATTTGGCGCGATAAGTAATTCTGCCGCGAGACAGATCATAGGGGGACAATTCAACTGTTACCTTGTCGCCGGGCAGAATCTTGATGAAGTATTTGCGCATTTTGCCGGAGATGTGGGCCAGAACGATATGATCATTTTCAAGTTTAACGCGAAACATCGCATTAGGCAGTGGTTCAATAACCGTGCCTTCAACCTCAATTGCTTCTTCTTTGCTCATACTACGGCAAACTCCTTTTGGCTCTGGTGAAGTGCGGGGGCTACCTTACCGGCATTCCGTGTGATTTGCAAGCGTTATATCGTTCCAGCCCCAGCAAATAGCCCATAAGATATATTATGTAAAGTATGCGATGTTTACCGCATTTATCTGTCTTGTCTTATTGGTACTGGATATAGATCGGCCTGGGACAGAGCTTCAGTAGCTCTTGAGGGGTCAGCATAGCATCACCCTTTTTGGTATCGTTGTGATAAAACAACTTAAACCCGGTAAACTGGACCGGTTCTGACACAATGTAGTCCTTGTACGAATCGCGTTTTAACCATGGCGCGCCCCAGCCATCCATATGCATGACAATCTGGACCTCGCGACGCAGTTGAATCTTGGTGGCGTTGGTCACGCCGCTTCTGGTAAAGCGATGTACGGTAAAGACCTTGGGGGGCAATTTGTATTTCTGAACCAACCCTTTCAGGTAGTTGCTGGCAAAGTTGATATCTGCGGCATCATAGGTACCGATCTTTTTACCAGGTTTGGCCTTGCTTGAGATCAGGTTGAATTCCGGGTCTATTCCCAGATGCACGTCCGGGTTTTTCAGGATCCATTCAAACTGAGGCAGCAAGGTTTTCAGGTCATCGTGGCCGGTCTGAATGTCTATAAACAGTATGGCACCAATTTCCTTTGCCCAGCCGTAAACCTTGTTGATGGTTTCCTGTGACATGACCAAACGGTATTTACCGTCTTTTCCCGGCGCACCCTGGGCAACAACTGCAATCAGGTGCAAGGCCGGCTGTACCGGCAGGCCGGGATCAGCCTTTTCCCAGGCTGCCACTTCCTGCTTGAGGTGTTTAAGCATCTCATCCTTTGGATAAGCCCCCAAGGCCCCCATCCGTTTGGAAAGTGGATTGCCGTAATAGGCAACAATGCGTTTATTCGGCAGAATAGCCCCAGGCAAAGGGGCTGGGTATTTCTTGGGCCAGCCCTTGCAACGGGCAAACTCAGGATCCTCCCCGGCATTAAACTTCTGTTTTTTGGCAGGCTGACCAGCTTTCATGGAACTCAGCTGTTTTTGAACAGGAATCTCCGTGCCTGCAGTGCTGCTGATTTGGGCAAACGGCACAGGCTGTTTCGGCTTGTCGGTGTTCGTTGAAACTGCCTTCTGGGTAATTGTGTGCGGTGTTCCCGCCACGTGAGACGAGGGCTGTCGATCTTGCTGACACCCCCAAAACAGCGTGCTGCTCATAATAACCAGAAATAAATACAGCGTGTGACGGCAAGAAAAGAGGGACAAAAACGACGGAATACTGAGTTTCGACACAAAAAACCTCTGCTACTCGTTAAAATGTGGGGACAAGGAAAAAGCCGCAGCTTAAAAAGCTGCGGCCAGAAACGAACTGCTTGTAACACACCTTGCGGCTGGTGGCAATTAAAGATTTCGCTTATCAATCACTCGCTGGGCCTTACCCTCATGGCGTGGGATACTGTTGGGTTCAACCAGCTTGACCGTAGCGCCGACCCCAAGCACAGAATGAATCTTTTTCTCAACCGCTTCAAGGAAGGCACGCTGTTTTTTCATCTCATCAAAGAAGATATGTTCGGTCACCTCGATATTGATCTCAAGCGAGTCAGTGGCACCCGTACGTTGCACGATCAACTGATAGTGAGGTTCGCACCCCTCAATGGCGAACAGCACCTCTTCAATCTGGGATGGGAAAACATTCACCCCTTTGATGATCAGCATATCATCGCTGCGCCCCATGGTTTTCTTCATGCGGGCCAGGGTTCTGCCGCAGGCGCACTGCTCATAGACAAGGCTGGTAATATCGCGGGTGCGGTAACGGATCATGGGGAAGGCCTCTTTGGTGAGGCTGGTTAAAACAAGTTCCCCTACACTGCCGGGCGGTAGAACTGCACCGGTTTCCGGGTCGATTATCTCTGCAATAAAGGCATCCTCGGCAAGGTGCATGCCACATTTGTACTGGCACTCACCCGCCACACCGGGGCCAATGACTTCTGAAAGGCCGTAGTTGTCAGTAGCGCTTATCTGCAGGCGTTGTTCGATCTCCGTACGCATGGCCTCAGACCAGGGTTCACCACCGAAAAGTCCCACCTTGAGCGACAGGGATTTGGGGTCTATCCCCATTTTTTCAAGGCGGTCTGCAATGGTCAGGGCATAACTGGGGGTGCCAACCAGGGCAGTGGTCTTATAGTCCTGCATGATCATGATCTGCTTTTCCGTGTTACCCCCGCCCATCGGGATCACTGCGGCACCAATGGCTTCAGAACCATAGTGCAGACCAAAGGCACCGGTAAACAAACCATAGCCAAAAGCGATTTGGACCACATCGTCGGGAGTTACGCCAGCCGCAGTCATAAAGCGAGCCACCAGATTGGACCAGGTTTTCAGGTCATGTTTGGTGTAACCTACCACGGTCGGTTTGCCGGTGGTACCGGATGACGAATGGATCCTGACCACTTCTCGCAGAGGCACGGCAAACATACCGTACGGATAGTTGAGGCGCAGATCTTCCTTGGTGGTAAACGGCAGACGAGACAGGTCGGCCAACGACGTGATATCCTCGGGCACAATGCCGCGTTCATTGAATTTGTTCTGATAGCAGCGCACATTCTTATAAACCCGGTTCAGCGTAGCTTGCAAGCGTTCCAGCTGCAGCTGTTCCAGTTCTTCCCTGGGCATGCATTCATACTGCTGATCCCAGATGGTTGCCATGCTGCTCATCGGGAACCTCCGCAGGCAGCCTGCACTGTCTCAATCACTGCTGCTACGGCCTGATCAGGGGTCAACAGTTCCATTTCACCACTGCGGCGCAGCTTGTATTCAACCTTATTATCGGCCAGATGTTTACCACCAACCACAATCCGTAGAGGGATGCCGATCAGGTCATGGTCTTTGAACTTGAAGCCTGGCCGTTCATCCCGGTCATCCAGCAGGACCTCAACACCGGCTGCCTCAAGCCGGTCATGGATATCCTTGGCAACCTGCATGACCGCCTCGTCTTTTGCAGCATTCAGGGCAACCACCGAGCAATGGAATGGCGCCAGCGGCAGCGGCCAAATTATCCCCTGATCATCGTGATTCTGTTCAATTGCAGCAGCAACAGTACGGCCAATACCAATGCCATAACAGCCCATGAAGATAGTCTGTTCTTTACCATCTTTATCCAGGTAGGTGGCGTTCAGGGCGCTTGAGTATTTGGTGCCGAGCTTGAAGACGTGCCCGACCTCGATCCCGCGCCAGACCTCCAAGGTGCCGTTGGAACAACGGGGACAGGGATCATCGGCGCCGATCAATCGGATATCAACAAACCTGGCAGGGGTAAAGTCCCGGCCACTATTGGCGCCGGTATAATGCTGGTCTGTTTCATTGGCGCCAATCACAAAATCAGCCATGGCTTCCACCGCATAATCGGCAAGTACCAACAGCTCCTCTTTCAGACCAACCGGTCCGAGGAAGCCCGGCGGCGAACCGGTGAAGCGCAGAATCTCGTCATCAGTGGCCATCCTGATCTCATCCCAGCCAAGGTTGTTTTTGAGTTTCAGCTCGTTCAGTTCATGATCTCCCCGCACCAGGGCCATCACAAATGCGCCTTCACCATTGGAAAGTATCAGGGTCTTTACCGTGGCAGCCGGGTCTTGTGCCAAAAAGGCCGCCACCTCGGCAATGGTTTTCTTATCAGGTGTTGCCACCTTGATGAGCGGTTGCTGCCCTGCCCCACCCGCCGTTGGCCTGATCCCTTCGGCCTTTTCGACATTGGCGGCATAGCGACAGCTGTTACAGGAGACGATCGCATCCTCGCCCGAGGCAGCCAGCACCATGAATTCGTGCGAAGCAGATCCGCCAATGGAACCGGTGTCAGCCTCTACTGCCCTGAAGTTCAAGCCGCAACGTTCAAAAATCCGGTTGTAGGCCTGATACATCTTGTCATAGGAGCTGTCTGCAGCAGCAGAGTCGACATCAAAGGAATAGGCATCCTTCATGATGAATTCACGACCACGCATCAAACCGAAACGGGGACGGATCTCGTCACGGAACTTGGTCTGAATCTGGTAGAAATTGACCGGCATCTGCCGGTAGCTTTTGAGTTCGCGCCGGGCAATATCAGTAATGACCTCTTCGTGGGTCGGGGCTAGGCAGAACTCGTTATCTTTGCGGTCCTTGAAGCGCAACAGTTCTTTACCGTATTGGGCCCAACGCTTAGACTCGATCCATAGCTCCGCAGGCTGTACGCCGGGCATTAATAGCTCAATGGCGCCTGCCCGGTTCATCTCTTCACGGACAATCTGCTCAAATTTCCTGATTGAACGTAGACCAAGCGGCATATAACTGTAAATGCCCGCTGCCAGTTTACGGATCATGCCGGCCCGCATCATCAACTGATGGGAGACAACTTCGGCATCAGAGGGAGTTTCTTTCAGGGTAGGAATAAAAAAGTTACTATAACGCATTGCAATCAAACCACCTTAGAGCAATTTATGCCGTTGCAACATCAGGGAAACCGCATCCCGTTGAAACGGCTTGACAACATAGTCATCGCAGTCACCTTCAAAAAAGGCGTTCTCGATGTCCTGCGGTGAACTGCAGGCGGAAATCATAAAAACCTTGGTACGTTTGCCCTGCAGTTGATCACGTTCACGGATCCCCTTCAGGGTGGCTGTGCCATCCATGACCGGCATGATGATGTCAAGACAGATCAGGTCGTACGGTGTGCCTTGGCTGTTCGCGCAATCAACCAGCTCAAGTGCCTGCTGGCCGTTTTCAGCCAGGTCGCAGGTGCCAAGCTCTTCCAAAAATGTTGCCAGCATGAGACGGCCGATTTCGTCGTCATCCACGATCAGACTATGCATCTATCCGGTTCCTCATTTTAAAGCTTGTTGATTTCTTCCAACAGAGCGTCAGCCAGTTCCGATTCCTTGACCTTGCGGACAATCTCACCTCTGCGAAAGATCAGCCCTTCTCCTTTGCCTCCCGCAACCCCCACGTCAGCCTCGCGTGCCTCTCCGGGACCGTTCACAATGCACCCCATCACGGCAACGGTTATCGGCTTGTTGACAAACTGAAGCCGTTTTTCAACCTCTTCAGCCACCTGAATCAGGTTGATCTGGCAACGGCCGCAGGTTGGACAGGAGACGAAGTTCACGCCCCGTTGGCGGAGTCCCAGTGACTTCAGGATCTCGTACCCTACCCGCACCTCGTCAACCGGATCACCGGTCAGGGAAACACGCAAGGTGTCACCAATACCGTCATAAAGCAGGATACCCAGACCAACCGATGATTTGATCGTGCCGGAGAAAAGAGTGCCGGCCTCAGTAATACCGATATGCAGGGGGTAGTCGACCTGCTGGGACAACAGGCGGTAGGCAGCCACGGTTTTCGGTACGTCGGAGGCCTTGAGCGAGACCTTGATCTCCTGGTACTGCAGGTCCTCCAGAATCCGGATGTGCCCCAGGGCAGATTCAACCATGGCCTCAGCTGTGGGATGACCATATTTTTCCAGCAGATGCTTTTCGAGGGAGCCGGCATTGACGCCGATCCTGATCGGTACCTTGCGTTCTGCCGCGGCCTTCACTACTTCGGCGACCTTCCAGTGTTCGCCGATATTGCCGGGGTTGAGGCGAAGTCCGTCAATCCCCCCCTCCAACACCCGTAGTGCCAGTTTATAGTCAAAATGGATGTCGGCAATCACCGGAATCGGGCTTTGGGCCTTGATCTGCGCCAGTGCTTCTGCGGCGGCAGCATCAGGAACGGCGCAGCGGACAATCTCACAACCAACCTCGGTCAACGTCTTGATCTGTGCCAGTGTAGCGGCGGTATCACGGGTGTCGGTTGAACACATTGATTGCACAGCGCAGGGGGCTCCTCCGCCAACGGCAACCGGGCCAATATGGAGTTGTCGAGTCAATTTTCTCATGGTCGTGCGATACTAACGGAACAGGCAGTGAATTGCAAGGAAGGCCTCGCAGGGGAACAGATGATCAGGCACACGGTTTCAAACAGTCCGGTAATCGAAAATGTTCAAAGTCCAACAGGACGGCTGCAGGTATCAACGTGTCGAGTTCGTTGTATATATCCCCGGTCAAAAGACGGGTAAACTCACGGAACAGCAACTGTTCCTGGCGAAAGATCTCGTTGAAGGGGGCCCGCAGTCCCTCCAATTGCAGCGGGTCAATGCTGACAAAATTCAGGCTGCACCATTCATCAAAAAGGATTTCTCCACTGATGTCCACCATGGGGATGCCGTGCAGGCGACAGGTCATGGGACGGCTATCATAGACAAGACATCCGCCCTCAGCCGCCAACAGGGGACAAGGTGTCTCGTCCTCATCGGGCATGGCAACGTCCCACTGTTTTTCAGGATAGACGTTGAGCAACCAGGGGCTGTCAAAGTCAGGCCAGACCGACTGTTGGATGAGTAGCAACCTGTTGTCGGCACGTTTCCGGATACCTGTCCTGGTCGATGCCGACAGTTTGAGAAAACCGTCCTGCAGCAGGAAGGCGTCCAGCAGGGTGATATCAAACAGGCCGCGGCAACATGCCGAGCAGCCCCGTTGGCAGGCCATTGCAGCGCCGGCAAGCCGACTACAACGGAGAAACCAGGCATCAACTTCAGCAAGCAGCTCCCGGTAACGGCCAAGCAGTGCCGCCAAGGCGGTCATTACATATAAACCATGACCTTCAGGTTGGCGCTGCCATCCTTATTGGTAAACGGAATGGTGACACCCTTGCATTGTACATTCATGCTGGCGCCCTCTTCCGGAGGTTCGGAAACGGTACGCAGCTGTCCAGAAACCACCAGCGGCAGCCCCATGGCCACGTTGCCATACTGATCATGGTACTTGGTCTTGAACGCGCCGGCTATATTGTTGATCAGCTCTCCAATGGCATCACGGATCGATTCTTCATCCGGTTCGTCATCCATCAGCATCTCTCTGGCAACCAGTTGTGCAGTTGACTTGTCTGAAGCGACGATGATGTAGCCAACACGATCTCCGGCAACACCAATAATACCGGTAATATCGGAATCAACCGGCGTCACCTTGCGTTCTACCTGTCCGGCAAACAGTTCAATGTTCATGTAACATTTAAACGTTTCCTGGGTAGCTGTCATGACTGTGAACATTACCTCTTCAAAACTGATTGCCGCCACTCGTGCCCCTCCTCTGGAAAACTGGTAATTGTGGTGTTGCCCTATTACTGCAGTGACAAGATATAGTCTGCCAGGCTGACAATTTCATCCTGTTTCAACTGGCTGCCAAAGGCGGGCATGCCGCCTGGCCTGCCGTACATGATGGTACGCTCAATGGCAGCACGGGATTTCCCGTATTTAAAATGTGTGACGGTCAGGTCTGGCCCCACATTGCCGCGGGCATCCCTGCCGTGGCAGGCTGCACAAAGAGCGGCATACAGCGACTTACCCCGTGCAATAGTCTGTTTTGCGGGTGTCGTTGTCTGTTGGACCGGCTGAGCACAACCACAGCAGAACAGGCACGCGGTTGCGATGATCGCCTTGTACACCTGCATGGTTACACCGCCTTGCCGGTTACCTTGAACACAAAATCAAAATTCAGGATATCTTCCCACTGAAAACCTTTGGCGGTTGAGCGGGTATCGTCACTGTCACCATACGGTTTACCCGGGGTAAAGAACCAGTTCATAATTGCTTCGCCCGAAGCTCTGAAGACAATCCAGTACTTGCCCGGCTCAAGCAGCTGCGGTTTGTTGCCGTCCGGGGGAAAGGAAAAATCAACCCAGTAGTAGCCGGGCCGGCGCTGAATTTTCTCAAGATCCAACAGATTTGAGCGGATACCTTGCATGATATCAGGCTTGCCGCCTTTATCTTTGACCAGATCAATATAGACCGAGCCGTCGCCACCGAATTTGCGCATGGCCAGTGAAATCCTGTCCAGACTCATCCGGTCCTTGACCCTGATCGCCTGTGCGAAGATATATTTTGAGGTAACGTATTCCGAGGTCTCACGTTCAAGCACCCGGGTACCGGTATCACCCTTGACATTGTACAGGTTCACCACAGCGGGAAAATCCATATTGCCAAAGACCAGCTGGGTGCCAGGACGCGGTTTCTTATGGCTTGGCTCGGTGACCGCACTATGTGGCAGCTGCGGCTTGGGTTTCGGCTTGGCACTGCCCGGTTTGTGCGTTGGTTTGACCGGCTTGGAGGGTTTGGACGGTTTCAGCATGCCCTCGTCGTCAGACGCGGTGTCGGGCGTTTCATCATTACTTACCAAGCGGGTTTCTGACGGACCAGCACCGGTTCCCTGCGGCTGAGGAGCAGGCTTGGCAGCTTGGGGTGATGCTGTGGACGGGCGCCCTTGCGGTGTGGTGGGGATTGCAGCATGGCTGGGGGCAGGCGGAGCTGCGTCGGATGCAACGGCACCAGCAGCTACGAGGTTGCTCAGGATGTACGGCCTGGGTGCAGTGGCCGACCGCTTGATCTTCAGACGGATATCGTCAGAGGTGTAACGTCCTTCAATCAGCTCACTATAGGCCGGCAGATAGGGGCCACCTTTCCAGGTATCGTTGATATCGCGGGAATCAAGGCCGTGGGTCTGCTTGATGTGGCGTGAAGAGGTAAACTGGCGCGATTGCTGCGGGTCATAGGGCAGCCACCCCAGATCGGGGAAGTATACTTCCAACCAGGCATGCCCCCCCTGCCCCATGCTCTGCACAATCGAATTTTTGGCATCAATCGGCACCTTCCAGCTGTCCTTCAGTGTAATGCCGCCGACAATTCTGGCCGGTATGCCAACGCTCCGCAAAAGCGCAATCGAGAGATGGGCAAAGTTCTGGCAGTTGCCGGAACGGGTCGTCAGGGTGTAGCTTGCGTCATATTGCGGTGGATTGAAGGTATACTTGATGTTGTCGGTAACCCAGTTGATGATGGCTGAAACCGCCTCGTATTCATTTCCGGCATCATTGGTCAGTTGACGCGCCAGTGTCTTGATCTCTGAACTGCCCTGCACAAGATCAGTGGTTTGCAGGTAGAGTGATTCCCGGGAGGCAGCGCTGCCGAGCGGAAACGCTGCCCTGCTTTCAAGCGCGCTCAGATGGGTGCGGATTGTGGTGGTATAACGCAGGTTTACCCGGATATCCTGCCCAATATTCTGCCAGCTGACTCGTTGAAAACGGTTACCAAAGCGATCGGTTTCAACGTTTGAGCTGGAGGGTTGTGGGCTCAGGTCTGTATCCAGCCCTTCGATACCCTGACTGACTGTTTTGGTACTAAAATTTGCCGGCAAGGCAAACTTGAAGGAAAAGCTTGAGACCGTGCCCCGGTTGACCGAAAATTCCATGGACTGGCGCATGGTAACCGTGCCGTCCAAGTCACCTTCCAGGATCAAGGTCTTAGCTGTGGCAGATACGGTCAACACGGTAAGACAAAAAACAATGGCTAACGCACCTGACAACAGTTTCCGCATGGTCTCCTCCTTGCGCCCCGATATTCCCGCCTTAGAGCTGCCTGTTGAGGTTATTCCCACTCAATGGTTGCAGGCGGCTTCTGGCTGATATCGTAGACGACCCGATTCACCCCTTTGACTTCGTTGATAATGCGCGAGGAGATGCTTCCCAACACCTCGTACGGCAGCTTGACCCAGTCGGCAGTCATGCCGTCCAGTGAGTTTACTGCCCGTAGGGCAATGGTGTAATCATAGGTGCGCGCATCTCCCATGACGCCAACCGATCGCACCGGCAACAATACGGCAAAGGATTGCCAGATCTCGCGATACAGGCCGGCCTTGCGGATTTCATCCAGCACGATTGCATCGGCCTCACGCAGGATCTGCAGACGGTCGGCGGTAATTTCGCCAATGCAACGGATGGCCAATCCCGGACCCGGGAAGGGCTGACGGTGAATCACTTCATCAGGCAGGCCCAACTCCTTGCCCAACAGACGCACCTCATCCTTGAACAACTCACGTACCGGCTCAAGCAGTTTCATCTGCATCCGCTCCGGCAGGCCGCCGACGTTGTGGTGACTCTTGATGACGGCAGACGGCCCCTTGGTTGAAACCGATTCGATCACATCCGGATACAGGGTTCCCTGTGCCAGCCATTCCACGGTGCCGAGTTTTTTGGACTCATCCTCAAACAAGAAGATGAATTCATTACCGATGATCTTGCGCTTTTGCTCAGGGTCAGTGACCCCCTTGAGTTTCTGTAGAAAACGGTCCGAGGCATCCACATAATCAAGGTTGATCTTGAAGTGGCGGGTAAAGAGGTTCACCACCTTTTCCGCCTCGCCTTTGCGCAACAGGCCGTTGTTGACAAAGATGCACTGCAACTGGTCGCCAATGGCCTTGTGGATCAACACTGCCACAACCGAGGAGTCAACACCGCCGGACAGGGCGCAGATAACCTTGCCGGATCCGACCTTCTCACGAATGGCCGCAATCTCTGTCTCAATGAAGTTGGCCATGGTCCAGATCGGTTGGCAGCCACAGACGGTAAAGACAAAATTACCCAGGATCTCTGCCCCTTTGGGGGTATGCACCACCTCGGGGTGAAACTGCACGGCATAAAGACGCCGCTTTTCATCCTTCATGGCGGCAGCTGGGGTGTTGCCGGTATGGGCAATGGCACAGAACCCTTTGGGCATCTGCTCAATCTTGTCGCCATGGGACATCCAGACCTCTTCCTTGCCGGACAAACCGCTGAAAAGGTCACTGGCATCATCCACATCCATCACAGCCCGACCGAACTCGCGTTTGTCCGACCGTTCCACCTTGCCGCCCAACTGGCTGGTCATCAGCTGCATGCCGTAGCAGATTCCCAAAACCGGCACACCCAGATCATACACGCCCGCATCGGAGTGGGGTGCGTCAGCATCATAGACACTGCTGGGGCCGCCGGACAGGATAATGCCCTGGGGAGCAAAGGCCCTGATTTTTTCAAGGTTCATGGTATAGGGATGGATCTCACAGTACACCGATTGCTCACGGATGCGGCGGGCAATCAACTGGGTTACCTGAGAACCGAAATCAAGGATCAGAATCTTTTGGCTGTGGATGTCGGTTGCACTCATAATGAAGATATTTCCTTAACTAGCCCGGTAGTTGGGGGCTTCTTTGGTAATGGTGACATCATGAACATGCGATTCCTTCAGGCCGGCGCCGGTAATCTTGACAAAACGGCCGTGTTGCTGAAGGTCGGCAATGGTGGCATTGCCGGTATAGCCCATGCCGGAACGCAAACCACCCATCAGCTGGTGAATGGTGGCCGACAGCGGCCCCCTGAAAGGCACCATCCCCTCAATACCTTCCGGTACCAGCTTGATGTCGCTGTCTACGTCTGATTGAAAGTAACGGTCCTTGCTGCCTTCCTTCATGGCGCCGATGGAGCCCATGCCACGGTAGGTTTTGTAGGTGCGGCCCTGGTACAGGATGGTGTCGCCAGGGGATTCCTCGGTTCCGGCAAACAGCGAACCGACCATGATACAGTCGGCACCGGCCACAATCGCCTTGGGCAGGTCACCGGAATATTTGACCCCACCGTCGGCAATCAGGGGAACGCCATATTTACGGGCAATCTTGGAACACTCGTTGATGGCGGTGATCTGGGGTACACCAACACCGGCAACCACGCGGGTGGTACAGATTGAACCGGGTCCGATACCGACCTTGATGCCGTCCGCGCCGGCCTTGATCAGCGCCTCGGCTGCCTCGGCAGTGGCGATATTGCCGGCGATGATCTCACAGCCCGGAAAGGTGCTCTTGGCACGTTTGACGGCATCAATCACCCCTTGCGAGTGGCCATGTGCCGTGTCGATGACGATCACATCCGCGCCGGCCTTGATCAGGGCATCCATGCGGGCCTCCATCTCGGCAGTCGGACCAACCGCAGCTCCTACCCGCAGACGGCCAAAGCTGTCTTTACAGGAATTGGGATACTTGCGGACCTTTTCAATATCCTTGATCGTAATCAGCCCCTTCAGGTTGCGCTCATCATCAACCACCAGCAGCTTTTCCACCCGGGTATGCTTGAGGTGCTCACTGGCCTGTTCAAGGGTGGTGCCGACCGGTACCGTGACCAGCTTGCGCTTGGTCATGCGTGCCGAGATCGGCAGGTCAAAGTCTGTTTCAAAACGCAGGTCGCGGTTCGTCAGGATTCCCACCAGTTTACCACTCTTGTTGATGACCGGCACACCGGAAATCCGGTATTTGGACATGATTTCAAGCGCCTCACGGATCTTCTGGGTAGGACGCATGGTGATCGGGTCTACGATCATGCCTGATTCACTCTTTTTAACCTTGTCCACCTCATGGGCCTGTTCTGCAATGCTCATATTCTTGTGGATGATGCCGATACCGCCTTCACGGGCCATGCAGATGGCGGCACGTGCTTCGGTCACCGTATCCATGGCAGCGCTGACGAGCGGTATGTTCAGGGGGATGTTGCGGGACAGCCGGGTTGAAAGGTTAACATCCCTGGGCAGGATGGTCGAGTGTGCAGGTATCAGCAGGACGTCATCGAAGGTTAAACCTTCCGTCAGATTTTCAAGCGTCATGGCACGCCACCTCAAGAAGATAAATTTTACAGACGTTAGTACAGCAAGACCGTGAAGTCAAGAACGTCTACAACAAATTATTATTTCAGGAGATGACTGCTACGACTCAAACTCTTTTTGTTTGCGGGATTTTTTGTCTTCGTACATGGCCATGTCTGCGGCCCTGATGGCCTCCTGCAGACGCGCAGGCACCTCGGTGGTCGCCGCACCCAGCGAAAAGCGTATCTTCAGGCCGTGTTCGGAAAGTGCTGTGCCCTCGTCAAGCATTTGATGGGCACGCTCCATGATGGCTGCCAAGACCTGATCCCCCACCCCTTTGAGCAGCACGGCAAACTCATCACCGCCGATCCTGGCGATGACATCCCCGGACCTGAAGATATCCCGCAACAGATCGGCCGCAGCCCTGATCAGGCCATCGCCAAAATCATGGCCATAACAGTCATTGGCCTCCTTGAGCCCGTCAAGGTCGGCAATCACAACAGAAATAGGCGCCTGGCGACCCTTCTCCAGTTGCTCGACCTCGGCTTCAAAAAAAGCCCGGTTATACAGCTTGGTCATTTCGTCATGCGTACTGAGGTAGCGTAAACGATCCTCCATTTCACGACGCTTGGTGATGTCGCGAGCAACGTGGACAGCCCCCACCAGGTTGCCGTCTTCATCAAAGGTCGGGTTGACCGAGATATGAAAACAGCTGTTCATGTGCGGCACCACAACTTCAGCCTCATGGGGTTGATGATCCCGCAGCAATTCCCGGTGGGGGCATCCTTCCGGAGGGTGGCTGGCACCATGCACATGCTGAAAGCAGGGGCCGACCAGACTGCTGGAGCCGGACTCACCGACGTGCAGGCGTTCGCGGGCGGCCTTGTTGAGGTTGATGATCTGATGGGAGGTATCCAGCACCATGACCATGTCCGGAATGGTGTCAAAGGTCTCACGCCACTGTAGGTTGGCAAGTTCCAATGATCGCCGCGCCTCGCGGCGCTCATCCTCCAGCTTCAGGCGTCCCATGAAGCTGCCCAATCCCCGTGCTGCGGTCATGACCATAGAGATTTCAGCATCGGACCAGGGGCGCTCACGCTTCATATCTCCCAGACAGGCGAACCCCCACAGGCTGCCTTCCTCAAAGATCGGCGTTAGCAGGACTGAACGCAGATGCATGGCATCCAGAATCAGACGTTCGTCATGGGGAAAGGCGGAGCGTGGCCCTGAAATGGACTTGCCCTGACTCAAAAGGGTGTACCAGCGTTCCAGGTATGGCAACTCAGGTGTGTCCGGCTCAACGCCATCCAGAAAACGCAGGACCATTTCGCCACCGGCAAAGCCGCTGATCAACGAAAGTTCACGTTCGCCCAACAGAGACTGTTGGTAATGGTACAAAAAGATCTTGTCGGCCCGGGCTGCCTTGGCCATTTCCTGCAAGGCAAAATCAACCGCATCCTGGTTGGCGTCCGCCGAGAGCAGGTATTGAATGGCCATGTTGACGCCGGAGAGCAAGCGGGACTGTTGCTGGGCCAGCCGCTTTGATTTCAATAGCGACGCCTGTAATTGCAGGTTCGCAAAAAGCTTCTGAATATTTAATGGCTTGGTGAGGTATCCTTCAAGTCGAAGGTCAATTGCCTGCTGCAGATTGTTGGAGTCATCGTGCGAGGAAATGATGATGACCGGCACCTGGGGCCGCTCCAGTTTGATCTGTTTTGCCAGATCAAGGCCGGTCATGGCCGGCATGGTAATGTCGGTCAAGACCAGATCAGGCATCTTCTTTCTGAAAAGATCAAGGGCGACCCGACCGTTTTCAGCAGTGATCAGTTCTCCGCAGACCGGTGTCAGCATACGTGCGAGATGGGTGCGGGTGCTGAGATCGTCTTCAGCGAACAGAATCGAGATCTCCCGTAGTTCAACGAGCGAGGGAGAATCTCCGGATGTCTGGGGAACGGCCATTAGCACTCCTGAAAGGTTGAACCCAATGCTTCTAACTTGCTTAGTTTACCGTATGTCAACAGACTGTCAAGCGAGCGCATCCTAAAAGCATTCAGTTCTGTCTCATGGCGCATACACGATCTTCATGCCGCTTGCCCGGCCAGATCATCATATGTTGTTCAGAGCCGATTTCCACCAGGGCCTTTTCCAACGCAGTGGAACGTATCAAGAGTAAGGACAATACAAACCGGCCTCCTCCCTATTTGTGGGGCGAACGTTCGAGTCATCCGCCCCACACAAGAAAACCGCTGGTAAGCTGCCCCCCGCTAGCTCACTTCGATACATTCGCTACGCTCCCACGAATCCAGTTCACCATCCAGCAGTTTAACCTGAATGGTCGCCCCTTCCATGGTGCATCCCCAGCTATATCCCAACTGGCCGTCGCGGACGCGGCACATCAGCACGTGCTCGTCGCGCTGTTCCGTTTTGTAGCATACGTGTTCATATTTTTGGGCAGTCATGTTGTTCACCTGCCTTCCGGACATTTACAGGCTCTTGAGGTTGCTGAACTCGGCCCATGCCAGATAGGTCCTGGGCTCTTCCATAAAAAAGTAGATCCTTTCCAGCATCTCCAGATGTTCCCGTTCTTTGGCAGCCTGCATGCGGCAGAGCTCTTTCAGGGTTGCGTCCTCGGTCTGATCTTCCAGCCGATCAAAAAATTCAATCATGCCCCGTTCCTCCTGTTCAAGGTGACGGTAGGCATCGGCATCATCTTTCAACGACTCGGCCAGACGCCAGGGGTCGATACGCGGACGGTAATGGCACATTCCCTCCGGCAGTATCGGCAATGTATCTGACGCTGCAGCCCCTCCCTTGCTCTCCTGCAAGGTGGTAAGCTTGGTAATATACTCTGCCTTCGCAGCTGCAATCAGCGCAAACAGACGTTTGAGCTCTTCATTGCTTACAATGCGGGACAACCGTTCATAATGCGCTTGGGTCTCTTTTTCGATCCTGATGGTACACTCGTCGAGTTTCATGGCCCAACTCCTTCCCAAGCCAATACAACTTCAGGCTTACATTCCCTTCAGCATAGAGAAAGTATAGCACAATATTCCCTACATAAATAGTAGTATATAGCCTGAATATATATCAAAGTTGGATAGTTGCTGGAGATTCCAACAACAGGCGCAAGGCAGCCAGAAAGGATGCGGCATAGGCGCCATCAATGCTGCGATGGTCAGCGCTCAACGTCACGGATACCAGTGGTGCAGCAACAATCAGGTCCTGCTGCACAACCGGACGCTGCCGGACAGCACCAACTGCCAAAATTGCCTTCTGTCCCGGCAAAATCAGGGCTTGAAACTGGTCCACCCCGAGCATTCCAAGATTGGAAAGCGCAAAAGCTCCGCTTGCCAGCTCATCGGCAGTAAGATGGCCGGTTCGACATTTTGTTGTAAGACGCGCGACCTCCTGTTCGATCTCGACTACACGCAAGGACTGACAATTTCTGATGAGCGGCATCATGAGTCCATCAGGCAAGGCAACAGCAAGGTTGATCCCCAAGTTGTCTACCTGATGGGTCGCATCAGGCAGGAACAACGGAAAATTTATCAAGGTGGCGGCACACGCCTTGAGCAGAAGCGCTGTATAACCGAACGACACCGGACCTTCCTTGCTTTTTGCTATGAGCTGTTGACAGGCCTGCATTATAATTTCCACCGTTACGCTGAAGTGGGGAATTCCCTGCCATGAACGGCTGACCGTCGCGGCAATGGCCTGCCTCATAGTTGTGGACATACTTATTGCACTGGGCTGAACACCAGCCTCTGCCGGTTCAGCGTGCGGTTGACAGGGCGGCTGTTGCGTGGGTATTGCCGCGGCAAGATCTGCCTCGGTTATCCTCCCTTCAGGGCCGCTGCCGTGAAGCAGTGCAAGGTCAATCCCTTGTTCACGCGCAAGACGGCGCACATAGGGGGAAGCCTTCCAGTGACCATTCATGTCGTCCTGTATCGTCGGCAGAACCTGCGGTTCAGGCTGCGCAGGTGATGGCGGCACCGTGGCCTGCACCAACTGAACCGGCCGGGAGGTGTCTGAGACAACCTCCTCGCCTGCTGCGGCGATCAGACCAAGTACCGTCCCAACCGGCACAAGTTCGCCTCCATCTACCATGGTTTTTACCAAGATCCCCGCGTTGAAAGCCTCCAGCTCCATTACGGCCTTGTCGGTTTCTATCTCGGCAATGATATCGCCGCGTTCAACCCGATCACCGGTTTTTTTGAGCCAACGGGAAAAGACACCCTCGGTCATGGTGTCGGAAAGTTTGGGCATGGTTACTTCAAATGCCATGGCCGGCCTCCTTTAATAGGCGCTGTTCAGCAAATCCAGCACGGCTTTTTTGATTGAGGCAACCTGAGGTATGCACCGTTTTTCCAATTCACGCGAATAGGGCATCGGCACATCCAGTCCGGCTACCCGTGCTATTGGCGCCTTCAAGGTGTCAAAGCACGCATGGTAGATCCTGCTGGTGATTTCTGCGCCAAGGCCGCAGGTCTGCCAGCACTCTTCAATCACCACGGCGCGGCCCGTTTTACGGACAGAGGCCATAATGGTGTCCTGATCAAGTGGCGTGAGACTTCGCAGATCGACCACCTCACAGGAAATCCCCTCGTTTGCCAGTTCCTCCGCGGCCTGTAAGGCAAGAATGGTCATCCGCGCATAGGCCACCAGGGTGACGGTTTCCCCGCTGCGTTTGATATCGGCCACACCAAGCGGAACGGTAAAGCCGGGGTCATCCGGCACCTCCCCTTTGCTGTTGTAAAGTAGTTCGTGTTCCAGGAAAACGACTGGGTTATTGGAGCGTATGGCGCTTTTCAAAAGTCCTTTGGCATCGGCAGGTGTCGCCGGATAAAGCAGGTACATGCCTGGACAGTGCATGAAATAGGTCTCAAGACTTTGGGAGTGCTGGGCCGCAAGTTGGCTGCCGCCACCGCCAGGCATGCGGATGGTCATGGGTACACAGGTCTGCCCCCCAAACATCGAGCGGATCTTGGCCATGTGGTTGACGATCTGATCCATGGCCAGCAGGGCAAAATTCACGGTCATCAATTCAGCTACCGGACGTAAGCCCCCCATGGCCGCGCCGATCGACACGCCAATTATGGTGTTTTCCGAGATCGGGGTATCCTTGACCCGTTCTTCGCCAAACTCGGCCAAAAGTCCGCGGGTCACTTTGAATGACCCTTCGTACAGGGCAACATCCTCACCCAGTACGACCACGGACGGATCAAGCCGCATCTCTTCCTTAAGCGCCAGATTGAGCGCATCACGATAGGTCATCTCAGACATAGATATCCTCCCAGATCGCATGTTCCTCTGGCCAGGGTGAGTCTTCGGCGAACTTAACGGCAGCGTCCACCACACTACGGCAGTGAAGCTCAATGGCCTCAAGTTGTGCCGGGGTGGCAATACCTTCTTGTACCAACCGACCTGCATAGGCTGGTAAAGGATCGCGTGACTTCCAGACCTCGTGTTCAGCCATGGAACGGTATTTGGCCGGATCTGCCATGGAATGACCACGGAATCGGTAGGTTGTTGCTTCAATGAAATAGGGACGACCGGATTCACGGACCTTTTCAGAGGCATGCTTGACCGCACGATAAACGGCAATCACATCCATGCCGTCCACCTTTTCCGAGGGGATGTCATAGCCGCAGGTACGTTTGTGAATCGAGGCCAGGGCAGAGGAGCGGTGCACCTCCGTGCCGATGCCGTAGAAATTGTTTTCACAGATGAAAAGGACCGGCAGCTGCCAGAGCTGCGCCCAGTTGAGCGACTCATGAAAGGTGCCCTGATTTACGGCGCCATCACCGAAAAAACAGGCGACAATGCGATCGTCCCCCCGGTACTTGCTCGCAAAAGCCAATCCCACGGAAATCGGAAACTGTCCTCCTACAATGGCATAGCCCCCCATGAAATTCAGAGAAGGATCAAAGAGGTGCATCGAACCTCCCTTGCCCTTGCACAGGCCGGTGGATTTTCCGAACAGTTCTGCCATGACCCTCCGTGGCTCCGCACCCCGCACGATTGCCTGGGCATGCTCACGGTACGCCGAAAGGATATAGTCATCTTTGTGCAGTCCGGCAGTGGCGCCGACTGCCACAGCTTCCTGGCCGCTGTAAAGATGCAGAAAACCGGTAATCTGTCCTTTCGTGTACTGCTCGGCACAGCGTTCTTCAAATTCCCGCGACAAAAACATCTGCTCATATAGCTTGAGCAGTTCCTGGTCAGGCAATGTGCTCCGCAAACTGACAACCATGGCAACCTCCCTTCTTATGGTTGGAAACAGCCGCATGCTCATTTCGGCAATTGGCTCATAGCGGGCTTACGTTGAGAGCAACACTGCAGGGCATCGATTTCAGTGCCGGAACAGCGTGTGCATTGTCACACCTCAACCCTGAATTCGGCTCCAACCCCGGTGTTGCGGACCGACAACCAGCCCCCCATGTTGTTTTCTATGATGGTTCTGGACATGAACAGGCCGATACCGGTGCCGTGCTGCAGTCCCTTGGTGGTGAAGTAAGGATCAAATATCTTGTCGATGAGTGCCTCGTCGATACCGCCGGCATTATCCGACAACAGCACAACGGACCGTTCATCGTGCGCTAAGATGCAAATTTTAAGCCAAGGTGATGCAATGGCGCGCTCCACAAGCGCATCTTTGGCGTTAATACAGATATTCAGCAGTGCCTGGGCATATTCGTTGGGAAAACCTACGATGCTTGGATCATCCTCCGTTTCCAGCAGAATGCGGATCTTGTTCTCCTGAAAACTGGCCTCCAACAGGGTCATCACCTTGTTGACGGCATCGCTGGCCCGAAAGGATACCTTTTTACGGTCAGACAAGAAGAAGCTTCTAAAATCATCAATGGTTTTAGACATGTACTGAATTATTTCCATGGATCTTGCGGTGGAGCTACGTACAAAATCCCTGGTAAATTCAGGTGTGTCGTATAACATGGCCAGCCGTTGCGTATAGAGCCCCAGGGTATTCAGCGGTTGTCGCCATTGGTGGGCAATGTTGCCGATCATTTCACCCATGGCGGCATGGCGGTTTTGCTGGATCAGCATACGTTCCTGCATACGTAGTGCCTCAACCGCCTGCAGACGCTGTTCCGTCTCCTGTACCAACGTCTTTTCCGCCTGGATACGTTCGTCCACCTCTTTTTGCAGTTGCATGACCGAGGCGGCCAGTTCCCGTGTCCGCTCAGCAACGCGTTGTTCCAGTTCTGCCTGCAGTTGCTTGAGATGACGAATATCACGGCTGACGGTTGCGAGACCAACCGGGTGTCCTTCCAGGTTCTTGATCAAAAAGGCGGTATGAATCACCCAGATCGGCTCGCCGGTGCAAAAATGGCGGAACTGGATCTCAATCTCATCGCGGCCATCCCGCAGGACATTCGGCAGAAAGATCTTTGAGATGAAGTCGTGATCACGGGGATAAAAGAAGTCAAGAATCGTGCGGTTCTTGTCATGCGGCAGTTCCTGCAGACCCACCAGCCTTAAACCGGCCTGATTGAGATAGAACGGCACCAGATCAAGGTTGCACATGCCGATGAATTCGCTACTTTGTTCAGCCAGGGCAACGAATTTCTGGCGCTCCAGTTCGGCGACCTTAAGCTCGCTAACGTCCCGGTCAACGCCACGATAGCCCCGCACCCTACCCTGCTCATCCAAGACCGGCACAGCGCTGGTCAGGATATAACGAATGCTGCCGTCCTTATGCAGGTTGATATTGGCAAGGTCACGGAACGGCAGTTGCCGCTCCACAATATCCTGGAAGCGTTGGCGGATCAGCAGGGATTCCCCGGCCGGCATCAGGTCGAACGGCGACTTGCCGATGATTTCATCCGGCTCATACCCCAGCAGATCCTTGACCCGGCCCGAGGCAAAGCAATACCTGGCATCCTGGTCGATCTCCCACAACCAGTCTGCCGAGGCTGAGGCTATATCGCGGAAACGTTTTTCACTTTCACTCAGCGCAAGCTCGGTATTTTTGCGGACCGTAATGTCCCGAAGAGCAATATGGCGACGGTTGCCTGTGGCTTGGACAGGCCGGCAACGTGATTCAACCACAAGCCTGGAACCATCCTTGCGCAGCAAGCCATGCTCGCCTGACCAGCCATCAGCCTGATTGAAACGCAGCAACACCTGCTTAGCCTCGTCAGCCGGCAGGAAGCGCCCAAGCTGCAGACCTTTCAGTTCGTCCGGCGTGTACTGCAGCATGTCGCCCAGCTGTTCATTACAGTCAATGATCAGGCCGGCCTCAGTTTCAAGAATTCCCTCGAACGTTGCTGCGGCAAACACAGCCAGCCTGGCTTCATTCTCACGCTGCAGCGATTTGCGGGCATAGGCATCGACCTTGTCCCGATTGCGCTGATACAGGTCAACCACCAGACTCACCAGGGTACCCATGCCGATAAAAAATACCATGGCAAGACGGTCACCCGGCGAGGCAATCGCAAACAGCCCGGTGGGGGCCAAATATTCGTGCCCAATCACAAAACCGGACAAAACCGTTACCACAAAACCCGGGCCGAATCCCGCCAACAACGCCGTAAGCATGATGGCAGGATAGACCGTCATGTAGGGCGACAGTTCGGAACCGACCAGTCTGGTAAGTCCCAGACGCAGGCCCATGGCAGCAAGCATCATCACCACAGCCAGATTAAAACGGAAAAGAAGTCCCTGGGGTGTTTGGGCGCGCAGCCACCCCGCAGCGCGTGCCGCGTGGTGAGCAGGCGGCATGGCAGCCTGAACAGCATGGCCATTCAACGTCAGGACCGCCACAACCATGTAGATCCAGCCGAGCAGTTGTGCCAGACGCCCAACCCAATGCAGGGCACTATTGTGATAGGATTGAAACATATGCGCCAACAGACTGGCAGCTATCAGCAGGAGTGCAAATCCGTACCATCGGCCAAAGGCAGGCAAGAGGGGAGAACGGTCAGTACTCATGATGATTGCCGCCGTACCAACAAACATCATGATGGCTGCGCCGAGGACCAGCTGGCGCAGTTCAGAGCCGCCGCTTCCCTGAACAAAAAAGGTTGGCAGCATGCCCCATTGCTGGACGGCAATGATCAATGCTGCTACCACCAGCGTTCCCGAGAGGGCGCATACTACCCCGCACTTACAGCGGGCTCCCGCAGTCTGCGGTTTCAGGATGGCGATGCCGCCTGCCATATGCAGCAGTGCGGCTCCCCCCACCAGGATGGTCTGGGCACTGACCGCGGCATTTACCCCATATTCCAGCATGGCAACGCCTGTCACGCGGGCCAATCCCAGCAGCAGCACCCCGCAACCAAACAGGAGCAGTTCCGGCATACCGCACGCCAGAAAGCTGGCAGTCAGCTTCATGATGATCAGGGCCATCAGCACCGCTGAAAGCAGCACGATAAAGAACTGCATGCCGGGCGGCGGCGTATAGACGACCTGGGCATTGATGATCCATAGCCCGGATATGACCAGCAGGAACAGCGGGATGGGAAATACAGCAAACCAGTTATGCCAGTATGCGCGAAGTCCCATGACACCCCTTCATAAACAGACTACGGCTATGCAACCAACAACTTGTCGCCAACTATAAAATCTTCCGGGGGTATTGCAATCTCCTGCAGCTAAAACATTTAAGGTTTACCGCCTTAGCCGAGATGGGCCAAGCCGGTATCATATTTGTTACGACAGCTGGATCAGGAGACCCGGGCCACCTTGAATTTGCGCACCATACGTACCGGGTGATAGGAGGATTTTGCCCGCCTGAGTCCGGCGTGCCCCAGGTCTTGCTGGCGATTGATGTAAAGCATCTCAACCGGCTGGTAACGGCTGAACTCCCGGTTGACCAGCTGCGCAGCCCCCTCAAGCCCGGGGTCGGCCTTCTCAAACAGACAAACCGCCGTCATGTTGTTTAACCGGCTCCCCAGCGCAAACCCCGCAACCCCCTGGTCGGTCAGCACCACCACGCCGGTAAGTCCGACGCTGGATGCATTGAGCAACCCTTCACGGTTTGCCGCCACCTCTGCCTCAAAAGAGCGGCTGCCATTGTCGCCATGCCCTGCCTGCCAACGTTCCAGCAGTTGTAGTGCTGCTGCCTGATGGTTAGCCGAATACGGTTCCACCCAATAGTTCTGTCGTGCCGCAAAATGGTTGATCCGATTCTTTTTGGCATGGAATCGCGATCCTGTCAGGGCTGCCATTTCACGGCGCAGATAGAGGTAATCATCGTTATCCCGGTCAGGCGTAATCAGGTAGTCACGGCCGGCAAGATATCGCTCGATAAACTGCTCATCGGCCCCAAAGAGCAGGCGTCCTTCATCCAGCAGCCTGCAGGCGGTTTCCCCGCGCTCTCCGGACAAAGGCGGCAGAAAATACGGGATGCCGTCATAGCCGCAACCAAAAATGATCAGACTGTTGTTGACCATGCTGATAGTGTAGCGGTGTACATGGCGAAACAGCACGAGATTGGCAAAACAAAGCTCGGAAACAACCGGCTGCAGGATACTGAGACGTTCCTGCAACAAGGCCCGGTCGGCAAGCTCCGGGGGTCTGACCGCTGGATAGGATGGAATGGTTGCCGTCATACAGTTCCCTGCCCTATTCCGAGAGCTTGCGCCTGAACAGCATCACTGCGGCAACAAAAACCACCACGGCAGCCAGACAAATGATGACGCTGTGATGAGCTGAAAGCCTGCCGGAGATCATGGCCTGACGCGCCCCTTCAAAAAGTGCGGTGGTGGGCAACAGCTGCACAAACGGGGCGATCCCAGGCGGATAGGATGAAAGTGGGAAAAACAGCCCCGACATAAAGATCAACGGCATGATCAGGACCGCCTCCACCCGGCCGATGGTCTCAGGTTTATCCAGGAGCGTGCCGCAGATGACCCCGGCGCAGGAGAAGAAGGCCGAACCGGGAATCAGGAAGGCCAGGTACGCAGCAGTATTCACCCACGGGTAACGAAAAGGGGTGATTGCGTAGATGATCAGGGCAACAATCAGGCCTTTCACCAGGCCATGGGAAAAACCGGAGAGGATCTTTGCCACCACGATCTCTGACACCGCTATCGGCGTCACCCGGTAGGATTCTATGGTGAACTGGACCCGCCGATGAAACCAAAGGCTCCAGACACTTTCGTTAAAGGCCGCATTGACGGCGGTCATGGTGATCAGACCCGGTGCGATGAAAAGACCGTAGGGCACCCCTTCGACCAGGCCGATATAGCCTTGCATGCCAACCCCGAAGGCCAGGTAGATCGTAAGCGGGTACGCTGCCACGGCAACCATTTCCGCAAGAATGCTCCTGCGCAGGACCAGCATGTCCCGGCGCCAGATGGCCAAGGTGCCCTGCAGGTTCATGCGCGCACACTCCTGCCGGTCAGGCTGATAAAGACCTCTTCCAGGGATTTTTCACGCAGAGAGATCCGGCGCAGCTCGGCGCCATGCAAAACGGAAACAACCTCTGCAAGGCATTCCCAACGTTCCAGATCCACAATCGCCGTACTGCCATGCAGCTCAAGGTGTTTGACACACCCCAGCTTGGCCAGCTCCTCGGTAAATCGTGTAGATGGCTGGGCAAATTCAATCTCGTAGATCGCTCCGCCGGTCAGGTGTGCCTTCAACTCTGCGCTGCTGCCCAGGGCGATCAACCGGCCATGATCCATGATGGCAATCCGTTCGCACAGCTGTTCCGCCTCTTCCAGGTAATGGGTTGTCAGAAAGATCGTCATCTGACCGGCCAGGGAGCGGATATAATCCCAGACCGCCCGCCGAGACTGCGGGTCAAGCCCGGTTGTCGGCTCATCCAGAAACAGGACGCTCGGCTCATGGACCAGCGCCCTGGCAACCACCAGCCGTCGCTGCATGCCGCCGGAAAAGGTATTGGGGAAATCATGCTGTCTGCTGCTAAGGCCGAACAGCTCCAGCAACAGATCTATACGCTCAGCGTATTTTCCGGGAGGCATGGCATGCAGCCGGGCATGTAGTTCAAGGTTTTCCCGGGCTGTCAGATAGCGGTCAAGGCTGTTTTCCTGCGGCACCACCCCAATCAGGCGGCGGATCTCGTTTCCCTGGGTAACGGTGTCATAACCATGAACAGAGGCTGTACCGGCTGTGGGGCGCATCAGGGTGGTCAGTATCCTGATCAGGGTGGTTTTGCCGGCGCCATTGGGACCCAGAAGCGCAAAGACCTCGCCCTTGTTGACCGACAAATCAAACGCATCCAGCACGGTCAGCTGTTCATAGCGCTTGGTCACGGCCCGGGCAACAATCGCCCTCTCAGGGATAGGTGGTGCGGATGATGGTTTCACGAGTGTCATGGTATTTATGCGCTACTCCAGGAAAATCCACACAATGATCGGCTAGTGCTTTTGCAGAATTGCTGCCAGCACCAGCATAACCGGAAAGACATTCAGGCAAGCACAGAGTATACCCTCTTGAGGCACAAACAGCAAAAACGGCAGACACAACGAAAAAGCTGCATACCAGAGGGCCAGCCACGGCTGAATGATCCCGAACAGCGGCAAAAGCATGCTGGTGCTCAGCAGGGCAACCAGCCAGAGTCCGCAGTACAGACGCTGCCGGAACTGGTTCACCTGAGTGAAAAAGCTGACAAAACCGGCCCGTTGGTAATCACCGGCATACCGACGCTGGAGCAGCCAGAAATGCGGTATCTGCCAGAGATACAGCAGGCCGGCCACCAGCATGATACGAAAGTCGAACAGGCTTCCACCGGCCAGACACCAGCCGACAAGGGGCGGCAGTGCCCCGCAAAGGGCCCCGGCCAACAACGACAAGGAGCTGGTGCGTTTCAGGGGGGTATAGACTACCAGGTACCAAACCAGCGCAGCACAACCAAGCAGGGCCCCCCTGCGGTCATGCAGCAGTAGCACTGCCAGCCCACCCAAAGCACTGATGCTCCCCAGGATTACAGCCGCAATGGGGGGTAGTGCGCCCCGGGGAAGCGGCCGGTTGCAGGTACGGACCATCAAGCTGTCATACGGTAATTCCAGCACCTGATTGAAGGCAGAACTGCCGGCTGCCAGCAAGCCCACCCCTGCTGTTGCGGCGCATGCAGCAGCATCGAAGACACTGAAGGGGAACAGCAGATAACCGGCCAGTGCAGCGAGGCCGTTGAACAGGGCAAGCCGCCAGCGGGTAAGCAACAGCAGGCTGTTCAGCAGCTTGTTGTGAGCCGGTGCTTGCTGGTCTGGCAGAGTCATCTCAGTGCATCTCCTTCAGGGCTGCCACCATTGCATCAAGTTCTACGTCAGTTATGGCCGGGAACTGTGGCATGATCGCCTGGTACCCCTCGACAACGGTTGCAGCGGGTTTTTTGATCGACTCGCGCAGATAGGCCTCATCTGCGGTGAGCGTGATCAGGACATTGTTTTTGCGAACCGGGACCTGACTGTTGAACAGCCCCTTGAAGCTTGGACCGACCCCTTTGCTGCCATCCTGCGAATGGCAGCCCAGACAGCCATATTTCTTCAGGAGCGCCAGACCGTTTTGCGCTGAGGCACTCCCCTCCTCCTGCCGCTCGAGCCAGGCGGTAAATTCCTGTTCCGGCACAGCCTCCACCGTGGTCACCATGGCGGAGTGCCCCACCCCGCAGTATTGCGAACAGAACAGGTCGTAGGAACCGGCCTTGCCGGCCACAAACCAGGCATGGTTCTTCATGCCCGGCACCACGTCCCGTTTAACCCTGAAGGCGGGCAGATAAAAGCCATGCAACACATCCAGCGACACCAGGTTGACCAGAACCGGTCTGCCAACCGGCACATACAGTTTGCTGCTGGTCTTGTTGTTGGCGTACCTGAAGCTCCAGGACCACATGCGTGCGGTTGCGGTGACCGGCAACGCATCCTTGGGGACATTCCGCAAGGCCAGGTAGCCGGACCAGCCGTAGTAAAACATGGCCAGGACCAGGATGGTCGGTACCACGGCCCAGATAATCTCAAGCCAGAGGTTGCCCGCCACGGCTGAGGTGGGCTCCGGGTTGCGGGAGCGGCGATACCGGAAGGCAAACCAGACCATGACCACGGTAATACCCAACAGCAGGATCAGACAGATGGCAAAGATGAACAGGAAAACCGGATCAACAGCCTGGTTGGTGGTCAACAGGTTCGGGTCCACAGCCCCTCCTCACCGGTAAAGCACGTCAAAAAAGGTTAAGCCGATAAAAATGGTCAACGTGGTTAGCGTCACAAACAGAAACCAGCGCAACACCGTGCTTTCAGTGCGCATATGCATGAAGTAGCTGACCACCAGCCCGCCTTTCAGGATGGCAATTGCCAGGGACACCCAGACATGCGGTATGCCGGTTGCTGTGAGGCGCGACGCCGCTACCGTCAAAGCCGTCAGCACCATCAGCGCCAGCCAGACTGCGGTCAGTTTGGCGTAGCTGAGTTCATGCGTTTTGCGGGTGTTTGTTGTCATCAGCATCCCTCCTTACAGGATCAGATAGTAGAGGGGAAAGACAAAGATCCAGATCAGGTCCACCAGGTGCCAGTAAAGGGCGCCGTTCTCCAACAGGGTAAAATTGTGGGCGGTAATGGAGCCGCGCTTCAGCTTGACAATAACCACCGTTAGAAAAATCGCGCCGATCAGGACATGCAGCCCGTGCAACCCCACGGTCAGGTAATACAGGCTGTAGAAGATCGATTCACCCGGTGCTCCCGCCTTTAAAAGCGCAGAACCAGGATAGACGCCATGCGAGATTTCCGCATGCCACTCGATGTATTTATTCACCAGAAAGATTGCGGCACAAGCGACCGTGCCGCTTACCAGCCACAGCGCTCTGCGCGGCTCATGCCGCTGTAGTGCCGTAATCGCCAGCGCCACCATCAGGCTGCTGCTGATAAGGACCACGGTATTGAGCGTTCCCAGCACCACGTGCATCCGCTTGCCTGCTGCGGCAAACTCATGGGGATAGCGTCTGAGGTACACGGCATAGAGCAGAAACAGCCCGCCAAACAGGAGCAGTTCCGTAAAGAGAAACAGCCACATGCCGAGCTTGGCGTCTTCGTGATCGTTGTGCCGGGCCTGGTTCATGCCGTGCCTGCCTTGGTATAATCATAGGGGCCGTGGGTCACCACCGGTTCATGCTCAAAATTTTCCGTTGCCGGAGGACTGGGGGTTGTCCACTCCAAGGTTGCCCCTCCCCACGGGTTGCCTTCAACCACCCTGCCCCGCCACAGCCCGTAAAACAGGTTTCCGAGCATCAGGAGCAGGCCCGTGACCAGAATCCAGCTGCCGATGGTTGAGACAAGGTTTAAGGGGGCAAACTCGGGCAAGTAGTCGTAATAGCGCCTGGGCATGCCTTTCATACCCAGTACCATCATGGAAAAATAGGTGATATTGAAGCCGATAAACATGATGGCCCAGGCCAGCAGGGCCGGTTTCTCGGCATAGGTGCGGCCGTAGAACTTGGGCAGCCAGTAGTGCATGGCACCGAAGAAGGCGAACACGGCTCCGCCAAAGATCACATAGTGGAAGTGACCAACCACGAACTGGGTGTCGTGGACATGGATATCGGTGGCTGCAGCCCCCAGAATCAGCCCGGTCAACCCGCCGATCGAAAACAACAGGATAAAGGAAAGTGCAAAGAGCATGGGGGCTTCAAGGGAAATGGAGCCCTTGTACAGGGTTGAGATCCAGTTGAAGACCTTGATGGCCGATGGGATCGCCACAATAAAGGTCAAAAAAGAAAAGACCAGGATGGCGGTATCGCTCATACCGCTGGTGAACATGTGATGTCCCCATACCAGTGAGCCGGCAGCAGCAATGGCAATGCTGGAAAAGGCGATCATCTTGTAACCGAAGATAGGTTTGCGGGCAAAGACCGGGATCACGTCGGAGATCACCCCCATGGCGGGCAGGATCATGATGTAGACCGCCGGATGGGAATAGATCCAGAACAGGTGCTGGTACATGATCGGGTCGCCACCGCGGGCCGGGTCAAACAGGCCGGTGCCCAGGATCCGTTCCGCCAACACCAGCAACAGGGTAATGCCGAGGATCGGGGTGGCAAGGATCTGTACCCACGAGGTGGCGTACAACGACCAGGTAAAGAGCGGCAAGCGTGTCCAGGTCATCCCTTCGGCCCGTAGTCGGTGAATGGTAGTGACGAAGTTAAGCCCGGTCAGAATGGAAGAAAACCCCACCACAAACACGCCGAAAACAGCCAGCGATACATTGGTGGCGGTCTTGGCGCTGAACGGCACATAGAAGGTCCAGCCAGTGTCCGGTGGTCCGCCGCCACTAAACAGCGAGACCAGGATAATGACCGCCCCGATGATATAGAGCCACCAGGAAAAAAGGTTTAAACGCGGAAACGCGACATCGTTGGCCCCGATCTGCAGTGGCATGACCAGATTGCCGAAGGTACCCTGGAAACCCGGGATGATAAACAGAAAGATCATGATGACACCATGCACGGTAAAGATGGCGTTGTAGGTCTGGGGGCCCATGATCGTGCGCCCCGGAGCCATCAGCTCAAGCCGCAGCAGCACCCCCATGCTGACCCCGGCCAGAAAAAAGCCGAGCACGGTATGCAGGTAGAGTAAACCGATCCGCTTGTGGTCAATGGAAAATATCCATGAGGCAATGCCGGTCTTACCGGTGTCGTTCCAGAAACTACGCGACATGTCCTGGGGTTGCTCTGGCATGGTCATGATTTCCTTTGTGACGGTGGAGTGCGCTTCTTGCTGCTGAAGATCAGGAAAAGCAGGAAACTGCCTGCGCTCAGGATGACAACCGTTGCACTGATACGTAACAAGCGAAAGGTGTAAGTTTTGTTGGTTGGATCAAAGCTGAAGCAGTAGTTTACCACCTTGCGGACAGCCCCGCCGACCGTGCCGCTGCGGGCCTCCCAGAGTGCCAGGGTCAGATCCTTTGGCAGAAAGGTCGTGCCGTAGAGATAGCGGACAATGGTGCCGTCCCCGGATACAATCAGGCTGACCACGGGATGGATGAAATCACGGCCACGGCGCTGGAAGTGGAAACCAACAGCCTGGGTAAAGCGCTGGATGTTGGCGTAGTCCCCGGTGAGGAAGTGCCAGCCGTCTGCAGGAAACGGGATGCCCATTGCGTTCAGATAGGTCTTTTGGTATCTGGCAGCCAAGGCAGGGGTTTCGGTTTCATCGAAGCTGAGGGAAATGACCCGGTAATCGGTCAGGGGTTGCGGTTTGAGCGTTGGTAGAACCTGGGCCAGGCCACTCTGGAGAACGTTACAGACATTGGTGCAGCTGTAATAGACCGGCAAAATAATGGTGGGGCCCTTGATCAGCTCCTTCAGGGTCACCACCCGGCCGGTTTCATCTCGAAAGCGGGTCTCAAGCGGTATCTTGTGCCCTAGTTGTTCATCAACACCCAGTGCGGCATCCATGCCGGTACTACCAGAAGCAACCGGGTGGTGGTGATGATGCGGCTCAGGTATGGCAACAACCTGGGCCCGCGCAGAAAAAGCCAGGACCAGTGCGATGACAATGCCCGATAGTGTCAGACTTCTCGACATGGTGTTGCCCTCCCCGACAAAGACGCTGACGAGCTTTCATTAACATCATTTTTGTCGGCGCGAAAGTGAATTAAGCCCAGCTTCAGCATTTGCAATATCATTGCCCGCTTTAGCTTACGCAAACCAGTCTGAACACTTAACGTACCATTGCGATGGTCTCATTCTCATACCAAAGTCTCAAATTGCGACACACTGCCGCAAAATAAGACACACCGGCTTCATTCTGCCCCAATTCACAGGCCCTGAAACCACTCCAGCTATGGCACTAAATTTGTAAGCGTCAGTAAAGACGGTTTTCGATGACCGGTTGATAGTCCCTGTGGTTGCAGAAAGGAGGAGGGTATGGAACATGACGGTATCAGCCGCAGAAATTTTCTAAAAACAGTGGGTCTGACCACCGCCCTGGCGGCTTCGGGCACGATCCCGTCCGTGCTGTACGCCGGAGAACGCAAGCTGGTACGTTTTCCGGGCAAGACAGAACTGTTGTTGCTCACCTCCAGTCCACCGCAACTGGAGACCCCGCTCAGCTACTTTAAGGAACTGATCACCCCCAATGAGGCGCTGTTTGTACGCTGGCACCTGGCCAATATCCCGACCGAGGTTGATCTGGCAAGCTGGCGTCTGAATATCCACGGCACCGTGAACAAACCGGTTTCCTTTCGCTTTGATGAGCTGAAGAAGTTTGAAAAGGTCAGCTATACCGCCGTGATCCAGTGTGCCGGCAACGGCAGGAGTTTCTTTAATCCACCGGTGTTTGGCGGGCAGTGGCTGAACGGCGCCATGGGCAACGTCACCTGGGGCGGGGTGCGACTGAAGGATGTCCTGCAGCAGGCGGGCATCAGGGCCGGTGCCAGCGACGTAATCTTTAAGGGTTTGGACAAGGCCGTGCTACCGACAACCCCAGGTTTCCTGAAGAGCCTGCCCCTGGACAAGGCACTGGAAGACGACATCATCATCGCCTATGAGATGAACGGCACGGAGTTACCGCTTCTGAACGGCTTTCCGGTCCGCCTGGTGGTACCGGGCTGGTACGCGACCTACTGGGTGAAGTCGCTTTCAGACATCGAGGTTACCACACAGACCACCCAGAACTTCTGGATGAAGACCGCCTACCGGATTCCCGACACCCCCTGTGGTTGTGTGGAACCTGGCGGCACCCCCAAAAAGACCGTTCCGATCAACCGTATGACCACCCGTTCCCTGATGATCTCGCCTGAAAATGGCAGTACCCTCAGATCCGGACAGTCAACCGAACTCATGGGGGTGGCCTTTTCCGGCGGTTACAGCGTCAAAGAGGTACTCGTTTCGGTGGATGGCGGCCTGAGTTGGGCACCGGCCCGACTGGGCAAGGATCTGGGACGGTATTCCTGGATTCAGTGGTTCTATCCCTGGCAGCCTACCCGCAAGGGCACCTATACCGTGATGGTCAAGGCCACCAACAGCATCGGCGAATCTCAACCGATGACGGCGCTATGGAATCCGTCCGGGTATCTTCTGAATCCGGTTGAAAAGCACACCCTGGCTGTGGTGTAAGGAGGGCTAAGATGAGAAACAGGCGTACACTTCCTGGCTTTATGCTTATTTTCTGTGTAACATTGATCCTGGCTGACCTTACAGGCGCCGCCATGACCACCACGCGCAGCATTACCTTGCCTGAGCCAAGCATTACTCTGAAAGAAGGACCGGGCATGGATGCCACCAGGCGCTACTGCAGTATCTGCCATAGCCTGGATTACATCACCACCCAGCAAAAATTCAACAAGAGCCGCTGGCAGGCAGAAGTTACGAAGATGATAACCGTGTATGGAGCACCGATTCCAGCAAATGACGCAAAAGTCATTGCAGACTATATTGCCGCACATTACGGAAACTAGGAGGCAACGCATGCGGGATGGCATCAGAGGAGCACAAGGGCGTTTTCTGGCACTGACACTTGGCGTGGGGCTTGTTGCCAGCGCATCGACAGCAACCGCAGCACTCAATGCTGCTGCGGAATTCAAGGAGCACTGCGCTGCCTGTCATGCCAATGGAGGCAACCTGATTAACCCGGCCAAGACCCTTTCAAAGGCCGACCGGCAAAAACACGGCATCAAGACCAGC
>CAZUSH010000015.1:0-50890 GCA_964622705.1 uncultured Geobacter sp. | reverse complement strand
TGCTCTGGAGCTTTTTTGTTGCCTGGCCTGTCCTTGGTCATGTAATGATATTCCCGTCACAAGTTATATGCTGTGCAGAAACGAAACAAAGGCTCTTACGGCGTCAGAAATGTATGCATTGTTGTCTGCTCCGAAGTTTGTCTTTCAGGCGCTAGCGGCAAAAGCGAAATGATTTTTACATCACACAACAAAACGGATACAGCGAGCGCCATGATGTGTCGATACCTGTTACTTATGCTGTTATGCCTTGGGGCCGCTACAACGGGTTCCTATGCTGACGAAAAAAAGCCGGTCACTGAGAGCGCTGGTGCGGCAACCGCTTACCTGCATGGCAACGCCGAAAACCAGGATCTCGGCAAGGCATTTGAGCTGCTGATCAAAGCCTTTCAGGCCGGCCTGCCCGAGGCACGGGCAGGGCTCTGCAAGCTGCAGGCAAAGTGTTATGAACGTGGCAATATCATCCTGGTAAAAAAGATTGAGGAGCATCGCTACCTCAACAACTATTCGTGTGATGAGCCAGGTGAAAAGCCGCCCGTAACCGCAGCGCACGCGGAGCAGGCAGATCCTGCGCACAAGACGGCTGCCACAAAAGCAGACCAGACAAAGGGTGCGGTTGTTGGAGGTGGGCAAAAGCATTCGACTGCCGACCAGGCTGTGCAGGCACCGGCATCAGCAGCGGTTGCCCCTGCAACTGCTGCAAAACAGGAACAGGAACGTTTGGCCGCAGTTAAGGCTGAGCAGGAAAAGACTGCAGCTGCCAAGTTGGCGTCAGCACGACAGCAGAAAGCCGAACAGGAACGTTTGGCTGTCGAAAAACAGGTGCAGGAGCGTTTAGCCGCTGTCAAGGCGGTGAAGGCAAAGGCTGCGGCTGAGCAGCGGAACAAGGAGAAGGCCGAGCAGGAGCGTCTGGCAGCCGAAGCGGCCCGCCGTGCTGAGGAAAAGCGAGAACGCGATCAATTAGCCGCTGCCATTGCCGAAGAAGAACGTCGGATTGCCGCCAAAGCCGAACAGGAACGCAGCAAAGCCGCCAAAATTGTTCAGGAACAGCAGGAAAAGCAGCGGCTGCATGAAGCAGAAGCAGTCCGCGCGGCAGCGCGTAAGCGGGAGGAGGAACGTGCTGCGGAGGCAAAAAAACAGGCTGCGATCAAGGCTGAGGCTGAACGGCTCGCCGCCAAAGAGCGCTTGTCCCGGCAAAGGACCGACCAGGTGCGTATCGCTGCAAACGTACCACAGGCTCCGGCTGCCAAGCCGGGAGTAAAGCCGGTTGCGACTGGAGCGCAGCGTGCTGCTGCTGCGGCAACGCCTGTGCCGAAACAGGCTGAAGAGACAGTACCCGAGACCAGCAGAAAAGCTGGTTTAGCCAAGCACAGACCCAAGCCGGGCCAGCAGGTTCCGGCGTTTAATCTCGTCAGCTCGACAGGCGCGCCGATCATGCCCGAGTATTACCGCGGCAGCGTGCTGGTGATCGATTTCTTTGCCCCGTGGTGCCAGCTGTGCAGAGGACATATCACCAATCTGGTTGAGTTGCACAGCAAATTCAAGAAACAAGGTCTGCAGGTGGTGGGCCTGAATGTCGACAGCGCCGGTAGGGAGGCGATTACTGATTTTGCTGCTGAACTGCATATGTTCTACCCGATCGCGCAGGCAGATGAGGGGATTCAGGCCAGCTTTGATGTCAGATCTGTGCCGATGGTGTATGTCGTCGATAAAAAGGGACAGATTGCCGAAGTCTTCCCCATGGTGAACAGTGAGACAGATCGTGCGCTGGCATCCCTGGTCAAAAGGCTGTTGAGAGAACAGTAGTTTTTTTCTATGCGGCTCAATCGGAATCACCGGGGCTGGGGCCGTTGTTGCAGCCGTAGGCTCTGATCCGCACACCACTGCACAATCGAGAGTACGCTTCCGTTATCTGCCCGGAAGCTTTTTTGTTGCCTGGCAGCTGGTTGTCGGGTAAGTCATGCAGATGCGTACATGTCTACACGACAAAATCGGCTGGATCTTTGATCTTGACGGCACCCTGACCGTGCCGGTGCATGATTTTTCCGTTATTCGGCAAGAGCTGGCGATTCCCGAAGGAGAGGATATCCTGGGGCATCTGGGGCAACTGCCGGAAGAGCTTGCCGCACCCAAACAGCGTCGTCTGGATGAGATTGAGCGGGAACTGGCCGGTTGCGCCGTTGCCGCGCCGGGGGTGCTGGCTTTGCTTGACTACCTGGGGCAGTGCCAGAGCCGTTTGGGGATTTTGACCCGTAACAGCCGCGAGGTTGCCCTGGTGACGCTTGAGGCGATCGGGGCGCACGGCTATTTTCATGCAGACGACGTGCTGGGGCGGGCTGAGGCACCGCCCAAGCCCAATCCATCCGGCGTTGTCCAGCTCTGCACACAATGGCAGTTAGCTGCGGGGCAGGTGGTCATGGTTGGGGACTATCTGTTCGATCTGTTGGCTGGCCGCTCAGCCGGGGCTGCAACGGTACATGTCGCTCGTCCCGATGGCCAGCGCTGGCCTGCTGCGAGTGATGTCTCGGTTGAAACCCTTGATGAACTGCTCCTGCTGCTCAAACAAACGTGATCTGTATGCCTGTTATCCGCTCAATCACCCATTGCCCCGGTTGCGGCGCTTCAGCGCTTACCTGGCCATCGGTCAAAAGTTTTACGTGTCGCTCCTGCGGCTTTACCCTGTATCTGAACATTGCGTCCGCTGTTGCCGTTATTATCGAGTACCGGGGCAAGCTGCTGTTCGGGGTGCGCAAGCATGAGCCTCAGCAGGGCATGCTCGACCTGCCGGGCGGGTTTGTTGACCCAGGTGAGACGGCCGAGGCAGCTGCACGGCGTGAACTCAAGGAGGAGTTGCTGCTCGACTTACCTCTCCCGCTGCAGTACTTCTGCTCTTTTCCGAACAACTACCTGTACCAGGGGATTGCGTATGATACGCTTGACCTGATCTTTACGGTACAGTTGCAGGAGTTCCCGCAGATTGCGGCTTCAGATGATCTGGCAGCGGTGCTCTGGCTGGAACGTGACGCCATTGATCTTGAAATGATCGGCTTTCCTTCGCTGCGTCAGGCGGTCCAGCGCTATCTGGACGGTGACGGGGAACGGTGAGTAGCATGTCTGAACCTTCATACCAGATCGGCATTATCGGGGCCGGTGCACTTGGTGCAACCTATGGCAGTCTGTTGTATCAGTACGATCCTGGTGCGGTTTGCTTCCTGGCCGGTGGCGGGCGCTACGATCAGCTCAGCCGCAACGGCGTGAACGTCAATGGCAGGCAGTATCAAATCAACGTGGTGCAGCCGCACGTGGCCGCTGCTGCAGACCTAGTGATCGTGGCGGTCAAACATCACCAGCTTGATCAGGCCATCAGCGAGATGGCCAGCTCCATTGGGACGGAGACCACCATACTTTCCGTAATGAACGGCATCGAGAGCGAAGAACGGATCGGTGCAACCTACGGCATGGATAAGGTACTCTACGGCTTAGCCCTGGGGATCGATGCGGTTCGGGTGGATGGGGCTGTGGCCTACAGCAATCTTGGGCGGGTCCTGTTTGGTGAGGCGAATAACCGTGTCCTTTCAGAGCGGGTGCGCCGCATACAGGCGTTGTTTGACGCTGCCGGCATCCCCAGTGAGGTGCCGGTGGATATGCTGCGCAGTCTTTGGTTCAAGTTTATGGTTAATGTCGGCGTCAATCAGGTGTCAGCGGTGAGGGGCGCCACGTATGGCACCCTGCGCAGGTCCGCAGAGGCGAAGAAACTGATGGATGCCGCCATGTTGGAGGTTGTCAGGATCGCGCAGGCTCGTGGCATTGGGCTGTCCGAACGAGATCTTGAGACCTGGTACGGCGTACTTGCAACCCTGGGTGAGGATGGCAAGACCTCCATGCTGCAGGATGTGGAGGCAGGCCGGAAGACCGAGCTGGAGATGTTGGCCGGCACGGTGATCGCCCTGGGCCAACAGCATGACATTGCCGTGCCGGTGAACCGGCAACTGTTTGTCGCGCTTAAACAGCTTGAGGCTGCTGCCGGCGGCAGGTCCGTGAGGAGACGAGCATGAAATCCTACCGTAAAGAGTTATGGTTTGAAACACCGACCCGGCGGGCCTACCGCAATATCACCTCGACCGTGGCGGACTGTCTGCGGGAGAGTGGTATCCAGGAAGGGCTGCTGCTCTGCAATGCCATGCATATCACCGCCAGTGTCTTTATCAATGACGACGAAGCCGGGCTACACCAGGATTTTGAGGCGTGGCTCGAACAGCTGGCACCGGAAAAGCCGTATAGCCGCTACCACCACAACGGCTATGAGGACAACGGCGATGCCCATCTGAAACGCACCATCATGGGGCGCGAGGTGGTGGTGGCCGTCACCGCTGGACAACTTGATCTGGGGCCGTGGGAGCAGATCTTCTACGGTGAGTTCGACGGCAAACGCAGGAAACGGGTGCTGGTCAAGATCATTGGCGACTAACACAAAACAGGAGCTGGAACATGAAGGTACTGGTTGATCTCTGCGTTGTGCCGATGGGGGTGGGGGTGTCGGTCTCATCCTATGTGGCAGCCTGCGAAAAGGTGCTGGCCGAGGCTGGTCTGAAGACGGCCCTGCACGCCTACGGCACCAACATCGAAGGTGAGTGGGACGAGGTGTTCGCTGCCATCAAGCGCTGCCACGAGGTGGTGCATGAGCTGGGTGCGCCACGTATTACCACCACCATCAAGCTGGGAACCCGCACCGACCGTAGCCAAAGCATGGAGGATAAGCTGCGGAGTGTGCAGGAGAAGCTGCAATGCTGCAAATGACCCAGGACGGGATTACCTTTTCGCTGGCAGCGCCGGTCGAGCTGCCGCTTACCTGGGTTGGGCAGGAGGAACTGCTGCAACAACTGCTGGCTGCCTGGCTGGTGATTGATGAGCGGGATATGCCGTTCAATCCCCGCCTGGTCGGTAAACCGGGCGTCGGCAAGACTACCCTGGCCTACGCCGCTGCCAAGCGGCTGGGACAGCCGGTCTACCTCTTCCAGGCCACCATGGATACCCGCCCCGAGGATCTGATCATCACGCCGGTGATCGGTCCGGGAGGGACGATCTGCTATGCCGCCTCGTCATTGGTCTCAGCCATGCTGCAGGGCGGGGTGCTGATCCTGGATGAAGGCAACCGGATGAGCGAGAAGGCCTGGGCCTCGCTGGCGCCACTGCTGGATGACCGCCGCTATGTTGAATCGATTGTGACGGGTTTGCGGCTCAAGGCCCATCGCGATTTCCGGATCGTGGTGACCATGAATGAGGATGCCTCCACCTTTGAGATCCCGGAATATATCCACTCCCGTCTGCAGCCGCAACTGTTCATCGATTTTCCCGAGGCTGACGAAGAGCTGCTGATCCTGAAGGAAAACCTGCCGTTTGCGCCGGACACCATCCTGCAGTATGTGGTCAACTTCCTGCAGCGCGCCCATGGAGCCGATGAGCTGTATTCAGCCCGCGACGGCATCAATATCGCCCGTTATGCCCTCAAGATGGCCCATGGCGGCAAAACCAATCCCCACCAACTGGTGCCGCTTGCCATTGAGCGAGTGTTGGGGGATGAGGCCCTGCGCTACCTCGATTAACCCAAAACTATTGCGGAGGCCGTCTACTGCGTTGCGCGGTGCTCGCTCCTTCGCCTAATTGGATGTTATGTCTCAGTCGCTGCGCTCCGTGCGCCTTGTATCCGGCCTTCCTCATGACGTTTTAGCAGAGGCCCATTTGTATGCCCCGACGACTTTTTCTGGATAGCTTTGGGCCGGTACACGGTCTGCCGATCCTGCACAATCGGTTGGAATGCGCCTGGCTGGTGCGGCAGACGGTGCAGCAGCTGCAACCCGATTGCATTGCGCTGGAACTGCCCGCAACCCTGCAAGCGCCGTTTGTGCAAGCGGTCTCGCGCCTGCCGCAGGTGTCGGCCTTACGCTATCCGGTGCAACCGAAAGGGGAACCGCAACAGACCGCCTGGCTGCTGGTTGAACCTGCCGACCCCCTGGTAGAGGGGGCGCGGCTGGCCCAGGAACGCCAGATCCCGCTCGCTTTGGTGGATGCCGACCTGGACGGCTACCCGCAGCATGCCGAGAGTCTGCCGGATACCTATGCCATTTGCCGGATCGGGCTGGAGGAGTACTACCGGGCCTACTGCAATCAGGCTGCTCAGGCGCACCCGGGCCGTGACGACCTGATCCGCGAACAGACCATGGCCCGGCACCTGCAGCTTCTGGCCGGGCAGTACCGGCGGATTCTGTTTGTCTGCGGCATGTATCACCTCGCACGGGTCAAGCAGCAGTTTGCCCTGCCGCAGGCCCTGCCCCTGGCGCGGATACGGCGTGAGGGGGTGGCCCTGTTCAACCTGCATCCGGCCTCCTGTGCCGAGCTGCTGGGTGAGTTTCCCTTTCTCTCCGCCATCTATGAACATCGCCGTTCACCGCTGCCACAAGCAGTGCAGGATGATGCCCGCTCCCTGCGGCGGCGCTTTCACCTGCTTGAACTGCTGCAGGGGGGCAAACAGGACCCGAACCAGCAGCAGGTTCTGGATGACGCCATCCTGCATGCGGCTCAGCAATGCGGCGCTGCGGGGAGTTTTCCCGACCGGCAGCGGATGCTGCTGCGCCTCTTCATGGCCGCCGGGCGGCATTATCGTCAGGAGACCGGGGAAACCGTGCAGTTATGGCAGAAGCGGGCCTTTTTCCGCTACAGCCGCAACTATGCCCTGCTGAACCGTCAGCTCTTGCCGGACCTGTATCAATTGCTGGTTGCGGCGCGCAGCTGCCTGGATGACAACTTTGCCCATGCCCTGTTGCGTCTGGCAACGCACTATCCCTGGCAGCGCGACGAGGCCGAGCTGGCAACGATCAGCATCAGCCCGGAGGAGTATTGGGGCGCAACGCGCAGCCTGCGCTTCAGGCCGCGCCAGCGCCGCAGCAAAGGGCTGTCGCACCTGCAGTTTGCCAAGCGTCGCAAAGAGCAGCGTAACGGGGAGTGGCTGGAAGGTTTTGACGATCCCTCCATCTGCTCCTACCCGCCGGAGGATATCGCCATTGAGCAGTACGGCGCGTTTCTCAAACAGAAGGGCACCCTGTTGAAGGCCGAAGAACAAGCCCGGGTTGAGCCGTTCAGCAGTTCATTACTGGATGGGATTGATCTGAGGGAAACCCTGCGCAACCACCACGAGGGCCGGATCTATGTCCGCGAGGTCAGGCGCGGCAGGGGTGAGGTTGGGGTGGTGGTGATGATCTTTGACGAGGACCGTCAGAACCGGCGTTATCCCTATCTGACCACCTGGCTGGGTGAACATAACCAAGAGTCGGACATGGCCTTTTACGCGACCCCGCCGGAGGAAAACGTGGTGGGACCGGGGATTTGCCGCTGCGAATACGGCGGCTTCATGTTGTCTTACCCGCCCCGGCGGTTGGCGGATGTCTGGAACGATCCCGACTACCACCATGCCCGCACCAAGGCCGAACTGCTGTTGCTGGCGGCCCTGGAGTATTCCCGCGAGCGGCAGGTGGTCTATGTGGCTGCCCGGCCACCCCGCAGCATCTTCCGCCAGATTGCCGGGCGGATGGGGCGCAGCATCCTCTACATCCCACTGGGCAGCCTTTCGCCAGTGACCCTCAAGAAGCTGCGGGTGATGCATATCCTGTTTGGCCGTGACAAGCGTACTATTGCAAAGGATTACGTCTGGTGAGGCGGCATGTCGGTCTATGAATTCCTGATAGATTTTTTCTATGCCGCCAAGGAGCTGTTCCTGCTCTGCCTCGATCTGCTGGTGGGGCTGATCAAGGGCTTGTTGCTGGCATTGAACGAGATGCTGTTCGTGTTCCCCCAGGCCTATGTGTTTTGGGGACTGGCTGCCCTGATGTTGGTGCTGATTGTGGGTGATGCTCTCAACAATGCCTTGCAGCAGGACCTGCGTCGCCATGAGAAGGAGTATCAGCGTCAGCAACAGATCGTGCAGGAACATGCCGCCAGGCTGGAGGAAAGAGAGCGCAGGCGCAGGGAGGCGGAGGAACGGGCGCAACAGATCAGGAAGACACTCAGGTTGCCGGTGGAGATCATCAAGCAGCAACAGGCCCTGCGGCAGGCACAGCAGGGGCATAATCAGCGGCACAAACGCCACCGCTGATTCAGATTCCTTTTCAAGGTGCTCTCATCGTTGGTTCGTTTTCGGCTCCTCGACGTACTGCGTGTACGCCTGCGTCGCCGAATTTCTCGCCGCCTTGAGATCATCCTTGAACTGAAATCTGAATCTGACTTGCTGATATGTAAACAACGGCGGGGGAGGCGCTTGCGCCTCCCCCGCTGTGTTTCAGGATGCCAGGTATTCCCTGATCTTCTCCGCCAGGGTGCGGTAGATCCGCTCGGTTTCGGCCGGGTCCCGTTCCAGCAGGGTGACCCGGAAACCTTGCAGGTCGGTGGCAAAGGAGGAAAGCGGCACCGTGCAGATACCGGTGGCGGCAAGGGTATAGTAGACAAAGCGCTTATCCGGCGAGACGCCGGGTTGATTGACCAGCGATTCCACCAGGGTGCGCACCTCATCGTTGGCGATCGGCAGGCTCTGGCGGTTGTTCAACACTCCCTCCCTGAAGGCAACGGCCATGTAGAAGGCGCCGTTGGTGCGGTTCACCATCAGCTCGGGCACATCCTTGAGATAGTTGTAGGTGATGTTGCTGGCCTTCTCATACAGGGCGATCCGCTCCTGCAGGTAGGCCCGGTATTCGGGGCGCTGCATGATGGTCGGCAGCACGGTCTGGGGCAGGGTGGTGGAGCAGACCTCGTTCATCTTGGAGGTCAGGATCAGGTTGATGTACTTGCGGAACTGCTCGTCCTGGTGGCCGTTGTAAATCTCGATCCAGCCGCAACGCGAACCGGGCCAGGGGAACTCCTTGGAGATGCCTTTCAGGGCAATGGCCGGCACATCGCCGATCAGGTCACTGATCGGTACGGTGCTCTCACCGTTATAGACGATGTTGTTGTAGACCTCGTCGCTGATGATAAACAGGCCGAACTCCTTGGCAACGGCGACGATCTGCTGCAGCATCTCCTTGCTGTAGACCATGCCGGTGGGGTTGTCCGGGTTGATGATCATGATGGCACAGATCTCCGGGTTGTTCTGTACCTGGCTGCGCAGTTCGGTCATATCCGGCTTCCAGCCGTTGGCCGGATCAAGTTTGAAGTGCAGCGAGGGGGCGTTGGCATGGCCGATCTCCCCCAGGGTATGGGTGGTATAGGAGGGAGACGGCATCAGGACGCGGGCCTCCGGGGTCAGGCAGCCGTAGATCTTGGCAATGGCGTCGCCCAAGCCGTTGAAAAAGATGATATCTTCCGGGGTGATCTGCGCCCCGCCGCGCTTGTTGGTAGTGTCACAAATGAACTCGCGGGTCTTGAGCACACCACGGGTATGGCAGTAGCCCCAGGTCTCGTTGTCCATGACCGCCTCGGCAACGATCTCCTTCATCCAGCCCGGGATCTGCTCCCCTTTGACAATCGGGTCGCCGATGTTTTCCCAGTTGATGGTGACCCCGCACTTTTGCAGCTTTTCGGCGACATTGACGATGTTCCTGATTTCGTAGGTTAATTCGCCGGTCCCCGGTGGTACAAGTTGTACACGCATACCTTCTTTCCTCCCTCAATAAATATGGCTGCATTCCAGACGGCACAAAATAAAAAAAAGCCGTGGACTGCATGCCCACGGCTTTCTGATTCGAAGTGAAACGGACGATCAGCGGGCAGCAGAGAACTCCGCGGCTGCGATGGCCGCGGCGGTGATAGCTCGCGCTGCGATGGAGATGATCATCATGTTCATAAACGGCACTCTTAGCACGGTCGTTCGAGGCCGTCAATGGATTATTTTGCAGGCACGCTACTGAAGCCGACCAGCAGCCGGCCATCGCTGTCGCGCCACCTGATCCAGCCGGCGCTGTTCTGGTTCAACAACACGTAGACCCAGTCTCCTTGCGCCACGATGACCTTCATCGGCTGTCGGGTGGTCAAGGCGGTGCCGTCGTTTGCGCCGGGATGGGCCACCACCTGCATCTGCTTTTTAGGACTGTTGCGCAGAAACTGGACCAGCCTGCCCTTTAAAAACTGATCCCACGGCAGATAGGACCAGCGCCGTTCCGGTCTGACCCAGCCGGTGCGGCCCGCATCGTCAAGCTCCACCTCCAGCCAGTTGCCCTTATGGGCGGTGACCAGCAGAAACGGTTCGTGCTCACTGCCGAACAGCCAGCCGTTCAGGCTGGTGATGCTGTTGATGTCGAGTTTGCAACAGCGGGCAATGCCGGGATCATCGTAGAGGGGGATCTGGTCGGTGACGCCGATGGTGGAGAGCTGCAGTACGCCGATGCCGCTGTAGGGGCGCATCTTGACTGCTGCCTGCACCGGCAGGGCCAGCAGCATCAGCAGTACTGCCAGGGCTAGGCGGTGAACAGGCTGCATAGCTGGTGCAGATAGGACGCGGCTGCATCAGTGGCATCTGCCGGTGCCCAGGCCGCCTTTTCCGCTGCTTGGAACGGCAGGTAGGGGCCGGCCTTGGCCTCGAAAAAGATGGTGCCGGCTGCCAGGCTGACGGCGGTATGGAAGATGCCGTGGGGGATGGTGGTGATGACCTGGTCCGTGCCGGCGTTCAGCAGCACGGTCTCACTGATTTCACCCTGTTCAGTGAAACAGATTACTCCCAGTTTGCCGCGCAGCAGTACAAAGGTCTCGTCCTTTTCCGGGTCCAGGTGACAATGGGGGGGGATGTAGGAACCAGGTTCGACGGCGTTCAACAGGCGGTGGCAGGCCGAGGCATCACTCGGATGGAAGTTGTGGTTCATCCGCAGGCGGGGCGAGGCCTTGGCCTTTTCGGTAAGCAGGTTCAGCAGCTGGGTGTCGACCGTGATCATCCCTACATTTCCACCAGGGCGAACTGGTTCCCGTCCGGATCGGCCACCACCGCCATCTTGCCCCAGGGGGACTCCTCCAGCGGCTCGATAAAGGTGGCGCCGCCATCACGCAGTCGCTCACAGAGCGTGTCGATCCCCTGGATCTTCAGGGTGATGCCGGTGTGACGGCCCACCAGCGCCTTGGCCTCGTCCTGCAGTGCCAGGGCCACCCCCAGGGTGGTTGCCGCACCGGGGAAGAACTCCATCATCATCTGGCTCTCTCCGGCCAGGGGCAGGCCCAGCTGCTCGACGTAAAAGGTCTTGGCCTTGTTCAGGTCGGTCACGAACAGCACGATATTCTTCATGGTTATGGACATGTGTGCTTACCTCTGCGAGAGTCGGTGGACACATTCCACCATGTGGATGGCGTTTTCAGGCAGTACCGTCGGCAGGATGCCGTGTCCCAGGTTGAAGATGTGACCGGGACGACCGGCGTTTTCCGTCAAAACCCGCTGGACCTCCTGTTCGATCACCCCGTGGGGGGCGTACAACACAGTGGGGTCCAGGTTGCCCTGCACCGCCATATCCGCTCCCAAGGTATCGCGGGCGGTCCCCAGGTTGACATGCCAGTCCAGCCCCATCACATCGCCGCCCGCCTTCTTGACGATCGGCAGCATGGTGCCGGAGCCTTTGACAAAGTGGATGATCGGGGTCTGGCTACGATTCAAGCCGTTGATCAGCTTAGTGGTATAGGGCAATACGAATTTTTCGTAATCGGTAGGGGAGAGTACGCCTCCCCAGGTGTCGAAGATCTGGATCGCCTGGGCACCTGCCTTGATCTGGGCGTTCAGGTATTCCATGTCCATCATGGTGACTTTTTCCATCAGGGCCGCATAGACCTCCGGGGCGGCGTACATCATCCGCTTGATGGTGGCCCAGTCCTTGGAGCCCTTTCCTTCGACCATGTAGCAGGCCAGGGTGAAGGGGGCGCCACCAAAGCCGATCAGCGGCACCTTGCCGGCCAGCTCGCGGCGCAGGATCTTGATGGCCTGCAGCACGTAGGGCACATCGGTCTCCGGATCCGGGATGCGCAGCCGCTCCACATCGGCCATGCTGCGGACCGGGTTGTCGAAGACCGGTCCCGGCACGAAGTCAAGTTTCAGGCCCATCGGTTCGACCGGAGTCAGGATGTCGGAAAACAGGATGGCCGCATCGACTCCCAGGATATCCACCGGTTGAATGGTGACTTCGGCAGCCAGCTCCGGGGTTTTGCACAACTCTAAAAAGGTACACTTGGAGCGGACAGCCATGTATTCCGGCAGGTAGCGGCCGGCTTGGCGCATCAGCCAGACCGGCGTGCGGTCAACCGGTTTTCCCCAGCAGGCATCAAGAAAACGATTATTCATGAGAAATACCTCGCAAAGTTAAAAAAACAGACGGCACTATAGCATCAACTGCATCCACGGTGCCACAAAAAAGCCATAGAGCCTAACGGAATCAATAGGCTGTAACGGATTGACATTCTGTGGTGCTGGTCTATAGTTCACTCACTATGGAGACGCGTGAACGCCCCTTGATCGCCTGCCCCCAGTGTGATCTGCTGCTGCGGGAGATAGAGCTGCCCCCCAAGGGCTCAGCCTGCTGCTGTTGCTGCGGCGCCACCCTGTACCACAACCGTCCCGACAGCATCAACCGCAGTCTGGCCCTTGGTCTTGCCGCCGCTATCTTTTATCTGATTGCCAATGCCTTCCCAATCCTGGGGATCAACCTGCAGGGCAACGCTAACGCCGTGACCCTGCTGCAGGCGGTCCATGATCTCTGGCAGCAGAAGATGCACCTGGTGGCCAGCCTGACTTTTGTCACCGCGATCCTGGCGCCCGCCCTGGAATTGGGACTGATGCTGTATCTGCTGATCCCTTTGTACCTGGGGCGGATGCCGGTCGGCGTCGGGTTGATCATGCGGCTTTTGCAGACCATCAAGCCGTGGGGCATGGTGGAGGTGTTCATGCTGGGTATCCTGGTGTCGCTGGTCAAGCTGGTACAGGATTTCAGGATCATTCCTGGGGTGGCGCTCTGGTCTTTCGGTGTGTTGACCCTCTTGCTGGCGGCGCTGGCCTCTGTCTTCAACCCCCGCGATATCTGGCTGCACTTGGACCGAGAGCAAGGCAGGGGAGATCTCTGATGGTCTGGCCCGGTGTCTCCGCCGCCAGCCAGGGGTATTGCTCCTGCCATGTCTGCAGCCTGGTCACCCGGCTTGAGCCGGGACAGCGTGATGAACGTTGTCCGCGCTGCGGCGCACGGCTCCATTTTCGGCGTCCCGACAGTTTGCAGCGCTGTTGGGCCCTGGTGATCTCCTCCTATATCCTGTATCTGCCAGCCAATCTGATGACCATGATGGAGACCGGCACCCTGATCAGCTACCGCAAGGACACCATTATGAGCGGGGTGGTGCACCTGTGGGAGAACGGTAATAAGGGGATCGCCGCAATCGTGTTCGTAGCCAGCATCCTGGTGCCGCTTTTCAAACTGCTGGTACTGACCTTGCTGTTGCTCTCGGTACGGCGCGGTTCCAGCTGGAAGCTCAGGACGAGGATGCAGCTCTACCGCGTGGTCGAGCTGGTGGGGCGCTGGTCCATGCTGGACATCTTTGTCTTGACCATCCTGGCGGCGCTGGTTCAGATTCAGTCCCTGGCAACGGTCAGGGCCGGTACCGCCTCGATTGCCTTTGGCGCGGTGGTGGTGCTGACCATGTTTGCCGCCATGGCGTTTGATCCCCGCTTAATGTGGGACCCATTAAGGAGAGAAAAAAACTATGAGTGAAACGGTTCCCCCCTCTGAAGCAACGGCAGCGCCGGAGATACCCGATGCGATTATTGAACGCCGGCGCCGGCGTTCATCGCAGCTGATCTGGTTGATACCGGTTGTGGCGTTGATCGTTGGGCTCTCGTTGCTCGTGCGGGCCTACCTGGAGCAAGGGCCGGTCATCACGATCAGTTTCAAAAGCGGCGAGGGGATCGAGGCAGGCAAGACCAAGATCAAGTACAAGGATGTCCAGATCGGGCTGGTGAAATCGGTCACGATTGCCAAGGACCGTTCCAGCGTGCTGGTGACTGCCGATATTGCCCGGGATGCCGAGGATTTTCTGAAGGCAGACACCCGTTTCTGGGTGGTACGCCCGCGCATTACCGGTAGCAGCATCACCGGCCTGGGCACGTTGACCGCAGGTTCCTACATCGGTATGGATGTGGGTAAATCACGGGAAGATCAGACCAGTTTTGTCGGTCTGGAGACGCCGCCGGCGGTCACCCTGGATGCGCCGGGACGCCAGTTTGTACTGTATGCCGCAGACGCCGGTTCACTCAGCGTTGGTTCCCCGCTGTTCTACCGTCACCTGCAGGTGGGCGAGGTTATCTCCTCAGAGCTGGACAAAGATGGTGAAACGATCGTCTTCAGGGTCTTTGTCCGTGCTCCCTATGATCAATTTGTCAGGAACAACACGCTTTTCTGGCATGCCAGCGGGATTGACTTCTCGCTGGACGCCAACGGCATGAAGATCAATACCGAGTCGCTTTTGTCGATCATGATGGGGGGGATCGCCTTTCAGACCGCTGACGATGACGACGAGGCGCCCCAGGCGGTGCAGGACCACCACTTCATCCTGTTCGGTACCAGGGCGGAGGCGCTGAAACGGCCCGACAGCGTGGTGGAAAATTATCGGCTGGTTTTCAGGGAATCGATCAGGGGGCTGGCCGTTGGTGCGCCGGTTGACCTGCGCGGTATGACGGTGGGCGAGGTCTCGAAGATCACGGGGGAGCTGGATCCGGCCAGCAAAAAGGTCTTAATGGCGGTCAATATCCGCTTTTATCCGGAGCGCCTCAAGATACATACCAAGCCGGGGAAACCCGCCGCGCAGCGTCCCGACTCCCATACCCTGTTGAACGCCATGGTGAAGCAGGGGTTCAGGGCGCAACTGCGCAGCGGCAGCCTCTTGACCGGCCAGCTCTACGTGGCGCTGGATTTCTTCCCGGAGGCCACTCCGGCCAAGATCAACTGGAACGGCACGCCGCCGGAGCTGCCCACCATGGCCGGCATGATGGCCCAGTTCCAGCAATCGCTCACCAGGATCGTACAAAAGCTGGAGCAAATGCCGTTGGTCGAGCTGGCTGGTGATGCCCGCAAAACCGTGCGGAGCATGGATACCACCCTGCAAAGCGCCGATCGCTTGATCAAGAACCTGGATCAGTCGCTGGTGCCGGAGGCGCGCAGGATGCTGGAGGATACCCGCAAGACCCTGGACGGGGCCAACAAGGCGCTGGCCGAGGTGAAGAGCAGCATGGCCAGCGATGGCCAACTGCAGGTCGATCTGCGCAGCACCTTGCACGAGCTGAGCCGGGCTGCCCAGTCGCTGCGGCTGTTGGGCGACTACCTGGAGCGTAACCCCGAGGCGCTGTTGCGGGGCAAAAGGGAGGATGCACGATGAAACCACGCTTTCTTGCTGCCGTGAGTGCCATTGCTCTGTTGACCGGGTGCGGCAGGTCGCCGCAGACGACCTTTTATACCCTGACTCCGCTGACCGTGCCTGCCGAGACACTGCAGGCGGTGCCGCATGCTCCCACCATCAGTATTGCGGCGGTCAGCCTGCCGGAACTGGTGGATCGACCGCAGTTGGTGGTGCCGGATCAGGGCAGCCAGGTGTTGGTGCTTGAGGGACAGCGTTGGGCCGAACCGCTGAAAAGCGCGATTCCCCGGGTGCTTGCAGAGGACTTGGCCCGATTGATCGGGGCTGAGCGGGTCTCTGCCTATCCGCAGTACGCCGCCGGCAGGGCTGACTACCGCATCTTTATCGACCTGCAACGGTTTGAAACAACCGGTCAGGTGGTGTTGGTCGATGCCCTCTGGACCCTGAAACCCAGTACTGACGGGCGTGTGACGGTACGGCGTTCCCGGATCAAGGAACCCCTGCAGGGTGGTGGCTACGAGGCCCTGGTGCAGGCCTATAGCCGGGCCCTGGCCGGGTTGGCCGCGGCCATTGCCACGGAGGTCGGAAAACTGTAGCCATAAGGGCTAACGGAGCGATTTCAGTCAGTGGACGGCAGCGGCGGCTCGAACTTATAGCCAACCCCGTAGAGGGAGTGGATCAGCTCTTCGTCCGGGGCCGCCTGATGAAGCTTTTTGCGCAGCTTCTTGATATGGCTGTCGATGGTACGATCACTGACCACCCGTTGATCCTGATACATCCGGTCCATCAGCTGTTGCCGGCTGAACAGTTTGCCGGGATGCTGAGCCAGGATCTGCAGTAATTTGAATTCAACGGCCGTCAGGTCGAGATCCCGGCCATGCAAGGTGCCACGGTACCGTTCGCCATCAAGCTGCAGCCCGGTCTGTCCTCGCTTATCTTCGCTTGTAAAACGCCGCAGCACCGCCTTGACCCTGGCGACCACCTCGCGGGGACTGAACGGCTTGCAGATATAGTCGTCCGCTCCCAGCTCAAGTCCCAGCAATCGGTCAACCTCCTCAATCCGCGCCGTTACCATGATGATCGGCAGTCCGCTGAAACGGCGCACCTCGCGGCAGATCTCCATCCCATCCCGCCCTGGCAGCATCAGGTCCAGCAACATCAGATCGGCAGCATGGGTCTGCAGCCAGGGTACCACCTCCAGCCCGTTCTCCAGGCAGACCGGTAGAAAGCCAGCCTGCCGCAGGTAGTCAGCCAGCAAGGTCGCCAGCTTGTGCTCATCTTCAACAATCAGGATCGTCTTGTTCATACGTTTTGCTCCGCCAGCGGCAGCACTACCCGGATCAGCAGCCCGCCCAAGGGCGAGGGAGCTGCCTCGATGGTCCCTTCGTGCGCCTCAACGATGTTGCGGCAGATGGCCAGTCCCAGCCCGGCCCCGCCGGAGGTACGGCTGCGTGATGCCTCTACGCGATACAGCCGTTCAAAGAGCCGTTGCTCTTCTCCCGGTGGTACACCCGGGCTACTGTCCATCACCTCGATAAGCAACTGCCGCTCCTGACAGGCAAGACTGACGGCAACCGTACCGCCGGCGTCGGTGTATTTGGCCGAGTTGCCGAGCAGGTTGTCGAACAGTTGCGACAACCGCTCACTGTCGCCGTAGATAAGCAGTTCCTGGTGCGGCAACGAGGCGGTCAGGGTCAGGGCTGCCCGTTGCAGTTCCGGCTGCATCCGTTCAACCGCTCCTGTCAGCAGTTCCACCAGATCCAGCTCCTCCTTGCGGTAGGTCAGGGCGCCCACATCAGACAGGGCCAGTTGGTACAGGTCACCTACCAATCGATTCAGACGAGTCACTTCGCCGTGCAGCGAGCTTACAGCGGTCTGGTTCAGCGGTCGCACGCCGTCCTGCAACGCCTCGATCTCCCCTCCCAGGATGGCGAGCGGGGTGCGCAGTTCGTGAGAGATATCGGCAATAAACTGACGGCGGGTCTGCTCGCTTTTTTGCAGGCTCAGGGCCAGGGCATTGAAGTCGCGGGAAAGTCGCCCCAGTTCATCGTCGCTGTCCGCCCGCACCCGTACATCGTAGTTCCCCAGGGCCAAGGCATGGGTGGCTGCGGCAAGGTCCCGCAGCGGCCTGACCAGGCGACGTGCCAGGATGATGGAGAGCAGGGTGGCCACCAGCAGCATGATCACCGCCACCAGGGCATAGGCCGACTTCTGTTGCGTTACAAACTGCAGCTGATGGATCTCGGAAAGGTTTTTGCTCGGCATCAGCCCCAGGTGGCCGATGGTCTGGCCGTGCCAGGTCAGGGGGCGCAGGATCTCCATCTGCATCGTCGAGGCGGTGCCGTAGACCGGAATCTGCTGATTGTCCAGCACCAGCAGGCGTTGTTCAACCCGCATCAGGCGCCGGGCCTGTTCCGGTGTCGGCGGCGGCTCCGGTGGCGGCATGCGGTTGGTTCTGCCGGGTGGGGTATCACTCAGGCAGGTGGCGACCAGTCGCGACATGCTGTCGGGATCATGCTTGAGAAAGCCCCAGCTGTTCTGGCGGGCATAGGAACGCTCCAGGCTGTCGGCCAGCCGTTCCAGGCGAGTCTGCTCCAAACGATTGATGTAGCGCAGAAAGCCCCGATCAACACTCCACTGCAGCACCAGCGCCATGCTGATCACCATGATCCCGGTGGCGATTAACAGGGCAAAAAATATCCGGTGGGTGATACTTGATTTCACATGGTCTCCTTATGATGATGCTACTGCTTTCTGTAGAAATAATACGGCATTCTGGCCTCAATGGCGCCGGTTTTTTGGCCATCCATGGTATTTCCCCATTTGGTTCATAATTGTTGCCCATTTCAGTCGCATGCTCTGACCATGACCGACGAGCCAGCGGTCCGTTGCAGTGTGTTGCCAAATTTTCTTGCCGGCTTCTTTTCGGCCACCTCTCCGAAGGGAAGCCGGCAGGGAGGTGTCGGGCCGCCCGTCGGAATCGTCAACAAGGCCATTGGCCATGTCGGTTAAGGAGGAAAGGGCATGCAGAAAAAATGGAGGCTTGCCGGAATCCTGGCAGGCGTTGCGCTTATTGCGGGATTGGTGTTCTCCCTGGCTGGGCAGGGAGGGTGTGCCAGCAAAGACAGCCACGAGGTAGTCGGGTTTCCCCAGTCATTTGCCGATCTGGCCGATAAGGTCAAACCGGCCGTCGTCAATATCAGCACCACCTCAACCCTCAAGGTGCCGGGGAATCCCTTTCGGCAGTTCTTCGGCGAAGGCGGGGGCAACCGTCTGGACCCGTTCGATGACTTTTTCAAGCATTTCTTCAACCAGCAACCGGACCGGGAGATGAAGCAGAAGAGTCTCGGTTCCGGGGTCATCATCAGCCAGGACGGTGAGATCATTACCAATAACCATGTGGTCGAGAATGCGGATGAAATCAAGGTCAAGTTGTCGGATGGACGGGAGTTCAAGGCCAAGGTGATTGGCCGCGATCCCAAGACCGACCTGGCGCTGATCAAGATTTCGTCGCCATTTGAAAAACTACCGATACTTGCTCTGGGGGACTCCGACAAGATGCGGGTCGGTGACTGGGTTCTGGCAGTCGGCAATCCTTTTGGACTGGAACAGACCGTCACCCAGGGGATCATCAGTGCCACCGGCCGGGTGATCGGCTCAGGACCGTACGATAACTTCCTGCAGACCGATGCCCCGATCAACCCCGGCAACAGTGGTGGTCCCCTGGTCAACCTCAAGGGTGAAGTAATCGGCATCAATACCGCCATTGTGCCAGGTGGACAGGGGCTCGGCTTTGCCATCCCCGCATCGCTGGCCAAGTCCATCACGACACAATTGCGGGAGAAGGGCAAGGTGGTGCGCGGCTGGATTGGGGTGAGCATCCAGAATGTCACGCCGGAACTGGCAAAGTCGTTCGGCATGAAGGATGCCCGTGGCGCCCTGGTGAGCGATGTGGTGAGGGACAGCCCCTCTGCAAAGGCGGGACTGGTCACCGGGGATATCATTGTTTCGTTTAATGGCAAGAAGGTCGCGAACTCAACCGACCTGCCGCGTCTGGTGGCGGAAACCGCGATCGGCAGCAGCGTGCCGCTGGTGGTGTTGCGGGATAACAAGGAACGGTCGTTTACCGTAAAGGTTGAGGAGTTGACGGAAGAACGGATCGCGTCCCAGTCCAATCAACCGCTCCAGAGTTTCGGCATGAAGGTAGGGGCACTTACCCCGCAGCTGCGTCAGCAGTACGGCATCAATGACAAAAACGGGGTGATTGTCCAAGGGGTTGAGCCGGGCAGCCTTGCCGATGCCGCAGGCATGCAAACCGGGGATATCATCAAGGAGGTGAATCGCACAAAAATCGATGGGCTCAATGCCTACAATGCCGCCATGGCCAAGGCGGGCGCTGGTCAGCCGCTGTTGTTGCTGATAAAGCGGAACCGCCAGACCTTCTTTGTGACCATGGAACGACAGTAACTCAGAGTGAACAAGGGAACGGCAGCCGGCCGGAACACTCCGGCCGGCTGTTAGGAATACGCAACAGGCATATCAGTATCTTCCGAGCTTCTTAGAGAAACTCCTCAAAGTAATCAAGATCCTTGTGGAAGGTTTCGTCCAGCTGCGACAAAGAAAAAAGGGCGATCAGCAGGGTCAGGCAGCCCACCAGTATCGCCCCTTGCTGGAGGCCGAACAGGTTGCGGAAGGAGAGAAACAGCATGGTGATCGGTACGGTCATGCCGCGCACAAAGTTGGGGACCGAGGTGGCCACGGTGGCCCGTAGGTTGGTGCCGAACTGCTCGGCCGCGATGGTGACAAAGATGGCCCAGTAACCGATGCCGAAACCCAGCAGGCCGCAGATGGCATAAAAGGTCGCCGCGCTGGCGCCGCCAGCCATGAAATAGACGACCACCCCGATCACCGTGATAATCAGGAACAGCAGAACCACCTTTTTACGGCTTTTTAGAAGCTGGCTCAGGATGCCGCTGGCCAGATCGCCGGCCACCAGCCCCAGGTAACAGTACATCACCGCATTGCCGGCATTGACTGTCCCGTTGATGCCTAAAAACTTGGCAAACTCGGGGGAAAAGGTGATTAAGACCCCCACCACAAACCAGGAGGGCAGGCCGATCAGGATGGCGTGGGCAAACCGTTTGAAGCGGTCGGCGCTGGTGAAGAGTGACAGGAAATTGCCTTTACTGACCTGTTGGTGCTCTTCCATGGTGCGGAACATGCCCGACTCGGCCACGCCGAACCGCAGGATCAACAGGCAGAATCCCAGGATTCCCCCGATGAAAAAGGCGTTGCGCCAGTCAAAGGTGTGGGCGATGAAATTGGCCAGGATGGCGCCGGAGACACCGACCGAGGCAACGATCATGGTGCCGTAGCCCCGCACCGACTTGTGCAGCACCTCGCTGACCAAGGTAATCCCGGCCCCCAACTCACCAGCCAGACCAACCCCCGCCAGAAAACGCAACATGGCATAGGCTTCAATCGAGTGTGCCATGCCGTTGGCTAGGTTGGCGACTGAATAGAGGAAGATCGAGCCGAACATAATCTTCAGTCTGCCCTTGCGGTCCCCCAGCACCCCCCAGAGGATGCCCCCCAGTAGCATGCCGATCATCTGCATATTCAGCAGGAAGACCCCCTGTTCCACCAGGTCTTTACCGGACAGGCCCAGCGCCTTCAGGCTGGGCACCCGCACGATGCTGAACAGTACCAGGTCGTAGATGTCAACGAAGTAACCCAGTGCGGCAACAATAACCGGCAGGCTGAAGATCGCCTGCAGTGCGGTTGGCTGGGAGGAGGTGCGGTCTGATACGGACATGGTCTGCTCCTTGGCTGCAGGTATAAAAAAACACCCGAACTGCACAGTTCGGGTGTTTTCTCAAGCAAATATGGCGGAGAGGGTGAGATTCGAACTCACGGAGGCTTGCACCTCGGCGGTTTTCAAGACCGCTGCCTTAAACCACTCGGCAACCTCTCCTCTGAAGGGACATTTATCTAGCATATTTCTAGGTGGAACCTCAAGCCCCTATTTTTTCCAGACCACCCATGTAAGGGCGCAGGGCAGCCGGGATGAGCACCGAGCCGTCGGCCTGCTGGTAGTTTTCCAGGATCGCCACCAGGGTGCGGCCCACGGCCAGGCCTGAACCGTTGAGGGTATGGACGAATTCCGGCTTGCTCTTGTCGTCTTCCCGGAAGCGGATGCCGGCGCGGCGGGCCTGGAAGTCGCCAAAGCTGCTGCAGGAGGAGATCTCGCGGTAGGCATTCTGGCCCGGCAGCCAGACCTCCAGGTCGTAGGTCTTGCAGGCCGAGAAACCGATGTCGCCACTGCAGAGCGCCATCACCCGGTAGGGCAGTTCAAGCAATTGCAACACCTTTTCGGCGTGGCCGGTCAGCTGTTCCAGTTCTGCCTGGGATTCATCCGGGTGAACAAACTTGACCAGCTCCACCTTGTTGAACTGGTGCTGACGGATCAGGCCGCGGGTATCCTTGCCGTAGGAACCGGCCTCACGCCGGAAACAGGGGGTGTAGGCGGTATAGCTGATCGGTAGTTCGCTCTTTTTCAGGATTTCATCACGGTGGATGTTGGTGACCGGCACCTCGGCGGTGGGGATCAGCAGGTAGTCCGGGTCCACCAGACGGAACAGGTCCTCTTCAAACTTGGGCAGCTGGCCGGTGCCGGTCATGCTGGCCCGGTTGACCATAAAGGGGGGCAGCACCTCGGTATAGCCGTGTTCCGTGGTGTGCAGATCCAGCATGAAGCTGGTCAGGGCCCGTTCCAGCCGGGCGCCGGCCCCCTTGGAGAGGCAGAAACGGGCGCCGGTGATCTTGGCTGCCCTCTCAAAGTCAAGAATATCCAGATTTTCTGCCAGTTCCCAGTGCGGCTTGACTTCAAAGTCAAAGGTGGGGGGCGTACCCCAGCGGCGGACTTCAACATTTTCATCTTCCGATTTTCCCACCGGCGTTGAAGGGTGCGGCAGGTTGGGGATGGTCATCAGCAGGGTCGTGAACGCCTCCTCAACGGTCTTCAGTTCGTCGTCCAGGCCTTTGATGCGTGCCGAAACCTCTTTCATCTCGGCAATCTTGTCCTTGACCGTACTCTTGTCCTTGACCTTGGCGATCTCTTCGGAGGCGCTGTTTTTAAGCGCCTTGAGCGATTCGGACTCGGTCAGCAGTCTGCGGCGTTGCTCGTCAAGTTCACGGAAGCGCGCCAGGGAGATGTTTCCGCCACGGCTTGCAAGGCTGGCTTCGGCCTGGTCAAGGTTGTCTCGGATAAATTTCATGTCAAGCATGGGACTGATTCCTTTTTTATACAGGGAGACTGGTCATTCAATGTTGTTCGGTTATAAAAGCGGTACTGCGCTGTTCGGCAAAGGTCAGGTGCTCCAGCATGGCCCGGCGGGCAGCCTCGGCATCATGCTTCCGGATCGCCTCAAAGACGGTGCGATGATGGATGAAGAGCTGCTGGTGGTCTTCCTTGGTCAGGTAGACAGCCTGCCAGACGCTTTGCTGAAACTCCTTCATGGCGTCAAAAATGGTCTGCATCAAGTGCAGCCAGACGATATTGTGCGTTGCACGGGCGATCAGGAGATGGAAGGTGGCGTCAATCTCAACGGAACTATGCATTTCCTCAAGGTTGTGCTCCATCGCACGTACTGTTTCCTCAATCCGCCGGATATCTTCAGGGAGCGCGCGTTGTGCAGCGTGAAATGCCGTCCATGATTCCAGCCCCTTGCGGACCTCAATCACGTCAAGGGCACGTTCCCGCTGGGAGCGGATCAGCTCGCTCAAAGGGTTGCCGCCGCCGGTCTCCACCAACGACAGAACCACTGTGCCGCCCCCCTGATAGGAACTGACCATCCCGCCGGTGGCCAGGATGTTGAGCGCTTCCCGCACCGAAGGTCGTGATACGCCGAACAGTTCGGCCAGCTCCCGCTCAGGTGGTAGTTTGCAGCCGGGACTAAACTCGCCCGACAGGATGGAGGCACGGATCTGGTCAGCAATCTGTTCAGAGACCTTTTTCGGTTTTATTGGCTTAAATGGCATACCGATCCGATCAGCGAGCTGTAACAACGAACTGTTTTGGCAAACATAAAGGGGGCGACCGTCACGGTCGCCCCCTTTATGTACTAGAATTATCGGCGTATTGCAACCGAATCACCCTGGTATGGGGTTCTCTGCTTACGGCCTGTAGATCTTCATCAGGGCCGCTGCCATGTCTGCCGGGGTGGCTGCCACGCTGATGCCGCACTCCTCCAGCACCGCCACCTTCTCGGCAGCCGTGCCCTTGCCGCCGGCGATGATCGCCCCGGCATGGCCCATCCGCTTGCCCGGCGGGGCGGTACGTCCGGCGATGTAGCCGGCCACCGGTTTGGTCATGTTCTCCTTGACAAAACGGGCCGCCTCTTCCTCGGCGCTGCCGCCGATCTCACCGATCATGATCACCGCCTCGGTGTCAGGATCTTCTTCAAACATCCTGAGCACGTCCAGGTGGCTGGTGCCGTTGACCGGGTCGCCGCCGATGCCGACGCAGGTGGATTGGCCCAGGCCGATGCAGGTCAACTGCCAGACCGCCTCATAGGTCAGGGTGCCGGAGCGTGAGACCACCCCCACCTTGCCCGGCTTGTGGATGTAACCGGGCATGATGCCGATCTTACACTGGCCGGGGGTGATCACGCCGGGGCAGTTGGGGCCGATCAGGCGGCTCTTTTTCCCCTGCATGTACTGCTTGACCTTGACCATGTCCAGCACCGGAATCCCTTCGGTGATGGCGATCACCAGTTCAATCCCAGCTTCCACCGCTTCCATGATCGAATCGGCGGCAAATGGCGGCGGCACGTAGATGACGCTAGCCGTGGCGCCGGTCTGGGCTACGGCGTCCCGTACGGTGTCGAAGACCGGGAAACCGTCGATGACTGTGCCCCCTTTGCCGGGGGTGACGCCGCCCACCATTTGGGTGCCGTACTCGCGGGCGCCTTGTGCATGGAAGAGGCCGGTGGCGCCGGTGATCCCCTGGGTAATGACTTTGGTGTCTTTGTCGATCAGTACGCTCATGGTTAGTTACCCTCCCCGGCTACGGCCTTGACGATCTTCTGGGCCGCATCGGCCATGCCGTCGGCGGCAATGATGTTCAGGCCGCTCTCGGCCAGGAGCCTTTTGCCCTGTTCTACGTTGGTGCCTTCCAGACGGACCACCAGCGGTACGCTGAGTGATACCTGTTTGGCGGCGGTTATGACGCCGGTGGCGATGACGTCGCACTTCATGATGCCGCCGAAGATGTTGACCAGGATCCCTTTGACCTTGCTGTCGGAGAGGATGATCTTGAACGCCTCAGTGACCCGTTCGACGGTGGCGCCGCCGCCCACATCAAGGAAGTTGGCCGGATCGCCGCCGTAATGCTTGACGATGTCCATAGTGGCCATGGCCAGACCGGCACCGTTGACCAGGCAGCCGATGTTGCCGTCCAGGGAGATGTAGGAAAGGTCGTGCTGGGATGCCTCAATCTCGTTGGGGTCTTCTTCGTCGTAGTCGCGCATGTCGGCGATCTGCAGGTGACGGAAGATGGCGTTGTCGTCAAAGCCGAATTTGGCATCCAGGCAGAGCAGGTCGTCCTCGGCGGTGACCACCAGCGGGTTAATCTCCAGCATGGAGCAGTCGCAGCCCAGGAAGGTGGTGTAGAGGTTTTGCAGCAGCTTGACCGCCTTGGGCATGAGCTTGCCGTCCAGCCCCAGCTTGAAGGCGATGTTGCGGCACTGAAAGCCGGTCAGGCCTGCCAGGGGATCGATGGTTTCGATGAAGATCTTTTCAGGGGTGGAGGCGGCTACCTCTTCGATATCCATGCCCCCTTCGGTGGAGGCCATGACCGATACCTTGGAGGTGGCACGGTCAACCACCAGGCTGACGTACAGTTCACGGGCAATGGCACAGCCGTTTTCCACCAAGACCCGGGTGACGACCTTGCCTTCAGGGCCGGTCTGGTGGGTGCGCAGGATCATGCCCAGCATGTCGCGGGCGGTGGTGCGGACTTCGTCAGGGGTGCGGGCCAGCTTGACCCCGCCACCCTTGCCCCGACCACCGGCATGGATCTGGGCCTTGACGACCCAGGGACCGGGACCTAAACGTTTGGCCCACTCCCTGGCGCTGTTGCCGTTGTAGCAGATATGACCGTCAGGAACCGGTACACCGAATCTGCGTAATATCGCCTTTGCTTGATACTCGTGGATGTTCATGGGGCCTCCGTAAGCCTCAACATGGAATAATAGCGTATACACAATAGTATGTTTTTGTGCAGGCGGCAATAGTGTGGCTAAAATAAATATAAGCAAATTAAAATTAGTGGTCGTGTCCCGCCATGCATTGGGGCAGCTCGTCTTGGGTGCGTCACGTTACGGCATCATCCGTTGAGGCCGATAGGCCGGTTCAGGAACCAAAGCAACCTGATGGCGGGGGAACGCATAATTTTTCCTGTTTAGCGCCGATCTTCCGCTAAAATTTCCTCCCTTTGCTAAAGGGGGACTTGCTGGTCAACGGACGATTGACGCTAATCGGGAAATGGTGTGTATGTCCATGTATAAAATGTAGTTGCGTAAATTTGTCTTACCAATTAATATTTTTGCTAAATGGAGTCAATAACTAGTTTTGTATGGGTGTTTTGTTTTGATTGTAGGTGTATGAAATATATTTGTAATGTGGCTTTACAAATAAAGCTTGTCGGTGGTGGCGGCAGGAATGTTGCGGCATTTGATCTGCTGCGGACAGCAAACAGGTTTCCATATCCATGCAGGGGGCCAGCATGTTTGAACAGTTCAAGGGCAGGGCGGAAGGAGTCAGTGCAGAGGTGTATCGCTTTGCAACCAGATCCGGCGCACTGGAGTTTATCACCGGCTTTTTGCAAGGCGAGGGTGTGGCCGACCAGCCGGGCAGCTACGCCATCTGGGCCGCCTGCCCCTTTCTGGACGGGATCGAGCGGCAGTCGCTCCAGCAACTTGCCGGTCTCAAGCTTGAGGTAACAAGAGAGCTGGCAGCAGCGGCAAAGATCGGCATCAGTCAGATGGACTGGGCCCTGGCTGACACCGGTACCTTGGCGGGCGACTCCTCTCGCCTGGACGGCAGGCTGGCCTCGACCCTGACCGGGATGCATATCGCCCTGGTGCCGACGTCCGGTATCCTGCCGGACATGCCGGCCCTGCTGGAGCGGCTCAAACCGGACAGCAGCGCTTACATCGCCATGATCACCGGCCCCAGCCGGACCGCCGACATCGAGCGGGTGCTGACCATCGGTGTGCATGGGCCGTCGCGGCTGGTGATTGTCTTTTGTGATGAACTGGGAGGGACGGAGTGATGGGAACAACATTCAAGGAATCCATTCATCAGGCGGTCAACAACGCCAATCTGACCGGGGCGTTGGGCGCTTTCTCCGAGGCGTACAAGGTCAACCGTGCCAGGGCGTACGAGGGGATTGATTTTGAGGAGCTGCGTGGCAGGATCGCCGAGCTGAAGGGGCACGCCGCAGCGCAGCTTGATCAGCTTGCGGAACAGTTCACCCGTAACGCCGAGGCGCGAGGCGCCAAGGTGTTTCGCACCAGTGATCCGGCAGCGGTCAGGGAATATATCCTCAAGGTGGCCCAGGAGGGGGGCGTTACCAGGATTGCCAAATCAAAGTCCATGGCAACCGAAGAGATCCACCTTAACCCCTACCTGGAAAAGGCCGGTATCGAGGTGGGCGAGACCGACCTGGGGGAGTGGATCATCCAGTTGGCAGGACAGACCCCTTCCCATATGGTCATGCCGGCCATCCATATGACCAGGCAGGAGGTCGCGGAGCTGTTCAGTAAAGAGGTCAATGAACGACTCTCCTCTGATATCCCGCGGCTGGTCAAGGTGGCCCGTGAACAGTTGCGCCCGCTCTTTCTTGAGGCAGAGATGGGTATTTCCGGCGCCAATATCGCGGTGGCCGAGACCGGCAGTATCGTGCTGATGACCAACGAGGGTAATGCCCGTCTGGTGACCACCCTGCCCAGGATTCACGTTGCGGTGGTGGGGATCGAAAAGCTGGTGGCACAGTACGGCGATGTGGCTACGATTCTGAAGGCGCTGCCCCGCAGCGCCACGGCTCAGCTTCTGACCAGCTATGTCTCGATCATCAGCGGCCCTACCCCGAATGATGACGGGAGCCAGAAAGAGTTGCACATCATCCTGATGGATAACCGCCGCTCCGAGATGGCGGCTGATCCTCAGTTCAGGCAGGCCTTGCAGTGCATCCGCTGCGCCTCCTGTCTGAATGTCTGCCCGATCTTCCGGCTGGTGGGGGGGCATGTCTTCGGCAAGGTCTACACCGGCGGTATCGGCACCATTCTGACCGCCTGGTTCGATGAACTGAAAAAGACCGAGGATATCCAGGGGCTCTGCATCCAGTGCGGCGCCTGCAAGGATGTCTGCCCCGGCAAGATCGACATTCCTGAGCTGATCATGGAGATCAGGCGACGGCTGGTCAAGAAACAGGGGCTGCCGCTGATGCAGCAGGCCATCTACCGCGTGGTGAACAACCGGCGTCTGTTCCACGGCATGCTGCGGGCCGCCTCCCTTGCTGCCAAACCGTTTGCCACCGGCGGGTTTCTGCGTCACCTGCCGCTGTTTCTGGCCGATCTGACCGATAAACGCAGTCTGCCCGCCATCGCTGCCGAACCATTCAGGGATCGCTTCAGGAAGATCAAGCAGCCGCCGTGTCAAGAGAAGGCGGCCTTCTACGCCGGGTGCCTGATTGATTTTGCCTACCCGGAGATGGGGGAGGCGCTGATCAGCATCCTGAACAAGGCCGGGATTGAGGTTGTCTTTCCGGATGAACAGACCTGCTGCGGTGCCCCAGCCCGGTACAGCGGCGCCTATGAGGTGGCTGCCGGAAATGCGATGGATAACATCAAGGCGCTTTTGGCGCAGGAGGTGCAGTACGTGGTCTCAGCCTGCCCGACCTGCACCGTGGCCTTGCAGCACGAGTTTATCAGGGATTTTGAAAGCCTGGGACAGACGGAACGGCTGCCCCAGGCGCGGGAACTGGCAGCAAAGAGCGTGGATTTTTCGACCCTGGTGAAACAGCTGGTGGACGAGGGGCGGCTGACCCTGCAGGATGGGCAGCAGTTGGGCGCGATTACCTACCATGACTCCTGCCACCTGAAGCGGACCCTGCAGGTCTCGCAACAACCGCGGGAGCTGCTGGAAAAGGCAGGCTACGCGCTCACCGAGATGTTTGAGTGCGATACCTGCTGCGGCATGGGGGGCTCGTACTCCATGAAACTGCCGGAGATATCGGGACCGATCCTGCAGCGCAAACTGCACAATATCCGGCAAACCGGCGCACCGGTGGTGGCCATGGACTGCCCCGGCTGCGTGATGCAGATTCGTGGCGGTTTTGATCAGGCCGAAGGCGGGGTGCAGGTACGGCATACGGTGGAACTGCTGGCGGAGCGGGTGAAGGGATAACTATCGCATGCAGTGATCTGTCCTGTTCTGGTAAAAAGACCGGTCTTGGGGTATACAGGCAGAGAGCAACAGAGCTGTTGCTCTCTTTTTTTTATGCTGTGGGCTGGCCGTGTGCGACATGGTTCAATGCGGCGCCAGGTAGCAGGAGTGTGCTGATGGAATATCTAAAAACTCTACTGATTGTGTTGCTTCTGATGGTGCTGCCCTCGACAGCACAGTCCGAAATTCTTATCCAGGCTGCTGGCGATGTGATGCTGGGCGGACGCTGGGAACAGCAGATGGCGCAGGATGGTTATTTTCACCCCTTTGCAAAGATCGCCCCGGAGCTGAAAAAAGGTGACATCACGTTGGTTAACCTTGAGGCGCCGCTGACCAGCCGTGGCAAAGAGTTTACCGATAAGAAGTACCGGTTCAGGGTTAAGCCCCAGGCTGCGGCTGCCTTGAAAAAGGCCGGCATCACCACCGTGACCCTGGCCAATAACCATAGCATGGACTACGGTCCGCAGGGGTTGCTGGATACCGTGCAGCAACTGGATAAGGCGGGCATCGGCCATGTGGGTGGCGGTGAAAACCTGGCAGCAGCCCGTAAGGCGGTGGTTTACAACATTCGCGGCACCAGAGTGGCCGTGTTGGGGTATTCCCTGACCCTGCCGCAGGAGTTCTGGGCCGGTGAAAAACGGGCCGGTACCGCGCCCCTACTGGAGAAGATGGTTAAGGATGATATTGCGGCGGCCCGCAAGCAGGCGGCGATCGTGCTGGTTGCGGTTCATTGGGGCGAAGAGGGCACAATCCGGCTGCGGGAGTATCAACCCCGTCTGGCCCGGATGATGATTGATGCCGGGGCCGACGCGGTGATCGGCCACCATCCCCATATCCTGCAGGGGATCGAGCGTTACAAGCGGGGCATCATCTGTTACAGCCTGGGGAACTTCGCCTTTGCCCAGAAAAGCCGGATCGCCGACCGGACCTTGCTGCTACGGCTGCGCTTTGAGGGTGACAAGCGTACCGCAGAGCTGCTACCGCTCAGTATCCTGCATAAAGAGGTTGGGTTTCAGCCGACCCTGCTCAGCGGGGAAAAAGGTGCTGAACTGATGGCGCGGCTGCAAAAACTGCCGCCTGCCAATCTGAAAATCAGAAAGGAAGGCGAGCGCTGGCTGGTTGATTTTTAAACGGGCTCCAGAGTAGGCACCAGTCGGGCAAAAGCCGCAACGCAGTCGGCATCCCATTTGGTGCCGGCGTGCTGTTGCAGGATTTCCAAGGCCTGGGCGGGGGACATGGCCTTCTGGTAGGGACGGTCGGTGGTCATGGCATCAAAACCGTCCGCCACGGCGATGATCCTGGCACCAAGGGGGATCTGTTCTGCGGGCAACCGGTGCGGATAACCCTTGCCGTCGATCCGCTCGTGGTGCGCCACAATGATGGCGCTGACCTCCTGCAGAAAGTCGAGCCGTTTCAGGATGTCGGCCCCGACGCCGGGGTGTCCCAGGATCTCCTTGACCACCTCGGGCGGATTCTTGGGGCCATGATCCTGAAAGATCCGGTCTGAACAACCGATCTTGCCGATATCGTGCAGGATGCCGGCGGTTCGGACCAGCTCAATGGTCTGTTCATCCAGTCCCATCTCCTGACCAATGCGGGCGGCAATGGCGGCTACCCGCTCGGCGTGGCCGCGGGTGTAGGCATCCCGCGCCTCAAGGGCCTGGGCCATGGCAGCCACGGTCTGCAGGGTGTTCAGACGGATCTGCTCATTCAGCTGCCGCAACTCCTCAACCAGCATCTCCAACCGGTATTCCCGCGCCTCTACCTTGACCATCATCATCCCCATGGCCTCGGCAATGCTCTTGATCGGTTCCGGCGTGTCGTCGGTGGTCAGCGCCATGATATCGTCGGAATAGTTGCCGGCGGCAACCTGGTCGATCAGGTTAAGCAGGCGCTGCAGTGTGGCGGGGGGCTCCGGCATGGTGATTCCTCCTGTTTTCAGGTATCAGGCTTCGGGCCAGCTGACCTCGTGCATCTCGATCTCGGCCTGCAGGGCCGTCAATAGTCCTTCAAGCTCTTCTGTTCGTCCTTCCGGAGCAATGATCCGCACGATGCCACGGGCATTGTCAACCGTGCTGGCGGTACAGATTCCTTCGTAGGACTCCAGGATGAAGGTCAGGTAGGCGTGCTGGCTGCGTTCAACCTTGAAATAGCGCGGTATCACGGGCTTGGTACCTCTGCTCCCTGCAGGGCCACCGGCAAGGCCCGTCCGGGGATCATCCCCATGGTCAGTTGACAGTGCGGCGCAGTGGTGATGGACCGGCGCGCCTCGGCCAGGGTGATGCAAGGGATACCCTCATTGGCCAGGGCTGCCAAGAAACGATCAAAGCTCGTGCTGATAACACCGCCTTCCAGTTCGGTATGAATCGTCAGCACGTTCAGGCCCGGTTTGAGCTGGCTTAGGTAATAATCCGGCAGACTCTCCGGGGTCAGACCGTCGCGCCCCAACAGTTCGTCGGCGGTCGGCAGGGTGGTGGGAAGCTGCAGGGTGCTGAAGCGCTGGCTGTCCATGACCGGATAAAAGGGGCCGCTGCCGCGGCTGTCACTGCAAAAGGCAAGCTGCATCTGGTCCTGGATGGCGAGCGAGTCCGCTGATACGGTCCAACCCGGCGCGGCGGTGGTGGTGGCCAGGCGGTCAAAGACCTGCTTGAAGCCGTGGGCAGCCTGTCCCAGCTCAGACTTGACAAAGGCCAGGTCGTTGCCGATCAGGTAGTCGTGCCAGCTGACATGGTCCCAGGCATGGATACCTGCCTCATGGCCCTGCTGTTCTACCAGGCGCATGGTTGCGGCGCAGGTTTTGTAGATGATCGGTCCCGGCAGCAGCACGCCATACAGCATGGTCTTGAGCCCGTAGGCCGAAGGGGCGCCCGAGCGGAGCGCCTTCTGCAGGAATCCCTTGCGGGTGAAGATGCGGCGGAGCGCCCGTCCGGTATGGTCCGGTCCCAGGCAGAAGTAAAAGGTTCCCTTGGCCTGGTGGCGCGCCAGCAGCTCCAGTAAAACCGGCACGCCATCGCGTGTACCGGCATAGGTGTCAACATCGATCTTCAGGGCAACAACCGGTTGCGTCATCGCAGACTCCTCATGAAATGGGGCCATGGTAGCAGGATTTTTGACGGCAGGGAATACTTGACAGCGGCGTGAAAAAGAGTATCTTCCGCCACAGCATCAGACAGCAGCCGAGATCCATTGCCCGCCAGGGGGTGGATGCGGGGGACCCGATCAGGTGGGGCGCATTCCGGCAAAAGCCGGTTAGAGGACTTTCAACCTCAAGCCCGTCAGCTAACCTCGTAGGCATTTGAAAGGGCATCGGACAGGACAGACGTCTTACGGCCAGTGCCGGAGGCGTTTTTTTCTTCCAGCCCTGCTTGTATTCGAAAGGGGCCAGCATGAAAGCAGCTGAAGGCGATTCCTTCTGGGGTGGTATCATCAAGGCGATGGGGTTGGTCTTTGGTGATATCGGTACCAGCCCGATTTATACCCTCACCGTTATCTTTGCCATTACCAAACCTACGGCCGAAAACATCTTCGGTATCATCTCCCTGTTGTTCTGGACCCTGGTGGTGCTGGTCCACCTGGAATATGCCATCCTGGCCATGTCCCTCTCCCGCAAAGGCGAAGGGGGGACCATCGTGCTGAAAGAGATCCTGAGCCGGATGCTGCAGCCCGGTAAGCGGCTGGCAGTGATCACCATCCTTTCATTCCTCGGCGTTGCCCTGCTGTTGGGGGATGGTGTCATCACGCCAGCCATTTCCATCCTTTCTGCCGTGGAGGGCCTGGTGTTGATACCGGGGTTTGAGGCAGTTTCTCAAGGGGTCTTGATCCTGATTGCCGCCATCATTGCGCTGGGGTTGTTCTATTTCCAGAACAAGGGTACCGACCGGGTTGCCGGGGCCTTTGGTCCGATCATGATTCTCTGGTTTGCTGCCCTGACCGTTTCCGGCCTGGTGGGGATTGCCAGCTATCCGGCCATCCTGAAGGCCCTGAGCCCCCACTATGCGGTCAGCTTTATGCTGCATCACGGCCTGGCAGGCTTTTTCGTGCTTTCCGAGGTAATCCTGTGCGCTACCGGCGGTGAGGCGCTCTACGCCGACATGGGGCATCTGGGGCGCAAGCCGATCCGGCATGCCTGGTACTTTGTCTTTATGGCGCTGCTGATCAACTACCTGGGGCAGGGGGCCTTTCTGCTGACCCACCCGGATACCAAAAGCGTCCTGTTCGAGATGGTCAAGTGGGAGGCGCATATCGCCTATGTGCCGTTCCTGGTGCTGACCATCCTGGCCACGATCATCGCCTCCCAGGCCCTGATCAGCGGGGTGTTCTCGATTGTCTACCAAGGGATTACTACCCGGATCCTGCCACTTTTGAAGGTCGACTATACCTCCAGCCACCTCAAATCGCAGATTTATATCGGTTCGGTCAACTGGGTCTTGCTCTGTCTGGTGATCGTGATCATGCTGATCTTCCAGAAGTCTGAAAATCTGGCTGCAGCCTATGGTCTGGCCGTAACCGGCACCATGACTATCACCGGGATCATGATGGTCATGATCTTCAACCGCACCAAGAAGAAGTGGAAGGTACCGCTGGCTCTGTTCGTCACCGCCGTGGATGGGGTTTTCCTGGTATCCAACCTGTATAAACTGCCCCATGGCGGCTATTGGTCGCTCATCCTGGCATCGGTGCCGTTGGTGACCATCCTGGTCTGGACCAAAGGACAGCGGGCGCTCTACCTCGCCTTGCGGCCGCTTGACCTGGATACCTTTCAGCTGGCCTATGAGCAGATCTATGCTAAGGGCCGCAACATCCCCGGCACCGGGCTGTTCTTTGTCAAGGAGTATGTCGTGGTTCCGCCGTACGTGGTGCACTGCATCATCCGTAGCAACATCATCTATGAGCGCAATGTCTTTATCTCGATAGTACGGACGGACGAACCGTATGGCGTACAGAGCGCGTTGAAGACCGGCATTGCCCTGGGGCTGGATGCCTTTGAGATCCATGCCGGCTATATGGAGCATATTGCGATTGAAGAGCTGCTGCACCAGCATGGAGTGCAGGAGAAGGTTATCTTCTACGGTATCGAGGATATCGCCACCAGCAATCTGGTCTGGAAGTTCTTCTCGGTGATCAAGCGCTTGACCCCCAACTTTGTGCAGTTTAACAAGCTGCCGGCGGCGAAGCTGCAAGGGGTGGTAACAAGGGTGGAGATGTAGTTCCGGGAAGCGGTCTTTTTTCGTCCTGGCCGTGTCAACCTTCACAATGACTTGTGCGGCGTACTGTTCTGTACACCTCCGCGTCACTGCTCGATTGCCTTACCAAAAACGAAAAAAACCTCGCTTCTTGAGGTAGCGTTGTCTGTTGCCCCGCCGGAGTTTCCGGCGGGGCGTTTCAGTTGATGGTTCCGATTTCAGTTCAAGGATGATCTCAAGGCGGCGAGGAATTCGGCGACGCAGGCGTACACGCAGTACGTCGAGGAGACGAAGACGAGCCAACGCCGAGAGCGCCTTGAAATGGAATCGGAGTCAGGCGGCAGGTGGCTGCGGCAGGTACTGCTCGAACATCTTCTTGTCGATGGCGCATTTGTATGCCTCTTCCGGGCTTACCTGCTTGGTCTTGAGCAGGTCCAAGAGGTGCTGGTCCATCAGCTGCATGCCGTCTTTCTTGGCGGTCTGGATAATGGAAGGGATCTGGAAGGTCTTGCCTTCGCGGATCAGGTTGCCGATGGCCGGGGTGCCCAGCATGATCTCCAGCGCCGCCACCCGCCCGTGCCCGTCAGCGGTCTTGAGCAGCTGCTGGCAGACCACCCCCTTGAGCGATTCCGACAGCATGGTGCGGACCTGGTCCTGGGACTCCTTGGGAAAGACGTCGATGATCCGGTCGATGGTCTTGGCCGCGGTGTTGGTATGCAGGGTGCCGAAGACCAGGTGGCCGGTTTCGGCGGCGCTCATGGCCAGCTGGATGGTTTCCAGGTCGCGCATCTCTCCCACCAGGATGATGTCGGGGTCCTCCCGCAGGGCGGCCCGCAGGGCCGAGGCAAAGGACTGGGTGTGCGCCCCGATCTGGCGCTGGTTCAACAGCGATTGCTTGTTTTCGTGGATGAACTCAAGCGGGTCTTCCAAGGTCAGGATATGCTCCTTGCGGGTGCTGTTGATCAGGTCGATCAGGGCCGCCAGGGTGGTGGACTTGCCCGAACCGGTGGGGCCGGTCACCAGCACCAGTCCCTTTTTGAAGTTGGTCATACGCCGCACCCCGTCCGGCAGGTTGAGCTGGTCGGCCGAGAGGATCTTGGCCGGGATGATCCGGAAGACCGCCGCCACGCCGCGGTGGGTCATCATAATGTTGCCGCGGAAACGGGCCAGATCCGGGACGGCATAGGCAAAGTCCAGGTCGTTGGTGGCCTCGAACTGCTCCCGTTGCTCATCGGTCAGGATTTCGTACAGGATCGGCAGCAGCTCTTCGTGGGCGAGCGGTTTGAACTGCAGCCGGACGATCTCGCCGTGCTGCCGGAAGATGGGGGGATTGCCGGAGGAAAGGTGCAGGTCCGAGGCCCCTTGTTCCTTCATCATCTTGAAAAGCGCGTCTATCTTGGCCATGGGAAATGATCTCCGGAAATTTATTGAATAACGGCAGCAATGAACTCTTCTGCTGACACGGCGCCGGCCCGGATCAGCGCCTCACCCTCCGCCTTGATGCCGCGGTAGCCGTCGGCCTGCAGGGCGGTCATGAAGCTGTTGCCGTCGCTTGCCGTTTCAAAGCGCTCATGCAGCGGTTTGTCAAAACAGATGCAGTTGGTCAGGAAGATCCGTTCACTGATGCCGGTAAAGCTGCAGTGGGGGCAGCCGCCGGCGTGGAAAAAGCCGGTTGGCGGTGGTTGCAGGTGCAGGCTGAACAGCTCCTGCTGCGGCGGGTTGACTTCCTGACGGCAGTTGGGGCAGAGCAGTTGAATCCCCTTGAAGGAGACGATACCGGCCAGGAACGGGGTAAGGAAGGCGTTGCGCTGACGGAAGCGGATCAGGTGATCCAGCAGGTTGCGGGTGCCGCGGATATCCATGCCGGTCAGAACCAGCTTGCCGCGCATGGCCGCCCTGGCCGCGGCGGTAAACGGCTCAAGTGTTGTGCCATCTTCTATCACCAGGATATCCGGCCCATGCTCAAGCGCATCCATGATCAGGTGTGCCCGGGCCAGGTCTGCATCCGGCAGAGGGATGCGTGGAAACTGTTTACGCATCCTGCCCGGCTCATTCCCCAGGATGAGGACCGATTTATTGGAGGTGTCCAGTTCTTCCAGCAAAAGATCCATGAAACGGCAACGCTCCTGTAGCGAGCGGGAGGCAAACAGCACCAGTCCCTGCTGCAGGGCTGTCAGGCGAGCGAACTGTTGCTTCTGGAACGGTGCCAGCTGCAGCTTTTCCAGGCTGGGCGGTATGCTGGCGGTGATCTGTTGCCGGATGGTGATGTAATCACCCTGCCTGGTCGGCATCAGCAATACCTGAAAGCAGAGTTGCCGCTCATGGTGCTGAAAGTTCAGGCTGCCGTTCATAGACGGGGCTGCGCCGGGTTGCAATGTGGCCGCTTTTCTGATCAGGCTGCAAACTGCGCCGTAATGATCGGGCATCAACGAACCCAGCATCAGGTCGCGGGCAGCGCTGCGGCCGAAGACCTCAATCCGGTCGTCCAGTGGTCGTAACGAACAGGCTGAGAGCTGATGCTGAATGCTGTAGCTGAGCAGATGATCGAGCAGTTGCTGGCCACTGCAATCGGCATTGATGGCGCTCAGCTGATCCGCGCTGAACAGCGCCGAGGAAAACCCCAGCTGTTCTTCATGGGGCGCGCCGTAGCAGAGGTCGATCATCTCGTTGATCTCTCTGACCAGGGCCACCGAAAGGTTGATGCGGCAACCGGACTCCGCGGTGGCTGCAGCAATGGCGGTCTTGTTGAGCGGGTCGGCAATGGCGATGGACAGTTCGTCACCGGCCCGGATCAGTGGAATGATCTGATGGGTGCGGCAGAGCCTGGCCGGCAGCAGGGCAAGCGCATCCGGGTCGATCATCTCGCGTTTCAGGCGGATATAGGGGATGTCCAGCTGATTGGAAAGGGCCCAGTCGATGTCCTCCTGGGTAACGATGCCCAGGGTGACCAGGGCCTCGCCGAAGCGGCGGCCGCTGCGCTGCTGTTCTTCAAGGGCTGCGGCGATATCGGCGTCGTTAATGATGCGTGAGTTATAAAGGATCGACCCCAGTGTGCCTTCCTTAACCTGTAGTGGCATAGCGCCTCCCTCAAATCTGATTCGGGCCTATTGTAGCCTGATATTGCGGCGAGTCAATCATTGCCGACGCTGTGAGAGTGTGTTACAACCTGTTCCCCTTTATTTCTGTTTTCAAGGAGTTTACGCAGATGCAACGTCGTGCACTGGCGCTTTTTTCCGGAGGCCTGGATTCGATTCTGGCCGTCAAGGTCGTCCAGCAGCAGGGAATTGAGGTGCTGGCCCTGAACTTCACCTCGCCATTTTTCGGCTGTTCCCCCATGCTTGACGGCGAACCGCTGGCAGCCCAATATGCCCGGCGCTACGCCATCCCGTTTCGTTCCATCGCGCTGGGCCAGGAGTTCCTTGAGATGCTGCGCCACCCCCGTCACGGCTACGGCAGCGGCCTGAACCCCTGTATCGACTGCAAGGCGTTCATGCTGCGCTGCGCCAAGGGGCTGATGGCCGAGTTCGCGGCCGATTTTGTGATTACCGGCGAAGTGGTGGGGCAGCGTCCCATGAGCCAGCGTCAGGATACCCTGCGGGTGATCGAACGTGACAGCGGCCTTGCGGGACTGCTGTTACGCCCGCTCTCGGCCAGGTACCTGAAACCGACGGTCCCCGAGCTGGAAGGCTGGGTCAGGCGGGAGGAACTCCCCGCCATCAAGGGGCGTGGCCGCAAGGAACAGATGCGGCTAGCCGCCGAGTTGGGGGTTGATGAGTATCCCACACCGGGTGGCGGCTGTCTGCTGACCGAGGACAGCTATATCCCCAAGGTCAGGGATGTCCTGGATCATCAACAAGCGCCATCGGTCAGGGATTTTGAACTGTTGCGGACGGGCCGGCACTTCCGGCTGTCGGAGTGTTGCAAGGCTGTGGTGGGACGGGACAGCAGCGACAATGAGAAGCTGTTGGCCGCCATCGGCCCCGACGAAACGACCCTGCGCTGGATGGATGGCGCCAGCCCGCTGCTGCTGCTGGTCGGGGCGCCGGACGATGCGGCTGTCCAACTGGCCGGGCGGCTGACCTTGCGCTATACCAAGGCCCCCAAGGGAGCAGCTGGCCGGCTGAGTCTGCAAAAAAACGGTCAGCGCTCGGAGCTGACCGTTACCAATGACCTGGGTGAAGATGAGCTGGAACGTCTGAGGATCTAAGGCTTTTCCGACGGATGTGGCAGGTCCAGCACCTGCTGCAGGGCTGCGTCAATGGCGTTGACATCCACCAGGGTGTTGAAGCAGGGGCCATTGGGACGCAGGTTGAGAATGCCGATCACCGGCAGGGGGTAGCAGTCCTTGATGCCGGAGGTCAGGTCCCGCTCACAGGCCACGGCCAACACCAGTTTGGGACGCTTTTCCACAATCACCTTGCGGGCCAGGGTGCCGCCGGTGGCAACCGAGATGTCGATGCCGTACTTCCTGCCGATCTGTACCAATCCCTTGATATCGCAGCGTCCGCATAACACGCATTTGTTGATGTCGCCGGTGACCTTGATCTCGCAGTCAAACAGCTGGATGCAGTGAGGCAGCAGGATCAGAATCCGGTCCGGCCGTACCTTGTATTTCTGCGAGATCACCAGCGAGTTGTTCATGGCAATGAAGGACTGACGGATGCGGTCCTTGTCCATTCCCAGAACCCTGCCGACGAATTCGATCATCGGCAACAGAAACTTGATGACCACCAGCCGCATGAAACGGGTGAAGAAGATGTCCTTGCCCAGGGCCGTGGTCAGCACCAGGAGTGCCGTGCCCAGGATAGCCACGCCGGACAGGACCAGCACGATCAAACCGACAATGCGGGGCAGGTCAGGATGGATATTGGCCAACCCGCGGCTGGGAATCCACCAGGCCAGCAAGATCAGGCCCACCAGTACGACACAGGTAAGCCCCATCAGGGCGATGAAAAGACGTTTGCGGGGAGCGGCGGTCTGTTCCTGCAGGTTGCTGTTCATGCTGCCGCCTCCGGGGTTGTCAGGCAGGTGCCGGGGGATAGCGGGTGCCCGGCCAGGAAGCTGGCCGCCTCCATCCGCTTACTGCCGGCGGCCTGCAGTTCCTTGATCAGCAGGGAACCTTCTCCGCAGGCCACCTCAATCCCGTTTTTGCCCGCGGCAATGACGGTCCCGGGCGCTCCGCTGCCGTTTGCCACGCTGGTACGGTAGAGCTTGAGCGGTGCCTGCTCAAGCCAGGTGACGGCGCCGGGCCAGACGGCCAGGCCACGCACCTGATTGTGGATTGCGGTTGCCGGTCTGCTCCAGTCGATCAGGCCGTGTTCCTTCTTTAAGAGCGGGGCATAACAGCTCTGGCTGTCGTCCTGCGGCTGCGGCGTGATCCGGCCGGCCTGCAGATTGTCCAGGGTTTCGCCCAGCAGTGCCGCGCCCAGGGCGGCCATGCGGTCATGCAGCGACAGGATGTCTTCCTCAGGGCCGATCGGGGTGCTTTTTCTCAGCAGCATCGGGCCGGTATCCAGGCCGGCATCCATCAGCATGGTGGTGACGCCGGTCTCGTGCTCTCCGTTGACGATACACCAGTTGAGCGGCGCGGCGCCCCGGTAACGGGGCAACAGGGAGGCATGCACATTAATACAGCCCTGGGGGGGGATATCCAGCAGCGCCTGCGGCAGGATCTGGCCAAAGGCCACCACCACGATCAGGTCGGGTTGCAATGCCCTGATCTGGTCAAGCACCTCAGGGGCGCGGACCTTGGGAGGCTGGAAGACCGGGATCTGATGCACCTGGGCCAGCTCCTTGACCGGTGGCGGCTGTAGTTTCTGGCCGCGTCCCTTGGGGCGATCCGGCTGGGTGAAGACTGCTATAACGTTTTCTTTACGGTCCAACAGGGTCTGCAGGGTGGGGCAGGCAAAATCCGGTGTCCCCATGAAGATAATCCGCCAGGGGGTCATGGTGTCCCTCGCTTTTTCAGCCTTTTCAGAAACAGTTCACGTTTGAGCGGCGACAGCCGATCTACAAAGAGAATGCCGTCAAGATGGTCGATTTCATGCTGGAAGGCGATTGCCAGTAGGTCGTCGGCGTGCCAGATCCGCTCCTGCCCGTCAAGGTTCAACCCCTTGACCACCACCCGTTTGTGGCGCTTGACGTTGGCGGAAAAGTCGGGGACCGAGAGGCAGCCCTCCTCTTCAAAGACTTCGTCCTCACCCTGAATAATCACTGGGTTGATGGCGGTAATCAGCTGACGCGGCTCGTCCTTGGCGGCGACGTCGATCACGATAACGCGTTGCAACACGCCGACCTGGGGCGCTGCCAGTCCGACACCGGGGGCGTCGTACATGGTTTCGGCCATATCCTTGGCAAGCTGGATTATCTCGTCGGTGATGATCGTCACCGGAGCGGACTTCTGTTTGAGCAGCGGGTCGGGCACGGTAAGAATAGGGCGAATCATAAGCTGTGTTCTCGTGGTCTGTTGGAATTCGTATAAAGAATACTTATACCAATTACCGAGTCGTGAAATCAACTATCCTATGCAGCACGGGGGTGATGTATGACGGAACCGGTCAAGGAGGTCGGCAGATCAGGTGGTATTGATCGTGATGGCAAGGCTCGTCAGCGGCTTTATCATCTCCCCGCCGACAATGCGGCAGGTGATGCTGATGCAGCCGATGATAGCGTGGATATCTCAGACGAGGCACGCAAGCGGGCAGACGGCTCCTGGAAAAAGAACATTCTTGAGTATCTCGGGGATGACTCGTGAACCAGGCCTCAGGAAAAGAAGGCCTGATCCTTGGTGTAGGCCTCGATAAATTGTTCCAGCAGCCGTTCCGTCTGTTCCGGCGTCAGTTCCAGAGTAATGGCAGGCAGGCTGGCCGCCACATCGAGATCTTCGACTGCGTTGAGGGTACCGACGCCATAACGGTGACAGAACAGATTTGCAAGGCTGACGATGTTGGTCAGGATGACCAGATAGGGATCCTCGCCTTCGTCAAGCTCAAGGGTATGGTGTGCCAGGACCGCCTTCATCAGCTGTTCCGGGAAGTTCCACTTGCGAATGACCAGTGCCCCGGCCTCTTCGTGGGTGTACGGGAACAGCATTCGTTCAGCCTGCTCAAATGAGATGCCCTCGTTGTAACAAAGTTGCATGACCTCCTGAAATTTATCCTTATCAAGAAAGTTCATGATCTGTTTGCCGATATCGTGAAACAGGCCGCCCAGAAAGGCTTCGTCAGGGTTGACCCGGCGCAGTTCCTTGGCGATCAGTCGTGCAGCCAGACCTGCGCCGAAGGAGTGTTCCCAGAGCAGTTTTTCCGTCAGGCCGTAGGGTTGGTAGACCTGTTTGACCGAGGCGGCCACCACCACGCTTTTGAGGGTGACGAAGCCGAGCATCATGATGGCGTGGGGCAACGTCTGGATCTGTCGTTGCGCACCGTAAAAAGAAGAGTTGGATATCTTCAGCACCCGTGCCGCAACGGCCGGGTCCGATGCCACGACCCTGGCAAGATCATCGGCGGTGGAGCTTTCATCTTCCATCAATTGCAGCACTTTTGTGGCGACCACCGGTATGGTGGGGAGATCGCCGGCTGCCATGATGATCTGCTCAAGGTCTTTACTCATGGTTGGTGGTGTCCCTTTTCAGGTTGTCCGTCATGTATGACTCAGGTGCCTGCGAAATTTATTCATACTATTCCATAAAATCGACAAGAATCAAGCAGTTCGGCAGATTTGTTTGAATTTGTCCGGTTTTGGCTGTATACTTTGCTGCATTTTTTCAGACAAATAAAAGGAAAATTAATTATGTACAGAAAAATGACAACAGCTCTGCCGCTGATTACCGGCGCCTGTTTGCTGCTGACCGGCTTCAGCTGGAATTTCGGCGGCGACAGTTGCAAGGATGCGCTTGAGCTGGCAAACAGGCTGCCGGTGATCAGTGATCAGGCCGCCCGTGCCAAGGATGAAGAAAAGATCCTTACGTCATGTCCGGAGGGAGCCGCAGCGCATTTCGTGCAGGGGCTGCAGGCCGAACGTGCCGGTAATGTGGACGGTGCCATCGTTGCCTACCGGCGTGCCCTGCAGCAGGAACCGGTCCTGGCGGTGGCCAACGGCAATCTGGGCCTGCTGTATGTCCAGAAAGGGCTGGTGGACGACGCAACGGTGGCCCTGACCAAGGGACTGGCCGGCCAACCGCTGCCGGCCTACCACAAGGCCCTTGGCAGGATCATGGCCGATAAAAAATTGTATGCCCTGGCGCTCTACCACTATGCCGAGGCAGGCCGGATGGTGCCGGCTGATGCCGGTATACTGGCCGGCCAGGCGGAAGTCTATGCAGCGCAGGGACAAACCGATCGTGCCATTGACGAGTTCCGGCGAGCACTCCTGCTCGAACCGGCCAATGAGCAGGCCTCTGCCGCCCTGGCCACGGTGTACCTGCAGCAAAATAAGCAGGATGCCGCCCTGGACGTGCTGAAGAGCGGTTCAACGGCAAACCCTCGCAGTAGCCGCCTGCATCTGATGCTGGCAGAGATCTACGATAAAAAAGGCGACACGAAGCAGGCGGAGTACGAGCGCCTGCTGGGCGGTAAAAAGAGCGCCACGGTTGAGTCGCAACCCGCCAAACTGGAAGGGGTGGCCTTGGGGGACCAGTATGCCGCCAAGGGTGAACAGGACAAGGCTATTGAGGCCTACCAGACCGCGGTGAAGCAGCAGCCCGACTCCCCTGAACCGTACGAGCGGCTCGGGGCGCTGTATTTCAAGGCCGGTCGTGAAGCCGATGCCATCCTGGCCTATCGTGAAGCGGTGCATCTGGGGAGCACGCAGCAAGAGGTCTACTACAACCTGGGATTGTTGTATGAGAAGCGGGATCAGCTTGATGAGGCGGTTGTGTCGTATAAGCGGGCCATCGAGCGCAATCCCGCCTTTGCCGAGGCGCGCCTGAAGCTGGCCGATATTCGTTTGGCCCGGGGCAATGTGCAGGAGGCAATCGAGCAGTACGTCGAATTTCTCAAGCTGAAACCGGAAAGTGCCGACATCCACCTGAAGCTGGCCCGCATTTATGTCAAAAACAAACAACCCGATCTGGCCCTTGACTCCTATAAGGCGGTCTTGCAGCTGGCTCCGGCAAATCCGGAGGGTAATCGTGAGATAGCCGCGGTCTACCGTACCAAGGGGCAGAGTGATAAGGCGATCGAGTATTACAACAAGACTTTGGAGTTGCAGCCGGCTGACAGCGACACCCGCAACGCCCTGGTGGCCCTGTATGTCAAGGAAAAGAAATATGATGAGTTGACGGAGCTGCTGAAAAAGGCCGTTGCCCAGACCCCGTCTGATCCGAATAATTATTACAAGCTGGGCCTGATTTACGACTTCAAGAAGGACTACGACAACGCGATTGCCAGCTACAAAAAGGCGATTGAGTTGAAGGCGGATCATGCCCGCGCCCTGCATGCGCTGGGGCGGGTCTATATGAAAACCGGGCGTCTGTCAGAAGCGCGCGAGGCATTGGAGGCGGCCAAGAAGGCCGACCCCAACATGGAGGAAACTGCGGTTCTGTTGAGCAATATCCGTGATGACTTTAAGCCGGTCCCCCATAAGCTTGGCAAATACAAGAAGGGCAAGAAATCGAAAAAAGCTAAAGGTAAGGCCAAAAACAGCAAGACCAAGGCGAAAAGCAAGAAAAAGAAACGCTGACACCTACTCGCTGGCGGCACGGGTGACCGTGCCGTCTTTTTTCCCCACCCGCAGTACATAAAGCTGAAAAGCACGGAAATGTGATTATGTCCCCAGCTCTGCCGGAATATTTCCCCTACGTTATTCAGCTTGCCGCGCATGCCCAGAATCTGCTGGATGTACCGACGATCCTGTCCCATGGCCGCGGCCCCCTTCCTTCTGTTGTGATCTACCGGCGTCTGGCCGCGGCGCTGCTCAAGTCCGGGCTTGCCCCAGTCTCTGCCACCGCGGGCCAGCTGACGCTTTACGCCACCCTGCTGCGTATCTACCGTTACCTGATCGATACCGTTGCGGAACAGAACCGGATGCAGCTGCTGGCCGACGCCGTTGTCCAAAGTGGTCTCAGCCTGACGGGTGAAACAGTAACGGCCGGCTTTACTGCCTTCGAGGAGGTATTCCCGGCCGGTTGCGATCTGTCTGCCGTAACGCAGCAGCAGCGCCATCACCTCCTTTTGCGTGAGATGCTGCTCGTGCGCCTGGCAGGCAAAAATCCGGCAATGCAACCGCTCCGCGTGTTGTTCGATGAGTGGAAGCTGGAGGCAGCGCCACCCTTTCGGGCGGTGCTGGGCGGTCTGGAACTGGCTCTGGCCAAAGGGCCGGTAGTGCCTGACTTTGGGGTACCCCTGCTGGATGTCTTGTATGCCCCACTGGCTGCCGCCCCGGACTCACTGGCCGGCCAACTGGCCTATATCCGCGAGCAATGGGCCGAGGCCCTGCCGCCTGTGCTGCTGGAGGAGCTGGTTGGGGCCTTCGATATCCTTGAGGAGGAACAGCGCCAGTGGAGTGACGGTGGGGCTGGTCCCAGCGAAGTCCTGCGGTTTAAGGGGGATGACGTCCCTCCGGCCGGACCGGGCCCGGGTTGGAGCCTGCACGGCTCCGGGCATTATGCCGGCTATGACCAGCCCGAGTACGAGGCGTTCTCCGCCGACGCCGACTGGATGTCCCATGTGGTTATGATGGCCAAGATGAGTCATGTTTGGCTGGACCAGCTTTCCAAATGGTACGGCTATCCGATCACCCGCCTTGACCAGGTCCCGGATGCTGAGTTGGATCGCCTGGCTGAGCGGGGCTTCAGCGCACTCTGGCTGATCGGGTTGTGGGAACGTTCCTCGGCTTCACAGCGCATCAAACAGTTGTGCGGTAATCCGGAGGCGCATGCCTCGGCCTACTCGCTCTATGATTACAGTGTCGCCGCAGATCTGGGAGGCGAAGCCGCCTTCCTCAGCCTGAAACAACGGGCCTGGCAACGCGGCATCCGTCTGGCCAGCGATATGGTGCCCAACCATTGCGGGATCTATTCCCGTTGGGTGCTGGAACACCCGGACTGGTTCATTCAAACGGAGTATGCCCCGTTTCCCACCTATCAGTTCAACGGTGAGGACCTTTCTCAGGACCCCAACGTGACCTTGCAGATCGAGGACGGCTACTGGAGCAGGCAGGACGCAGCCGTAGTCTTCCGCATGATTGACCGCCGCGACGGTCGTACCCGCTATATCTATCACGGCAACGACGGCACCAGCATCCCCTGGAACGATACGGCGCAACTGAACTACCTTCTGCCACAGGTACGGGAGGCCGTGATGCAGACCATCCTGCATGTTGCCCGCCTGACGCCGATCATCCGCTTTGATGCCGCCATGACCCTGGCGAAGAAACATTACCAGCGCTTGTGGTTCCCGCAGCGCGGACTGGGCGGCGGCATTCCCTCCCGGGCCGAGCATGCCCTCTCGCGTGAGGAGTTCGATCACGCCTTTCCCCAGGAGTTCTGGCGAGAGGTGGTGGACCGGATGGCGGTCGAGGCGCCGGGAACCCTGTTGCTGGCCGAGGCGTTCTGGATGATGGAGGGCTACTTTGTCCGTACTCTCGGGATGCACCGCGTCTACAACTCCGCCTTTATGAACATGATCAAGCAGGAAGAGAACGCCAAATACCGCCAGACCATCAAGAATGTGCTGGAGTTCAACCCTGAGATTCTCAAGCGCTTTGTCAACTTCATGAACAACCCCGACGAAAAAACCGCAGTCGAGCAGTTCGGCTCTCAGGGCAAGTATTTTGGCGCCTGTGTCCTGTTGGCCACCATGCCGGGGCTGCCGATGTTCGGTCATGGTCAGATCGAGGGATTTCACGAAAAATACGGTATGGAGTACCGGCGGGCGTACTGGGATGAGCCGGTTGACCAGGGACTGGTGCGGGGACATGAGCTGTGGATCTTCCCGCTGTTGAAGCGACGTTGGCTCTTTTCCGGGGCAGAACAGTTCGCGTTGTATGACTTTGTCTGCCATGACGGCAGCATTGACGAAAACGTCTTTGCCTACAGCAATCGTCGAGGTGAGCAGCGGGCGCTGGTGTTGTACAACAACCGCTTCGGTACGACTGCGGGTTGGATTCGCACGGCTGCGCCGACGGCAGCCAAGGCGGACGATGGCATGCTGTCGCTACATGTCGCCAGCCTGGGCCAGGCCTTGCAATTGCCGGATGATCCGCGCAGTTTTGTTGCTTGTCGTGAAGTGGCGACAGGTTTTGAATACCTGAGGAATGCTGCGGAACTGCACCGTCAGGGGCTGTTTGCCGAACTGGGCGAATATGCGTTTCAGGTCTTTGTCGACTTCAGGGTCCTGCCCGAAGGTGAGGATGGCAGTTGGGATACGCTGTACCGCCTGCTTGCCGGCCGGGGGGTGGCCAGCCTGCAGGATGAGCTGGTGCAGTTGACCTATCAGCCGTTGATTGCCGCATTTGACGCGTGCCTGCAGCACTTGGCCGAGCCGTCAGCTTTTGCTGCGACAGAAACGCGCTTCCTGGTGGAACTGGAGCAGGTTGTCGGCGGGAAGCCGGCCGGGTCGCCGCCATCGGCACAAGCGCGTGTGGCTGCGGCGCACCGTCGTGAGTTGGTTCGGCAGGTGGTGCGGCGGGTACGAAGGGCGGGCGTCCGGCGGACAGAACCGGCCCTTGATGCAGAAGGACGGCGCTTTGCCCTGGCGTTGCTGCTGACACGGGCACTGGTGGTGCCAGTGGCGGAAAATGCCTTGGAACGCTATGGCCTGCTACGTCCAATGACTGCATTTGTTACCGGAACACAGCAGATTGATCGCCAGTCCGCCCTGGATATGGCGCAACGGTGTGCTGCCGTGGCCGTGGCAGGCAGCCTCTGGAGCGGGACACCGGCAGAGGCCTTGCCACTGCTGCTGGAACATCCGCTGATTCAAGCCTATTTGCTGGTTCACGATGACCGTGGCATCACTTGGTTTAACAAGGAACGCTTTGAAACCTTCTGCAATTGGCTGGCCCTGCTGGTGGCCTTTGATCAGGCCTGCGGCAGCAGCCTGTCGGGCGTGCCGGTTGCCGCCCTGAAGGCACTGGCCGAGGCGGCCGGCTACCGTCTCCGGGCGCTTGTGCAACTGCTGCCTATATTGCCGGAAGGAGAGCGCTGATGCACGCCCGGCTCCTGTTGCTGCTGGCCCTGCTGGTCTGTCTGTTCCCGGCGGTTGTGCGTGCCGCTGAACCGACACCGTCCCCAGCGGCGGACAAAAGCCTCAAGGAGTGCCTGTTTGGCACCTGCCCGCTGGGCTGGGCCGACCTTGACTGGGAAACCGACCTGTATTACTCGAACCTCTCGCTTAATGTGCCGCTGACCGACGAGCCGATTCCTCACCTGAGTGAGACCGGGGAGCTGGCGATCTACAGCCGGCTGTTCTTTAATTCACTGGTGCCCCGTTTTATGTTGCTGGAGGCGGCTGTGATGCCGATGCCGCTGCTCGGGGTGGCGCTGAAACGCTATACCCCCGACTTCTACGGCACGGCCGATATTGGTCGAAATCAGAATGTGATCCAATGGATCACGGCCGGTTTTGAAGAGCCGTATGCCTTTTCCCTTTTTCTGGGGGATATGGTGAAGTTTGATCGGCCTGGTGAGCAGCATCTTTCCTCCAACAAGGGGTACATGGGCTACCTGTTGAGTTACTCGAATCAACATATCAAGAATAACGTGCTGATACCGGATCATTCGCTTGAAGCAGAATGGAAGCTGAAGGGGGAACGTAGCTTTCGGGAGGAGAAACTGTCCTGGAGTTTTCGTCTCGGCGCCAAGGTTCACGAAAACCCCAATATCGCCAACACCTTTTATGTGGGCTTCCGTCGGAGCGACCTGGATTTCACGGTGAATCCGATCGAATTTTTACGCAACAGCACCTTTGATATGCGTTGGGATGTCGGTGCAAAAAACGGGGAGCTCCTGCGGCAGGAATATGTGCTGGGGAAAAAAATTCCGATCAGGTCGTGGGGGGTCGCGCTCAAGCTGGATGTTGGTCTGATTTGGGAAGACCCGGCCCGTTATACCGGGGCGCTGCGGGATACCTCTCTCTCCAATTTTACGGTGGTATTGCGTCCCAACCTGGTGTTCTGACCAGTAATCTGCACAACAGGCGAGCTGTCCGCGTAAACAAGGGGGATGGCCTAGCCTCGGTGGGGGGGCTGCAACTGCTGACGTTTACGTTCGGTCTTGTCCTGATACATGAGCCGATCGGCAGCCTTGAAGGTTTCGACGAGCGTATCCGGTCTTGTGGCGGTGGCGGCTCCCAATGACAATGAACGGGCAAACTCCTGCAGGCGCCAGTCGCTTTCACAGGCCCTGACCCGCTGAATGGCGGTCGTAACGGCATCGTGGTCGGTACGCGGCAGCAACACGGCAAACTCGTCTCCGCCAATGCGGGCTATGACGTCGCTGGAACGGAAGGCGGCCAGCAATACCTCGGCCGCCCCCTTGATCAAGCGGTCACCTTCGTCATGTCCCCGTGTGTCGTTGACCGCCTTCAAACCATCGATATCAGCCATGACAATGCTGACCGGAAACTCTCTGCCGGATTCGAGCCGCTGTAGTTCCGCATCGAAATAGGCCCGGTTGAAGAGCCCGGTCAGGGGGTCGTGGGTTCCCAGGTACTGCAGATTCTCCTCATATTGTTTCCGTTCCGTGATGTCCTGGGATACCTTCAGAAAGCCGGAGATGCTGTTGTCGCTGTCGCGCAGTGGGCATATCTTTGCCATTTCCCAGTAGATTGAGCCGTTTTTGCGCTTGTTGGCCAGCTCACCCTTCCATTCGTTGCCGGAGGTAATGGTCTGCCAGAGGTCGGCATACAACTCGGGCGGGTTGAGGTCCGATTTCAACAGACGGGGGTTGCGCCCCAGTACCTCGGCGACCTGATAGCCGGTCAACCGGCAGAACATGGCGTTGACATACTCGATGGAACCGTTGAGCGACGTAATCAGGACCGGGGCCGGGGCCTGTTCCACTGCCTTTGAGAGCATCTGGATGCGGGCTTCCTGCTGGACCAGCCTGCGCTTGAGCAGGACGTAGTTGCTGCAGGTTTCAATGGCCATGGCCAGGCGTGAGAAGTCGACCGGTTTCTGCACGTACTGGTTGATGCCGAGGCTGATGCATTCAAGTAGATAGTCGGTGTCGCTGTAGGCGGTCAACATGATGATCTGGCTGTCACGGTCGATCGTACGGATCTCGCGCGCCATGTCAAGGCCGTTCATGACCGGCATCATGATATCTGAGAGAATGATGTCAGGAAGTTTTTCGCGGTACAGCTCAAGACCTGCCTGACCGTTTTCAACCACGTAGAGACTGGTAACGATCCGCTGGAGAATACGTGATATCTGCTCGCGCGTGACGCGTTCGTCTTCAACATAGAGCAGTGATATATCGTAATGGTCCATGGCGGCTGCTTTCCTGACGCTTCCGTAGTGCGGTTTTCCGCAATTCCAAAGGTAGTGTAGCTGAACTTCATTAAAACGCAAGAGGTCTGACGTGGAAATCATCAGCCTGCAGGACGGTATTGATTATAATGAGACGGTGTTGAGGCGACAGGTGACCACCCTGCTTGAACCGCTGGGGGGGATGGGCCGTTTTGTCAAGCCGGGCCAAACCGTCTTGCTAAAACCGAACATGCTGGCAGGCAAACCTCCCGAGGCGGCGGTCACCACGCATCCGGCCATTGTCAAGGTTGTGGCGGAACTGGTACATGCCGCCGGTGGTACCGTATTGGTGGGTGACAGTCCGGGACTGGGCAGTTTTGAAAAGGTCGCCCAAAAGACCGGCATTGCCCGGGCGGTGGCGGAGGCCGGGGGAAGCCTGCTCCCCTTTAACGAGACCCGACAGGCCGGCGGTGAGGGAACCTTTCGACGGCTTGAGCTGGCCAGCGCCTATCTTGACGCTGATGTGGTCATCAACCTGCCGAAGCTCAAGACGCACGAGATGATGACCCTGACCTGCGGGGTGAAGAACCTCTATGGCGCGGTGGTCGGCGCGGCCAAGGCCGGTCTGCACCTGACGGCCGGCCATGCCAAGGAACTGTTTGCCGAACTATTGCTGGAGATCGCCTTTGCCAGACCTGTGGCATTGACCATCGTGGATGGGATCGTTGCCATGGAGGGAAACGGGCCCAACAGCGGCACACCGCGCCAATTGGGGCTGTTGCTGGCGGGAGAAAATCCGGTGGCAGTGGATACGGTCGCGGCATATCTGGCAGGCATTCCGGCCGATCTGCTGCCGGTGGAGCGTGAGGCCCGTCGCAGAGGGCTACCCGGTACCGAGTTGGACCGGATTGCGTTGACGGCTGACCTGGCAGCTATGGTTGCTGACCCGCCCTTTGTCCTGCCGGAAGGGCTGGATGTGCAGTTTGGGCTGCCCGGATTTTTGAAAAAGCTGTTGCGTAACCAGCTGACTCCCTTGCCCGGAGCGGAGAAGGACAGCTGTACCGGGTGCGGTGTCTGTCGCGATGCCTGTCCGCCAGCTGCCATTACCATAACAAAAAACGCCCTGAAGGTTGATTCAGGGCGTTGCATTCGTTGTTGGTGCTGCCGGGAACTGTGCCCACAGCATGCCATGGGTATCCGGAAAGGGGGGCTGCTCCGGTTGCTGGAACGGCTACGGTAGGGCTTAGCCCTCGTCGTCGTCGCCGACCGGTATCTCGCGATAGGCCCGATCCTCTTCTATTCGGCGGGTCTGGGCCTGGAACTTTTCCAGATCCGACTTGCACTTGACACAGTGGCGGGTAAAGGGAAGCACCTTCAGTCGCCCCATCGGGATATCTTCGTCGCACTCTTCACAGATGCCGTACTCGCCCTCGGCAATCCGCAGC
>CAZUSH010000014.1:0-51892 GCA_964622705.1 uncultured Geobacter sp. | reverse complement strand
GAAAAGCAGGTCGCAAGAAAAAGGATGCTAAATAGGTATGGTGTCCCTGTATTTTGTGTGCGTTTCATCATGTGCGTATCAGCCACTCAGAAACGTTTGCTGAAGGTCGCAACCACATAAACGGTATAGAGAACTTCTGGAATCAGGCTAAACGCCACATGAGGAGATTTAACGGCATTCCGAAAGAGAGCTTCTATCTATTTCTGAAAGAATGCGAGTGGCGCTTCAACAATCCAGATCCTAAGTTACAGGTTTCACTATTAAAAGAACTAATCAAGGGACAACTCAACTAATTATCTAGGACAGCCCCATAAGTTTACTAGGCAAATTGTAGACAAATATGGAATAGAACACAATCTGCTATATTGGTAGATATTATGAAATACGCTATATATTAAAATACTACAGAGGTGTAAGATGACTAGTTCTTATAATAACAAGACAATACTTGAGACGCTTAAAGGCAAGCTGCGTATAGACAGTAAGTTGTTAAGTGATTTTTCGACTATTTTATCATTTGGAACAGCCGCAGCTGCAGGTGAGCCATTAAGCATTTCAGCTGGTATTGCTGTTTTAACAAAAACAGCTGGTGCAACTATATCTGCTTCTATAGAAGTTTTGAACATGTTATCTAGCAAAGATAACAATGCACAAAAAATAAATATATCTAACTATGATAAATTTAATATCCAGTTTTATATAATGGCTCAGCGTTGTTACGTTAAGTCAATATCTGAAACACTAATTACTCAGGCCTCAAAACTAGATCTGACAAATGAAATAGAGAATAAGGATAGTTTGATTGCCATATTAAAAAAGCAGCTAGATGTTTCTTTTGCCAAATTACAATATACGGGGATGAATTACGGTTTCTGTAATGTACCATCTGAAACAGACAATGCATTATTTGACGCATATGACGATTGGCTTACACAACTACTAGCTTACTATGGCATACCAGATCATGTTATCCAAGGGCTAGTAGAAAGCTGCTCTAATGATGCACGTCGCAGATTTAGAGTTTTATTGTCGAGTGATGAAGATGGCGCAAAATGGGTAATGTCTTATTTGGCTATTACCAAGGAAGAACGAGCTAAAAATAAAATTACTTCAGATCTAACGTCAATACTGAAAATAATGGAAGGATGGACAGACCCTGAAACAGAATCATCAAAAAAAATGAAGGAGGCCTGGGATGAATACAGAAAAACCTTATTTAGCTTGCCTGACTTAAAAGAAACTATGTTTAATGAAGATTTTGGTGTTAGAAAAGTTTTTGTACAGCCAGCAGTTTTATATAACCGAACAGGACAATATTTTAATAAAAGCACAAACAAGTCTGTCCCTGATTTAGGAAAGCTTTTAGGAGCGCTGCTAAGCAATAGGACGCCAACGGAAGATTTAATCCTACTCTGCGGTGGCCCCGGATCTGGCAAGTCGACCTTGTGTAGGTTTATTGCTAGTGAGCTTGCATCAAACAGCAGTATTACTCCAGTTTTTCTCAAACTACGCCGAGCCAAGGAAGGTAGAGATTTATGCTCTTTTATTGAAGAATCTATGATTAAACTTGGACTAATCTCCAAAATAAGTGATTTAAGACAACTGTCTAACTTAATTATAATACTCGATGGCTTTGATGAATTAGTTATGGCAAGCAGAGTAAAGTTGAGAAGTTTTTTTAATATTTTAATGGAAGAACACAATACTGGTCCATTACGAGGGGCTAAAATCTTGGTTTCAGGCAGAGACACATTATTCCCTCTGGGTGAAGGTTTACCAAATGGGTCACACGTTTTGTCGCTTTTGCCCTTTGATAAGAACAGAGTTACAAAATGGGGCGAAAAATGGCGGCTACAGCATCAGGAAGGCCCAGGTAGCCATTTTTCCCCAGAGGCATTTTTAGATCAAATCGAATGCAAAACAAATACAGCTCTTCATCACTTGGTTTCTTGGCCACTAACTTTGCACCTGGTAGCCCGTGTACACACATCAGGAATGCTAAATCTAAGCCACAACAGCACAGCTTTAATTGAAAAAGCTTATATCTATAGAAGTATTTTATCAGAGACATCAAACAGGCAAATGTATCAGGCTCAAGGTAAAGGGAGGCTAGACGCAAATAGGATTCGTGAATTTTTAAAAGAATTAGCATGGGAGATGTATATTCAAGGCAGAGAAACTATGGAGCCAGAAGAAGTTACTCCGATTTTGCAATTGTTTTTTCCAGATTCTACGGATTATGAATTACTTGAACTTGCGGATGTTGCAGTTGTCAATTCACCTGAATTATCAAAAGGTGAAGAAACAGGATTTGAGTTTGTTCACAAGAGCTTCACTGAATATCTTGTGGCAGAAAAACTAGCTGGCCAAATTGAAATTGTAATATTCAAGTCTCATGAATATGGAAGTTTAAATTTAACTTGGAGAATGACCGACCAAGAAGCACTAAGAAGCATTAAATCATCTTTTTTGCAGCGTATAATCACTCAAGAAATACAAACTATGCTTGACCCGATGTTAGGGTGTTTAAGTTCGTTTTTAACAAGAACTCGTGCTGATGAGCTTGTAGATAATGAAACAAGAGTGGATGGATTAGAGAGAGTAATAAATCGCTTTGAGATTTTGTACTTTAATTTGCTATCTGATCCCGAGATGCTTTCAATTGTTTTTGCAAATATCAAGTCAGTCCAATCGGCTTTCGCGCATGTTCTTGTCGGAATATTGTTAGTCGGGTCCGCTGCTGTGAAGCAATTGCATGGTTTGACTGGAGCCAAGCAGACGCTTTTCAAAGCAAACCCATTCAACGGCGCTTTCTGGAAAGCTATATGTATCCTATATACAGGTGGCATCGTCTTCGATGAGGAGCTGTCTAAGAGAATAATAAAATTCATTACTGTCAGTCGGCCTGATTTAGAAAAACTAGATGATTCTTCATCTCCGATAAAATATGCTTTTTTAGAAGCGCTTGATGGATATGATCCTACACTTCTAAATGCTACTGCAAAAGCAGAAGCACATATAATACAGTTGTATGATTTAACTAATTTATTAACTTATATAGTTGTAAGAATGGCTGAGATAAATAGAATGAAACGAGGTGTTGCATCAACCTCATACAAGAACATGTTTGATGAAAATAACAAATTATCACAAGACATATCTTCTTCTGTACACAGATCATACAACATAAATGCGTTTGAAACATTGATCACGTCAAACATATTACCTAAAAAACATTCCACAAGACGTATACTTACAGATAAAGATCAATTTGAGAATGTTGTTTACAATGGAGTTAAAACTAATTTAACTATGGAAGAAATTCCAAAATTATTATATAAATATGTTAACGCTATGGAAAAAAGTAGCATTGATTCAAGCAGCACAGATATATATAAGCTTCTATTAGAGGCGATAAGATATATTCAGACACTTGTTTAAGTTGGGTTTAAATATACTATTACTATTATTTTATAGTTTGCAGCTTATCATTTATTGCTTTTAATATATTAAAGCATCAGTAAAGTGCTATTTAGATAAGTTGAGTGCCTTAATGATGAGGACATCATTCCTATCTGAATCTGGTGGCCGAATGGTGCCCTCCTCAGCGCGGACTATAGTGCCGCTTCAGCCAGCGGCTTAGGCCATCCAGGCCGGGAAACAGCACCCGCTCGGTGATGTTGGCCTGGTCCAGCTTGTCCCTGATCTCCCATTTTATTGCTGCCGGTATCACGATCCTGCGGCCAATGCCGGGATAGCGCTGCAACCAGTCATCCAGCGCCACGCCGGGATCGGTCATGACGGAGCAGAAGGCAAACTGGTTGACGATCCGGTCATCAATGGAGGGCGGTTCAAAGAAGATGGCGACGTGATCCTGGCACAACCCGTCCAGTTCCGGCAACGAATTGAGCACCTCGGACAACATCTCGACGGTCAGGACGTTGGCACCTTCATGCTCAAGTTTATGACGCAATACGTCAGGCAATAACTGGTGGGCCTTGACGTAGTTGACCGCCCAGATAACGCCGTCGATCGAACTTTTCTCGATATTTGCCGTGGCAAAGTGCATGGCGATAAAGGGGGAGTAGGTCCAGTCCAAAAGGCGGGTGGGCAGGCCGTAGTGCTGGGCCACCGAGAGCCAGTGCCAGATCGAGTCACGCTCCACCACCTGGCCATGGGCGTATTTCTTGAAGTTGCGCAGCAGGTGGCGCTCAAGCTCCGGGTAGGGGCCACCCAGCCGCATCAGAGTGGTCTCCAGACGATACGTCACGTCGGAAAGTCCACGGAAGGCGAAGCGGGAGCGGAAGCGCCCCAGATCCTCGTTCCACGAGTCGTCAAACAGGGCGGATTGCAGCTCATCCCACGAGTGGACCGTAACGGTTTCGAGCATGGCTGTCAGACCACCCTTTTCAAACGCTGCTTGTACTCCTCAAAATCCTCCAGCAAGCGGTCATAGGGGGTATGCATCAATGACGAGGAGATCATGAAGTCGGCGGTGGAGCGGTTGCAGGCCACCGGGATGTTCCAGACCACCGCGATCCGCAGCAGCGCCTTGACGTCCGGGTCATGGGGCTGCGGCTCCAGCGGATCCCAGAAGAAGATCACGAAATCGATCTCACCCTGGGCGATCATGGCGCCGATCTGCTGATCCCCCCCTAAGGGGCCGCTCTGCAGCCGGGTAACGTCCAGTTCAAGCTGCTCAGCCAGCAGGGCCCCGGTGGTGCCGGTGGCATACAGGTCATGTTCCACCAGGATGGCGCGGTTATAACGGGCCCATTCCAGCAGGTCCCGTTTCTTATGATCATGGGCAACCAGGGCGATCCGCTTGCGCCCCTCCATCTGGATGGTCTGATACGGCATGGGAGTACTCCTTTCAGGGCCAGGCGCTTAGATGCCTGATGCCTCAGCGCTGTTACAGTACACCCTTTGGCGGGCCGGTGCCAGTGGCAGTATCCTGAAAACCATTCACCGCAGAGGACACCGAGGTTCGCAGAGAGAAACAAACGTTTGGAAAAGAAAACCGCTCAACGCCGAACCTGATTAGCGCACATCTTCCGCATCTCCAGCTCCCCCTTTAATAAAGGGGGATTCAGGGGGATTTGCCTTTGATTGCAGCCTTGAAATCCCCCCTTGCCCCCCTTTGCAAAGGGGGATAACTGCTGGCGGAAGAATGACGCTAATCAGGACGCCGAATGATCCGCTGGCAGATTTGTTTTGTCATGCCTGATTGCGGCGTTCACTGCCCTGACTGTTCCTGCTTGTCTCTGCGTCCTCTGCAATAAAACGGTTTCAGGCATTACCGTTTTGCCAGCCAGACCTCGACCCGATTGTTGCGCTGGCGGCCTTCCTTGCTCTCATTATCAGCCACCGGCAGGGCAGCGCCAAACCCTTCGGCCGCTGCCACCATGATCCCGCGCGAGCGCAGTTCCTGGGCTACCTGACCCACCCGCTGGTTTGAGACGGCCAGACTGGCGGAGGCATCGTTCGAGCTGTCGGTAAAGCCGAACAGCAGCACCTGACGTCCCTGCAGATCTTTGCCGGACAGGGCCCGCACCAGCCGTTCCAGATCGCGGTAGCCCTTGTTGTCAAGCTGACCGTCGGCCGAGAATTTGAAGTTGAGCGAGAGCCGGTCAGCCCCGGAGGCCAGTTTGCGGTACTGCGCTGGCGCGTTGTCCGGGATGTAGGAGTTGCCCAGCCGCACGTTCAGCGGCACAAAGCCGGTCTTTTCCACAATGGCCTGGCCTTCGGGCGAGAGGGCAAATTCCACGAAGTCCCGCACCTTGGGGGTTTGGGGCTGGCCCGGCGTGTAGAGGTACAAGCGCCGCGCCAGGCTGTAATCCTCGGTGGCCACGGTGAAGGTGGTGGGCAGGATCGGATGGCCGCCGCTGCTGATGGCAACCGCCTTGGAGGATTTGACGTAGGGCAGGCCGATGAAGCCGATCCCGCCCGGATCGGCCGAGACATCCCGCGACAGCTGCACACTGTCCTCGTAACGCTTGGCCTGTGTGTTCAGCTTTTCCTTGTGCAGCACCAGACTCTTGAAGGTGTCGTAGGTGCCGGACTTGTCGTCGCGGGCATAGACATGCACCGCTACCCCTTTGGATGCCCGGTTAAGGGCGTTCCAGTCGTCGTACCGGCCGGTAAAGAGCCCCTGGGTCTCATCCAGCTTCAATAACGAAACCGGGTTGGCACTGTTGACGATCACGGCCACACCATCCAGCCCCAGCACATGCTCCGAGGCGCGGGCCGTCAGGTTCCCCAGCGGCGCCAGGGTCTTGACCTCATCGTCCTTGATTCTGCGGGAGGCCATCCCGATGTCGCAGGCATTGGCCTTTAAGCCCTCAAAGGCGGTGGTTGAGCCGTGGGCCTTGATCTCGATCGCCTTGTTGCGGCGGCCTTCAACAATCCCCTCCACCAGCAGCTCTTCGGCATCCTGGCCCGGTATCCGGCGGGTACGGATGGCGCCGTTCTTTTTGAGGAACTGTTCGGCCAGGGCCGGAGCCAGTTCGGAACCGATGGTGTTGGAACCCTGCAGCTTGAGGATCACGTCATAGGAGTTGATCCAGTGGTAATAGTAGCCGCCACCGCTGGCCAGCAGCAGCGCCCCCACCAGCGACGACATCACCATGCCGCGGCGGCGCTTGAACCAGGAGTCGGCCACCCCTTCGGCCGGCAGTTTGGGCAGCAGCGAGATCCGGTGGGCCTCTAGGGCGGCCAGGAATTCGCTGCAGCTCTGAAAGCGCAGGGCCGGGTCCTTTTCCATGGCCTTGGCGATGATTGCCCCCAGCTCAGGGTGGGTCTCGGGCGCCACGCTGCAGATATCCGGGATGACCTCATCAAAGCGGTGCATCAGGGTATCCACGGTGGACTGCCCCGCAAACGGCAGCTTGCCGGCCAGCATGCTGTACAGGATCAGCCCCACGCTGTAGATGTCGCTCTGGGGCGCCACGGTAAAGGGATTCAGGATCTGCTCCGGGCTCATGAAGGCGGCGTCACCGCCGTGGCCCACCTCCTGCAGGTCATCGCCGAACTTGAGCAGCGCCACCCCGAAATCGGAGATCTTCAGCCCGCCTTTGCGGTCCACCAGGATGATGGCAGGGCTCAGGCCGCGGTGCACCACCCCTTGTTCGTGGGCAAACTGCAACCCCTGCAAAAGCCGCATGGCAAAGTGCAGGGCAACCGGCTGCGGGAACCGGCCGTTATGCTCGATCATCCTGTCCAGGGCGGCGCCGTCGTAGTACTCCATCACCAGCCAGAACTCGCCGTTATGCTCGAAGAAGTCGGTGGCCTGCAGGATGTTGGGGTGCACCAGCCCGGCCAGCAGCTTGGCCTCGTTGTAGAAGCGGTCGCGGTAAGAGCTGGAGGTGACCGGCATCGTGGGGGTGAGCGATTTCAGGAGAAAGCGCTTGCCCAGCAGGGCATGTTCGGCCAGCAGCAGGCTGCCCTTGCCATAGGGGGCCTCGCCTTCAATACGGTAGTGGTACAGCATGGTTCCCGGCTTCATCGTAAAAGCTCCTCACGTCAGTAGTAATAAATCTAAAAGCTGATGAGCACTGGCCTTGCGCTAAAAATCCCCCCTTTGAAAAGGGGGGCAGGGGGGATTTGGTTTTCACCATCAAAGGCAAATCCCCCTAAATCCCCCTTTGCTCAAGGGGGACTTGTCAGTCAACGAAAGATTGACGCTCATCAGTGCCTAAAAAGAGCGCTTGCCACAGAGATCACCGAGGTCTCAGAGAAAAGACAGGCAGTCAGAACAAACAACCTGATTTCATTTGGGTGAGACGCCAAAAACAGATTTTTTGTAGTTCTTCTGTGTTTCTCTGTGTTCTCTGTGGCTAACGCTTAAATCCAACATCAACCGTTTGCAGCGCTGTAGACCACGGCCGGCGGCACCCCGTTGTCCTTCAGCACGATCGAGGTGCCGCGTACCTGTTTGGCGGTCTTTTTGACCTCGCTGGCCATGGAGGCCAGTTGGGCATAGGAGATGATCCGCAACCGGCCGGTGCTGATGACCGCCACCGAGAGCGACAGCAGGTTGAAGGTCTCCAGCTCGCCCCGCCGGTTGAAGGAGGTGTAGCACCCCTTGGCAAAGTCGCTGGAACCGTGCAGCAGCGGCAGCCTGGCCTCGAACTCGGTGATCACCTGGCGGCAGAGCGCAATGGCCTGGCCCGGCCCGGTGATCAGGATGAAGTCGTCACCGCCGATATGGCCGCAGAAGTTCTTCTGGCCTTCCCGTTGCAGCGGCTCCCCGGCATGGCAGGTCAGGATCTCCCCCAGCACCTGGATCACCATGTCGCCCCGCTCAAAGCCGTAGAAATCGTTGTACGGCTTGAAGTGGTCGATATCGAGGTAGGCGATGTCAAAGGCCAGGCCCGAGGCCAGCCGCTTGGTGGTCTCGCGCTGGATGCTCTCGTTACCCGGCAGACCGGTCAACGGGTTGGCCCCCTTGGCCAGCTTGAGGTTCAGGGCGGTGATCGCCTCCACCAGGGTACGCACATCCAGCACCCCCTGGTAGCCGCCGTTGCGGGCCACGCAGATGTTTTCCAGCCGCATGGAACCGAAATTGCCGTGCAGGGCCTGGGCCGCCTCCTCGATACTGGCCCCGGCGTCGATCACCAGCGGCACCGGCTGCATCAGATCCCGCACCTTTTTGGAGTGGTTGATATGGAAGGCGTAGCCGATCCGCCCCACCACCTGTTCCTCGATGAATTCCGAGCGGTTCAGGATGCCGACCACCTCATGCAGGTCCACCACCGGCAGCACCTGCAGCCCCTTTTCCCGCTGGAAACGGTCCAGGGCCGTATTGAGCCGGTCAGCCGGTTTGAGCGGAGGGATATGCAGGGTAATGTCGGCCACGCTCTGCAGGGAGCGCTCATCCTGGCTGAAACCGCCGTTGTCGGCGCTATAGCCGCTCACCGGCGACAACGGCGCATTGACAGCCGAGACCTCCTCAAAGGCATGGGGAGGCGGTTCACTCCGCAGGAACTGGTCAAACTCGGCCCGTACCAGCGGCTTGCCGAACAGATAGCCCTGCATGCAGTCACAGCCCAGCTCCTGCAGCAGGCGGTGCTGCTGCTCGGTCTCCACCCCTTCGGCGGTGACCTTGATATGCAGGGAGCGGGCCATGGCCACAATGGCGGCCACAATGGCCCGGTCGTCCGGGTTGTTGTCGATATCCCGCACAAAGGCCCGGTCGATCTTGAGGTAATCCACCGGCAGGTGCTTGAGGTAGGTCAGGGAGGAGTAGCCGGTGCCGAAGTCGTCAATGGCCAGCTTGACCCCCAACTCCTTCAGGCGGAAGAGCTGCTCGGTGTTCTCGTTGGAATGTTCCATCAGAAGCGACTCGGTCAGTTCGCAGCAGAGCGCCGCGGGCGGCAGGTCCACCAGTTGCAGCTGGCGGGCCACCCGCTCGGCAAACTGGCGGTCTTTCAGCTGGCGGGTGGAGATGTTGACCGAGACGGTCAGAGCGGGATGCAACTGCTCACGCCAGAACTTGCAGTTCTGCAGGGCCAGCTCCAGCATCCGCTCGCCCAGTTGCACAATGGCGCCGTTGGCCTCGGCCACCGGGATGAATTTGTCCGGCCCCAGAAGCCCCAGGCCGGGATGCTGCCAGCGCGCCAAGGTCTCCATCCCGATCACCTGCCTGCCGGCCCGGTCAAAGATCGGCTGGTAGCAGGCAAAGAACTCACCGGCCCTGATGCCGCGCAGGATGCTCGATTCTATCTGCATCTGCAGGCTGGCCAGCTGGTTCAGCTCTTCGGCGTAGAACTGGAAGGCGCTTTCGCCGGCATGGGTGCTCTGGGCCTGGTTAAGGGCCAGCCTGGCCCGCTGCAGCAGCAGTTCGGCCGTGCGGCCATCACCCGGAAACAGGGCGATCCCCAGGTGACCGTGCAGCTGGTACTCCGATTCCTCCAGGCAGAACGGCTCATTCAGGCACTCCAGCAGCTTGGCGATGATCGGCAACAGCTCCCGTTCTCCCGCCGCCTTGGGCAGCAGGATGCCGAATTCACCCGGCTGCAGCACCGCCAGGGTGTCGGTCTGACGCAGGCTCTCCTTGAGCCGCATGGCCACGGCCCGCAGCAGGGTGTCACAGATATCCTCACCATTGATGCTGACCGTGCAGGGGCAGCGGTTCATGGCCAGCACCAGCAGCGTCAGGCCCTGCTCCTCGCGGGTGGCCACGGCCAGTTGCTGGCCCAGCCGCTCCAGCAGCAGTTTCTGGTTCGGCAGACCGGTGATGCTGTCAAAGCGGGTCAGCTCCTCAATCTTGCGGGCAATCTCCTGCTGGCGGGACCTGTCGTCGATAAAGGCGATGGTGCAGGGCTGACCGTCGAAGTTGATCCGGCGGGCCGTGATCTCAACCGGGAAGAGCGTACCGTCACGGTGCCTGAACTGGGCCTCAAAGCGCTGCACGGTGTGGTGACGGTAGAGGTTGCGCATCAGTCCCAGCCGTTCGGCGTTGTTCTCCCACAGCCCCAGCTGGTCATCCCCCCGGCCGATCAACTCTGCCGCAGCATGGCCGGTCATGGCGGCAAACTCCTGGTTGGCCAGCAGCAGCTTGCGGCTGTGGTTGTGAAAGACCACGATGCTGCTGGGCGAGGCATCAAAGACCTGCGTGATCAAGGCGCGCGAGCGGGAAAGGTCGGCGGCATAACGCTTAAGCAGCAGATACAGCAAGGCTGCGCTCAAGGCCACGAACAGGGCGCCGGCAGCCAGATGCGCCAGCCCGTGTCGCTCCTGGTAGCGCGGCTCCAGCAGCAGCCCGGTCAGCAGGATCCAGCCACTGCCCAAGACGAAAAAGGCCAGGGCAATGCCCCAGGCCGACAGACGGAGCGGCAGCCCGAACAGGGAGCCCGGCTCTTGCCGGCGTGCTCCCTGAAGGCTGTGGTCAGTGGCTGCGGTATCATGCACTGCGGCAAGCGTTGTGGTGGCGGCTTGCATGGGCAACTCCTCAGGCGGGACAACCCGCCTCGGTCAGGCCGAACAGGCCGGGATCGGCAGCCGTGCGGACCGTCCGGTACCGGCCGCCGGTTGGTTCGCCGTGCGGTACGAGCGTGAACCTGCCCACCAGCCCCCGCAGATCCTCGGACATCGTGCCCAAGGTGGCGGCCTCACCGGAAAAGGCCTGGGTGCTGTTGGTGTTTTCATGAATACTGGCGGTCACCTGATGGATGTTGTCGGCTATCTCGCCAATGGTGCTGCTCTGCTGCTCCGAGGCGGTGGCGATCTGGGCCACCTCGTCCGCTATCGTCTGCATGGTGCGGGCGATCTCCTGCAGCGCCTCGCCGCTGCGGCCCACCCGGCCGCTACCCTGCTCAACCTCGCCGACCCCCTGGTTCATCACGCTGATGGCCTGGCTGGTGGCGCTCTGAATCGCCTGGATCATGCCCGAGATCTCTTTGGTGGCGCTGGTGGTGCGCGCTGCCAGGGCCCGCACCTCGTCGGCCACCACCGCAAATCCGCGGCCATGATCCCCGGCCCGGGCCGCTTCAATGGCGGCATTCAAGGCCAGCAGGTTGGTCTGATCGGCAATATCGTCGATGGTGGCGGTGATCTCGTTGATCTGGACCGATTTTTCCCCCAGCTGGGCCATCACCTTGGCGGTCTCCCCCACATGCTCACCGATCCGCTGCATCGACCGGATGGTTTCATCCATGATCTCTTGACTGCGGGCCACCCCGTCGTTTACCAGCGAGACATTGGTGGCGGCCGTGGCACAGTTGCGGGCGATCTCGGCAGCGGTCTGGTGCAGCTCCTGGCTGGCCGTGGCAACCGTGTCGATCCGGCTTGAGGTTGCCTCGGCCCGTTGCACCATCGCCTCGGCCGTGTTGTTGAGCTTGTCCGATGAACTGAACAGCCGGGTCGCATCGTCGCTGATGCGGGTCAGGATGGTGTGCAGGGTGCTGCTCATCTGGTCGATATTGCGGGAAAGGATATGCAGTTCATTGGCCGAATCGGCGCCATACCCCTCGGCCACCCGCACGGTCAGATCCCCGGCGGCAATGCTGTCAACCGCCTGGTTCAACTCCTTAAGCGGCCTGGTAATACTCCCGGCCAGCAGCCAGCCCAGCCCCACTGCCGCAACCACCCCCAGCGCCAGGCAGAGCAGGTTCATCACCAGGGCCATGCGGGCAGTTGCGGCGTTTTCGCTGTAGCGGGCCGTGGCCTGTTTGTCATTCAGGGCAGCTATCTTGGCAATGCTGGCGTCAATCCGCTCAATCACATCACCGGCCTGGTTGCGCAGCATGTTGACCGCCTCATCACGGCGGCCGCTGCCGGCCAGGTCGAGGATCTTGTCCCGGAAATAGCCGTACAGTTTCAGGTCTTCGGTGATCTGCTGCTGCAGGGCGCGGGCCTCCGGCGAGTGATTCCCGCGCATGAAGGCCTCAAGCCCTTTGCTGACCTGGAGTTCGGCCTGTTTGAGCTTTTCCTGATGCTCCTGTTGTTCCTGGGGCGACTGGTCCAGGATGATGTCGCGCAACAGCCCCAGCGAGCTGCGGTAGCCGCTGACCACCCCGGTCAGCTCACGAATCGGCGCCAGGTTGGCCGTGTACATCAGGGCCGACTGATGCGACACCTCCCAGATCGCGCCGGTTGAAAAAATCCCGCTTAAACCGGCCACCAGCGCCACACATAAGAAACCAGCCAGAATCTTTTTGCCGACCGTCAATTTTGCATACCAGCGCATCGTCGTATCCCCTTGTTCCCGTATTGGCGCCACGCTAGCACCGCATTGTTACACCTCAATGTCGATCCTGAAACATGATGGCAACAGGCACTCCAGCAGCCTGTGCACACCGTATACGCACCGCTTTGTTGCCCAACCGGAACAGGCATGCGGCGACCTTTGCCAGCACTGTTGCTGCCGGCTGCCAGTGCTTGTTACAGAGATTTTGGGAACCTGACACAGAGCCGCCATGTTGGGCTGCTAAGGTCGGCCACAAAGAGAGAACGAAAAGAAATGAAAGAAACGGATGCGGGTTTAGAAAAACGTCATGAGGAAGGCCGGATACCAGGCGCAAGGCGCGCAGCGACCGAGACATACCACCTTAGGTAGGCGAGGGAGCTGCTACCTTTGCAACGCCGCAGACGGCCTCCGCAGTAGTTTTTCAACATCCGCGCAAGGAGGTAACAACCATGAAATGCAAGACCTTTGACGACTACTATGCCTGGACCTGCGACTGGTGCGACAGCGAGAACCGGACCCTCTGGATACGGGTGGCCAAGGGGGATGTGACCTGCGGCGCCTGCCACCGCACCACCAGCCTGCCCACTGCCGGTCTTGCCGCAAGCGAACCGCATCGCCCTGTAGCCGGACTCTGCTAAGGAGCACGCCATGTTTCTCTTCAGGATTCTGACCCTGCAACGCCAACTACGGCAGCTTGATACCCAACTGGAACGGCTGCGCACACTGACAGGCCGTCACTGCTGCAACGGGGATTCTCTATGAAACAACTGATCCGCAGACATCTGCAGCCGTTCACCGAGCGGCACCCGGCCCTGTTGAACGTGGCAACCGCCACGGCCGGGCTGATCCGCTCAATCGCCATCAAGCCGTACGAGCAGCGCCACCGCCCGCGCGAACGGGCGCTGTGGGAGCACTACCACAGTCTGCATGCGGTCCGCTGCCGGATCTACCGCGAAAAATCAGCCGGCAGCCGCCCCACCATCGTGGTGGGCGGCTTTGTGCCGGACGCCACCGAGGCGATTGAGTTCCAGCGGCCGCTGTTGCGCAGCCACGGTTCGATCTACTACGTCAACTTCCCCCGTAACGGTTTTTGTCAGGAGCTGTTCGAGGCCCAGCTGACCGACCTGATCGAGGAGATCGGCCTGAAGGGTGAACGCCCGGTACTGCTGGGGGTCAGCTTCGGGGCAGGTCTGGTGGTGGACTTCCTGCGCCGCGCGCCGGAGGAGCTGCATGCCCGCCTGCGGGGACTTTTGCTGGTCAGCCCGGTGCTCTGCACCACCGACCTGGTGCGGCCGGACCAGCAGCGCAGCGGCGGGGTCAGGATGCTGGAATCGAATCTGCGCAAGATCTTGAAGGCCGATCCCAATGACGCCAACGACTTAAACCGCCAGCTTGAACGGGCCCGCCGCTGTTTCCAGGCCCTGTTCGAGGCCGGCGCGGAAAACCGCGCCCTGACCACCCGCCACCTGGCGATCCGGCAGCGGATCTTCGGTGTGCTGGAGCACACCTCCAACCTGGGGGGGTATGAGCGGGTGCTGGCGCTGCGCAACTTTGCCGAGCCGGATTGCAACCGGACCATCTTTGCCGGTCCGGCCCTGGTGCTGCTGGCCGAGGATGAGGCGAGCATCCTGGTGCCCAGCTCGCCAACCCTGCGGATCTGTGGTGACCATGCCTGCTTTGCCCGCATCTTCCCGGCCGGCACCGTGCGGCCGGTTTCCTCCTGCGACGACAATGACCCGGTGGCCCATGCCTCGCTGATCTTCCACCAGCACTGCTACAATCCGCGCATCGAGCAGTGGCTGCAGAAGCTGCACAACCAGCCCCTGTTGGCGGTGGTGTAAACGATTGCGGTGGCCGTCTACGGCGTTGCGTTTAACAAAAGGAGCACCATTGAACTTTTCAGCATCCCTGCTGTCACTGCCGTTGCGGGCCGCCGCCGACATGCGGGCCCGCAGTTTTCTCAGACGCGATCCGCGCCAGGCCCAGCGGGAGCTGTTGCCGCAGTTGCTGCGCAGCGCCGCCGCGACCGCTTTTGGCGCTGCCCATGGGTTTCACACCCTGGCCAAAGAACCGTTTGAGGCCTGTTACGAACGCTTCAGCCGGACCGTGCCGATCAGGACCTATCGCCAGTTCTGGGACGACTGGTTTGCCCCGCATCTGCAGCAGGGCAGCCAGGGGCAGCTCTTGCAGTTGCGTGACGTAAGCTGGCCCGGCCGCGTGCCCTGGTTCTGCGAGACCTCCGGTACCACCGCCCCCACCAAGTTCATCCCCTTTACCCGCGAGATGTTTGCCATGAACCGCCGGGCCGCCCTGGACATGATCAGCTGCTACCTGGCCCGGGAGACCGGCAGCAGGCTGCCGGGCGGCAAGATCCTGTACATGGCGGGCAGCACCCAGCTGAAAGCTATGGGGGACGGGGTGCTGGCGGGCGACATGAGCGCCATCACGCTCTGTCAGCGTCCGGCCTGGCTGGACCCGTTCGTGGAGCCCCGGGAGCCGTTGGCCTCGGCCCCCTGGGAAGAGCGTCTGCAGGGCATGGCCGAGTTGCTGGTGCGCGATCGCACCATCCGGGTGCTGTCCGGCGTACCGCCCTGGATCCTGCTGTTGCTGCAACAGGTGGCGGCGCTGTCCGGCAAGCCGGTACGCGATGCCCTGCCCAACCTGGAGCTGATCATCCACGGCGGCACCAGCATGGCCCCCTATGCAGCCGAGTTTCAGCGGATCTTCCCGCAGGGCGGCCCCCATCTGCTGGAGCTGCTGCCCTCTTCGGAGGCCTTTATGGGGTTCCAGCTGCACGGCGAACCGCATATGCGGCTGACCCCCTACTACGGCGCCTTTTTCGAGTTTGTGCCGATCGAAGAGCTGGACCCGCAGGGCAGCCCCTTGCCGGATGCCAAGGCCGTGCCGCTGTCAGCGGTACAGACCGGCCAGCGCTACGCCGTGATCCTCTCCACCTGCGCCGGGCTCTGGCGCTACCATATCGGCGACACCCTGCGCTTTCTGGATACGGAGCAGTTTCGGTTCGAGTTTACCGGACGGGACCGTTTCCTGGACCGCTTTGAGGAGAAGGTGACCCAGGCAGAGGTGGAGCATGCCGTTGCCGCCCTGAACCACTGTTACGGCCAGGTGGTCACGGAGTTCATGGTGGGGGCCGACATTGCCAGGCGCTGCCACCACTGGGTGCTGGCCTGCAGCGCTGAACACCTCTCCGCGGAGCTGGTGAGCGAATACCTCGACACCCGCCTGCGGGACGCCAATGCCGATTACGCCACCTTCCGCGACCAGGGCCGTATCAGCGCCCCGCTGGTGCAGCTGGTGCCGCAGCAGACCATCTACGACTGGTCCCGCGTAGTGCGGGGCAAGCTGGGCGGCCAGAGCAAGATCCCCCATATCGATCCCACCCTGACCGGCGAGCTGGTGCAGAGCCTCGCCTCGTTCAGCCGCAATAGTCACCAACCTTTTGCCTCGCTGTAACAGAACCGTCACATTGCCGTGCTACAACGTCAAATAACAACATTGACGTACCCCATCCCAAGGAGGAATAGATCGTGAACGCAATTCGTAAGGCTTTTGTAACATTGGCACTGTTCGCCTGTGCCCTGACCGCCGGCACCGCCGGTGCAGAGACCCTGATCAACGGTGCCGGGGCCACCTTCCCGTACCCCATCTACTCCAAGTGGTTCAGCGAATACGCCAAGATCCATCCGGACGTGAAGTTCAACTACCAGTCGATCGGCTCCGGCGGCGGCATCAAGCAGATCACCGCCCAGACCGTTGACTTCGGCGCCTCCGACAAGCCGCTCTCCGATGCAGAACTGAAGGCAGCCCCCGGCCAGCTGCTGCATATCCCCACCGTGATGGGCGCCGTGGTGGTGACCTACAACCTGCCCGGCGTTGGCAAGGGGCTGAAGCTGACCGCCGAGACCCTGACCGATATCTATATGGGCACGATCACCAAGTGGAACGATCCCCGCCTGGTCAAGGACAACCCCGGCGTCAAGCTGCCTGCTTCGCCGATCGTGGTGGTACACCGCACCGACGGCAGCGGCACCACCGCCATCTTTACCAGCTACCTGAACAGCGTCAGCCCCGCGTGGAAGAGCAAGGTCGGCACCGGCACCTCGGTCAGCTGGCCGGTCGGCCTGGGCGGCAAGGGCAACGAAGGGGTAGCCGGTCAGATCAAGACCACTGCCAACTCCATCGGCTACGTCGAGCTGGCCTATGCCTTTGAGAACAAGCTCCCCTACGCCTCCCTGAAGAACAAGGACGGCCACTTTGTGGAGCCCTCCATTGCCAGCACCTCTGCTGCCGCTGCCGGCGCTGCCAAGCATATGCCGGCCGACTACCGCACCCTGCTGGTGAACCAGCCCGGCAAGAACGCCTACCCGATTGCCGGCTTCACCTACCTGCTGGTCTACAGCCACCAGAAGGATGCCGCCAAGGGCAAGCAGCTGGTGGACTTCCTGAAGTGGGAACTGCACAAAGGCCAGAAGATGGCTCCGGCCCTGCTGTATGCGCCGCTGCCCGCCAACGTGGTCAAGATGGTGGAGAAGACCATCAACAGCATCAAATACTAAGCTACCTCCCCTGCGGATGTAGCCCTGGATAACCAAGGGGCGCGGCACAGGCCGCGCCCCTTGCATTCGGAGCAAACCGTGATTTTTTCACCACCTCGCTGGAATATCAGACACGGACTGAACGGTGACTTTATCTTCAAGAGCATCACCGTACTGTTCGCCTTCAGTATCCTGGGCATCCTGCTGCTGATGACGGTGGAGATGTACCAGCAGAGCCTGCCCTCCCTGCTCAAAACCGGCTGGGCCTTCATCACCGGACGGGAATGGGACGCCGTGAACGGCGACTTCGGCGCGCTGCCCTATATCCACGGCTCGGTGGTCTCATCGATCCTGTCACTGGCCCTGGCCACGCCGCTCTCGATCGCCACGGCGCTCTTCATCACCGAGGTTGCCAACCGCAAGGCCGGCAGCGTCATCGCCGCCCTGGTGGAGCTGCTGGCAGCCATCCCCAGTGTCATCTACGGCCTGTGGGGCATCCTGGTGATGGCCCCCTGGCTGCAGCGGACCGTTGAGCCGTTTCTGAACGACCACCTGGGATTTCTGCCCTTTTTCAGCGGCCCGCCCTACGGGGTCAGCATGCTGGCGGCGGTCCTGATCCTGATGATCATGATCGTGCCGATCATCACCTCCATCACCAAGGAGGTGCTGCTGGCCGTGCCGGACAGTCAGCGCGAGGCCGCCATCGCCCTGGGGGCCACCCGCTGGGAGATGATCCGGATGGCGGTGATTCCCTACGGCCGCTCCGGCATCCTGGGGGCGGTGATCCTCGGCCTGGGCCGCGCCATCGGTGAGACCATGGCGGTGACCATGGTGATCGGCAATACCCCCAAGATCTCCTGGTCACTACTGGACCCGGCCTATACCATGCCGAGCGTGATTGCAAACGAGTTTGCCGAGGCGTCCTCGCAGCTGCACGGCGCAGCCCTGATGGAGATCGGCCTGATCCTGCTGGTGATTACCCTTATTATCAACTTTATGGCGCGGCTGCTGCTCTGGAGCATGACCCGCTCGACCGGAGGTGGGGCATGAACGCGCACATCCTGCGCAGGAAGCTCACCAATGGCGTCATGATCCTGCTGATGTGCGCCGCCACGGTGACGGTACTGCTGCCGCTGGGTCTGATCTTCTTCCATATCCTCAAGATGGGGATCAGCTCCATCAACCTGGACTTTTTCACCCAGATCCCCAAGCCGCCCGGCGAGGCAGGCGGCGGCATGGCCAACGGCATTGCCGGCAGCGCCATCCTGGTGGGGCTGGCCAGCCTGCTGGGGCTGCCGGTGGGGATCTTCGGGGCGGTCTACCTGTCGGAATACGGCAACTCCCGGATCTCCACCGTGATCCGCTTTTCCGCCGACGTGCTGTCCGGCATCCCCTCCATCATCACCGGCATGGTGGTCTACGGCCTGCTGGTGGTGCCGATGAAGGGATTTTCGGCCTTTGCCGGTTCCGCAGCCCTGGCGCTGATCATGATCCCGATCGTGTTGCGGACCACCGAGGAGCAGCTCAAGATGGTGCCCTTGACCCTCAGGGAGGCCTCCCTGGCCCTGGGAGTGCCGCTCTGGCGCACCACCCTCAAGGTTACCCTCAAGAGCGCCATGAAGGGGATTCTGACCGGCGTGCTGCTGGCCGTTGCACGGGTTGCCGGCGAAACCGCGCCGATCCTCTTCACCGCCCTGGGGAACATGTTCTGGTCCCACAAGCTGAACGAGCCGATCGCCGCCCTGCCGCTGCAGATCTTCAACTTCGCCATCTCCCCCTATGACGACTGGCATCGCCTGGCCTGGGGCGGGGCGCTGGTACTGGTCTCCCTGATGTTCACCCTCAGCCTGGTTGCCCGCTGGTTCAACCGCAGCCGCTGATTTATTCCATTGCACAGGAACTGATTCATGTCAGAACAGACGAAACACGCAAAGATCGAACTGAAACAGCTCAACATCTATTTTGGCGCCAACCATGCGGTCAAAGGGGTCGACATGACCATGCCGGCCAACAGCGTCACCGCCATCATCGGTCCTTCGGGCTGCGGCAAATCCACGGTTCTGCGCAGCATCAACCGGATGCACGACATGACCCCCGGCGCCCGCGTCAGCGGTTCGGTGCTGCTGGATGGCGAGGATATCTACCGCCGCGACTGCAGCCCGGTCGCCACCCGCCGCAAGATCGGGATGGTCTTCCAGAAGCCGAACCCCTTCCCGGCCATGTCGATCTACGACAACGTCATCGCCGGTTACAAGCTGAACGGCGGGCGGGTTAAACGCAGCGAGATGGACGAGGTAGTCGAGCTGAGCCTGCAGCGGGCCTCGCTGTGGGAAGAGGTCAAGGACCGCCTGCAGATGAACGCTATGCAGCTCTCCGGCGGCCAGCAGCAGCGCCTCTGCATTGCCCGCACCATCGCGGTCAAGCCGGAGGTGATCCTGATGGACGAGCCCTGCTCGGCCCTTGATCCGATCTCGACCCTCAAGGTGGAGGAGCTGATCGACGAACTGAAAGAGAAGTACACCATCGTGATCGTGACCCATAACATGCAGCAGGCCGCGCGGGTCTCGGACAGCACCGCCTTTTTCTATCTGGGCGAGCTGGTGGAGATGGGGGATACCAAGAAGATCTTCACCAACCCGGAGAAACAACAAACAGAAGACTATATTACGGGGAGATTCGGTTAATGAGTGGACATCTGGTGGCATCCTACGATGCCGAATTGAAGGACCTGAAACAGCGCATCCTCACCATGGGCGGCCTGGTGGAAAAGATGATTGCCGAGGCGATCACGGCCCTGGTTGAACGGGATATCGAGCTGGCCGAGCAGATCATCGCCATGGACCACGAGGTCAACGGCCATGAGGTTGCCATTGATGAAAAATGCCTCGAACTGCTGGCGTTGCGCCAACCCACCGGACGGGATCTGCGTTTCATCACCCTGGCGCTCAAGATCGTGACCGACCTGGAGCGGATGGGGGACAAGTGCGCCAACATGGCCAAACGCGCCCGCCAGCTCAGCCAGGAGCCGCCGCTCAAGCCGTATATCGACATCCCCCGCATGGCCCACTGGGTTGAGGTGATGGTCAAGGAGGCCCTGGATGCCTTTGTGCGGGGCGACGACGTGCTGGCGGTCAAGGTCTGCAAGGACGACCAGCTGGTGGATGACTTGAATGAGCAGGTCCAGCGTGAGCTCTATACCTACATGGTTGAAGACCCCTCCACCATCAGCCGGGCCATGCGGATCACCTATATCGCCAAGTCGCTGGAGCGGATCGCCGACCATGCCACCAACATCGCCGAGATGGTGATCTTTATGGTCAAGGGCAAGGATATCCGCCACACCATCGCGTAACCACGCGTCATCACCCTCTGACTGCACACGGGGCGCCTGCTTATGCAGACGCCCCTTTTCTCACTATCAGCACCGTGCTTCACATTATGCATGACATCTGCGAGCGTTTGAGGTAAGCAACCTGAAACAGAATCCCGGGTGTTGCACCACAGGGCCATTCCACCAAAAGAGGAAACCTATGAAGAAACTCATGCTTATGCTGTTCGCAGCCTCACTGGTCTGCATAACGATAGTGCCGGTTAACGCGGCAACTAAAAAGGGAAACAAGATGGTGACAACTGCTTCAGGACTCCAGTATTTCGATGAAGTCGTCGGTAATGGCCCATCCCCGGTCAAGGGCAAGCTGGTCACGGTCCATTACACCGGCACGCTTGACAATGGCAGGAAGTTCGACAGCTCTGTTGACCGCAATCAGCCGTTCAGCTTTGTGATCGGCGTTGGGGAGGTTATCAAGGGCTGGGATGAAGGGGTTATGGGCATGAAGGTAGGCGGCAAGCGCAAACTGGTGATACCTGCCAAGCTTGGCTACGGAGCTCGGGGGGCAGGAGGCGTGATCCCGCCCAACGCAACCCTGCACTTTGACGTGCAACTGCTGGGAGTGCAGAAATAAGGACAGATGAAGGCGGGACCAGACGTTCCTCAAGACGCAAACAGATCATACGAGCAGCCTAAATCACAGGCGCTGTGCGAAAAATCGCACAGCGCCTGTTTTGTCAAACCCAAGGCAGGTGTGACGACCAAAGCCGTCTGCTAGGTCAGTTCAATCACCGCCGTGATACACTTGGCAATCCCCTCCTGCACCTCGGAGATCCGGCCGGCGGTCATGTAGGCCGGGGTGGTCACGATCTTGTTGGCCTGGTCGATCACGATCCCGGTGGTGGCACAGTTCTGGTGTTTGGCACCGGTCTTGTCGATCTCGGCCGCCGTGCCGGGGTCGTTGCCGATGGTCAGGGTCGGCCCGGCCTCCTTGCCCAGGATGGCCGCGATCAGGGCCGGGGCGATGCAGATGGCGCCGATCGGTTTTTTTGCTGCATACACCTCTTTCACCAACCGGACCACCTCGGGATTAACCGAAGCCGCAGCCCCTTTCTGGGCAAAGTCGCACAGGTTAAGGGCTGCACCAAATCCGCCGGGAAACACCAAGGCGTCCAGATCAGCAGCCTTCACTTCTTTGATGTTCTTGATATTGCCACGGGCGATGCGGGCTGATTCAACCAGCACCTTGCGGGTGGCGCCGGTGGGCTCCATCGCGCAGTGATTGACCTCACTCAGCTCTATGTCAGGAGCCATGCAGACCGCCTCGCAGCCGGCCTGGTCAATGGCCAGCAGGGTACAGACCGCCTCGTGAATCTCACTACCGTCCCTGAAACCGCAGCCTGAAAGTACAACGCCTATTTTTTTCATACCACCCCTCCTTGTTGTTGTTCGGCCAGAGCCGTTGTTATGGCCTCGTCAAACGGGGTCAGCCGGATCGGCAGCAGCTCCCGTATCCGGTTATCCCGGCAGATCACCTCATTTTTCAGCCCCTCGATCAGGGCAATGGCAATGGCCGGCTTGACCGGCGTCACCAGCCCGACCCAGTACGACGAAAGCCGGGGGGTCAAGACCGGCACCGGTATGATCAGCAGTCGCCTGCCGATCAGTTTGGCAAAACGCTCCATCATGGTTTTATAGGTCATAATGTCCGGCCCGCCGATGTCGAAGGTCTCGCCGCTGGTGCGCGGTTCCTCCAGGCAACCGGCAAGGTAGCCGATCACGTCGTTCACCGCAATCGGCTGGTTACGGGTGGCAACCCAACGGGGGGTGATCATCAGCGGCAGGCGCCGTACCAGGCTGTATACCATCTCGTAGGAGGCGCCACCGTAGCCGATAATGACCGCTGCCCGCAGAAAGGTGGTGCTGAAACAGCCGGTTTTGAGGATTTCCGCCACCTCAAGCCGGCTGGCCAGGTGGTGCGAGAGGTTGTCGCCGGTCTCCCCCAGCCCGCCCAGGTAGATGGCCCGCTGCAGCCCGGCGCCATCGGCCGCAGCTACGAAATTGCAGGCGGCCTGGCGGTCCCGCTCTGCAAAATCACCACCTGCGCTGCCCATGGAATGTACCAGATAGTAGGCCGTGGTAATGCCTGCCAGCGCGGCGGGCAGGCTGTCCGGCTGCAACAGGTCGGCCTGCACCTGCTCTGCCGCTGCAGGCAGGTCCGTCGGCCGACGGACCATACAGCGCACCCGGTAGCCGCGCTGCAGCAGCTCGCTGACCAGGCGGCGGCCGATAAAGCCGCTTGCGCCGGTAACCAGAATATGTTCGGTGGCAGCAGTGTGCATGGTGCAGGTATTCTGCCATAAAATCTGCTGCTGGCAAGCGGCCAGTTTTGTGGCACACTAGCCGGCATGACGCCGCACACGATACAACAGATTGCCTGTCAGCAGGTGCTGGTGGCGGACAACACGGTCTTCTCGGTCCAGTGGCTCGACCTGCCGGCAGAGCTGGGGCGGGGCTTGACACCGGAACAGGTGCTGGAACGCTACCTGGCGGCCATCCAACGCCTGACCCTGGGGCTGATCCGCCCCCGGGTGCGCCCTGACGGGGTACAGTTTCTGCTGGCCAACCGCCTGGCGCTGCTTTGTTTTCTGCCCCCACTGCCGGAACAGGAGCAGGATGCCAGGATGCTGGCCCTGCGGATCTGCGGCGGGCTGCTGGTGCAGACCGCCCAGTGCGACCGGGGCGAGCTGCGCTTCAGCGTGCAGGAGTTGCCGGATCAACGCCTGCGGGTCACCCTGCGACTCTCGGACTACTGCCCGCTGCTGCTTGGCTCGAACCGGCCTTCCCTGCTGCGACGCTGGCTGTATCGCCTGACCCAGGCCCTGCTGCACCGGCTGGTCACCATCCGCTTTCTGCGTCTGCTCTACCGCGATCTGGGCGGCACCGCCCGTTCCATCCGCACCACCCGGGTCTCGGTGCAGGCAGGCCGTCCCACCTGATTGCGCAGCTTGATTGAAGATTGTGACCCGGCATGGTACTATCTGCTGCAATACATCGCGTTATTGAGAGAAAGAAAGCTTTTCTATGCCCCATAATGAACTGAACATCCCGGCGATCCTGCCGTTGTACCCCTTAAAGGACATGGTGGCCTTTCCGTACATGGTCTACCCGCTCTACCTGGAGGAGCCGGAGATGGCGCTGTTCCGGGCCGCCCAGGACCAGTACGAGGGGTTTGTCGCCACGGTCTTCCAGCGCAAGGAACCGCCCAGCCAGGATATCATGGCCACCCTGTACGAGATCGGCACGGTCTGCCGGATCACCCAGCTGAAAAAGGTTTCGGGCGGCCGCTATAAGGTTACCCTGGAGGGGATCAACCGGATCAGGCTGATGGAGCTTGAACGGATGGCCCCCTATCCCCTGGCCCAGGTTGAGGTGGTACGGGAGTTTGCGGAAAAGGGGCTGGTCTCCGAGGCCTTGGTGCAGTCGCTGATCGGTCTGCTGAAGATCTCGCTCTCCTATGGCAAGCCGCTGCCGGACGATGTCATGAAGATGATCGACTACATCGACAACCCGGCCCGCCTGTCCGACCTGGTGGCGCTGTACGTCAACCTGCCCCAGAGTGATCTGCAGGAGCTGCTGGAAACCGTTGATCCCCTGGAGCGTCTGAAAAAGGTCTATGTGCACCTGACCAACGAGGTCCAGAAACTGCAGGTACATTCGGACCTGAAGACCGAACTGAACAAGCGGGTGGGCAAGAACCAGAAGGATTACCTGCTGCGGGAGCAGATGAAGCAGATCCAGGAGGAGTTGGGCGAGGAAGACCCCCGCAACACCGACGTGACGGAGCTGCGCCAACGGATCGATGAGGCCGAGATGCCGGAAGAGGTGCACAAGATCGCCCTCAAGGAGTTGAAACGGCTGGAGCGGATCAACCAGACCTCGCCGGAATACAACGTCTCCCGTACCTACCTGGACTACCTGGCCGGCATGCCCTGGAACATCTCCACCGAGGATTCACTGGATATCGTCAAGGCCGAACAGGTGCTGGACGAGGACCACTACAACCTCAAGAAGGTCAAGGAGCGGATCCTGGAGTTTCTGGCGGTCCGCTCGTTGAAGGAGACCATGAAGGGACCGGTGCTCTGCTTCGTGGGGCCGCCCGGGGTGGGCAAGACCTCGCTGGGCCGCTCGATTGCGCGGGCCATGGGCCGCAAGTTCGTACGGGTCTCCCTGGGGGGCGTGCGGGACGAGGCCGAGATCCGCGGCCACCGCCGGACCTACATCGGCGCCCTGCCGGGCAGAATCATCAAGGAGATCTACCGCTGCGGCTCCAACAACCCGGTCATGATGCTGGACGAGATCGACAAGCTCTCCCATGACTTCCGCGGCGATCCCTCTTCAGCCCTGCTGGAGGTGCTTGACCCTGAGCAGAACTTCTCGTTCCAGGATCACTATCTGGATGTGCCGTTCGACCTCTCCAAGGTGATGTTCATCACCACCGCCAACCAGATGGACCCGATCCCCGGCCCCTTGAAGGACCGGATGGAGATCATCAGGCTGGCCGGCTATTCAACCGAAGAAAAACAGCATATCGCCAACCGTTTCATCATCCCGCGCGAACTGGAGGAGAACGGCCTGGCCAAGACCCCGCCCGCCTTTACCGAGGAGGGGCTGGTCAAGATCATCCGCGACTACACCCGCGAGGCAGGGGTGCGCAACATGCAACGCACCATTGCCCAGGTGTTGCGCAAGGTGGCCAAGGAGGTCACCCAGGGCAAGGAACCCCGCAGCGAGATCACGCCAGCGGTGGTGACCGAACTTTTGGGACCGCGCAAGTTCCACAACGAGGTGGCGGCGGAATCAGACCGGGTCGGGATCGTGACCGGCCTGGCCTGGACCGAGACCGGCGGCGACATCCTGTTTGTGGAGGCCACCAGCATGCCGGGCAAACCCGAGCTGATCCTGACCGGCTCCCTGGGGGAGGTGATGAAGGAGTCGGCCCGGGCTGCCCTCTCCTACGTGCAGGCCCATGCCGCCGAGTTCGGCATTCAGGACAGCGCCTTTGAAAACCACGCCATCCATATCCACGTCCCCTCCGGCGCCATCCCCAAGGACGGCCCCTCGGCCGGGGTGACCATGGTCACGGCGCTGGTCTCGCTGTTAACCAACCGTCCGGCCCGCCGCAGCGTGGCCATGACCGGCGAGATCACCCTGACCGGGCGGGTGCTGGCCATCGGCGGCCTGAAGGAAAAGGTGCTGGCCGCCCACCGCGCCGGGGTCAAGACCGTGCTGGCCCCCGGTCGCAACCGCGACGACCTGGACGACATCCCGGAGAACGTCCGCCAGGAGCTGGAGTTCAGCTTCATCGATGAGGCCGCCCAGGCGGTGGAGGCGGTGCTGTAGGATGTTCAGCCTGGCGCGCCTCGACACCGGCATGCAGCGTTTCTTTGCCGGATTCCAGGAGTTTTTCTTCCTGGCCTGGCAGGCCTTTACCCGCATCTTCCACAAGCCGTACTACTACCGCGACTTTGCGATCCAGTTCGACAAGCTGGGCTTTTCCTCGCTGTTCATCTGCGTGCTGACCGGTCTGTTCACCGGCATGGTCATGGCGCTGCAGGCCCTGATCCAGTTGAAGCCGTTTGCCGCCACCAGCTACGTCGGCGGCATGGTGGCCGTTACCATGATCAAGGAGCTGGGACCGGTGCTGGCGGCCCTGATGGTATCGGGCCGGGTCGGCTCTGCCATCACCGCCGAGCTGGGCACCATGGTGGTGACCGAACAGGTCGATGCCATGCGGGTGGAGGGGACCGACATCATCCAGCGCCTGGTAACCCCCCGCCTGAAGGCGATGCTGCTGGCCCTGCCGCTTTTGACCATCATCACCGATGCCATCTCCATGTTGGGCGGCTACCTGATCGCCACCACCTACGGGATCGGCCCCACCATGTACCTTTCCACCTTCACCCAGTTCATGGTGCCGCTTGATTATCTGGAAGGGATCGTCAAACCGCTGGTGTTTGCGTTCCTGTTGACCATGATCGCCTGCCAGACCGGGCTTGCCACCGGTGGCGGCGCCGAAGGGGTCGGGGCGGCGGCCAAGCGGGCGGTGGTACTCTCCTCGGTGGTGATCCTGATGTGCGACTTCTTCATTGCCAAGGTCTTTGTGGTGTTTCGATGAGCTGGACGGACGAACCGTGCATACGGATGGAGAAGGTCTGTTATACGGTGGGTGGCCGCACCATCCTGTCCGACTTCGACCTGGTGCTGGAGCAAGGTGTCAACCGCACCATCCTGGGGGTGAGCGGTTCCGGCAAGACCACCATCCTCAAGCTGCTGCTGGGACTGATCCACCCCCAGCACGGCAGCATCTGCATCAACGGCCTGGAGATAACCGGCAAGCCTGAGGCGGCCTACCGTGAACAGCGCAAGAAGATTGCGATCGTGTTCCAGGGCGGCGCGCTGTTCGACTCCATGACGGTGGGGGAGAACGTGGGCTACCGCCTGTTTGAGGAGGGACGGCTCTCCCAGGGCAAGATCGAGGAGATCGTGCGGGAGAAGCTGCGCTTTGTGGGGGTGGAGCCGGCCCTGGACCTCTACCCGGCCGAGCTGTCCGGCGGCATGAAAAAACGGGTGGCGATTGCCCGGGCCCTGGCCGCCGACCCTGAGTACATCTTTTTTGACGAGCCAACCACCGGCCTGGACCCGATCGGAGTCTACAATATCATCTCCCTGATGCGGCGGCTGCAGGAGGCCGGCAAGACCACCCTGATGGTGACCCATGACCTGGCCACGGCCTTTGCCACATCGCAGCGGTTTTCATTGATTCACGAATCGCGGCTGGCCTTCGAGGGGACCGAGGCGGAGCTGCGGGCCTGCCCGCTGCCCAATGTGCAGGAGTTTTTGCAGCCCACTGTGGCATCGCTGTTTGTATAGAGCCTCTGGTCGCGTCACCCCCGGCAGCGATAGCACCTATCTTCCCGCCGCCGCTGTTGCGGTCAGCCCCTTGATCAACTGTTGTTTCTCAGCCGGTGTCAACCGCGCCTCCGGATGTGCCAGACGATATTGCAGGGGCGGCATGTAGCCGGCAGTAATGACGCGTTGAAATTCTGCCCCGGTGCCCCCCTGCCAGTCCGAAAAGTTGACCAGGCTACGTCCCTTGATGACATCATGATAAACCAGCCAGGAAGCCGGTGCTATCCGGGAATACCAAGGCCACTCGGTTTCATTACTGTGGCAATTAAAGCAGGCACGTTTCACCAATGCTCTTGTTGCCGGACTATCCCAGGCAGGTTCTTTGACCGTTGGTGGATTGGTATGGTTATGTCCATAGGGAATCACCTGAATAGCCAGCAAGCCGATAACCGCTGCCCAAAAACTTCGACGTATAACCTTGGCGGTAATGTCCATTTGATTATATCCCCCATGCACAAGAAATTTGTCGAGACCCGTCACATCACCAAAACGTGCCTTTAAGAGTACTGCCAATACAGCCATATGCAAGTACGATCAGGAAAATCATGGTGTATTTCAGCGTTACGAGCTCTCGTACATGACAGTGCTGTCACCTATCACCTCATATTGAGGGACATATCCTGCTTGTCCCGCCCCACTGGGTAATGCAAGCGCTGCGCAGGCTTTTCAGCGGCCGAACTACAGGAAACTGTACTCGACACGGCGCTAGATGTCGGATAATCTAGGACAATCCCTTGTTCACAATTATCCGTGAATGTTCGTCGCTACGAACGAAAAGAGGCTGGACTATGGAGCGAAGTAACCAGATCGGTTGGGCCCAGGTGCGGGCCGGGGTGTTCATCCTGGTGGCCCTGTTGCTGGTGGCCGGAGCGATCCTGCTGATGGGGCAGAAGACCAAGCTGTTCGTGCCCACCAGCACCATCAGAATCACCATGATGAACGTGCTGGGCCTGAAAGAAGGGGCGCCAGTCTGGCTGGCCGGGGTTGATATCGGGGTGGTCAAGGAGATCCGCTTCGAGAATCCCCGCAACACCAACGAGGTGCTGATCGTGGCCGAGGTCGATGCCAAGGCCCACAAAAAGATGGGGCCCGACTCACTGATCACCATCAAGACCCGCGGCCTGATGGGTGAGAAGTACGTCGACATCCTGCCCTCTGCCAGCTTTCACGAGCAGCCGGTCACGCTGTTCACCGGCAAGGTGGTGGCCACCATCGACGACGTGGCCCAGAAGGCCGGGGTAACCTTTGAAAAGCTCAACAGCATTGTGGATAACGTCCAGTCCGGCAAAGGCACCCTGGGACTCTTGGCCACCGATACCAAGCTGTACATCAACGCCGTACAGCTTTCCCACGAACTGAACATCCTGGCCGGCAACATCAACCGCGGCCAGGGCACCCTGGGGCGGCTGGCCCGCAGCGGCGAGCCGTACGACAAGCTGATGCAGATCCTGAACCGGGCCGACAAGACCCTGTACGACATCCAGACCTCCGACGGCAGCCTGAACCGCCTGATCTACGACAAGACCCTCTACACCAAGCTGGTCAGCCTGGCCGAGAAGAGCAACCAGGCCGCCGATGATGTGCGGGAACTGAACCGCAAGCTGACCTCGAAGAACAGCACCCTGGGGATGCTGGTGAATGATCGGGAGCTGTACGACAAGAGCCTTTCGCTGGTGACCAGGGCCGACAACTCCATGAAGGAACTGGAGGCGATCACGGCCAAGCTCAAGGCTGGCGAGGGGACGGTCGGCCAGCTGATCAGCCAGAAGGAACTGTACGACAAACTGAACCGCATGGTGGATAACATGGATGCCCTGATGCAGGACGTGAAACAGCATCCCGGGCGTTATGTCAGGTTTTCCCTGTTTTAGACGAAAGGACCGAAGGAATGAAACAGACTCGACATTACCTCTTGACCGGGCTGCTGCTGTTGTGCTGCCTGGTCAGCCAGGCAGTTGCAGCAGGCCTCGAAGACAAGGTGATTGAGCATAGCTACCCCAATGGCCTCAAGCTGTTGATGGTGGAGCGGCACACCTCCCCCACGGTGTCAGCCTGGATCCGCTTCAAGGTGGGCAGCGTCAACGAGCGCAGCGACGAGCGGGGGATTGCCCATCTGCTGGAGCATATGCTGTTCAAGGGCACCAAGACCCTGGGCACCAGGAATTATGCGGCCGAGGCGCCGCTTTTGCAGAAGATTGAGCAGGTTGCCCAACGGATGCTGGCCGAGGAGGCCAAAGGGGACAAGGCCGACAAGTCCAAGCTGGAGCAACAGAGAAGCGAGCTGGCCGGGCTGGAGAAAAAGGCCGAGAAATACGTGATCAAGGATGAGTTTTTCGACCTGTACGCCCGCAACGGCGGGGTCGGCTACAACGCCTTCACCGCCAGGGACGGCACCACCTACCTGATCTCGCTCCCCTCCAACAAGCTGGAGCTGTGGGCCGCCATAGAATCGGACCGGATGAAAAACGCCGTACTGCGGGAATTTTACACCGAGCGTTCGGTGGTGATGGAGGAGCGGCGGCGCTCCTACGATGCCGAGCCCTCGGCCAAGCTGTGGGAAACCTTTGTGGCCGCCGCCTACCAGGCCCATCCCTACGGCCAGCCCACCATCGGCTGGACGTCCGATATCAAGCAACTTTCCCGCACCAAGGCGGAATCGTTTCTCCATCGCTATTACGCACCCAACAACGCCGTTATCGCAGTGGTGGGCGATATCAACCCTGCGCAGGTGATCCGGCTGGTGGAGCGGTACTTTGGGTCCATCAAGCCGGGCAGCCCGGTACCGGTGGTGGCGACCCAGGAGGAGCCGCAACAGGGTGAGCGCCGGGTTGAGGTGCTCGGTGATGCGGAACCGGAGCTGTTGCTGGGCTTCCACAAGCCGGGCATCGGGGCGCCGGACGATATCGTCTTTGACGTGATCAGCGCCATTTTGGGGCAAGGGCGCACCTCACGGCTGTATCGTGCTCTGGTGCTGCAGAAACAGCTGGCCACCCAGGTCTCGGTCTTTGACGCGCCGGGCAGCCTGTACCCCAATCTGCTGGTGCTGTACGCCGCCCCCCGGGCGCCCCATAGCGCGGCAGAGGTCGAGCAGGCCCTCCTGGAGGAGCTGGAGCGATTGAAGCGGGAACCGGTCAGCACACGTGAGCTGGAACAGGTCCTGAACCAGCTGGAGTATGAAGAGGCCAGACGGATGGGAACCAACGGGGGCTTAGCGCGCAACCTGACCGAGTACGAGGCGACGGCCGGGACCTGGCGCTACATGACCACTTACAGGGCTAAGGTGGCCCGGGTGACACCGGCCGATATCCAGCGGGTAGCCCGGCAGTACCTGACCAGGGAAAACCGGCTGGTTGGGGTCCTGACAACCGACAAGACAGGGGGTAAGCAGCAGTGACTTTCCGTATTCGTTTCTTCCTGATCAGCCTGCTGGCGCTGCTGTGCTGCACCTCGCTGCAGGCCGCCGAGCTGGCCAATCCACGCAGCATGGCGTTTCCTCCCCTGACGTTTGCGGTACCAAAGGTAGAGCGGGTGGTGCTGCAGAACGGTACCCCGGTCTACCTGCTGCAGGACCATGAACTGCCGCTGGTGACGGTAACTGCCCTGCTCCACACCGGCTCGGTCTATGATCCGCCGGGCAAGAGCGGCCTGGCCGCCCTGACCGGCTCACAGCTGCGGGGCGGCGGCACCGGCGCACTGACACCGGCCCAGCTGGATGGCGAACTGGAGTTCATGGCCTCGTCGATTGAAAGTAGTTTCGGCACGGACCTGGGCAGCGTGACCATGACCAGCCTGGCCAAGAATCTGCCGCGCAGCCTGCAGCTTTTCAGCGATATCCTGTTTAAGCCCCGCTTTGACGAACATCGGCTTAATGTGGCCCGCCAGCAGGTCCTTGACGCTATCCGCCGCCAGAACGACGACCCCAAGGAACTGGCCGACCGGGAGCTGCGCAAGGCGATCTACGCCGGTCATCCCCTGGGGCTGGAACCTACCGCTGACTCGATCAAGGCCATTACCCGCACCGACCTGCAGGCCTTCCAGACCCAGTTCATCCGGCCCGATACCATGATCCTGGCGGTATCCGGCGATTTCGAGCGTTCCGCCATGCTGGCGCAACTCAACCAGCTGATCGGCAGCATCGTGCCGGCCAAGCCGCTGGCGCTGCCGACGGTGGCACAGGTTCCGCTGAGCTTTAGCCCGGCAGTGTTGTACGCCCCCAAACAGATCAACCAGACCGTCATCAGGCTGGGTCACCTGGGGATCACCAAGGATGACCCGGACCTGTATGCCGTCAGGGTGCTGGACTTCATCCTGGGGGGCAGCTTCACCTCGCGCCTGATGATGGAGATCCGCACCAACCAGGGACTGGCCTATAACGTCGGCAGCAGCTTTGACGTGGGGCGCCACTTCATCGGCAGCTTTACGGCCGAAACCGAGACCAGGGCAGAAAAAACCGGCAAGACCATCGGCCTGATGGAGACCATCATCGCCGGCATGCAACAGCACCCGGTCAGTCCTGATGAGCTGAAGCTGGCCAAGGAGTCGATCATCAACTCCTTCCTGTTCGGCTTCACCACCCCGGCCTCAATTGTGCTGCAGCAGGCCCGGCTTGAGTTCTACAGCTACCCGGCCGATTACCTGGATCGCTACCGCGACCGGATAGCCGCCGTCACCCGTGAGGACCTGCTCAGGGTTGCCCGCAAACACCTTCATCCCGAGGCCTTCAAGCTGGTGGTGGTTGGGGATCAGCAACACTTTGACAAACCATTGCAGCAGTTCGGCAAGGTGACAACGCTCAGCCTGCCGTAACAAATTGCGACAGACTACCGCAATGCCTCTTTTTCTCTTGTAAAGTTTTTGCTACAGTCTGCCGATGGGAAAAGTAATGGAGGTCAAACCATGCGCATAGATAGTTCAACAACTGCAATTTTCGGTGCACAGCCGGTCATGAAGACCGCGAAAAGCGAGTCCGTACGCTCGACAACGTCGGCAAGCGAGGTTCAGAGTGCCTTCAGCGTGCAGTTGACCAACATGGTTGAAAAACTGAGCAATGTCCAGCCGTCCAGCGGCGAGATCCGTCCGGACAAGGTGCAGAATATCAGCCAGCAACTGGCCAACGGCAGCTACAACATCAGCGGAAAGGACGTGGCTGAAAAAATGCTGCAGACGCTGATTTAGTTCCCTGCCCTCAAACAGGCGACGTGCAAAACGCCCTGACAGGATAGCTGTCAGGGCGTTTTGCGTTGCTTGAAGTATCTACTCTTCAAACCGGACCAGACACCGCGCCGCCGAAATACCGTTCAAGGCTGTCCAGCACCGCATCCAGCGTGGCCTGCTGCGGCTCCAACGCCACCTCCAGACCAAGCGTGCGGCAGGCCTGAGAGGTGACCGGCCCGATCGAGGCCACGGCCACCCCTGCCAGCAGCGTCTGTAAACGGACCGCTCCTCCCGTCAGCTCAGCCAGATTGCGCACCGTAGAAGGGGAGCTGAAGATGGCGGCATCAAGGCGATGTGCTTCCAGGGCTTGCCTGGCCTCTGGCGGCAATACCGGCGGCATGACCGTGCGATATACCACCGGATCAAGTACCTGCGCCCCCATGGCACGCAACCGTTGGGGAATCAGGTCGCGGGCACCATCGGCCTTGGGAAACAGGACTCTGGCTCCCTGCAACGCAACCCCGCTGAAGGCCGCCACCACCCCTTCGCCGGTAAACTCCCCCGGTACCAGGTCCGGCTGCATCCCCTGCGCCAGTACCGCAGCGGCGGTCCTGGGGCCGACCACACAGAGCTTGCAGCCCTTGAGCGTTGCCACAGTAAGCCCCAACTGCTGCAGACGGTCAAAGAAAAACCTGACCCCGTTGACCGAGGTCAGGATGATCCAATCAATCGTATCCAACGCCGCCAAGGCGCTATCAAGCTCGTCCCACTGCTCCGGAGCGACCACGGCAATGGTGGGGCATTCGACCACCAGGGCGCCGCGCCCCGTGAGTTGGCGCGTCAGTTCCCCGGCCTGCTCGGCGGCCCGCGTCACGAGTATGCTGCGCCCTTCCAAGGGACGACGAGCGCTAGTGAGCGATTTCCCGCTGATACACATCTTCCAGGATCGCCTTGCCGCCGGCTGCCAGCAACCGGTCGGCCAGCTCGGTTCCCAGCCTGACCGCGTCCGCTGCCGGACCGCTGATGCTGTCCCGCACGGTCTCTTTGCCGTCTACTGAGGCAATGAAACCCACCAGGTTCAGGGTATCGCCGCTGACCGTGCCGTGGGCGGCAATCGGCACCTGGCAGCCGCCTTCGCAGCGCTTCAGCAGGGCACGCTCAGCAGCAACCGCAGCAGCGGTGTCGGGGTGATTCAAAAACGACAGCGCCGCAATCGTGGCCTGGTCGTTCAGACGGCACTCCAGCCCCAAGGCCCCCTGCCCAATGGCGGGGATGGAAAAATCGGTATCCAGCAGCTCCGTCACCACGCTGGTGAAGCCCAGGCGATTCAGGCCGGCTGCCGCCAGGATCACGGCATCGAGGTTGTCTTCCTTGAGCTTGCGGATGCGGGTTTCCACATTGCCGCGAATGATCACCATCTCCAGGTCGGGTCGGGCCTTCAGAAGCTGGGCCTGACGCCGTAGGGCGCTGGTGCCGATGCGGGCTCCCTGGCGCAGTTCGCTGAATTTCACGCCGTCCGATATAAAGGCGTCCCTCGGATCCTCACGTTTGGTGGTTACCACCAGACCCAGCCCCTCCGGGAATTCGGTCGGCACATCCTTCATGCTGTGGACCGCCAGATCGATTTCGCCCCGCAACATGGCCTCCTCGATCTCCTTGACAAAGAGCCCTTTGCCGCCCACCTGGGCCAGCGGCACATCCAGGATCTTGTCACCCATGGTCTTGATCTTGACCAGTTCCACGATAATGCCGGGATAGACCCGCTCAAGTTCCGACTTGACCCAGTTTGCCTGCCAAAGTGCCAGCTGGCTGGCCCTGGTGCCTATACGAAGGCGCTGTGGTGCCATACGCGTTTCTCCTTGTGTGTAATTATTCTTCCAGTTCCAGTGAGGTATCCTGGTCCGAACCGCCCAGTTCCAGATCAAACAGGGCCCGCAAGGCATCCAGGTACAGATCGGTCCGGTTGCCCTGACCGGCCTTTTTCAGCACCGTTGTCGGCTGATGCAGCAGTTTGTTCATGAAGGCGGCGGTGAGCGCCTCCAACCGTTTTTCCGCATCGGCAGGGGCGTCCTTCCAGTTTGCCAGGGTGCGTTCCAGCTCGGCACGGCGCAGCTCGTCAAAACGCTGCCGCAGCGCCACAATGGTGGGGGTGACCTCCAGGGTCGCCACCCATTTGTAGAACTGGACGATCTCCTCGTTGATGATCGCCTCGGCCTTGTCGGCCTCCTGACGCCGCCCTTCCAGGTTGGCCGCCACCACCTGCTGCAGGTCGTCCATATCATAGAGATAGACCGCGTCAAGGTCGTTGACCGTCGGATCGATGTCACGCGGTACGGCGATGTCGATCAGGAACATCGGCCGCATCCGCCGCCGCCTGACCACCTCCTCCAGATCGGACGGGGTGATGATGGCATGGGGCGCACCGGTGGAGGTCAGGACGATGTCGGCCTTGTGCAGGTGCAGGAACAGTTCCTCGAACGGAATCGCCTCACCGCTAAACTCCTCGGCCAAACGCTGGGCCTTCTCGAAGGTGCGGTTGGTCACCAGCACCCCTTTGGCGCCGTTGGCCAGAAAGTGACGGGCCGCCAGTTCGCACATCTCGCCGGCGCCGATCAGCAGCACGGTCTTGTCGCTCAGGCTGCCGAAGATCTTGCGGGCAAGCTCTACGGCAGCAAAAGAGACCGAAACCGCCGAGGAGGCGATCTTCGTCTCGGTCCGCACCCGCTTGGCCACGGAAAAGGCCTTGTGCAGAAAGCGGTTCAGGATGATGCCGGAGGTCCTGTATTCGGCGGCATAGCCGTAGGAGGTCTTGATCTGTCCCAGGATCTGCGGTTCCCCCACCACCATGGAGTCGAGCGAGGAGGCGACCCGGAAGACGTGCCGGATCGCCTCTTCGCCGTGGTAGCTGTACAGATGCGGTTCCAGCAGGTCATAGGCCAGGTGGTGGTAGTCGGCCAGAAAACGTCTGATGCGGGCAATGCCGCCGGCGATGTCGCGGGTGGTGGCGTAGATCTCGACCCGGTTACAGGTTGAGACGATGATCCCCTCGACAATCCCGTCCAGCGCCACCAGCTCGGCAAGCGGCTTCTCGATGCTGTTGGGCGAGAAGGCGACCTTCTCACGGATATCAACCGACGCTGTCTTGTGGGACAGGCCGACAACAATGATATTCATCGGTCAGCCCCTCCTAGGTGTAGCTGTGCAGACCGGGAAGCCAGAGATTGACCCCGATAAAGGTAAACAGCATGATCAGAAAGCCGACGATCGTCAGCATGGCGGCCCGCCTGCCGCGCCAGCCGGTGGTCAGCCGTCCGTGCAGAAGCGCCGCATAGATGAACCAGGTAATCAGGGACCAGCTTTCCTTGGGGTCCCATGACCAGTAGCTGCCCCAGGCCCTTGAGGCCCAGATGGCGCCGGTAATGATCGCCACGGTCAGCATCGGAAAACCGAAGGCCAGGCAGCGATACCCGATCTCATCCAGTACATCGAGGGAAGGCAGTTTCTGGAACAGCGGACCCAGGTGCTTCTTTTTCAGGAAATAGGACTGGATCAGATACAGAAATGCCACCCCGCCGGAGATGGTGAAGAAGGCGTAGGCTGCAAAGGCCAGGATGGTGTGGGAATAGATCCAGGCAGACTGCAAGGCCGGGTTGAGCGGCCTGATAGCCATCGGCGCAGCGCCGGCTCCCAGCACCATGATCAACGCGAACGGCACCACGAACGAGCCCAACATGTTGACCTGGTAGCGGATCTCAAAATAGAGATAGATGCCGACAATCGACAGGGCAAAAAACGAAAGCGACTCATGCATGTTGGTGATCGGCAGGTGTCCGGCCGAGATGAAACGGTGGATCACCGCCAGGCAGTGGGTCAGAAAACCGGCCACCAGCACCCGCCGCGCCAGACGGCTCCGGCAGGGCGTTGCTTTGGCCAGACAGGCCAGATAGATCACGGTTGCGATGCTATACAGCGTCAGGGTCAGGTAAAACGAAATCTGTGTCATCATGTACGCACCCGCCAACCGGTCGAGCCGGAAGCATTAAAAATTAACACAAGCCGAAGTGTTGCACGGCCAAATTCTTAACATTGTAAGGTCGTGACCTTGATAGCGTCAACTGCTTTTCATGTTGAGCGGACAAATCAGGATTTGCCGCTTGCAATTTTTCCGGGCCGGAGTATTATTCGTAAAGTTGAATACATTCACCTTTTATTCAAGGAGGCTTTCATGGCCAGCGATGCCGTTCTTACTCTGACCGACGCCAATTTTGATCGTGACGTACTGCAATCCGACCAACCGGTTCTGGTGGATTTCTGGGCCACCTGGTGTGCCCCCTGCAAGGCGATCGCTCCCCTGATCGATGCCGTTGCCAACGACTATGCCGGCAAGGTCAAGGTGGGCAAGGTCAATGTCGATGATAACCCGGCAACCCCCGGCAAGTATGGCGTACGCGGTATCCCCACCCTGATCCTCTTCAAGGACGGCAAGGTGGTTGACCAGGTGGTGGGTGCCGTGCCCCGCTCCCAACTGGACGCCCTGATCGCCAAGGCCCTGTAGGCTTCTATGCTGGCACTATTTGCCCGCGGCCGTTTCCAGGCTGTGACCTTATATGTCACAGCCTTTCTCATGCTTGTGCTGCCGGTTCAGTCCGAGGCGCTCGTACGCCGCGGCCAACCGGCTCCGGCATTCAACCTGTTTGCCCTCACGGGCCAGCCGGTTTCAACAGAAGGGTTGAAGGGATCCGTTGTCGTCATTGACTTCTGGGCCACCTGGTGCCCCCCCTGCCGCGAATCGCTCCCCTTCCTGAACGAGCTGCACCGCAAGTATGCCAAGCAAGGGCTGCAGATTGTCGGCATGAACGTCGACGAGGGGGCGGAACGGGATCTGAAGGCCTTTATCGCAGAGAAGGGGCTGGGCTATACGATCATCATGGCTCCGCGCAAACTGCAGAACGATTACGGTGTGCGCGCCTTGCCGGTCATGTTTGTTCTAGACAAGCAAGGTAAGGTTGTTGAGCAGATGCTGGGATTTTCTTCGGCCCACAGCAGAATGCTGGAGAATCTTGTCAAAAAACTACTGGCTGAATAAAAACGGATGCGGGTGAGGCACGCCTCACCCGCATCCATTCAGAGCTACTTACCGGCAGCGCGCTGGGCAGACTCAAGGGTGTTCTGCAACAGCATGGCAATGGTCATGGGACCGACCCCACCCGGCACCGGGGTAATGGCACTGGCCCGCTCGGCTGCCGCGGCATACTCCACATCACCGACCAGTTTCTTTTCCCCCACCCGGTTGATCCCCACATCAATCACCACGGCACCAGGCTTGATCCACTCGCCCTTGACCATTTCGGCCTTGCCAACGGCTGCGATCACCACGTCGGCTCGCCGCACCACCTCTGCCAGATCCTTGGTACGGGAATGACAGATGGTCACGGTGGCATGGCGTGCCAGACACATCAGCGCAACCGGCTTGCCCACAATATTGGAGCGTCCCACCACCACGACCTCCTTGCCCTTCAGGTCATAGCCGATCTCATCCAGCATCACCATGACGCCATACGGCGTGCAGGGCTGGAAGGTGGGCTTACCAATGGCAAGGCGCCCCACATTATACGGATGGAAGCCGTCGGCATCCTTGTCCGGCGATATCGCCTCCAGCACCTTGTCGCTATCAATATGGGCCGGCAGCGGCAACTGCACCAGGATGCCATGGACCCGCGAATCGTTATTCAGCTCATTGATCAGTGTCAAGAGCTGCTGCTCGGTCGTGTCGGCAGGCAGTTCATGGTCGGCTGAATACATGCCCAGCTCGACGCACATCTTTTTCTTCATGCCCACATAGACACGGCTGGCCGGGTCATCACCCACCAGCACCACCGCCAGCCCCGGGACAACCCCCTGCTGCTTCAGCTCAGCCACCGTATTGCCAATCCGCTGCCGGACCTTTGCCGCTATTGCCTTGCCATCAATGATCTGCGCCGCCATGCTCTTCCTCCAATGCCGTTCATAAAATATCCTTCATGATACGTTCAGGCGCTACGCTTGTAAAGTTGGTATACCCCATCGTCATAAAAAATCCCCTGACAGCTGCCGCCATCAGGGGAGTAGGTATGCCATTCGTCCGACACCCGGCCGGAGCATCAGATGCCTCAGCCGCCGGCCGAACAGGCTGCCGGTTTCGGTGCATCCGTCTTGGGACAGTAACCGCTATTGAACCAGCCATCGCCCTTCAGGCTGAAGGCGGTCTGGGAGATCAGTTTTTCGACCGCGCCGCCGCACTTGGGACATTCGGAAGCCGGTGGATCGGAAAACTTCTGGCGCAACTCAAACTGATGGTTGCAGGACTGACAACGGTATTCATACATGGGCATGGCAGCAGCCTCCTTACAGATATATCTATTCCTGAATATAGTTATTCCTTCACAGCTTTGTCAAGGGGGCGGACAAATACCACATAGGCGCCGCTGCCCCCCAGCTCCCGCGGCGCCGGGGCAAACTCGCTGACCACGGCCCGCCCCTGATCCCGCAACCAGGCAGCCACCACCTGTTGCAAGACCGGCCCTTCGGTCGAATGCATCCCTTTGCCCGTAATCACCAGGACCGCCTTTTCATCAGCAAGTTGTGCCGCCTGCAGAAAAGGGGGCAGGGCTTCAAGCGCCTCTTCGCGGGTCAAACCGTGCAGGTCCAGCTGCCGGTCAAGCTGGACAATGCCCCGTTTCAGTTGGCGCAGACGGTTACCCGACAGCGGCCGCAACTCATCCTCCTCCTGCAGGCGATCCTCAAAGCGGACATCCAGCTGTAACCGCTCCACCTCCTGCAGAAAGGTCCGGCGGGCAACCACCTCATCCCGCGGCAAGAGCTTGGCCGCTGGGGCGCCGGCAACCATTTCAGGCGGCTCTGACGGCGCACCCTTGCCGGGCGGCCGTACCTTGGCCGCATCGGTTCGTCCACCCGTGTCAAGCTGTCGCACACCAGCCATGGCCTGCAGGAAAAGTTCATCCTGTGAGGACTCCCGTTTGGGTGGAGCGGCAGGTGGTGGTTGGGGATTTGATGCGTGCGTCTGAGAGGGTTCAACCACCACCCCCTTGAGCGCGGCAAACGGCGTATGACGAAACGGCGCATCCTGCTTCGGTGCTGCTTGCTTCTGTTTCTTGCGGGCCATATCCTCTTCCTCGGCGGTCAACTCACGTCTGCCTGTAAGCAGTCGTCGTGCCCCACCGGAAAGTGGCAGCACGGGGCTAGTGAGACTGGGCCGCCTTCTTGCTAAGCGAACTGAAAATCATCTCGAGAACCGCCTTCTGCCTGACCTCATGCTTGTTGAGCACAGCCAGACAGCTTCCCATCGGGCATTGCTCATGCAGAAAGTCGGCATCACGGCTGGACAGGATCACAATCCTGTTCTTTTCAATACCCGATTGCACGGCAAAGTTCATCAGCTTGCGGCCATCCATCGTGGGCATCTCAAAGTCAATCAGAATCAGATCGTAGGGTGCACGCCGGATTGCAGCAAGCGCTTCAAGGGGGTTATTGCAGACATCAACCGACAAAAGCGGGTACTGCTCGGCGATATAGTCGCTCAGCAGGCGGGTAAAGGCCGGATCATCATCTATCAGCAGCAGCTTTCCCATCAAGGCCTCGCCGGGATCAGAACAGGTACGGAGAGCGGTTGGTGAATTGGTACCGCTGCTTCCAGACCACCCTGGTGACAAAAAGGATGATCGCCACGGTCACCAGATTGCTGAAGACCATGCCGTTCGGATCGATGGTCCGTTCCAGTATCCGCTCCAACTCCTTGTGGGGGACCAGCCAGAGATTGACCAGGGTATTCAGCACCTCGTAGGCGTTGTACAGCAGCAGCAGGCGCCAGGTCAGCACCTGGCGTTTCAGCAGTCCCAGAAACAGGTGCAGGCAAACCAGACTGTCAACCACGATAAAGATCCGTGCTGCCTGTCCTTCTAGGAGGACGCCGAAGAGCGGCACCGGCTGTCCATAACTCATCACCGTCATCAGGAGCAGGAAGAGATAGAGGCCGGTCAGCATGACCATGGCCTGGGAGCGGGGGCGATACTCCTCGGTATCGGGCAGGCCGTCGGTCATGACTTCTTCTTGCGCATATCACTGATAGCGACGCAAAATGCGATCACCAGCAGGATAAAGCCGATAAACAGCCAGTCTGCGGTACTAAAGCCGAACACCTAGCATCTCCCCTTGATGGCCTCGGCCTTATCAAGCATATTAGCGGCACGGTAGCACTGTTCAAGAAAGCGGTAGACCCCCGCCATGGGGAACTGGGCGCAGAAAACCCCATCCTGCAGGACATCTTCCACAATGGCGGCTGCCTCATAATACTGCTCTTCCTGGTGTTGCTCAAAGGCAACCGACAAGGCGGTCAGATAATCGACTGCCGGCACCCTGGGCAGTTCCTGCCTGCGGATGGCGGCGATGCGGGCCTCAAGGCGAGTGCGCTCAGGCTGGTCAAAACGCGGCAGCAGCGGTTCCCACAGCTGCAGGCACTGGTCGTAATGCCCCAGCACATAGTGGGTTTCACCCAGTTGATAGCGGGTATGCAGGTCATCGGCCTCAAGCTCCAGGGAGCGCTGCAGGTATTTTTCCGCACCGTACCAGGATTGCACCGCCAGGTGAGCCGCCTCGAGCCTGCTGCCCTTTTCCATCAGGGTGCGGCCGATCTCGCGGGCGAGCCCGGCATTGCCCGGTTCCAAAAGCGCCATGATCTTCAGCAGGTTGACCTTGCGATCAAGGTAGGGGGCATCGACCTCCTTGGCATCCAGCATGATCGCCTCACCGCCGATTTCGGCGATGATATGGGGATAACCGGCCTGCAGGACCCGCGCATAATCAACGGCATAGACGCAGGCCGGGTTCTGACGCAGGGCACGGAACATCCCCTGGCCAACCTGATCATAGCCGGGTCCACCCTGTTCCAGGACGGCGCGATAGTCTTCCTCGGACAGCGGGATCGGGAACTCAAAGGGGATATCCACCCGGCCATCCCGGCCGGAGATCCGGTACCCGTCGGGTGGCTGAAAATAACTGATCCCCTCCAACGGGGTCGGCTCACTGCAGGTCTGTGTCACGTTTATTCCTCATTCTGCCGGTCAGGAAAGGTATTCAGGCCGGCGTTGCTTCCGATCATCTTGTAGATCCGCAGGTCATCCCAGGGTTCATCCATGATGCCGTCATGAATGGCCCAACTGCGCCCCCGCACGGTCCGTTCCATCCCCGGCATCCGAAAGGGGGTCGAACCATCCAGGCGGTTAAACAGCAGCCCGCCGGGATGAAATTCGCGGTCAATCTCCAGCATGAGGCGTTTGCCGGTCAGATAATCAAAACCGTAACGTTCATACCGGATGGCATTGTCGTAGGTCAGCGGCTCGGCCACGATCATCTCCATCCCCAGACGGTCCGTCAGGCACTCGACCCGGGGGAAGAATTCACCGAACAGCCTCAGCCCCCGGCGGGTCTGGTTGGGAAAGAGCCCTGCCCGCATGGCCCGGAGCTCCTCAGGGATATTCCTGCCCTGGGAAGTGAACCAGTTTACCGTCCCCGCTTCGGTTACGTCAACCGCAAAGCGCGGCGCCGCAGGATCGCAGATGATACAGAAGGACAGCTCCATCTGATGATACTGGGTATCACTCAGCTCTGCAAAAAAAACCGTGTCCCGCTCGGCGGGTCGGCTGCGCGCCTCGATCCGGGCAAATCCGAGCCCTGCCGGGGCGATCACCCGCACCAGCCGTTCTCCGGCAGGGTTCAAGAGGGTCTGCGGGTCAAGCTGGAGCAACGACAACAGCCGCGGCGGCAGCAAGGCGGCGTAGATGGCCTCCTTTTCGGGCTCATCCAGGCGGTTGATCGACGCCAGCGAGGTCAAGACCTGCCCGTTCTGGCTGACAAGCGGCATATTGTCCGCGAGTTTCGGCATCACAGCATCCCCGCCAGTTCACCGCCGATGATGACCGGGAAGATCTGCTTGCGAATGGCCGCAATGCTCTGCTCCAGGGCATCCAGCGCCACCACCCGGTCATGTTCGTCAGCCCAGTGCAGGGCATCCAGCAGCATGGTATGCGGATACCCCTCTTTGCGGATCTTTGCGACAAACCGTGCCGGCAGCCGGGGTGACAGCTCAACCCCGTTCATGATCCCCCAGGCAATGGTCCAGGCCCGGGCGGTGTTCATCAGATCGTAGCCGCCGCCCCCCAGGGCCACCCAGGGGATCTTGAGGGCCTGCAGCTTGCGCATGATATAGGCATAGCTGTGGGTGGTGATCTCCAGACGGGTCAGCGGGTCGGTCCGGAAGGTGTCCGCCCCGATCTGCGCCACGATCAGATCGGGATTGAAGGAGGCCAGCAACGGGTAGACCACCTCATCAAAAGCCCGCATATAGAGGGGATCATCGGCATGGGCCAGCAACGGGATATTCACCGTATAGCCGCGACCGGCCCCGCTGCCGGTCTCATGCTCAAAACCGGTGCCGGGAAAGAAGTAGATTCCGCTTTCATGCAGCGAGATGGTCAGGACCCGATCCTGATCGTAAAAACCTTCCTGCACACCATCGCCGTGGTGGGCGTCCAGATCGAGATAGACCACCCGCTTGCCTTGTTCAAGCAGCCAGTTAATGGCAATGACCGCATCATTCAGGTAACAGAAACCGGAGGCCCTGGAACGGTGGGCATGGTGCCACCCCCCGGCCAGCGACAGCACGGCCTGGAACCCTTCCTCCACGATCAGGCGGCAGGCCTCCAGGGTTGCGCCTGCCCCCAGGGCGGCGTAGTCGTAGAGTCCTTGAAAGACGGGGCATTCGGCATCGCCCAGACCAAACAGGAAATCGGCCCGCGGTTCGTCGGAGGCGCTGAACTCCTTCAGGCGCTGCAGATAGGCCGGACTGTGAAACGTGAGGATCCGCGCTTCGCTGACCGGCTGACAATCACGGCGTTCAAAGGAGCTGCCCTGCAGCAGGCCGTAGGCATCGAACAGTTCCAGCGCCAGGCCGTAGCGGTGCAGCTGAAAGGGGTGCTGGCTGCCGTAACTGAACTGCTCAAAGCGGGATGAGTAGACCAGCGCGGCTTTTCGCTGCGGCCCCTCAGGCGTAGGATGAAATGCGGAAGGTGTCGTTGCTAGATGCACCGGTGAGTGCTCCCTTGCCAGCGGCCGTCGCTGTAGTCACAGTTCCCCCTTGCACAGCCGGGTTGCCATAGGCCTGCTGGATGCGGGAGTTGTTCGTATTCGCCGTCTGTGTAGCAGGTGCAGGGGGTACTGCGGCCTGCCCCGCAGCCTGTGCAGCGGGCTGGGCAGGCGAAGCAACACCTTGCCCATTGGCGGTGCCGACAGTGCTTGAGGCCTGCAGCTTTTCCTGCTGGGCCTGAGCCATGCGGCTGGCAGCCTGGGCAGCCACGGAACGATCCTGTCCGGACGGGTCCGAGGGGGCCAGGGCGGCCTGGATGACCTGCTGCATGCGGGCGATGGTCTCCTCCGGCGTACGGCCGTCGGACATATTGATCTGCACTTCTCCGCCGGTCACATAGCTGCGGCCATCGGGCCCCTGGGTGTAGCTGTAGCTGGCCGAACCGGCCAAACCGCCGCCGGCCGATTTATGGGCCGCTTCGTGGGCCTTGACCTTTTCCTCGGTCTGCTTCAGGCGGGCAATCTGCTCCTTGACCTGGGGATCGTCAAGGTTCTTGTTATTGGTGTTTTTTTCAGCCGGTTTGGTGGTCTTATCACCAGACTGGGTCGCTGTGGCCGTGGTTGGCGCACGATCTCCCGGTTGCTGACCGGACAGGGTGACCGTGTCCTCAGGCAAACGGATACTGTTTGCCTGAGCAGTGTCAGCTGCTGCCTGCGAATCCTGTCGGCGCGCACCCGCACCCCGGTTCTCAGCGGCCTGAACCGCTGTCCCGTAGTTTGCCGCGCCGGTTATGCTGCCCGAGGGTTCCATCTGCGCCCCTGCCTCCTGCATCTACCCGACTAAAATTATACAAAATAGTACAGGAAAACCGCAACCCCCTTCACGGCAGCCGTGGCCGGTATCACAAACCGGCCTTGGCAAGCTCCTCCATCAGCTTCTTCTGGGTGCCGTTGAGCCCCTCCGGCACATGGATGCCGATCTTGACGTACAGGTCACCCTTGGCGTTGGAGCCCAGGGCCTTGACCCCGCACCCCTTCAGCCTGATCTTGGTTCCCGGCTGGATACCGGCCGGCACCTTGATCCGCTTGGGTTCGTCCAGGGTGGGCACCTCGATACTGACCCCCAGACAGGCCTCGCTGAAGCGGATGGTCCGCTCCACGAACAGGTCCCCCCCCTCACGGCTGAAGACCGAGTCCGGGGTAACCTTGACCTCAAGATAGAGATCGCCGCTGGGACCGCCGTTCTCGCCATCGGAGCCTTTACCGGCAATCCTGATCCGGCTGCCGTTATCCACCCCGGCCGGGATCTTCACCTTCAACTCCTCGCGCACCCCGTTGCGCCGGAAGGCCACCAGTTTTTCCGCCCCGCTGGCAGCCTCGCGGAAGCCGACCGTGACCTCCAGCGACAGGTCGCCCCCCCGCTGCGGCCCCCGTCTGAAACCGGCCCCGGCCCGCCGGAAGGCGCCGCCGAACAGGCGGGAAAAGATATCCTCGCCCCCCCCCATCCCCATATCCTGAAAGGTGCCGGAAAAATCGAAGTTGCGGAAGATGTCCTCCTGGCTGTACTGCTGGTGGAAGTCGGCCGAACCAAAGGTGTCGTACTTTTTCCGCTTCTCCGGGTCGGACAGCACGGCGTAGGCCTCATTGATCTCCTTGAACTTCTCCTCTGCAGCCGTATCGCCGGGATTGCGATCCGGATGGTATTTGACCGCCAGCTTGCGAAAGCTCTTTTTGATATCGTCAGCCGAGGCCCCTTTGGCAACGCCGAGCACCTCGTAGTAATCTTTCTGCGCCATGATCCTAAAACTCCTTTCATGCAGATCTGTTAACAATCTAAGCGGCTTTTTTGCGACTGTCAACGTCGCTTGACAGGGGGCTGCAGCGACCGTACTATCTGAACATTATTTGAGCGGGGGAAACTCATGAAAAACGTACTGGTGATCGGTGGCGGTATCTCGGGACTCTCGACGGCCTGGCTGCTGGACCGGCAGGCCCGCGCAGCCGGTCTGTCCCTGCAGCTGACCCTGCTGGAACAGGAACCACAGGCCGGCGGCAAGATCAAAAGTGTCCGGGAGGACGGCTTTCTGTGCGAATGGGGGCCGAACGGTTTTCTGGACAGCAAGCCCCAGACCCTTGAACTCTGTGCGGCGCTGGGGATCAGCGACCGGCTGCACCGCAGCAACGACAATGCCCGCAAACGCTATATCTTTACCGGTGGTCAGCTCCACCGCCTGCCGGAAAACGGCCCCTCTTTCCTCACCAGCAAGCTGATCTCCTGGCCCGGCAAGTTCCGCCTGATGGCAGAACCGTTTGCCACGCACGCCCCCGGCACCGATGAATCGCTGGCCGCCTTCGGCCGGCGCCGGCTGGGCGAGGAGGCGTTGCGCAAGCTGATCGCCCCGATGGCCTCGGGTATCTTTGCCGGCGACCCGGAAACCATGTCGCTGATATCCTGTTTCCCCCGGATCGCCGAGCTGGAACGGGAGTACGGCGGGCTCTTCAAGGCCATGTTCGCCCTGGCCAAGAAGAAGAAACAGGAGCGCAAGGAAGGCACGATCAGCAGTTCGGCCGCCGGTCCCGGCGGTACCCTGACCTCCTTTAAAGAAGGCATCCAGTTTCTGACCGATACCCTGACCCAGCAGCTTGGCGAGCGGGTCAGGACTGCGGCGGCAGTGGTGGCGCTTGCACGCAAGCAGCACTACTGGGAGGCCAGAACCACCGACGGCGCAACCTTTCAGGCCGACCTGGTCATCTCGGCGGTACCGGCCTATGCTGCGGCAGAGCTTTTGGCAGCCAGCGACGCGACGCTGGCGGAGACCCTGCGCCAGATTTTGTATTCCACCCTGAGCGTGGTCTGCTGCGGTTACCAGACCGCAGGGCTGGGACATCCGCTGGACGGGTTCGGTTACCTGGTGCCCAAAGAGGAAGGGCGCACGGTGCTGGGTACCCTGTGGGACTCCAGCATGTTCGAGCAACGGGCGCCGCAGGGGATGGCGCTGTTACGCAGCATGGCTGGCGGCGCTTGCCGGCCGGAACTGTTCAACCTGAGCGATGAGGAGCTCCTGCAGGGAGTTCGTGCCGACCTGTTGGCTGCCATGGGGATCAGCAAGCCCCCCGCCTTCAGCCGCGTTATTCGTCACAGCCACGCCATTCCGCAGTACACGGTGGGACACGCTAAACGCCTGGAGCTGCTGGAGGGCAGGCTACAGGGGCTGCCCGGCCTGCTTTTGACCGGCAACGCCTTCAAGGGGGTTGGGCTGAATGATTGCGTGGCAGCCTCACAGGCCACGGTGCAACGGGCGTTGCAGATTTTGGGAGGGTGAGACCATGAAGATCAGAAAAAAACTGTTTGCCGATTTCGAGTATGAAGAGGTGCTGGACACCAAGACCCGCGAGTTGATCCGGGTCGGCTGTGCCGTGGCGGTCGGGTGTCCTACCTGACTGAAGAAGCACTTCGCCCTGGCGAAGGAGGCCGGCGCCGGGAGCGCCGAACTGAAGGAAGCCATGGCCTACGGGGTGATCGCCCCGGCCGGCCGCGCCAAAAACTTTGCCCTGGAGTTGCTGGAGGAGCTAAAGGATCCCTGATTCCACAAAACTATAGTAACTGCCGTCACCGATGATGATATGGTCCAGCACCTTGATCCCCAGGAGTTCCCCCGCTTCTTTCAGACGCCGGGTGATCTCGCGGTCCTCCCGGCTGGGGGCCGGATCGCCGGAGGGGTGATTGTGGATAAACAGCACGGCGGCAGCCGATTCCCGCACCGCCGGGGCAAAGACCTCGCGGGGATGCACAATCGCCTGATTCAGGCTCCCTTCGGAGATCCGCGCCTTGCGCATGATCCGGTTCTTGCCGTCCAACAGCAGGACCAGAAAACACTCCTTGCGCAGATCCCGCAGTTCATGGTGGAAAAACTCGAACACCTGCGCCGGTGTGGTGAACCGTTCCAGGGTTTCCAGGCGCCTGGCCTGGAAACGGCTCCCCAGCGTAAAGGCGGCCTTGATTGAGGCGGCCTTGGCCAACCCCAACCCTTTGAGTTGCTGCAGTTCGTTCAACTCGGCCTGGGCCAACTCGCGCAGGTTACCATCAAAGGCGCGCAGCAGCTCCCTGCCCAGATCAATGGCGCTCTTGCCGGCGGCCGCGTCTCCGGTCCGCAACACCAAGGCCAACAGTTCCGCATCGGACAGGGCCGTGGCCCCCTGTTTCAGCAGCTTCTCCCGCGGCCGCTCATCCTCGGGCCAGTGCCGGATGCCGCCGCCTGTCATTGCAGGATGCCCGTCCCCAGCAGCACCAGCACCATCCCGCCCAGCGCAACGCGATACCAGACAAAGGTCCAGAGGGTGCGTCCCTGGACAAAGCGGAGCAGAAACGCCACGCAGAGATACCCCACCACTGCCGACACCGCCACACCTGCCAGCATCGGCAGCCCTTCACCGGCAGGAATGCCGTGTTTCAGCAGATGCCGACCTTTCAGCAGCGCTGCGCCAAAGACGATCGGCAGGGACATCAGGAAGGAAAAGCGGGCCGCCTCAACCCGTGACAGCCCCACCAGCAGGGCAGCGGTGATGGTAATGCCGGAGCGGGAGACGCCCGGCAAAAGTGCCAGGCATTGGCTGCAACCGATGATCATGGCCATCTTCAGGGTGACATTTTCAACCCCGTGTCCCTGGGAACCGTAGCGGTCCGCCAGGCCCAGCAGCAGACCAAAGACGATCATAAACACCACGATCCAGAACGGGCTGCTGCGAAAGACATCCTCAATCGGCTGTTCCAGGGTCTTGCCCACCAGGGCGGCCGGCACCGAGGCCAACACCAGCAACCAGGAGAGCCGCAGTGTTTTCCCATCCTGCTGCCAAAAGCCGCTCACCCCTTCCCGCACCAGTTGCACGGCCTCCCGCCTGAAATAGACGAACAGGGCCAGGAAGGTGCCGAAGTGCAGCGCCACATCAAAGGTCAGCCCCGACTCGGGCCATCCCAGAAATCGCGGGATCAGCAGCAGGTGCGCCGAGCTGCTGATCGGCAGCACCTCGGTGGCCCCCTGCACAATGCCGAGGATCACGGCATGCATGATGTTCATTGTCTTTCGGCCTCCTCTGTCGTATGGGCTTCCGGCTGCTGATCAAGCTGTCGGCGTTGCGGCCCGAGCTGCAGCATGGCACCGTCCTGACGACCCTGGTGGTAGGCCGTTGCCAGCACGGTCGAGCTGCGGCTCCTGCGGGTTCGCAGGTTGCTGAAATGCTCCTCGCGGTACTGCCTGATCAGCGCCTCCTTGACCGGCACCAGGGCGGTGCTGGTGGTGGGGGTCTGCACCTTCTGATCGGCCAGGGCTTGCCGCACTCCCTGGACCGCTCCCAACAGATAGGAGGTCCGGACCCGCTGGCGATCAAGCGGCATCACCCCTTCCTGCTGCAACTCCAGGCAATGCAGGTAGCCCGAGGCCAGCCGGCGCAGCTCCTTGATCAGGTACTGCAGGGTACAGACCGCCACGGCCGGATCCTCACCCACGCCGATAAAACGCAGGCGGCTACACTCCGGGGTGGTGGTGACGATCGGAAAGCAGTCAAAGGCGTTGGCCACCGTGGCAAACAGCGATGACAGCCACTTGGGGACCGTCTTGGCCACCTGCAACGCCACCTCGCCGGCCCCTTCCTCCTGGGCCTCAAGCTCGGACATGGCCAGATTGTGCTCTGACAGCAGGCGCTGGGCGTGCGCAGCGGCCAGGGCAGCCTCGTGTTCGTTGCTGCTATTGGAAAGGGCCAGCAGTTTGCGGACCCGTTCGATAATCCGTTCACGTGTCATGGGCTTTGATTTTTCTCGTCCTGCTCCAGGTCCTCACCGGTGATGAGCGACTCCTCGGTCAGCTCGGCCAGACCGGCATCCTTGCGTCGGAAGCGGATCACCAGCCAGTAACAGACAAAATAGGCCACCAGCGCGGCGACAATCCCGATTACAGAGCTACCCAGCAGCAGCGATTTGGAATATACCTTGAGCTCCTGCCACTCCAGGTGCCTGAAGACAATCGGCTTGGGCGGCAAGCCCCGCAAAAAACGGCCGAGCTTGAAACTGGCCACCAACGCCGGACCAACGGTCAGCGGCGTATTGATCCAGGCGCCGGTAATGGTTGCCAAGCGGTTAAGACGAAGCAGAAAGGCGGCGGCAATGGCGATCGGCGTATGCAGACCAAAAAACGGGGTAAAGCTGATAAAGACCCCCACGGCAAAGCCTGCCGCGATATGGCCCGGGTGGCTGTCCAGGGCAAGGATCGCCTTCATACGCTGTTTGAGTTGTTCTCTGGTCATGGAGATCGCAGTCTAAAGAGCGCTCTGCCGGTTTGTCAATCGCCAAAAACCGTTGCAGCGCAATTGTAATAATGGTAACCAATGCCAGCCGAGCACTCACCTACGCCTCAGGAGGCCTCCATGCCGCAGAAAGACATGACCTATTTTGCCGTCTCCGTTGTCGGCGCCGACCGTCCCGGTATCGTTGCCGGCGTAACCGAGGCCCTGTTCCGACTGGGCTGCAATATCGCCGATTCCAGCTGTGCCATGCTGGCGGGCGAATTTGCCATGATCCTGATCATCTCCCACCCCAAGCCGTTTACCAAGCTCCAGTTACTCGAAGAGTTAAAACCTGCCTGCGAACGGCTCTCCCTGACCCTGTCGGTGCGCCATCTGCAGCAGCGCGAGGGGCAGCGTGCCGACACCTCGGGTGAAATCTGCCAGATCACGGTCTACGGCGCAGACCAGCCGGGTATTGTCTACCGGGTCACCAGCGCCCTGGCCGAGCGCCAGATCAACATCATGGACCTGCAGACCAAGCTGGCCGGGTCTGCAGAGGCCCCGCTCTATATCATGCTGTTGGAGGCGGTGCTGCCCGATACCATCACGGCCGAGGCGGTTGATCAGCTGTTGGCCCGCCTGCGCGATGAGCTGCAGGTCGAGATCGGGGTGCGGCTCGTGACCCCGGTGGAGCTGTAGGCAATGGCACTACAGCCGATCCTGAAATACCCCCATCCAGTTTTGAAGAAACTGGCCCGGCCGGTAGATGCGCTGGATCAGGAGATCAGCCAGCTGGTGCAGGACCTGCTGGACACCATGCATGCCGGCCCCGGTTCGGTCGGTGTGGCAGCTCCCCAGATCGGCGTGTGTCTGCGGGTCTGCGTGATTGACGTCTCCCAGAGCAGGCATGGCAAAGACAACAACCATGGGCAACTCTGCATGGTCAACCCGGAGATCATTGCCCGTAGCGGTGCCGCCATTATGCGGGAGGGCTGCATGAGTGTGCCCGATTACACCGGCGACGTGGAACGGGCCACTGAGGTGACAGTGACCTTCCTGGATGCCCTCAGCGGTGAGACGCAACAGATCAGCGCCAGCGGCTTCGAGGCGGTCGCCATCCAGCACGAGATGGACCACCTGGACGGGATCCTGTTTCTTGACCGGGTGATCAGCATCGCCACCGGCCTGTTCAGGCGCAAAAATTATCGCTAGGGGGCTGTCATGAAGAAAGCGGAACAACAGACCTTGCTGCAGCTGGCACGGACGACCATCGAGGCAACCGTTAACCGCCAGGAGTTACCCATACTGGAAAAGCCAACAACAGCGCTGCTCTCCCACTCGGGCTGTTTTGTGACCATCAAGCAGCAGGGTCAGCTGCGCGGCTGTATCGGCACCTTTATTGGCCAGCAGCCACTCTGGCAGACCGTGCGCGAAATGGCGGTCTCGGCCGCAACCCGCGACCCCCGCTTTTACCCGATGAAACCTGCTGACCTGGCCGACTTCACGCTTGAAATATCGGTGCTTTCGCCCCTGCAGCAGATCCAGTCCGTGAGCGAGATCGAGGTCGGCACCCATGGCCTGTACCTGATCAAAGGGCATAGCCACGGGGTGCTATTGCCCCAGGTTGCCACCGAATACGGCTGGGACCGCGAGACCTTCCTGCAGCACACCTGCCGCAAGGCGGGCCTGCCGGACACGGCCTGGCAAAAGGACTGTGAGATCTACATCTTTTCAGCCGAGGTCTTCGGCGAATAGCCCCCTACGCCGCTTCCATTTCAAGGC
>CAZUSH010000013.1:0-56376 GCA_964622705.1 uncultured Geobacter sp. | reverse complement strand
GGCCGATGTTGCCTTCCTGGATCAGGTCCAGGAACTGCAGGCCGCGGTTGGTGTATTTCTTGGCAATCGAAACCACCAGGCGCAGGTTGGCCTCAATCAGTTCAGATTTGGCAATGCGTGACTTATGCTCACCCTCGCGGATGGCTCGGATGGCCTTGGACAGTTCGGTGGCCTTGAAGCCGGACTCCTGCTCTACCTTGGTCAGCTTTTTGGCAGCGGCCTTGAGGCGTTTGTCCACCTTCTGGAAGTCTTCTTCGTTCAGCTTAAACGGTTTGAGCGCAGCTGTCCCCTTGGCTTCATCAGCTTTGAACTTCTCAAGCAGTTCAGCCAGCTTGTCGGCCGCTATCAGGGCATGCAGTTCAGCCAGTTCGTGTTTGACCCGGTTCACCTTTGAGGAGAGCTCTTTCAGGCGGTCGGCGACCCGGGTGATGTGGCGGTCCTTGAGGCGCAGGGAGCGTAGTTGCTCAGCCAACTGCTCCTTGGTCTCCTTAAGTTGTCGCTCAAGCTCTTTTTTCTTGGTCGCTGCCTTGGCTGCCTCAGAGGCCGTCAGCAGCTCGGCCAGCTGCTGGTCGGACGCGGCAATGGCATCGATGGCCTCCAGCAGGCGAATCTTCTGAACGTCTTCTTCACCCTCCTCGACGTCTACCTCGGCATCTTCCTCAATATCCTTGCTGATTTCCGATGGGTTGATCTGGAACTTGCGCAGCTTGTCGCCAAGGGTGAGCACCTCTTTGACCGTGATGGGTGTATTCAGGATAATGCCGGCCACCTCGCGGTCGCCCTCTTCGATCCGTTTGGCGATCTCGACCTCTCCCTCGCGGGTCAGTAGTGAAACCGAGCCCATCTCGCGCAGGTACATCCGGACCGGGTCACTGGTGCGGCCAATGGCGCCCGGCTCAAACTCGATCTCGTCCGACTCACCTTCGCCTTCCTCTTCGCCTTCCTCCATGTCGATCTTGATCTTGGGAATCTTGACCTTCTGGGCGGAATCAACGATTTCGATGTCCATTTCGCCGAACATCCCCATCACATCGTCGATCTGTTCGGTCGCAATGTCGGGGGGCAGTATGTCGTTCACTTCATCAAAGGTGAGAAAACCCTTTTCCTTGCCGATATCGATCAACTGTTTTACTTCAGTTATGTTTTTCTTAGCCATAGAAGAGGTACCTTTTATACCGGTCTGGGGTATGCTTGTTTATAACGCCGATTTTTCATTTCGCAACTGATCGGCTGATTTAATCAACTCTTGATACTCGTCGCTGTCCTCAGGCAGGGTTGCCAACCGCTGGGAAATCTGTTTATTAAGCCGCCGGATTCTCGACTGCTCCTGGCGCTTCAGGCATTGCTGTAATGCCGGCCGCCAGTCTATGCCGGCCAGATGTTGATCCTGCATCAGCAGGCGTGCCACCAAGGCCTTCTGCTCTTCCTGCTCCAGCCGGGCGAGCACCTCCGGCCACAGATCGGCGGTCCCTCCGTGCTGTGCGGCCGCAGCAACAACGGCCTGGGCCAAGGGGAGGTGGTGCTGGTCAAAAAACTGCTCAAGCGGTTTTTCGGCCAGTTTCTGACGGACCTCGGGGTAGCCAGCCAACAACCCCAGCAAGGTCTCCTGTACCGTATCGCGGCTGACCGGTGTGGCAACGGCGCCTTTGCCCGGGAGTCCCTTTTCAGATGGTGACGCGGGCTTTTCGTGGCGTTGCCCCGCCAGGCGTCGGCGAAAGGCCTGCAGATCGATCCCCAGGAGGCGGCAGATCTCCTTCTGGTACAGGTCCTGCTCAATTGGGTCCTTGATCCGTTGAAAGCGCGGGATGATCTCATCCATCAGACGCACACGGCGATCAACACTGTCGGCCGGTGTTTTGGCCAACAGCCAGTGCAGAAACTGTTCGAAAGCTGGTTTGGCCTTGGCAATCCTGGCCTGAAACGCCTCGCTACCCTGCTGTTGCAGGAAACTGTCCGGGTCTTCCCCTTGGGGCAGGCTGATCACATAGGTCGGCAACATCTGCTCCAGGCAGAGTTCCATCGCCTTGACCGTGGCCTTGCGGCCGGCATTGTCGCCGTCAAACAGGAGATAAACCCGTTGGGCATGTTTCTTGAGCAAGCGGATATGTCCGTCGGTCAGCGCCGTGCCGCAGGTCGCCAGCGCGTTACGTATCCCGGCCCGGTACAGCGCCAGGTGGTCGAAATATCCCTCGACGATAATCGCCGCCTCGTTTTGGCGGATATCCCGCAGTGCCAGATCGAGTCCGAACAGGACGCTGCTTTTGTGGTAGAGCGGTGATTCCGGCGAGTTGATGTATTTGGGCAGACTGTTGTCCAGCACCCTGCCGGCAAAGCCGATCGGCTGCCCCTGCTGGTCCCTGATCGGGAAGATCAGGCGATTGTGCAACAGGTCGTAACGGCCCCGCTCACCTTTGCGGATGATCCCCAGTTGCTCGGCGCATTCAAGGGGGAGTCCCTTGGCGCGTAGCAGTTGTACGATCGAATCCCGTCGCTCCGAGGCATACCCAATACCGTAGGCCGCCGCGGTTTCCGGATCCACTTCCCGCTCCTGCAGGTAGCGGCGGGCTGCTGCACCGTCGGGGTGGCGCGTCAAAAGCTCCCGGTAATGCTGGGCAACCAGCAGCATGACGGCCCGTTGTTGCTCCCGCTCGGTCTTTTGCCGCTTTTCCGCATCCGTCAGGGGGCGTTCTTCCAGCACTACCCCGGCGCGAGCGGCCAGTTTGCGCAGCGCCTCGGGAAAGTTGATCCCTTCGATCTTCATCACGAAGGTAAAGATATCGCCGCCGGCACCGCAGCCGAAACAGTGAAAGATCTCCCTGGCCGGATTGACGTTGAAGGAAGGGGTCTTCTCGCCGTGGAACGGACAGAGCCCCAGATAGTTGCTGCCGCTCCGCTTCAGGGATACATACTCACCGATGATGTCGACTATCGAGAGCCGCTCGGCTATCTCTTTGACCGTTTCCTGGCGGTTCATGGCAGTTGCTGCCGCAGCGTCTTGGCGCGGTCCAGGGCCATACCGCCGTATCGGGCCAGCTGCAGTGCAACCGGATGCTGCTGGATGGTGGTCTTGAAGGCAAAGGGGAACGGTATTGCCAAGACGGCATAGAAAAGCATCCCCAGCAACAGGCCGCCCTCAACACAGCCGAGCAACAGTCCCCCCAGTCGGTTCACCCAGCCCAGCAGGGCAAGCTTGAGTAGCCCTGTCAGCAGATTTCCCACGAGGTGTGCGGCAAGTCCCACCAAAAGCAGTAATACGACAAAAGCCACCATATGGGCGGCTGTGGGTGGCAGCAAGCCCGCCAGCAGGTGCGCAGCCTGGGGATGAAAACGATAGGCGATCCAGCCGCCCAGGATCAGGGCAAGCAGGGCTGCAGCCTCTTTAATCAAGCCGCGCAGCACCCCCCGCAGGCCTCCAAGGGCACACACGGTCAGGATGGATATATCCAGCAGGCTCATAGGGTTTCCACAGGGTTAAGACGGCAACGGGGCTTTCTTGCGAAAGCCCCGTCATTACTGCAGCCGGATCAGTGGTGGTCGTAGGGAGGAGGGATCCGGCCTCAATAAAGCCGTTAGTCCATCATCTTGCGCTGTTTCTTCAGGGCGCGCTTGCGTGCGGCAATGGCCTTTTTCTTGCGCTTGATACTAGGTTTTTCGTAGTGCTCACGCTTGCGGACCTCGGAGAGAATCCCAGCCTTTTCACACTGCTTCTTGAACTTCTTCAGAGCGAGATCAAATGGTTCGTTTTCCCGAATACGTACTCCCGGCATCCATAATCCCTCCCTCCGTCGTCAGATACGTGTATGGAAACAGCCTAAGCTGTTTTCGGTGCCAAGGTGTATTTTTATGTGAGCTTCGTATACTAACAGTAAAAATCTTGATGTCAATAGAATAAACGTTTTGCGCTACGATTGCTCCGGTCTGGATGCCTTTTCGGCAATCCCGGAGGTGCCGAAGCGTCGCTTAAGTTCAGTCCAGACCGCTTCAACGCCGACATCCCGCGCTGCCAGCAATACCAGGCTGTGATAGAGCAGATCGGCCGTTTCATAGACCAGTTCCGAGTCGCTGCCGCCCTTGCCGGCAATCACGACTTCGGTTGCCTCTTCGCCCACCTTTTTGAGGATCTTGTCAATCCCCTTGGTAAGCAGTGCGGCGGTGTAGGAACTGTCCGGTGATGCGCCTTTACGGGAAAGGATGACCTGGTACAGCTCGTCCAGGATATGCTGCTGGCTGTTTGTGCTCATGGGCTATATCCTGACCGGGACGCCGCGTCCCTGGAGGTACTGCTTGGCCTCCTGCACCGTATGCTGACGGAAGTGAAAGATGGAGGCGGCCAGACAGGCCGAGGCGCCTGCTACGGCAAAACCGTCATAGAGATGTTCCAGGGTACCGACTCCGCCGGAGGCGATCACCGGGATCGAGACCGCATCAACTACGGCCCGGGTCAGGGGCAGGTCGTAGCCGTCCTTGGTGCCGTCACGGTCCATGCTGGTCAGCAGGATCTCGCCCGCGCCGTATGACTCCATTCGGGCCGCCCACTCCACCACGTCGATACCGGTCGGTTTGCGGCCGCCGTGGGTGTAGACCTCCCAGCGCTGTTCACCCGGCACCTGGCGGGCGTCGATGGCAACCACGGTACACTGGGAACCGAAGCGCTCGGCTGCTTCACGTACGAACTCCGGACGATGCACTGCTGCCGTATTGATAGAGACCTTGTCGGCCCCGGCATTCAGCATGCGGCGGATATCCTCCACCACGCGGATACCGCCCCCCACGGTCAGCGGCATGAAGACCCGTTCGGCCGTGCGGCGCACGACATCCACCATGGTGTCGCGGCCATCGCTGGAGGCGGTGATATCCAGGAAGGTTAATTCGTCAGCCCCCTGCTGGTCGTAGGCCTCGGCAATCTCCACCGGATCGCCGGCATCACGGAGTTCCAGGAACTGGACCCCTTTCACGACCCGACCGCCGGTGACATCCAGGCAGGGGATGATCCGGCGGGTTAACATACGGTCCCCCGTTTGGTCAGGCTGATCGCCTCAGCCAGATTAATGGCGCCGGTGTAGATCGCCTTGCCGGTGATGGCCCCGCTGACGCCGCTCTGTTCAATCGCCATCAGGTTTTGAATGTCCTGCAGTGAGGAGACGCCGCCGGAGGCGATTACCGGGATCGAGATCGCCTCTGCCAACGACTTGGTGGCTTCAAGGTTAGGGCCGGCCATCATGCCGTCGCGGCTGATGTCGGTGTAGATGATCGCGGAGACACCGCAGTCTTCGAATTTTTTGGCCAGATCAACGGCGGTGATGTCGGTTACCTCGGCCCATCCCTGCACCGCCACCATGCCGTTTTTGGCATCGATCCCCACCACGATCCTGCCGGGAAACTGTCTGCAGGCGTCGATCACCAGTTGCGGGTTGCGTTGGGCGGCGGTGCCGATGATGACCCGTGACAGCCCCAGGGAGAGATAGGCCTCGATGGTAGGAATATCACGAATACCGCCCCCCAGTTGGGCCGGAATGGAGATAGCCGCCAGGATCGCCTGGATCGCGGCCTTGTTCTTGGGCTCACCGGCAAAGGCGCCGTCAAGGTCCACCAGGTGTAACAGTTCGGCTCCGGCCTGCTGCCATTTCAGGGCCTGTTCGGCCGGGTTGTCGGAAAAGACGGTGTCGCGGTGCATCTCACCCTGTTCCAGGCGGACGCACTTGCCCTCTTTCAGGTCTATGGCGGGTATGACGATCATGCTAACCTTTCATCTCGGCAAAATTCTTCAGCATTGTCAGACCGATGGCCTGGGATTTTTCCGGGTGGAACTGGGTTGCCACCAGGTTGTCGCGCCGGATGGCAGCGCAGAACTCCAGCCCGTAGGTGCAGGTGGCGGCCACCACGGCCGGGTCGTCCGGTTTGACGTAATAGGAGTGCACAAAGTAGACGTTGCTCCCCTCGGCAATCCCGTGCAAGAGTGGCGAGGGGGTCTTCAGGCTCAGCTGATTCCAGCCCATGTGCGGCACCGGCAGCTTTTCACCGGCCTCCTGCATCCCTTCCGGAAAACGGACCACCCGGCCGGGGATTACCCCCAGCCCCTTGTGCAGGCCAAACTCTTCGCTCTCGCTAAATAACAGTTGCAGCCCCAGGCAGATACCCAGAAACGGCCGCCCTTCGGCGATCACCCGCAGGATCGGCTCAATGAAACCGCCCTGGTCGAGATTGCGGATGCAGTCACGAAAGGCGCCCACGCCGGGCAACACGACCTTGTCGGCAGACAACAGACGTGCCGGGTCACTGGTGACCTCGGCTGCTACGCCGACCCGTTCAAAGCCCTTCTGGACCGAACGCAGATTACCCATGCCATAGTCTATAATTGCAATCATTTGATCCCGTTCTTCATCAGGTGCGCGGCGTAGCGCTTATCCTGTCCCTTGATGTGGTCTACCAGCCAGCTCTGCAGGAAGGAGATCACATCCTGGGTCAAAAGCGTTTCGCCGCTCTGGAATTTGCCGATCAGCTCCACGACTTGATCCACCAGTTTCTTGTGCAGCACCTTATGGTTGGCCTCGTCGGTGTAATGGGTCTGGGCAAAGGCCTTCTCCTCGGCGGCAAAGTGGTTGACGGTGTAGTCAGCCAGGCCGCGCAGGATATCACCGATGACCTCTTTGGTCCGCTTCTGCTGCATGGCGTCATGCAGGTCGTTGACCATCTTGAACAGAACCTTGTGCTGTTCGTCAAAGGTGGTGATGCCGGTGGCAAAGCTCTCGTCCCAGACCAGTGCGCTGGCCAGCTTGAAATGACTCACCAGCTGATGCAGTTCATCCACCTGCCTGGCCAGTTTGGTGGTGGCGTCGGTGGTGCCGCGGGCGTTATCCACGTTGCTTTGCACGACCCCGGTAATCATCTGGATGTTGGTGGTAATCTCGCTGGTGGTGGCAGTCTGTTCCTCTGCCGCCGTTGCAATCTGGCTGATCTGCATGGCCAGTTCGTTAATCATGTTAAGGATATCTTCCAGCGCCTCACCGGAGCGGGTGGTCCCCTCGGTGCCCCGTTTGACCTGCTCGACCCCCTCGTACATGGAGCCGACCGCCGATTGTGTCTCGGACTGGATCGATTTGATCATGCCGGCAATCTCTTTGGTGGCACGGGTGGTCCGTTCGGCCAGGGCGCGCACCTCATCGGCCACCACGGCAAAGCCGCGCCCCATCTCACCGGCCCGGGCCGCCTCAATGGCGGCGTTCAAGGCCAGCAGGTTGGTCTGGTCGGCAATATCCTCGATGGTGCCCACAATGGCGCCGATCTGATCCGAGCGCTGCCCCAGCCCTTCGACCGTGGCCGAGGATTGCATGACCCGCTGGGCGATGTTCTCCATCACATCGGCGCTGCTGCGGACGATCTGGGCGCCGCTGGTGGTCTGCTCGGTCACCTTCTGGGAGTTTTCGGCCGCATACAGGCAGTTTCGGGCGATATCGGCCGAGGTGGCCGACATCTCTTCGCTGGCCGTGGCAATGGTGCTGGCCTGCAGGGCCACCTCTTCGGCCGCGCCGGCCATGGCATTGGTGGTATTCTGCACCAGCAGCACCGAATCCCTGACCAGATCTGCCACGGAGAAGAACTGGCGCATGGCCTTGTTCATGTCCTGCATCATGGCGTTGAAGGCAGTGCCCAGCCGGTGGATCTCGCCGACGCCGTCAACCTGCACCCGTGCGGAAAGATCGCCGGCCGCAGCCTTTTCCAGGGCCTCGGTCACCGTCAGCAGCGGCTCAAAGGCCTTGCGGCAGAGCAACCAGAGCACCAGTGATGAGCCAACAAGCAGCACCAGCCCGATGATGACCGCATTCAATGCGCTGCCGGTACGATTAAAAATGGTAAGTCCCAAAACAGCAATGATGACAACAACAGCATTTCCAAAAATGACCCGACTGGTGAACGACATGCTGAACCTCCTGGAATAGGGGAATCTAACCTGCCAGTTTGCTGAAGTCAGCGACGTTGCTGAACAGTCTGTTGATTGCGGTCAAAAGCGCTAGACGGTTGTTGCGTACAGCTAGGTCGTCATCCATGACCATCACGGCATCAAAGAAGGCGTCCACCGCCCACTTCAGACCGGCAATATCGGTCAGCGCTTCCAGATACTGTTTCTGCGTGATCTTGTCCAGTGCGGCAACCCGGGTCTCCTGCAGGACGCGGTAGAGGGTATGTTCCGCCTCGTCCTTGAACAGGGTCGGGTCCACCGGGGCATCGAGCCCCTCCTTGACGATGTTGCAGACCCGCTTGAAGGTGACGGCCAGCGGCTGGTAATCGTCGCGCTGGCGGAAGGTGTCCAGGGTGCGGATCCGCTCGGCGCAATCGGCCAGGTCATCAAAACCGACTGCCATGGCGGCCTCGATCACATCGGCAGGATAGGCGTTGGCCTGCAGGTTGGCGAAGCGGCCCCGGAAGAACTCCATCACCTCGCTGTGTGCTTCTTCGTATTTACGGGTCATGCGGGTGGCCAGTGACTGCAGCGCCTTGGTGACATAGTGGGACAGGGAAAGCTGGTACCCCTTGTCGAGGATGATGTTGATGATGCCCAGGGCGGCGCGGCGCAGGGCATAGGGGTCGGCCGAGCCGGTCGGGATCAGGCCCACGCTGAAGCAGCCGCAGATGCTGTCAAGTTTGTCGGCGATCGAGACAAAGGCCCCCACATCCGAGGCAGGCAGGTCGCCACCGGCCTGGGTCGGCAGGTAGTGCTCGGCAATGGCATTGGCCACCTCCGGATCGATCCCCTCCAGCAGGGCGTATTCACGCCCCATGATCCCCTGGACCTCGGGGAACTCGCCCACCATGCCGGAGACCAGGTCGGCCTTGCAGAGGAAGGCTGCCTCGCTGACCTTGCCTTTGACTGCGGGGTTGAGCTGTATCGCCAGATCCTCGCCAAGCGCCCTGAAACGCTCCATCTTCTCATAGGAGGTGCCCAGCTTCTGCTGGTAGATCACGCTCTTGAGCGACTCGACCCGCGTGGCCAGCTTGACCTTCTGGTCTTCCAGGTAGAAAAAGCGGGCATCGGAGAGGCGTGCCCGCAACACCCGCTCGTTGCCTTTGACCACCACGGCCGGGTCTTCGGCCACGGTGTTGGGGATGGTGATGAAGGAGGGCAGCAGCTTGCCCGCCTCGTCCACCACCGAGAAGTAGCGCTGGTGGGAACGCATGGAGGTGATCAGCACCTCCTTGGGGACCACCAGGAATTCGGCCGGGATGGTACCCATGATGGCGCTGGGGTACTCTACCAGGTAGGTCACCTCATCCAGCAGATCCTCATCCGGCAGCAGGTGCCCACCGGCCGCCTTGGCAATCCGGTGGGTCTCACGACGGATGGTTTCGCGCCGGCGCTCCTGGTCAACGATCACGAAATGCCGCTCGCACTCCTCCAGGTAGTGGGCAAAGTCCCGCACCGGAAAGGTGCTGTTGGCCATGAAACGGTGCCCGCGGGAGATGTTGCTGCTCTGGACCGGGCCGAACGAACAGGGCACTACGCTGCCGTCGAACAGGGCCACGATCCAGTGCACCGGCCGGGCAAAGCGGATATCCAGATCGGCCCAGCGCATCGACTTCTTGAAGGGGATGGCGGTGATCAGACGCGGCAGCAGCTCTGCTAGCAGTTCGTGGGTGGGGCGGCCGTTTTCCTTCTTGGTGACGGCCAGATACTCACCCTTATCGGTGGTGACGACCTGCAGCTCATTGACTTCAACCCCCTGGCCTTTGGCAAAGCCTTCAGCCGCTCTGGTCGGCTTGCCGTCGGCATCAAAGGCGGCCTTTTTAGACGGGCCGGTTGCCGTGATCTCGGCATCGGGCTGCAGCGCCGGCAGCCCCTGCACCACCAGGGCCAGGCGGCGGGGGGTGCCAAGGGTCTTGACCGCGCTGAACTCCAGGCGGGCCGCGGTCAACTCCTTGCGTATCATCTCTTCCATGGCGGCCAGGGCCTTGGGGACAAAACCGGCCGGGATCTCTTCGGCGCCTATCTCAAACAAAAGCTCCTTGGACATGCTTAGTTACCCCCCTTCAACATCGGATAGCCCAGCCGTTCACGCTGGCGGACATAGGCCTCGGCGCAGAGCCGGGCCACGTTGCGCACCCTGCCGATGTAGGAGGCCCGCTCGGTGACCGAGATGGCGCCGCGGGCATCCAGCAGGTTGAAGGTGTGGGAACATTTCATCACAAAGTCGTAGGCCGGGAAGACCAGATCCTTTTCCGCCAGGCGGATGCATTCCTTTTCGTATTTGCCGAACAGCTCCAGGAGCAGGGTCACATCGGCCTCTTCAAAGTTATAGGTCGAGAACTCCACCTCGGTCTGGTGATGGATGTCGCCGTACTTGACACCCTTGACCCATTCCAGGTCATAGACGTTGTCCACCCCTTGCAGATACATGGCGATCCGCTCGCAACCGTAGGTGATCTCCGAGGAGACCGGTTTCAGGTCAATCCCGCCGGCCTGCTGGAAGTAGGTGAACTGGGTGATCTCCATCCCGTCCAGCCAAACCTCCCAGCCCAGCCCCCAGGCCCCCAGGGTGGGTGATTCCCAGTCGTCCTCCACAAAACGGATGTCGTGCTGGCTGGGGTTGATGCCGAAGGCCCGCAACGAATCCAGGTACAGATCCAGAATGTTGGTGGGGGACGGCTTCATGATGACCTGGAACTGATAATAGTGCTGCAAACGGTTGGGGTTTTCACCATAGCGCCCGTCGGTCGGGCGGCGGGATGGCTCCACATAGGCGACATTCCAGGGTTCCGGCCCCAACACCCGCAGGAAGGTGGCCGGGTTGAAGGTGCCGGCCCCCTTTTCGGTGTCATAGGGCTGCTGAATCACGCAGCCCTGTTTGGCCCAGTAGCCTTGCAACGAGAGAATCAGGTCTTGAAAAGTCACGGTTTACCTCCGTGCGGAAAAATCAAAGAATGATAAAAATAACAGCGGTAACAACAGATGGTCAAGAACAGTTGCATGGTTTGTTGATAAAAAACGTGCGAGGAAGACCTTGTGTATAAGGCGCAGGTCACGCAGCGACCGAGACATGCCAAACCGGGGCAGGTGAGGGAGCGAGTACCGGGCAACGTCGTAGACTGCCTTTGCAGCCGTTTTTAGGGTGGGCAATTGGCGCACATTGATTTGAACAGGTTGGTGCTTAAGTAGCGATCACCGCGGTCGGGGATGATAACCACGATGGTGCCGTGCTCAAGTTCCTGGGCCAGCTGAAAGGCGCCGGCCATGGCGGCTCCGCCGGACATGCCGCAGAAGATCCCTTCCTGGGCCGCCAACTGGCGGGCGGTCTCAAAGGCGGTGTCGTCATCGATCACCAGCTTGCGATCCAGCTGGTTTTCGTGATAGATGGCCGGCACGATCGCCTCCTGCATGTTTTTCAGGCCCTGGATGGCATGGCCCAGATTCGGCTCGATTCCGACAACCTGGACGTTTGGTGCCTGCTTTTTCAGGTAGGCGGCCGTACCCATCAGGGTGCCGCCGGTGCCCATGCCGGCTACGAAGTGGGTCAAGGCGCCCCCGGTTTGCGTCATGATCTCCGGGCCGGTGGTCAGCTCGTGGGCCAGGGGGTTGTTGGGGTTGTCGTACTGGTTCGGCATGTAGTAGCGGTTCGGCTCCTCGGCCAGGATCTTGTGTGCCAGCCGGATGGCCCCATCGGTCTTTTCGCAGCCGGGAGAAAGCACGATCTCGGCCCCATAGGCCTCCAGGATGCTGCGGCGCTCCATGCTGACACAGGCCGGCATGGCCAGCTTGATCCGGTAGCCGCGGGCTGCGGCGATCATGGCCAGAGCGATGCCGGTGTTGCCCGAGGTCGGTTCGAGGATGGTCTTGTCCGGCGTCAGTTCGCCGGACTGTTCGGCCGCCAGGATCATCTGGCGAGCCGGCCGGTCTTTGACCGAACCGCCGGGGTTGTTGCCTTCCAGTTTGGCTAAAATAGTGACCCGGGGGTTGGGGGCGATGGAGGTGATTCGTACCAGCGGCGTATTGCCGATGGCATCCAGCAAGGGTTGACCGTGCATCAGTATACCTGCCTGAAATGAAAGATGATTCTTTTGTGGCATTTGTCGCCTGTATGCGTCCTTATAGCCCGAGCCAGACAGGGGGTCAAGCAGTTATCGGCCCAATTACCTGTTTCTTGGTTGATTTTTTGCTACTTTCCTGTTGACAACCTGCCGGAGTTATGTTTTACGTCAATCGCTTCAGCGAAAACTCCGCACTATCTGATCTCAAGCTGAAAACCTGTTCTTCCATTCAATTGGTATAAACGTGCATGCGGTACACGCCTTGGTTGCAGCGACGGCAACCAGTCTGTCTGACCTGACCGCCCTTGGAGCATCTTCCTTACTTGCCGACGAAAACAAATTACATTTATTTATTATTAGCGCGCACCCCCATGCAGGCAGTTGTTTCAGGAATACTCAGAGACCAGACCTTGACCACCTGACCGGTTACAACCAACCAAAGTCCACTTTGCATCCCATCCGCAGGAGAGCTCTACCGTGAACCTTCAGGAACTGAAGAACAAGAAAATCAGCGAACTGAACGCCATTGCCCGTGACCTCAACATCGAGGGCGCCTCCGGTCTGCGCAAGCAGGATCTGATCTTTGCCATCCTGAATGCCCAGACCGAGCAGAACGGCTCTATCTATGGCGAGGGCGTGCTTGAAATCCTGCAGGACGGTTTCGGTTTCCTGCGGGCGCCGGACTACAACTACCTGCCCGGCCCCGACGATATCTACGTCTCTCCCAGCCAGATCCGCCGGTTCAACCTGCGTACCGGTGATACGGTGTCCGGCCAGATTCGTCCACCCAAGGAGGGGGAACGTTATTTTGCCCTGCTCAAGGTTGAATCGATCAACTTCGAGTCGCCGGAAGCGGCCCGCGACAAGACCCTGTTCGACAACCTGACTCCGCTCTATCCGGAAGAAAAGCTCAAACTGGAGACCGCGCCGGATAACTACGGCATGCGGGTGATGGAACTGGTTTCCCCCATCGGCAAGGGCCAGCGCGGTCTGATCGTGGCGCCGCCCCGTACCGGCAAGACCATGCTGATCCAGAACATCGCCAACTCCATTGCCGAGAACCACCCCGAGGTCTACCTGATCGTGCTCTTGATCGATGAACGGCCGGAAGAGGTGACCGACATGCAGCGTTCGGTCAACGGCGAGGTGGTTTCCTCCACCTTTGACGAACCAGCCACCCGGCACGTGCAGGTGGCCGAGATGGTGATTGAAAAGGCCAAGCGGCTGGTAGAGCACAAAAAGGATGTCGTGATCCTGCTGGATTCGATCACCCGTCTGGCCAGGGCCTACAACACCGTGCTGCCCCCCTCCGGCAAGATCCTGACCGGTGGTGTGGATGCCAACGCCCTGCAGAAGCCCAAGCGCTTCTTTGGCGCGGCCCGGAATATCGAGGAAGGGGGCTCGCTGACCATCATCGCCACCGCCCTGGTTGATACCGGCAGCAAGATGGACGAGGTGATCTTCGAGGAGTTCAAGGGCACCGGCAACATGGAGGTGCATCTGGACCGCCGCCTGGTTGAAAAACGGACCTTCCCGGCCATTGACATCAATAAATCCGGCACCCGCAAGGAGGAGCTGCTGATTGAGAAGGCCTCGCTGAACCGGATCTGGATCCTGCGCAAGGTGCTGCACCCGATGAACGTGGTGGATGCGATGGAGTTTCTGCTGGACAAACTGTCTGAAACCAAGACCAATCAGGCTTTTCTGGATGCCATGAGCAAGTAGTGCTCCCTCAGGGTAAAAAAGACTTGAACTTTTAGTCGGTAATCCGATATTCTAAACTTTCGCCAATGCCCAGCTTTATATGACGAGCTGCACCAATCAGGAGGAAACAATGAAAGAAGGAATCCACCCCGTGTACAACGAGATCACCGTGAAGTGTGCCTGCGGCAACAGCTTCGTAACCCGCTCCACCCGCAAGGAGATCTTTACCGAGATCTGCTCCGCCTGCCATCCGTTCTTCACCGGCAAACAGAAGCTGGTCGACACCGCCGGTCGCGTTGAGCGGTTCAAGAAGCGTTACGGCCAGGCCTAGCTTTTGAGCGTGTCGTCATGGGGGGGGTGTGCCGTTACGGTGCAGCCCCCTTTTTGTATCTTGCGGAGATACCATGAACATAGAGCTTCTGCACCATACCCCCGATCCCGAGCGGACCGTGGCCCTGGCGGCCCGGCTCTGCTACTCTCCCGCCGGTCTGGATGAGTTAAAGGAAAAGATAGGCAGCGCCGATATCCGTCAGTTCATCGACAAGATCATGTCGCTGGGCCACCACTCGGTACTGGAACATGCCTCCTTTACCTTTGGGGTTGAGGGCATCTCCCGGGTGACCTCGCACCAGCTGGTGCGCCATCGGGTCGCCTCCTATTCACAGCAGTCGCAGCGCTACGTTTCCCACGTGGACCGCTTTGACACGGTTTTGCCCCCCTCCATCGCCTCCCATGAGGAAGCCCGGCGTATCTTCGACTTCACGGTCGGTGTGGTACACCAGGCCTACAAACAGTTGATCGAGATGGGGGTCCAGCCGGAGGATGCCCGCTATCTGCTGCCCAATGCCACCGAAACCAAGATCATTATGACCATGAACGCCCGCGAACTGCTGCACTTCTTCCGCTTGCGCTGCTGTGAGCGGGCCCAGTGGGAGATCCGTGACATGGCGGTGGGGATGCTGAGGCTGGCGAAGCAGGTTGCGCCGACCATCTTCCAGCAGGCCGGTCCCGGTTGTGTGGCTGGTCCCTGCCCCGAAGGGGAGTTCTGTTGCGGCCATACGGCCAAGGTGCGCAAGCAGTTCAGGAGCCTTGTGTAAATGGAAAAGATCAATATTGGCGGACAGGCGGTGCTGGAAGGGGTGATGATGCGTGCCCCCCGTGCCCTGGCCATTGCAGTACGTCGCCCCAGCGGTGAGATTGTGGTCAAGCGCGAGGCGATGCCGCCGCTTTCGGAGCGGTACCCCATTGTCAAACTGCCGATCGTGCGTGGCGCTGTGGCCCTGGTGACCTCTCTGATAACCGGGATCAAGGCCCTCAACTTCTCGGCCAATGAGGCGATCGAGGAAGAGGTGGATGAGAACGGTGAGAGCAAAAAAGAAGAACTGACTTCCTGGGCCTTGGCGGGGACCATGGCCGTTGCCTTTGGTTTCGGGATCGCACTGTTTTTCTTTCTGCCGCTCTATCTCACCAAACTACTGGTGCCGGTCATCGGCGACAACAATGTCGTCTTTAACCTGGTGGACGGCCTGATCAGGGTGGTCATCTTTCTGCTCTACATCTGGGGGATCGCCCGGATGAAGGATATCCAGCGAGTCTTTCAGTACCACGGGGCAGAGCATAAGACCATCTTTGCCTTTGAAAACGGTGAGGAACTGTCGCTTGAATCGGTCAGGAAATACAGCCGTCTGCATCCCCGCTGCGGCACCAGCTTCCTGTTGATCGTGATGCTGGTCAGCATTGCGGTCTTCTCTCTGATCCCCAAGCTCTGGCCCTTTGCTTATAAGGCCCTGGCACGGGTGGTGCTGCTGCCCTTGATCGCCGGGATCTCCTATGAGTTTCTCAAGTGGAGCGCCAAGAATGACCGTCATCCGCTGGTCAAGCTGGTGATCACGCCGGGCCTGGCCTTGCAGCGCCTGACCACCCGTGAGCCGGACGACGATCAGCTTGAGGTGGCGATCCGCTCGGTGCAGGAGGCCTTGGAAGAGAACGGCGGGTATGCCGACGACAGAATAGTAGTCTAACGGAACGGCATGTTTTCACAATCTCTGCGTTGTCCTGCGGGCCTCCTTGTGCGGCGTACCAGCAATGTACGCCTTGACCGTGCGAGAACCGCTCGTTCCTCTTGATCCCTACGGCGTGATTTTATTTTTTAAGGAACTTTGACCATGTTTGACAAGATACAGGATCTGGAAGTCCGTTTTCAGGAGCTGGAATCGCTGCTGTCCGACCCGGCGGTGATTGCCAATCAGCCGGAGTTTCGCAAACTCTCCCGCGAACATGCCGATCTGGCCCCGCTGATCGAGGCGTTTCGCCGCTACAAGAAGGTGCTGGAAGAACTGGAAGAGAACCAGATACTGCTGGCTGACCCGGAAATGAAGGAGATGGCTGAAGAGGAATTGGCCCGCCTGCAGGAGGAAAAAGAACGGCTGGATGGCGAACTGAAGATCCTGCTGCTGCCCAAGGACCCCAACGACTCCCGCGACGTCATCCTGGAGATCCGCGCCGGCACCGGCGGTGATGAGTCGGCCCTGTTTGCGGGCGACCTGTTCCGCATGTACTCCCGTTTTGCGGAAAAGAACCGCTGGAAGGTAGAGCTGCTCTCCTGCTCTGAATCGGAGCGGGGCGGTTACAAAGAGGTGATCGCCTCCATCGAGGGGCAGGATGTCTACGCCAAATTGAAGTACGAGTCCGGTACCCACCGGGTCCAGCGGGTGCCCGAGACCGAGGCGCAGGGCCGGATTCACACCTCCGCCTGTACCGTGGCGATCATGGCTGAGGCCGAGGATGTGGATATCGACATCAACCCGGCCGACCTGAAGATCGACGTCTACCGCTCCTCCGGCGCCGGTGGGCAGCACGTCAACACCACCGATTCGGCGGTGCGGATTACCCACCTTCCCACCGGCACCGTGGTGGCCTGTCAGGAAGAGCGCAGTCAGATCAAGAACCGGGCCAAGGCCATGAAGGTCTTGAAGACCCGCATCCTGGACAATATCCTGCAGGAACAGAATGCCAAGATGGCGGCTGATCGCAAGCAGCAGGTCGGTAGCGGCGACCGGTCCGAGCGGATCCGCACCTACAACTTCCCGCAGGGCCGCATGACCGATCACCGCATCGGTCTGACCCTCTACCGCCTGGATTCGATTATGGCGGGCGATATCGAGGAGATCACCGAGGCGCTGCGTACCCACTATCAGATGGAGGCGCTCAAGGCCCAGTCCGAAGGGGCCTGATGACGTTGCCAGATCACGACGCACTTGCTGTCAAACGATTGCCCGTGAGCTGAAGCCGCCGTGTTCCTGATATTGCCAGGTAGGCAGCCGTTCGTTCAGACGCCCGCTTTCTGCCGTTCTACGGCTCATGCGTGGCAATCGCTCAAACTCGTCCTGCGGACTCAGACAGTCGCGATTGCTGCACGCATTTCGCCAAAAACGCCAACGAAACCGGCCGATTCACTCACCGGCTACCTACGCGGCAGAACTTCCGTTCCGATGTGAGATACCTCCTATGCCCACCGATGCTGACACCTGGACCACCCTTAAGGTCCTGACCTGGACCACCGGTTACCTGACGGAAAAGGGGGTGGAGAACGCCCGCCGCGAGGCAGAGTGGCTGTTGTGCGAGGCCACCGGCCTTGACCGGATGGGGCTGTACCTCAATTTTGACAAGCCGCTGCAGGACGAAGAGTTGGCCCTTTACCGCGGCATGGTGGCCCGGCGTGGCCGCCGGGAACCACTGCAGCACATCCTGGGCAGCCAGGAGTTCGATGGCCGGGAATTTCTGGTAACCAGGCATGTCTTGATCCCCCGTCACGATACCGAGGTTTTGGTTACAACCGCCCAGGCCAAGGCGCCCGAGGCGCAGACCGTGCTGGATATCGGCACCGGTTCCGGGTGCATCGCCGTTTCCCTGGCCTGCCGCCTGCCCCACGCCGCTGTCACCGCGGTTGATCTCTCGCCGGAAGCGCTGGAGGTTGCCCGCCGGAACGCCGAGCAGCACCACTGCAGCATCACCTGGCTGCAGGGCTCTTTTTTCGAACCGCTCGGCACACAACGCTTTGATCTGATCGTCTCCAATCCCCCCTACGTCACCACGGCCGAACTGGCTGAACTGCAACCCGAGGTGCGGGATTTTGAACCGTTGCTGGCGCTGGATGGTGGGCCGGACGGCCTGGCAGCCTACCGTCACCTGGTGGGTTGCGCTCCTTCTCACCTGTCGGAAGGGGGCTGGCTGCTGTTTGAGGTCGGCGCGGGGCAGGCTGCTGCCGTGGCCGATCTGCTTGCGTCAGCCGGATTTGCTGCTATTGTACAGGTGCCGGATACTGCCGGGATACTGCGGGTTGTGGGAGGTCAGTGGCATGGAGCGCGCTGAGGCGTTACGGGTGCTTGAGGAGGCGGATTGTCTGGCCGATCAACAGACGGTCGAGCAGGCCATAAACCGCATGGCGGTCGAGATTACGACCCGGATCGGCAAACAGAGCCCGCTGGTGCTGTGCGTCATGAACGGCGGCCTGATCTTCTGCGGCCAACTGCTGACCAAACTACCGTTTCCCCTGGAGGCCGGTTACCTGCATGCCACCCGCTACGGCCATGAAACCTGCGGCGGTGAACTGGAATGGCGTGTAGCGTTGCCGGTGGACTTGTCCGGCCGGACGGTCCTGCTGGTGGATGATATCCTCGACGAAGGGGTCACCCTCTTTGCCCTGGCCGACGAGTGCCGCAGCCGCGGTGCCCGCGAGGTGTTGACGGCGGTGCTGGTGGATAAACAGCATGAGCGCAAGGTGACACCCGGCTATCAGGCCGACTTTACCGGTCTGTCCATCCCCGACCGTTTTGTCTTCGGCTATGGCCTCGATTACGATGGCATGTGGCGCAACGCCGCTGGCATCTATGCGGTCAAGGGGTTGTAGGAACGCGCTTTTTCCGCAATCGCTGCGTTGCGCTTCATTTGTGCCTGCTCAGCGCACTGACCAGCTACGCCTCCGCGGTACTCGTGCGCATGACTTGCCCTTGCGAAACTTCGCGTTCCTTGCAAAGGATTGCCATGAAAAATTTCTTCGAATTCGAGCGGTACAACACCTCCTACCGCCAGGAGACCCTGGCCGGTATCACCACCTTTTTGACCATGGCCTACATCATGGTGGTCAATCCCGCTATCCTGGCAGTGGCCGGTATCCCCAAGGAGGCCCAGACCACCGCCACCATCCTGGCCGCGGTGATCGGCTGCCTGATCATGGCCTTCTGGGCCAAACGTCCCTTTGCCATTGCCCCGTACATGGGGGAAAACGCCTTTATCGCCTTTGTGGTGGTCAAGGGGATGGGCTATTCCTGGCAGGAGGCCTTGGGGGCGGTCTTCTGGGCCGGGCTGCTGTTTGTACTGCTGACGCTCTTCAAGGTGCGTTCCTGGCTGGCCGAATCGATTCCGCTCTCGCTCAAGGCCTCCTTCGCGGTGGGGATCGGCCTGTTCATCACCTTTATTGGCTTAAACGATGCCGGGCTGGTGGTCCTGGGGGTGCCGGGCGCGCCGGTCAAGCTGGGTGATCTCTCGCAACCGTCGGTGCTGCTGGCGGTCTGCGGCCTGCTGGTCACGGCCATGCTGCTGGTACGCAAGGTGACCGGGGCGCTCTTGTACGGCATGCTCGGGGTTACCCTGGCCTCGATGGCGCTGGGGATCACCAAACTGCCGGCTGCTCTGGTCAGTATGCCGCCGTCGCTGACCCCGCTGTTTTTGAAGCTTGATCTGCTTGGCACCCTGCAGCCCCGGGTCTTCCCGGTGGTGCTGGTTACCTTTGTGATTGCGCTGTTGGATACGATCGGCTCGTTGATCGGCCTGTCCATGCGGGCCGACCTGGTGGATCGTGACGGCAATCTACCGGAGATCGAGCGCCCCATGCTGGCCGATGCGGTGGCCACGACCCTGGCGCCGCTTTTGGGTACCACCACTACTGGCGCCTATGTTGAGTCGGCTGCCGGCATCGAGGCTGGCGGCCGTACCGGCTTTACCGCCCTGGTGGTGGCTGTGCTGTTTGCCGTGTCGCTCTTTCTGGCGCCGCTGTTCGGCATGGTGCCCCCCTTTGCCTGCGGGGTGGTGTTGGTTCTGATCGGCGCCTTTATGATCACCCCGATCACCAGGATTGATTTTAATGACAACTCGGAGCTGTTACCGGCCTTTCTGACCATCACCCTGATGATCTTTACCTACAATATCGGGGTGGGCATGACGGCCGGCCTGATTTCCTATCCCCTGATCAAGCTGGCAATCGGCAAAGGACGTGAGGTCAAGCCGGGTATGTGGGTGCTGGCGCTACTGGCAGTATCGTTCTTTATCTGTCTGCCAAAGGGGTAATCTCCAACGATAAAACGGCAAACGGGGTGACGTTGCCGAACGTCACCCCGTTTTTTATGCCTCATGCTGTTTGCGCCTGGTGATCAGGCGCACCTGGCGTTCATGGAACCAGTAGTACCAGATCCAGTTCAGCAACACCACGATCCGGTTGCGAAAGCCGATCAGGTAGTAGACATGCAGCATCAGCCAGGCCAGCCAGGCCGGATAGCCGCGCAACTGCATGCCGAAGGCGCTGGCAACGGCGGCGTTTTTACCAATGGTGGCCATGCTGCCCTTGTCGCGGTACTGAAAGGGGGGCAGCTGGTTGCCCTGTTCGCGGGCGATGATCGCCCTGGCTGCGTAGATCCCCATCTGCATGGCAACCGGGGCGGTCATCGGCAGCACGGCGCCCTCCTGCTCCAGCCAGGCCATATCGCCGGTTACAAACACCTCGGGGTATCCGGCTAGACTCAGGTCTGGCTCCACCGGAATCCGTCCGCCCCTGGCGTGGGGCACGGCAAGGGTCTCGGCCAGGGGCGCAGCCTTGACCCCGGCTGACCAGACCAGGGTGTGGGCCGGAATCACCGCCCCGTCGTGCAGCACCACCCGCTCGCCATCGGCATCGACCACCTGGGCGTTCAACAGCACCTCCACCGACATGCTGCGCAGTTTCTTGAGGGTGTACATACCCAGCTGTTCCGGCATGGCGGCCAGCAGCCGGTCCATCGCCTCCACCAGCACCACCCGGGCCGTATGGGTGGCCAGCTCCGGGTAGTCCTTGGCCAGCACGAAGTTGACCAGCTCTATCAGGGCTCCGGCAAACTCGACTCCGGTCGGACCGCCCCCCACGATTACAAAGGTCATCAGCGCCCGCCGACGGGCCGGGTCCGGCTCGCAGACAGCCCGTTCAAAGGCCTGCAGGATATGGTTGCGCAGTACCTCGGCGTCTTCCAGCTCCTTCAGGTCAAAGGCGTGCTGCTGGACCGTGCCCAGGCCGAAAAAATTGGTGGCGCTGCCGGCGCCCAGGATCAGGTAGTCATACGGGATGCAGCCCGTATCGGTCTGCAACTCCCGCTTGGCAAGATCGACCGCCCGGACCTCGGTCAGGGTGAAACGGGCCCCCGGCCATTGCCGGGCCATGGCACGGATCGGCTGGGCAATCGATTCCTGCTCAAGTCCGGCGCTGGCCACCTGGTACAGCAGGGGCTGAAACAGGTGAAAGTTGTTGCGGTCGATCAGCAGCAGGTCACAGCCGCTCCCCGCCAGGGCACGGGCAGCCCTGACCCCGCCGAAGCCCATGCCCACTATGACAACGCGTTTTTTCTGCATAGTACTCCCCCATGCACTGCGGATGATTACGGTCTGCAGCCAGTGCATGCTTCCTGACTATTTCGCTGTTTTTTTGATGACAGTCAATGTCTTTTCAGGGTAACCAGACTAATGTGGTCCCATACACAGCAAGGAGACTGCCATGGAACAACAGCAGATACATAAGGATATGACAATCAAGCAGTTGGTGGAACAGTACCCCGAGACCCTTGAGGTGCTGATTGCCAACGGATTCGACAACCTGAAGGACCCCAAGGTGCTGGCCAGCGTGGGAAGTTTTCTGAAGCTGGAGCGGGCTGCCCAGACCAAGCAGTACGACCTGGAGAACTTTCTGGGCCTGCTGCAGCAGAAGGTCTATGAGCAGCACCAACAGGTGGATATCACCATGAAGACCACCCTCAAGGAAGAGGGCGAGGTGCGCATCTCCGGCCTGTTGCCCTGCCCGGTCCGGCTGCCGCTTTTGGAGGGGTTCAACGGCTTTGTGGAACAGTACACGAAAGAGACCGGCACCACGGTCAGTTACCAGTTTGAGGCAGCCTCGGTGGGGGCGGACTGGATCGCCGAGCATATCCAGGGGGTTGATGATCCGGCCCAGTTGCCGGAACTGTTCGTGTCGGCCGGTTTTGAAACCTTCTTTGACCCCCGTACCATCGGCCGCTTCAAGGCGCAGGGGCTCTTCAAGGATCTGACCGCGGGGCCGCTCAACAAGGATTTTGACGGGATTGACCTGCGGGACCCACAGGGGCATTACAGCCTGATTTCGGTGGTGCCGGCGGTCTTTATGGTCAACCATGACGAGCTGGGCGATCTGCCGGTGCCGCGCACCTGGGCCGACCTCTTCACCCCGGCCTTTGAACAGAAGGTGGCCCTGCCGGTGGGGGATTTTGACCTTTTCAACGCCATCCTGCTCAGCATCCACAAGCAGTACGGCGACGAAGGGATCAAGAAACTGGGACGCTGCATGCTGAAGTCGATGCACCCGGCCCAGATGATCAAGAACGCTCAGCGCAGCGCCGAGGAAAAGCCGCCGGTGACCATCATCCCGTTCTTCTTCAGCCGCATGGCCGAGATGGTCAAGAGTCTGGAGGTTATCTGGCCCGAGGACGGCGCCATCATCAGCCCGATCTTCATGCTGACCAAGGCCGACAAGGCCGACAAACTGCAGCCGATTGCCGACTTCCTCTATAGCAAGGAGGTGGGGGAGCTGCTGACCAACAAGGGGCTGTTCCCCTCCCTGAACCCGGAGGTGACCAACCAGCTGCCGGCGGAACACCCCTGGCAGTGGGTGGGCTGGGACTACCTCTACAGCCATGATATTGCCGAACAGATCCGCTATACGGTGCGGTTGTTTGAAGAAGCGATGGACAACGCCTAAGGAGACACGACCATGCGTTTTCTGACCATATCCGGCCCCCCTTCATCGGGCAAGACCTCCGTGATCCTGCGGGTGATCGAGGCGTTGCAGGCCAAACAGAAGAAGATCGGGGTGGTAAAGTACGACTGCCTGATGACCGAAGACGACCTGCGCTATGCCAAAAAAGGGGTGTTGGTCAAAAAAGGGCTGTCCGGCTCCCAGTGCCCGGACCACTACTTTGTCAGCAACATCGAGGCCTGTGTCAGCTGGGGCGTCGAGAACGGCTGCGACTTCCTGATCAGTGAATCGGCCGGACTCTGCAACCGCTGCTCCCCGCATATCAAGGATATTACCGCGGTCTGCGTGATCGATAACTTAAGCGGTATCAACACCCCCCGCAAGATCGGGCCGATGCTGAAGTCGGCCGACATCGTGGTCATCACCAAGGGGGATATCGTTTCCCAGGCCGAGCGGGAGGTGTTTGCCTCGCGGGTCAAGCAGGTCAACCCCGGCGCCGTGATCATGAATATCAACGGCATCACCGGCCAGGGGGCCTTCGAGCTGACCTCCCTGTTTGAAGAGGCCTCGGACATTGAGACCCTGCAGGGCAAACGGCTGCGGTTCTCCATGCCGTCGGCGCTCTGCTCCTACTGCCTGGGTGAAACCAGGATTGGTGAGCAGTATCAGACCGGCAACGTCAGAAAAATGGAGTCCTGAAATGCACTACCATGAACTGCTCAAACAACCGTTTACACAGCTGCTGGCTGAGCTTCCCTATCTGGAGGACTTTTTCAGCTCCTTTGGGCTGCCGATCAAGCGTGACGCCCAGACCCTGCAGCAGTACCTGGACCAGCTTGATCCCGATCTGTTGCTGGACCTGGGCACCGGCCGGGAGCAGCTGGAGCAGAGCCTGCGCGACTTTCTGGCCGGCATGCTGGCCCTGGAGGAGACCGCGGAAAAGGTCGAGTCGCTGACCATCATCGGCGGCTACGACAAGACCGGCAGCGCCGAACAGCTGGAGCTGACCCTGCGGCCGGGTGAGGTGATCTGCATCGTGGGGCCGACCGGCTCCGGCAAAAGCCGTCTGTTGGCCGATATCGAGTGGGTGGCGCAAGGGGATACCCCCACCAAACGGAAGGTCTTGATCAACGCCAGGACGCCGGACAATAAATGGCGTTTTTCCACCGAGCACAAGCTGGTGGCCCAGCTCTCCCAGAACATGAACTTCGTGATGGACCTGACCGCCGAGGAGTTTGTGCGGATGCATGCCGAGAGCCGCCTGGTGGCCGACCCGGATGAAAAGGTGGCCCGGATTCTGGAGCAGGCCAATCAGCTGGCCGGGGAGCAGTTCAAACCGGACACGCCGGTGACTTCCTTGAGTGGAGGGCAGTCGCGGGCGCTGATGATCGCCGACATGGCGATCCTGAGCAAGTCACCGATCGTCCTGATCGACGAGATCGAGAATGCCGGGATCGACCGTAAAAAGGCCCTGGAACTGCTGGTCAAGGAGGAGAAGATCATCCTGATGGCCACCCATGATCCGATCCTGGCCCTGATGGGGGATAAGCGGCTGGTGATCAGGAACGGCGGCATAGCCAAGATCATTGAGTCAAGTGAGGACGAGCGCAAGAACCTGGCCAGGCTGGAGGAGCTGGACAATACCCTGTTGGCCTTACGCAACCGGATTCGTTTTGGTGAAACGCTGGAGACACTTTAAATCAGAGCAACAACAAAGGAGATAGGACAATGCATCAAGGATGTGACGGCAGTTTTGGTGGTGGGGCAGGTGTGGTGGACAAGTTGCGGGCCATGGGGTTCAGCGCCATGCCGCTGCCTGCCGAGGTGCAACTGGTCTGCGAAGGGTGTGGTGCGACCTTTACCGCCACCACCATGGAATCAAAATGTGACCAGTGCGGCATGGTCTACGGTGTAACCCCCTGCCATGCCCATGACCCCCGCAGTATTCAGGCCGCCGGTATCGGCTATTGAGCTATCGCCAGCTCCCCCCGGCAGTGCCGCTGACCGCCGGGGGGAGCTGGTGTGCTTAACGATTCTTTTCTTCACAGGCGGCCAAGCGCTGCTTCAGTTCCCGTTCCTTCTGCCACCGTTCCGAGACATCCCGCATGATCGAGGCGCAGCCCTGCATGGCGCCGCTTTCATCCTTCAACAGCACCATGCTGAACTCAAGCGAGACCTGGTTGCCGTCCTTACGTTGTGCTGGTGAGGCGAGCAGGCCGGTCTTGTACTTGGTCTCGCCGCTGGCCATCACGCGATGATATCCCTCCCAGTGGCGTCCGCGCAGTTTTTCCGGGATGAACAGGTCCAGTGACTGACCAACGGCTTCTTCGGCACTGTAGCCCAGCATCCGGGCAGCCCCCTTGTTCCAGTAGCGGATGATACCCTGCAGGTCGGCAATCAGGATCGCGTCTGCCGACTCTTCGACCAGTTGCAGCATGAACGACGTTGTTCCTTCCATGTTCCTGTCCTCCCGTTGCCGGCAATTGCGGTCTGTTGGTCTTTGTTAACCATCGTTGTGAGTGTACCATACCCTGGTTGACTTGCTACAACTTGAACCTGCCCACCAATCCTTCCAGCTCGTGGGCCGAGCGGGAAAGCGTTGCCGCCGCTCCGGCGGTCTCATGGGCACCGCTGGCGGTCTGCTGCACCACCTCGGTAATCTGGTGGATATTGGTGGAGATCTCGCCGGTCACGGCGGTCTGCTCTTCGGCTGCAGTGGCGATCTGATGCACCTGCAGCGTCACCTCGTTGATCCCTTCCAGGATCTGCTGCAGCGCATTACCGGAACGGCGCGAGCAGTCCATCCCTTTCTCAACTTCAGCCACGCCCTGTTCCATCGAGGCCACCGCCCCGGTTGTTTCATTCTGAATGGCCTTGATCATCCCGCCGATTTCCCGAGTAGCGCGGGTGGTCCGTTCCGCCAGGGCGCGCACCTCGTCGGCCACCACGGCAAAACCGCGGCCCTGTTCACCGGCCCGGGCCGCCTCGATGGCGGCATTCAGGGCCAGCAGGTTGGTCTGGTCGGCAATATCCTCAATCGTGCCCACAATGGCGCCGATCTGATCAGAACGGGCACCCAGGGCCTCCACGGTGCGGGCTGACTCGCGAACCTTCTCGGCGATCTGCTCCATGCCGCGCAGGGTCTCCTGTACGACCTGGGCGCCGTTGTCGGCCATCTGGCTGGCCCGGTTGGCGATCTCCGAGGCCATGGTGCAGTTGCGCGAGATGTCGTTGGAGGTGGCAGACATCTCCTCGCCGGCGGTGGCAACGGTGGCGGATTGCGCCGCCACCTCTTCGGCTGCAGTGGCGATCTGCTCGGCCGTACTGTGTAGCTGGTTAGAGGCGGCCGCCACCTGCATGGTCGTGCTGGAGGCCTGGGAGATGATCGAATGGATATTCCCCACGAAGCGATTGAACCAGCTTGCCACTTCACCAAACTCGTCCCTGCGTTCGGTCTCCAGGCGACGGGTCAGATCGCCTTCACCCCGGGCGATATCCTTGAGCATGGCCACCAGCGACACAAGGGGAGAGGTAATGCTGTTGCCGATGAGCAAGGAAAGCAGCAAGGTCAGACCGCCCATAACAGCCGAGAGTACGATGCTGAACATCAGGCTGGTTCGGGCCTTGGCGGCAACGGTCTCGGCCTGCTGCTGAATCTCCCGGGCCATGCTGTCTTCGATCGCCTTCATCAGGTCGATCTTGGCGGTGATTGCCTTGAACCAGTCCTCCGGGGCGATCCCAAAGTTGCCGTCCATCCCCTTGTTGACAACCGTTGCACGCAGCTCATCCACCCATTTGAAGGTGTCGGACTTTTCCTGCTGGTCGTAGGCTGCTACGGCACTCTCTGAACCGAACCGGTGGAAGCCTTCCATAAAACTCTGCTGGGCCGCCAGGATGCTGAAGAGGCGTTGATAGGTTTCGGTGGTGAAGGCGTTGTTGGCGAGTACGGCATTTAAGGTGGCCCGTTCCTTGCCCATCTCTTCCTTCGCCTTGGAAAAGGCAAAGGAGGAGATGGCGGCCCGCATCAGTTTAGGATTACGGCTGTTGCGGCCCACTGCCGCCACCACGTTGAGGTAGAGATAGTTCAGGTTGGAATAATAGGTAAAGGCCTCTGTGCCCTCAATGGTGAGTCCGTCAATCCTGCTGCGCAGTTCGGCCAGTTTAGCCCGCTGCTGGTACGAGGCGTCGAGGCTTGCCTTTACCGTGACAACGGCGTCCGGATTTGCCGCCTTGTAGGCGTCAAGCAGTTTGAACTGTTCATCGGTGGCCTGACGTTGTCTGGTCAGCTCATCCTTAAACCGTGCTCCCTTGGCATTAATAAAGCCGGAGGAGAATCCCCGCTCTTTTTGCAGTTCATGCACCAGTGCGCCGGCCCGTACCGACAGCCCCACCAGATGCTCGGTTTTACGCATGTCCCGGAGCGTGGCATAGTTGCTCAACAGCCCATGACCGGAATAATACAGCAGTCCCAGGATCGGTAAAAAGAGCAACAGCAGCAGTTTGGTGCGGACGGTCAGGTTTTTGAACATGGGCAGGCTCCTCGGTGAATGATCTTGGTAGCGACAAGCAGGCGATGAAGCGTTTTGGTGTCCCCTGGCAACGGCAGTGCGGCCCCAGTATGCCTTACGGCCCACTGTGATACCTTGACCACAATCAAACAACACTGCTCACTGATAACGTATGGTGAAGTTACAACTGACGCCGCTGTCACAGCTCAGGCTCTGCAGGTGTGATACCAGGTTGGCGGCGGCAGGCAACAGCCCTGCCTGGTCGGTCAGAATATCAATCCGGCTGTCGCAGCGCACGATATCGCAGAGCCAGTTTGACAGCGCGGCGATCCCGGCCCAGGAGGACGAGAACTGTTTGACAAAGGTCCCCTGATCCGTTTGCTGTTGCACTATCAGGTAGGCTTTGCTGACCCGTATCTGTAACTGGTGCTGCTGCATACCAGGTTTAGACCTCCGGCAGGTGATAAGGTCGGCGGGCTACCGGGTGAGGTAGCCCGCCTGCGGGAACAACCTGTTCGCTACGTCCGGCGTTTCAGCGGATAACACTACTTGGACGAAGCGTAGGGGTCCTTGAGCTCCTGTTCCGGCTTGAACATCAGCTTCTTGGCGCCACGGTTGTTGGTGTATTTCGCCAGCTCCAGATCAATCTTGGCTGGCACCTCCACCCCGGCCTTGGTCAGGGCCTGACGCAGCAGGGCTTCCGCCTTGACCGCATGCATGGTGGCATCACCCAAAATCCGCATCGCCTCGGTGGGGTTGTGGAAACCAACCGAGTTTTCAGCCCCGAAGAACAGGTTGCGGTAGAAGCCTTCTTCGTAGTGGTCCTTGGCCTGATCGTAGAGCGCCTTGTCGATCTGCTTGCCGGCGGCCTGTTGCTTGTGGGTCAGTTCAAACAGCTTGGCCACCGTGGCCAGGGCATAGCCGGAGCGGATGAACTGGGAGGCGGCGCGGTCCTGGATGGTGATCACCTGCTCGCGCAGCCACTCGGGCTTCTCGCTATGGCACTGCTGGCAGGCCTTGAAGTCGTTCTTCAGCGGGCTCATGATCCGGTGGTCGGAAATCTTCTTGCTGCCAACCTTGGTGTACGGCATGTGACAGTCGGCACAGGAAACGCCGGCCATCCAGTGCACGCTCTTGTTGGAGTACATTTCAAATTCCGGGTGACGGATGAAGGCCATCTTGAAGCCGGTCACCGTCTGGGTCCATTCGCCATAGGACTTGTCACTGCGGATTTTCTTGATGATGTTTTCAATCGGGATGCTGCCCATCTTGCTGCCTTCCCACGGGAAGACGACATCCTTTGACTTCATATCCTCGGTCTTCTGGACCATATAGCTGACGTGGCACTGCGCACAGACCAGGGTGCGCTTGTCCTGGTTGGTCAGCTTGGTCTGGTCGACGCGAAGCATCTGCAAGGCCTTGCCCAGCGTGAAATCGCGCGAGATCTTGAGCGACAGGTCACGGTTGTTGTGACAGTCGATGCAGGCGACCCCAAGCTCCTGATGCTCCTTGGGAATCAGGCCTTTGACTTCGTTGTACGGTTTTGAGAAGTAATCCGATCCTTTTGCATAGGCCAGCTGCTGGGCATAGGGCGTCTTGCAGGTCAGACAGGCCCCGCCTGCCTTTACCCGTGCCGGGTCAACCTCGACCTGATCCTTCAGCATGTGCACGTGGCCGCGCGGCTCGTTGTACTCGATGCCAAAGCCCCAGCCGTTGAACAACAGGGCGTTGAAGGGGTATTCCGACAGCTTGTCGTAGACCTTGCCGCCGTCATTCCCCTTTTTGTACTTGCTCTTGCCCTCGGGGGTGGGTTGGGCAGTGGCCTTCCAGGTTTCATACTCTTCGGGGTAGTTTTTACCCCAGACAGCCGGTTCGACCGTGCCGTCAGGAATCTCGGCAATCTTGGCCTTTTCTGCCTTGGGGGGGGCACAGGCGGTGAGCATGGCGCCGGACAGGGCGATCGCCATGAGAGGGGCTAACAATTTCATGCGCATAGGTACGGTCTCCTTAGGATAATAATAAAAACCTTAGATCGGATTGACTGCCAGGGCGCCGGTGCCGGTGTGCGTGATGCGGCGGTGACAGCTCCAGCAGTTGCGTGAGGTGTCCATCTGCGAAACCAGCGTCTCATGGCAGCGGACGCAGTTGGCTTTGACCACCTTGGCGCCATGTTCGGACAGCGTAATCCTTTCCGGTACATGGCCGGAGTTGAAAAACAGCACGTCTTTCATGCCGTCGATCGACTTCCAGATATAGTGTGCGGCCAGGTTGTCGTTCGGCAGGTGGCAGTCCACACACTTGAGGCGGCGATGAGCGCCGGCATGCAGGTAGTTCGTGTACTCGGTCTCCATGACGTGGCAACTGGCGCAAAAGTCCGGAGACTCCGATTTAGCCAGCAGCTTTGGTGGTCCAACCAGCAGAAACAGTCCCAACAACGCTGCACCGAGCACGGCAATGCCCAGTATCGTAAGTCTCTTGCTGCGTAACAATGTTCCCATCCCTTCACCTCCTCCCGTACGGTAATCTGTTTGTCTGCATGAGCGGACGGCTTCGATGCGCAGACGCCTTTTGGACAGTGGTTTGCCTGATGCCTAAGCAGACGTGTTGTACTCGTCCTCCCCGGACTAGGGGGGGGGGGAATCCTGCGGCCTCTGCGCTTCAGTATGGTTCGCAGGTACCAGCGTGCTTTGCGTTTATGGTCTCAAAGACCTTTGCGCGGTCTCTTGTTTGTATATGTGTACAGCGTCGTAGCGGGGGGCTCGTTTCGTGGATGGTGTGGGCAAGCAATACTCGGTATTGAAGGCAAAAAGGATGATGTAGGTCAAAAAACTGCTGATTCGCTGTTTTTTGCCGAGAGGGTGCTCGCTGTGCCGGCCTGCCGCGGGCGTTACGGGCGTTGGTACCTTGAAGGACGGCAGCTGTATGAATCGCCACTCGTTTCCAAAAGATCAGCGAGTTAAAGAAGAGACGGATCAGGAGGGTAGCTGATGCTGGTGCCCGCCACCCGTGCCAGCCTGTTGAGGGTATGGGGCCTGGCGTGGGTGAGGTCGAAGATATCCGTCACGCTGATGCCGCGCACCACAAGCGCATCGGCAATCAGGGAGCGGTGACAGCGCCAGGGCACCGCCTCGGCACACATGAGGGCAACGGTCTGCTGCTGCGCGAGGGCTAGCAGTGCCAGGATGGCAGCCTCAAAGGTCGGGGTCTGCATGTAGTCGGCAAATCCCCGGAACGAGGCATTGCGCCAACCGGTATTGGGTGAATCGGCGCGGCTGTGCCGCAGACCGCCCAGTTCCTTCAAGTGTTGATAACCGATGCCCTGGGCCGGCAGAAAGAGCTGCAGCGCATCAGCGTTAAATTGGGGATTGTGGCGGGAACGGGGGATGGTGCGGACATCCGCCAACAGTCCGATGCCATACCGCTGCAGCAGCACGGCAAAATCAGCAAGGCTGCGGGTCGAGTGGCCGACCGTATAGAGGTTCATGTTCCCGGATGACACAGCCATGATCTTACCCTCCCAGCTTGCATGAGGAGCGCTTTGTTGTATGCTCTTTCCATTGGTTAGCTTTAATCGCCGGAGAGATCGGATCATACCATGAAACGCTCAGTCCTCTGCATTGTCGTGTTCATGCTGCTCTCGTTGCCTGTAGCCGGTCTTGCCACGGAAGAGTACGCCCGCCAAACCGGTCTGGCCTGTGCTGCCTGCCATCTGGACCCCGGCGGCGGTGGTGAACTGACCGTAACCGGCAAGGCGTTCAGCGACAAGCAGCATGCCCAGACGCAGCCCCGCCAGATGACAACGGCAGCAAAAGTGTTCCGGCTTGCGGTCGGGTACCTCCATATGCTGGCTGCCATCCTCTGGTTCGGCACCATCCTGTATGTCCATCTGGTGCTGAAACCGGCCTATGCCGCCGGAGGCCTGCCGCGCGGCGAAGTTCGGGTCGGCCTCCTGTCAATGCTGGTCATGGGCCTGACCGGTCTGATCCTGACCTATTACCGCGTCACTTCCCTGGATAGCTTGCTGCATACCCGTTTTGGCGTGTTGTTGCTGGTCAAGGTCGGGTTGTATCTGGCCATGGTTTTGTCGGCCGCGGTGGTGGTTACGGTGATCGGTCCACGGCTGAAGCGAAAGATAAACGAACCCGCCATGCCGGTTACGGACGGCGATATGACCAGCGCAGAGCTTGCCGCCTGCGACGGCAAGGAGGGCCGACCGGCCTATTTTGCCTACAATGGCCTGATCTACGACGCGACCGAGAGCGCTTTGTGGAAACAGGGCCAGCACATGGCGCGTCACAATGCGGGCACGGATCTGAGCGAGGCGCTGAAACTGGCACCCCATGAGGAGGACCGGGTACTCCGTTTGCCGGTGGTCGGCAAACTGCTTGCCGGCCGCACGGAGAAAACCCCGTTGCACCTGCAGGTCTTCTACACCATGGCCTACATGAACCTGACCATCGTGTATCTGATTGTCCTGATCCTGTCCCTCTGGCGCTGGGGATGGTGATCGCCATCCGCGTGCTTTTTTGTCCGTTCTGATCAACCGTGCTGTTGCGCGTGTATCACCCTGTTCAGTGGCTTAAAAACGGCACCAGCGGCACCAGTTGCTGATAGTCAGCATAGGTCAGGATGCTGTGCCAATGGCCGCTTGCCATGCCAAGGCCGATCCCGCCCAGATACGTCACCACCACCACGCTTGGATAGACCCAGAGCGGCAGGTGCCGGTACCTGTTGCCCAACCCCATGACAAGCGCCCCCTGTTCCGGGCAACTGGCCACGCAGCTGAGGCAGCCGGTGCATTCAGGCGAGAAAACCGTCAGAGAACGGTGGACCGTAAGCTGGGCAGGGCAGGCGGTGCTGCAGCGCCGGCAGCCGGTGCAGCAGGACGGGTCACGCCGGATCTTGAACGGGCTGGCACTGCTGACCAGGCCCAGCAGCGCGCCATAGGGGCAGAGGTACCGGCACCAGAACTGGTGGTAGACCAGTGAGAGCAGGACCAACAGCGTCAGCACCGCCAGCGTTGTGCCGGAGATGGCGGTAAAAAAGGTGAGCATCTTGATGTCGGCAGCAGCCCAGTACGGGGTGTCGAGAAAGGCTGCCAGCGCCTCTTTGGGCATGTCCAGCAGGATGATCTTGATGAAGAAAAACAGCAGCAGGTATTTGCTGCTGCGCAGCACACGGTCTAACGGGCGCCAGATGCGGAACGAGCGGCCAAACAGGCGCATCCCCAGCCGCTGCGCCAGGTCTGAGAGGGTACCGATCGGACAGATCCAGGAACAAAACGATTTTTTCGCCACCAGGCTCACCAGCAGGATCGAGAGGAAGATCACCAGGGCGGCCGGGTGAACCGGATGCATCGTGCCGTTTAACAGCCAGTACTTGAGGCTGGCCAGGGCGCCGATCGGCAGAAACCCTTCCACGCCGGGCGGCCGTGAAACAGCTGGCGCCGGAAGGTTGTGTGCGGCAGCATTGATGAACAGGCCGAAACGTATGCCGATCCCCACCACCCAAAGCAGAAAGCCCAACTGTATTGCCGCGCGCAGACGAGGCAGCCGCCGACGTGATCCGTTCTCCATTTTCCTTCTCCTTTGTAGCGCCATCTGTCTGGAATAGGGCAATTCGCCGGATTCCACGGGCAGGGTGGTGCGGTTGCTCAAGGCGTTGTGTGCGTTGTACGGCCAGGCTGCGGTTCCGGTTTTGTCTGCTCCGTAGCTTGAGGCGCATGACACGGCAGGCAGAGCTCATCACTCTGACGGCGTAGCAGCAGGCTCTGCTTGTCCTTTGGCTGACCTTTGCCCATCAGCTTTGCACCGACCTTATGACAGCCAAAGCATCCCTGGCCCCGCAGGGCCGTGTGCATCTTGACCATGGCGGGGTTCTTGCTGTGGCAGACCGTGCATGCAAAGGCGTGCGCCGCCAGTGTGTGCCAAAAGAATATACTGAGTGAAAATAGTGCGATGCGGACCATGGCACCCTCCTGTTCAGTCGTTATAACAGGAGAACGGCCCTGGTTTCCTTGACCGGTATCAAGAAAGGGTAAACCGAGGAAGGGGGTTTCAGGTGAGTGTATAGACCCGGTTCCGGCCAGCGCGCTTGGCCTCGTACAGGGCGGTATCGGCACGGAACAGCAGTGTTTCAAGGGTGTCATCGGGACGGAAATCGGTCAGCCCGATACTGATGGTGACCGTCAGCGGCTGCTGCGGATCGCGGCCAAACTGCTCGGCAAGATCTGCCCGCAGTTTTTCGGCAATGCCCTGGGCATCTTCAGGGGTGCAGCCCTTCAGGATTGCCAGGAATTCCTCGCCGCCCCAGCGGCAGATGATATCCGAGGCACGCAAGCGTCTGGTAAACAGGTGTGCGGTCTCATGCAGAACCCGGTCGCCGGTCAGGTGGCCGTAGGTGTCGTTAACGGCCTTGAAGTGATCGAGATCGGCCATCAACAGGCAGAACGGCTTGCCGGTGCGCTTGCTTTCCGCCATCAGCGTCTGGATCATCTGCTCGGCGGTCTGGCGGTTCAGCAGGCCGGTCAAAGAATCGGTGGTGGCCATCTCTTCCAGACGGCGCTGGTAGTAGTTGATGCTGATATTGACCAAAAAGAGCATGAACAGGGTGATGAACAGCCCGATGCCGAGGTCCAGCAGCAGCGTCCGCCGCAGCTCGGACAGTTCCTGGTCGCCGATCTTTTCCACAAAGATGTACCAGTTCAGCTCCGGTATGAAACGGACGTTTAAGAGGTGCTCCTGGTGATTGGCCTTAAACTGGAAGGAACCGTTGGCACGGGTCAGGATCGTGTCGGCCAGCGTTGCCAGCCCTTCGATCTTGCGAATATTCGTTTCAGGAATGGTACGGTTCGGCGAGTGCAGTACGATGGTACCTGCCGGATTGACAAAATAGATGTCGCGTTGGTAGCGCTGACGGTAGTTTTCAATCAGCTTCTTGACCGAATCGACGGTCAGGCCGACACCGGTGGCGCCGATGAAACTGCCCCGGTAATCGTAGACCCGGTAGTTGATGAAGATGGTCATGGTGTCGTGGTTGGCCATGTCCGGATCAACGTTGATTTCGTATGGCGCCGACATGGCGCGGACCCTGAAATACCAGGCGTCGCGCGGCTCTGACGCTTTGATCTGTTTCAGGATGCCGTTGCCGTAATAGTAGTTGTGGCTCTGTTCCGAGACAAAGAAGCTGCTGACTGCGGCATACTTGTCTTTAATCTCCTGCAGGTAACGGCTGACCTGATTGATATCGCGCTCATTACCCAGCACCCAGTCCCGTAAAAAGGTATCGTGGGCCATCATGGAGGAGATGAAGACCGGTCGCACCAGATCCTTCTGGATCTCTGAATAGACGTTGTCGGAGGTAAGCGGCAGTTCGCGGCTGATCAGGGCGTCGCGAATGGCTGATTTGGACACGTAGTAATTCAACAGCGATACCGCCATGAAGCCGGTAAACATCAATAGGCAGATCAGGGTGATCAGCCGCTTTTTATCGCCCTGGAGATGTGAGGTCAGCTTGCTCATGAAACCCATGCGTGAGATTGAGGTGAAAGAGGTTTTACTTTGCCCGATATTGTGTTCAAGTCAAGCCTTAATCAATAAAAAAAGGCCGCTGACAGGTGCCAGCGGCCGTGTGATTCAGGGGTGGGGGAATTAGCCCTCAGTCAAGACATGCTCGTCGTAGAGCGCCTCGATCTTGCGGCGGTGTCCCAGTTCTACCTCGGCAAAGGTCAAAAGGGTCTTCTGCAGTTTGGGGTCCTCGGTCATGCCGGCCGCGGCCTTGTACATCTGGTAGGCCCCTTCTTCACTTTTGAGCGCGTAGGTCAGGATCTCCTGGTAGGTCATCTGGGGGTGAAACGGCACATCCTTCAGGTACTGCCCGATAGTCGCCTCAGGGATCTTGCAGACATTGACCTCCTCGATCTTGTCCGGGTCAACCTTCATGAAGACATCCTTGTGGGTTGCCTCCTCCTGAGCCAGCTCTTCAAACAGTTTTTGGGCAGCCGGACTGACGGTCAGCTCCGCAGCCCGTTTGTACAGCTGATAAGCGGTTTCTTCCCGCTCAATGGCAAAATCAAGTACTTCCTTGAGTGAAACAAAGCTCATGACTCCTCCTTCGTCTAGGCGCAGTGAAAATCTTTGATATAGTCAAGCACGTGGGCTGGATGTTGCTCGGCCTTGGCGACCTTGGTCCAGTGCTTTCTGATAATGCCGTCCGGGCAGATCAGCACGGTTGAGCGAATCACGCCGGTGACCTGCTTGCCGTACATGGTTTTCTCGCCGTAGGCGTGGTAGGCCTTCATCATGGTGGCATCAGGGTCGGAAAGCAGCACCATGTTCAGGTCGTGGGCATCGATAAAGCGTTGGTGCGAAGCCAGGGAATCCTTGCTGATACCCAGCATGACGAAACCCAGTTTTTCAAATTCCGGCTTCAGGTCACGGAAGCCGGTTGCCTCCTTGGTGCAGCCGGAGGTGTTGTCCTTGGGGTAGAAAAACAGCAGCAGGCGCTTGCCCGCATAATCCCCAAGGCGATGACGCTTGCCGTCGCTGCCCTCAAGGTCAAATGCCGGGGCTTTCTGGTCAACGATAGTCATCAAATCCACTCCTGATTTCAGACAATTTTAATTTTAAATGTGTATACACTATGCGCGCTAAAAGTCAATAATCGGTATATGATCTCCGTGAAATGCGACGGTATGCCATGGTTTGACTTTTGTCAAAGTTTTGCTGACTGAAACCTGGTATATACGGAAATGGATAACAGACCCGTGTACACCATTGGGTGGCAGCGCAGCCAAACAGGGAGGACTGGATGATGAAACAAACGGCGGTTTCATTTGTGGCCCGTTCCGGCACCGGTAAAACGACCCTGTTGGAGCAGCTGATCCCGATCCTGAAACAGCGTGGCCACCGGGTTGGGGTGATCAAGCACGATGCCCACCGCTTTGAGATCGATTATCCCGGTAAGGACAGCTACCGTCTGAGCGCTGCCGGGGCCGACGCCATGCTGCTCTGCTCTGCCGAGAAGCTGGCGCTGGTGCGCAGGCTGGCGCAGGAACCGCCGTTGGAGGAGCTGCTGGCAGCCTGCGGTGATGATCTCGATATTATCCTGACCGAGGGGTTCAAGCAGCATGGCCTGCCCAAGATCGAACTGTACCGGGCTGCCCTGGGCCGGGAGCCGCTGCTGTGGGGTGAAACGCCTGATCCAAGCCTGATCGCCGTGGCCAGCGACGTGCACCTGGACCTGGGGGAACTGCCGGTACTGGACCTGAATAGGCCGGACCAGATCGCCGACTTCCTCGAACAGCGGTTACGGGCATGAGTACCCCGTCAACCCTGCGTGATACCTACAACCGCAGGATCAACTACCTGCGCCTGTCGGTCACCGACCGCTGCAACCTGCGCTGCTGCTACTGCATGCCTGCCTCGGGGGTGCGGGATGTCGGCCATGGGGCGATCCTGACCTATGAGGAACTGGAGCTGATCGCCCGTTGTGCCGTCCGCCTGGGGATCGAGAAGATCAGGATCACCGGTGGTGAGCCGCTGGTGCGCCTGGGGATCTGCACCTTCCTCGAACGCTTGGCCGCACTGGATGGCCTGCGCCATCTGGCCCTGACCACCAACGGCCTGTTGTTGCCGCAGATGGCAGCCGATCTGCATCGGGCCGGCGTGCAGCGCCTCAACGTCAGCCTTGATTCCCTGCAGCCCGAAGTTTTTAGCGCGATTACCCGTGGCGGTGAGCTGCAGGCGGTGCTGCGTGGTCTTGATGCAGCCGTCAGCGCCGGTTTCCATCCTCCCAAGATCAACATGGTGGTCATGCGTGGCATCAACGACGCCGAGATCCTCGACTTTGCCGCGCTGAGCCTCAGTCGTGGCAATAGCGTGCGCTTTATCGAATATATGCCGGTGGTCAGGGATGAGGGCTGGCAACGGTTGTGCGTTCCCGGCCGGGAGGTGCTGGAGCGGATCAGGCAGCGCTATCCGCTTGAGGCGGTGGACAAGGGGGCCTATGCCGGCCCCTCGCAGGACTACCGCATTCCCGGAGCTGTGGGCACCATCGGCATCATCACGGCGATCTCGGGTCACTTCTGCAGTGACTGCAACCGGATTCGGGTCACCGCCCGTGGTGAGGCCAAGGGTTGCCTGTTCAGCGATGCACGGACCGATCTGCTGCCGCACCTGCGGCCGGCAGATCAGGAAGGGCTGTGCCGGGCCATGCGTCGGATCGTGCGTTCAAAGCCGGAAGGTCATGCCATTCGCTGCGGCCAGTATGAGCACAGTAACTTCACGATGTCCCAGGTGGGAGGATAGCCCTATGGCAGAGGTGGTGGCGGTCTGCGTCAGCGAGCAGAAAGGGGAGCGCAAAAAGCCGGTGCCTTCGGTTGAGCTACGGGTGGATCACGGTATTGTGGGGGATGCCCATGCCGGTAACTGGCACCGTCAGGTCAGTCTGCTGGCACGGGAAAGCATCGACAAGATGCGGGCCCTGGGGCTGGAGGTCACAACAGGCGACTTTGCCGAGAACATCACTACCAGCGGTATCAATCTGGTGGCCCTGCCGGTGGGACAGCGCCTGCGGGTGGGCGAGGCCCTGCTGGAGGTGACCCAGATCGGCAAGGAGTGCCATACCCGTTGTGCCATCTACCAGCAGGCCGGCGATTGCGTGATGCCCAAGGAGGGGATCTTCGCCAGGGTGCTTGAAGCAGGTCTGGTCAGGCCCGGAGACGAGGTGGCGCCGTGTCCTGCGGACAATGCCTAGCTAACAGCGCTCAAAGATCTTTACCAACGGGCGGTTTACACAATGTTACGTTGTGGTAACATTATGGACATGAACATCCAACCACAGGTGTACCAGCATATCCTGGAAAACATGGTTGACGGGATCATCTTTGCCGATGTCGACGACCGGATCAGCTTTGTGAACAGTGCCGCTGAAAAGATCCGGGGTATCAAGGCTGAAAATTTCGTTGGCCGTCCCATCCTGACCTTCCATTCCCCCAATTCGGCAGAGCGGATCGCCGAGCTGCTGCAGAAGCTGAAGGATGGCTCACTGCAGCAGGCGCGGCGGGTGATCGAGGTAAAGGGGCGCTACTTTGAGAACAGCTACTATCCGGTGCGCAACCAGTCGGGGACGTATCTCGGCACCTTGCTGGTCAGCCGTGATATTACGGTAAGCCAGCAGCTGCAGCATGAGAACCAGACCCTGAAGCAGCGCATGGTCTGCGGCAGTTTCGGGGGCTTTGTCAGTATCAGTTCCGCCATGTCGCCGGTGTTCCAGACCATCGGAGCGGTTGCCGGGCTCGATTCAACCGTGCTGATCACCGGGGAAAGCGGCACCGGCAAGGAGCTGGTGGCCGCTGCCATCCACCGTAACAGCAGCCGCAAGGAACGCGCCATGGTGACGGTCAACTGCGCCGCCCTGCCGGAGCAACTGGTGGAGTCGGAGCTGTTCGGCTATCAGCGCGGCGCCTTCACCGGCGCGGTCGGCAACCATCGCGGCAAGTTCGAGCAGGCCGACCGCGGCACCATCTTTCTGGATGAGATCGGCGACCTGCCGCTCTCGGCCCAGGCCAAGCTCTTGCGGGTGCTGCAGGAACGGACCGTGTCACGGCTGGGGAGTGAAAAGGATATCAAGGTGGATGTGCGGATTATTGCCGCCACCAACCGCAACCTGCAGCAGCTGGTGGCGGATGGGCTGTTCCGGGAGGACCTCTACTACCGTCTGCACGTCATCACCCTGCCGGTGCCGCCCCTGCGGGAGCGCAAGGAGGATATCCTGCCGATGGCGGAATTCTTTGTGAAGCGTTTCTGTGAGCGGATGGAGCGTAGCCGCCTGGGTATCTGTGAGGCCACCCGCACGGTGCTGCTTTCCTACGACTATCCCGGCAATGTCCGCGAGCTGGAACATGCCATCGAACGTGCCGTGGCGCTCTGCCCCGGTGACTGCATCTCTCCGGCCGACCTGCCGGAGCACTTCCTGGCTGCCCGCAGCAATGGCCCGGTCATCAGGTCGCAACCGCCTGCCGCCTGGGCTGCGGACCAATACCGCCCCGATGAGGGGGGGGTGAGCAGTCTGGCCGACGCCCGGGAAGAGTCCGAACGTCGTCTGATTCTTGACGCCTTGACCCGTACCGGTGGCCGCAAGGCAGAGGCCGCCAAACTACTGAATATCTCCCGCAAGACCCTCTGGGAAAAATTGAAAGGCATTAACCAAAGGTAACGTTTTGGGGTGATGGTTACGTTTTGGTAACGTTTTCCGCCTGTTTGATCCCGCCAAATTTTCCGCTGATTTTTTGAATAACCACGTTGAAACAGCAGGTTGTTTGCTGCTACTCCGCGTTGGCACGATCCCTGAATTGTGCATGAATTGTGCAGACAGTTCGCGTTCAAAGGAGGGCGCCATGCCGATTTCCGGCGTAGTCGTCAGTTGCAGGCCCGGCACGGAAGGCCGGGTTGCCGAGCAGGCTGCCTTGCTTCCGGGCGTCGAGGTGCATGCCAGCCTGCCCGATGGTCAGGTGATTGCCGTGATTGAAGCGGCTTCGGTGCAGGCCGAGGTCGATCTGGCTTCGCAACTGGAACAGCTCGATGGTGTTATCAGTGTGCAGGTGGCCTACCATAATTTTGAAGATCTATCCCGAGAAGGAGGCTCAGATGGAATTGACAAGGCGTGACTTCCTGAAGGCCAGTGCGGCCGCCGCCGCCTTTGCCGCTGCCGGAGCGCCGGGGCTTGCCCCGCGGATAAGCGAGGCTGCTGATGACAAAGGGATCAAGTGGGGCAAGGCGCCCTGCCGCTACTGTGGTGTTGGGTGCTGTGTGCTGGTGGGGGTCAAGGATGGCAGGATCGTGGCCACCAAGGGTGACCCGGCCGGTCCGGTCAACAAGGGACTCAACTGCATCAAGGGGTACTTCCTCTCCAAGGCGCTCTACGGCAAGGATCGCCTGACTCATCCGTTGATCCGCAAGGGCAACAAGATGGTCAAGGCCTCCTGGGACGAGGCCCTCAATCTGATCGCCGGCAAGTACAAGGAGGCGATCGCCAAGCACGGCCCTGATTCGGTGGCCATGTACGGCTCGGGACAGTGGACGGTCTTTGAGGGGTATACCGCCTCCAAGCTGTTCAAAGGGGGGATCGGTACCAACAACCTGGAACCCAATGCCCGGCTCTGCATGGCATCGGCAGTAGTCGGCTTCATGAGTACCTTCGGTGCCGATGAACCGATGGGCTGTTATGACGACCTCGACCTGGGGGACACCTATATCCTCTGGGGCGCCAACATGGCCGAGGCCCACCCGGTGTTGTTCTCGCGGCTGATCGACAACAAGCTGAAGCACAAGCAGGTCCGGATCATCGACATCGCCACCCGCAGGACCCGTACCACCCAGATGGCGGATGAATATATCCCGATGCATCCCCAGGGCGACCTGGCCGCGCTCAACGGCATTATCCATGTGATCCTGCGCGACAAGCTGTATGATGAGGCCTTTGTCAAGCAGCATGTGAGCTTCAAGCGCGGCACGGAGAACCAGCCCTACGGCCTGAAGGACAAGGAGGCCCCCAAGGAGGAGCCCAAGCCGCTCAGCTTCGAGGAGTACAAGCACCTGATGCAGCCGTTTACCCCGCAATGGGCCGAGAAGCTCTCCGGTATCCCGGCCAAGAAGATCGAGCAGTTGGCCCATCTCTACGGCGACAAGGGCCGCAAGGTCAATTCGCTCTGGACCATGGGGGTCAACCAGCATGTGCGGGGCTCCTGGGTCAATAACCTGATCTACAACCTGCACCTTTTGACCGGCAAGATCTGCAAACCGGGTGAGAACCCGCTTTCATTGACCGGCCAGCCTTCTGCCTGCGGCACCGCCCGCGAGGTGGGGACCTTTGCCCATCGTCTGCCGGCCGACATGGTGGTGATGAACGAGGCCCATCGCAAGAAGACCGCCGAGATCTGGGGGATTGATCCCAAGAAGATCTCACCCAAGGTGGGGCTGCATACGGTCGAGATGTTCCGCGCCATTGACCGGGGCGAACTGAAGTGTCTCTGGATCCAGTGCACCAACCCGTTCCAGTCCATGCCGAACTTGAACCGTTATCGCAAGGCAGCCCAGTCCCGCAAGGCCTTCATCGTGGTCTCCGACATCTATCCCACCAAGAGTACCGAGATCGCCGATGTGATCCTGCCGTCGGCCTCATGGGTGGAAAAGGAAGGGGTTTTCGGCAACACCGAGCGCCGGACCCAGCAGTGGTTCAAGATGGTGGAGCCGCCCGGCGAGGCCAAGGAGGATACCTGGCAGCTGCTTGAGTTTGCCAAGCGGATGGGGTTGGGGCATCTCTTCCCCTATAAAAACTTCCACAAGGAGATGTGGGAAGAGTACCGCAAGTTCACCATCGGTACCGGCAAGGATCTGGCCCCCTACGAGGCCTACTTCAAGGTGCGTGGCCTGCGCTGGCCGGTCAAGCCCAACGGTCATGAGACCCGCTGGCGGTATACCGAGATCGATGACACCCATGTCAAGAAGGGAGAGGGGGTCAAGTTCTACAAGGCGCCCGGCAACAAGGCCACGGTCTGGTTCCGTCCCTATGAACCGCCCGCCGAGTCACCTGACCGCGAGTATCCGTTCTGGTACTGCACCGGACGTCTGTTGGAACACTGGCACACCGCCACCATGACCGGGCGGGTGCCCGAGTTGCGGCGGGCCATGCCCGGTGCTACCCTTGAGATGCACCCCGAGGACGCGGCCCGTCTGGGGATCAGAAACCGTGACAAGGTCAGGGTCACCTCCCGGCGGGGCTCCATCGTCCTGACAGCCGAGCTGAACGGTCGCGGCAAGCCGGAGAAGGGCAACGTCTTTACCACCTTCTTTGACGAGACCAAGCTGATCAATGAGCTCTGTATCGATGCCTTTGACCCGATTTCCAAGGAACCTGACTTCAAGAAGTGCGCGGTCAAGGTTGAGAAGGCGTAAAGACAATCTGCCACAGAGAACACAGAGAGATTCAAAGGCAGAAATTGTTGGTTAGAGCGAAAGCTCTGAGATTTTTCAGGTGTGTTTTGCTGGCTCTGGCTTTGTACCCTGAATAGTTTGGTTTTCTCTGTGTGCTCTGTGACCTCTGTGGCTACAAGGATTGTATGGACTCTGATTCAAAAAATAGCGGCATCAGCCGCCGCCTGTTCCTGCAGGGCAGTGTCCTGACCCCGCTGGCGCTGGCATTGGGTGGGGCGGCCATCTCGGCGGTCTACCTGCGGCCGGCCCAGGCAAAAGGGTTCTACCTGCGCCCGCCGGGGGCCATCACGGAACAGCGCTTCCTGGCGGCCTGCGTCCGTTGCGGCAAATGCGCCCAGGTCTGTCCCTACCGGTCGATCAAACTGGCCGGCGGGGAGGCTGGGGTCGGGATCGGCACTCCCTATATTGAGCCCCGTGAAAACCCCTGCTACCTCTGTCCCGACCTGCCCTGTGTCAAGGCCTGCCCCAGCGGGGCCCTGGACCGGCAGTTGCGGGAGGTTGAAAAGGTGCGGATGGGGACGGCGGTGATCATCGACCGGGAGGGCTGTCTCTCGATCAGGGGACTGCGCTGCGAGGTCTGTTACCGTCAGTGCCCGTTGATCGACAAGGCGATTACCCTGGAGACCCGGCACAATACCCGCACCGGCGAACATACCATCATGGAGCCGGTCATTCATAAGGACAAATGTGTGGGCTGCGGGATCTGCGAGAAGGTCTGCGTGCGGGACAAGCCGGTGATCGTGGTGCAGCAGCGGGTTATCGAACAGAAGGACTATTATGAGTTTTAAGCCCTGGACCACGGCACGGCGGACCGTGCAACTGCTGATGATCGCCCTGCTGGCTTCCCCCTTGGCCGGCTTGACGGTCTTCAGGGGAAACCTGGCAGCCGCCGAGCTGCTGGGGCTTCCCCTGGCAGATCCGTTGGCCTTTCTGCAGGCCCTGATCGGCGGCCGGGTGCTGGTGCTGTCGTACCTGGGCAGCGCTCTCCTGATAGTTGGGGTATACTGGCTGCTGGGGGGACGCAGCTTCTGCGGCTGGGTCTGCCCGGTGGGGCTGATTACCGAACTTGGTGATCTGCTGCGCCGCCGTATGGGAACCGGGCAGGTTACCTTGCCGCTTACCGGCAATCGCTGGGCGCTGGTGCTGGTACTGCTGGTGGTGGCCGTGACCGGTCTGCCGCTCTTTGAACTGTTGTCGCCGATCGGAATTGTCAGCCGGGCGATCGCCTTTGTGTCACTGATGCCGCTTTTACTGGTGGCGGCCATCCTGCTGGTTGAACTGCTGGTAGCCCGCCGGGTCTGGTGCCGCTCCCTCTGTCCACTGGGAGGGCTCTACAGCCTGGTGGCCACGGTCAGCCCCCTGCGGGTCGGTTTTGTGGCTGAGCGTTGTACGGACTGTAACGCCTGTCGGACGGTCTGTCCGGTGGAAGAGGTCTTGCAGCCATCCCTTGAATGTAACCATCCCCAGGTGACGGCCGGTGACTGCAGCCGTTGCATGGCGTGCCTGGATGCCTGTCCATCCAAGGCGCTCACGCTGTCGCTGGGATATCGTCCGTTCTCAACAGACCCCCTTGAAGGAGGCCGATGATGAAACGCACCCTGTCTATCCTGTTGTTGTGCTGTCTGACACTTTCTGTCTCACTGCTGCCGGTTCGCGCCCAGGAAACTGCCGATCCCGATCTGGCCGCCGATGCCGCCAAGGCGGAGAGACAGCCGCCCACGATTCCCCATGCCATTCAGGATGATGCCGACGGCACCGGCTGCAACAACTGCCACACCGGCGGTTTCAAGGCCCCCCATCCCGACCGGCTCAACTGTACCCAATGCCACGTGCCGGGGGCTGCCAAACAGCCGGCCAAAAAGGCTACCCCGAAGGGCACCAAAAAGGCCACCAAGAAATGACCCTGTCCCGTAAGGAGTTTTTTCGCAAAGGGTTCTTTGCTTTGGGCGACGGTTTGCTGAAGGCGGCTGGCGTCTTGCCGCAGGAACAGGCCCAGCCGGAGCACGACCTGGCGGACGTGCCGCCCCAGGGTGACCAGCCGATGCTGGCGGTGGCCCGCAACGAGCGCTGTCTGGCCAAAAACTGCGGTTGTTTCAGTTGTGTTGAACGTTGCGACGTGCAGGCCATCACGGTGGTGATGGGCGAGGGGATCCGGATCGATGAAACCCGCTGCACCGGTTGCGGCAGCTGCCTGTATGTCTGCCCGGTCACGCCCAAGGCGATCGGGCTCAAGGTTCGTTCCGAAAAAGTTCAGGCGTAGATTTCGTTTGTCATTAACCCCACGAGAGGAGAACACAGTATGCTGAGACAGAAACTTGCGGTTGCAGCAGGTGTGGTTGGTCTGGGGGCGCTTTTGGCGTTACCCTCGCTGGCAGCACCCAAGGCCAAGGCGGCCGCCAAACCGGTCGCCAATGATGGACGGGAACAGTGCTACCTGTGCCATACCGAGGTCAAGGCGCTCAAGGAGGGCTCCAAGCATGCCAAGCTGGCCTGTTCGGTCTGCCATGACAAGACCAAGGAACACCTGGCCAATCCCGGCCCGGACACCAAGCCGGTCACCAAGCTCGATCCTGCGGTCTGCGGTTCCTGTCACAAGAACCAGTACCGCAGTTTCTTTGAGGTGCATTACCCCGATGGTGGCGCCCGCAAGGAGAAGGGCACGCCTACCGGCCGCTCCCCCATGCAGGACAAGCTGCTGGCTCCCTATGGTTTTACCTTTGAGCACAACGAGCCGCGCGGCCATGCCTACATGGTGATCGACCAGTTTGCCGTGGACCGCTTCCAGGGCGGCCGCTACCAGTTCAAGGGCGGCTGGAAGAACTACGCCAAGAACGGCAAGACCTGGGATGTGCTGGAGGATAAAGGGGCCAGCTATAAGCTGACTGAGAGTGCCATGGCCGGTAACCCCACCTGCATCCAGTGCAAGACCTCCGACCATATCCTGAAGTGGAAGTATATGGGTGAAAAGGGTGGCAAATGGGATCGTACCTCCAACATCAATGACGTTGCCAAGGATACCAACTACCCGGTTGGTTGCATCGAGTGCCATGATCCCCACGGCACCCAGCCCCGCGTGATCCGTGACGCCTTGATCTACGCCATTGAAAAGGATCCGGCCAAGAACATCTTTGCCAAGGGTGGCACAACCGATCTGAAGGTGGTCTCCTTCCGTGACGGTTTCCGCAAGATCGGCGTGATGGAAAAGACCGACTCCCGTATGATGTGTGCCCAGTGTCACGTTGAATATGCCTGTGGTCCCGGTTTCCAGTGGAGCAACGGCGCCAAGGTCGGTTTCAACGACATCCGTACCAACCACTTCCCGCTCAGAAATGCCCTGCAACTGCTGCAGCATTACAAAGAGCTGGACTTCTATGACTTCAAACATGCCGTGACCGGCGCCCGTCTGATCAAGCTGCAGCACCCCGAGGCAGAGACCTATGCCGGTTCCGTCCATGACAAGGCCGGTGTGCAGTGCCACCAGTGCCATATGCCCAAGCTGAAGGGCAAGGACGGCAAGCTGTTCTCCACCCACGGCGTGGTCAAGCCGATCAACATGGTCAAGGAATCCTGCGTGACCTGTCACCCGGGCGACAGCGTTGCCAAGAAGAAGTATGAGATCCAGACCATCCAGAACTACATCAAGGGCAAGATGCGCAAGGCCGAATACTGGCTGGGACAACTGATCGATACCTACAAACTGGCCCAGGTGACCGGTGTGGCCCCGACGGTACTGGACCAGGCCCGCGCCAAGCATGAAGAGGCCCATGTGCTGTGGGAATACTGGACCGCCGAGAACTCGGACGGTTTCCACAACCCTGACCTGGCCCGCGAATCGCTGACCAAGTCCATCGAGGCCTCCAAGGCCGGCGTCAAGATCCTGAACGATGCCATGCTGGCGGCAAAGCAGGAGCAAAAAAAGTAGCGGCGCGGTGGAAACAGCGTTACATGAAATGATGTAAGCCCCGGAAGAAGGCTGCCTGATGTTGGGCAGCCTTCTTTTGTTAATCCGATTTAACACAAAACAAACCATATTTGTCCTGTTGCTTTTTTGAGAAATTCAGCTATGGTGAAGACTGTCTGGATGCAGGCCTGCTGCGGCGCAGTGCGGCTACTGCTGGGATTTTCTGGAAAGGTGAGACTACTCCGGCTGCCTATGTATATCGGCAAGATCAATAAATTCCGCCTGCAATGGGGGGTGTTGCTGGTTGGCTTGGTGCTGCTGGCCGGCGCCGTTATCCACAACCTCTACCGCAATTACGAGGACATCCTGGAGGCTGAGCAGCAGCGGCTCTTGACGCAGGCTCGTGTGATTGCCGTCAATGTGGCCAACCGTTTGGAGAGCACCGACAAGGTCTTGCGCCTGATCCGGCGTGAACTCCAAGCGTATCCTGAAAAAAGCTGGGCCAGACAGGTGCCGCACCAGCGCTTTGAGCTGATGGTGAATGCCCTTTCCGGGGTGCATAGTATGCTGGTACTGGACGCACGGGGCAGGGTGGTGGTCAGCAATCGTCAGGAGCTCTTGGGGAGCGACCTGGGGCAGCGTCCTTACTTTCAGGCGGCCTTGCGCGATCCGGCCCCTGACAAACTCTTTGTAACACCGCCGTTCAAAACCTTGCCGGGGACCTGGGGCATTGCGCTGGTGCGGGTCATCCTGAACAGCCAGGGGAAGTTTAGCGGCGTGGTGGAGGCAACCCTTAATCCGGAGTACTTCAAGGTGCTGCTGGGCTCGGTTCAGTATGCGCCGGATATGTGGTCGGCCCTGGCCCATGGGGATGGTCTGCAGTTTATCATGGAGCCTGACCGGCCTGGCCAGCAAGGTATGAATTTGGCCAAGCCCGGTTCCTTTTTTACCCGCCACATGCAGAGCGGCAAAAAGGAAAATGTGCTGAGCGGCACGGTTTACTCTACCAAAGAGAAACGCTTGATGGCCTTAAGCACGGTCCAGCCGACAACTCTTAGCATGGACAAGCCACTGATCGTCGCCGTAAGCCGTGACCTGGCGCAACTGCATGCGGGCTGGCGCAAGCATGCGATCAACCAGGCCATTACCTTCAGTATCATCACCGCCTTGAGTATTTCCGCCCTGATCGCCTTTCAGCGTTATCAACGTGAACAGCTGGTAAAGTCCCGTGCCGCCGAGCAGGCCCTGCTTGATGCGCGTCAGCAGCTCAATGACATCATTGACTTCTTTCCTGATGCGGTCTTTGTGATTGACAAGGAAAAGCGGGTGACGATCTGGAACCGGGCCATTGAAAAGATGACCGGCGTGGCAAAGGAAGATATGCTCGGCAAGGGTGATTATGAGTACACCATCCCGTTTTATGGTCAGCGCCGGACCCAGTTGCTTGACCTGCTGGACCTTGATGATGCGGAGCTGGTGGCGAAGTACAGCAATGTCCGGCGTGTCGGCGAGGTGCTCGACGCCGAGACCTTCTGTCCGAGCTTGAATGAGGGTACAGGGGCCTACGTCTGGGCCACCGGTGTGCCGCTCTATAATGCCGCCGGGGAACGGATCGGCGCCATCGAGGCGATCCGGGATATCTCGGCCCGCAAGGAGGCTGAAGCCTACCTGAAGAAACTGACCCACGGGATCGAGAATAGCGCCAGCGCCGTCATGATTACCGATAAGCAGGGGATCATCGAGTATGTCAACCGGAAGTTCTGCCAACTGACCGGTTACCGCCGTGATGAGGCGATTGGCCAGAACCCCCGCATCCTGAAATCGGAGGCGACCCACCCCGAGGTGTTTGCGGATCTCTGGAAGACCATTTTAAGCGGCCGGGAATGGCGGGGGGAACTGCTGAACCGCCGAAAAACCGGTGAGGTCTACTGGTCGATCGCCTCCATCAGTCCGTTGCGTGATGATAGCGGTGAGATAAGTCATTTTATCGCCAACGTTGAGGATATCAACGAGCGGAAGAACGCCGAGGCCACCATTGAGCACCTGGCCTACTTCGATCCCCTGACCGACCTGCCCAACCGCCGCATGCTGCAGGATCGTCTGGAGCTTGCCCTGCGCCGCAGCCGGCGTCAGGGCAGCAACGTTGCACTTATGTATCTGGACCTGGACAGCTTCAAGCATGTCAACGACAGTATGGGGCATCCGGCCGGCGACCTGCTGCTGAAGGAGATGGCGGGGCGGTTCAGCGGGGTGTTGCGTGATGACGACGTGGTCTGCCGCCTGGGGGGAGACGAGTTCGCCATGATCCTGCATGACATCCGCCAGGATCAGGATGTGGTGCCGGTTGCTCAGAAGCTGATCGAGGTCGTTGCGCTGCCGGTGCCGCTGGATGGACGTGAGGTGGTGGTGACGGCCAGTATTGGCATTGCGCTGTTTCCCCGAGATGGCGGGGATGTGAGAACCCTGGAAAAGCATGCCGATATCGCCCTCTACCATGCCAAGGAAGAGGGCAAAAACACCTTCCGTTTCTTCCTGGAAGAGCTGAACAGCACCATCAGCACCCGGATTGCGCTGGAACAGGGATTGCGTCATGCGCTGGAACGGCGAGAACTGGAACTGTACTATCAGCCCAAGGTGAGTGTGTCGAGCGGTGAGGTGAGTGGGGTTGAGGCCTTGCTACGCTGGAACAGCCCGGACTTCGGCCTGGTTTCACCCATCCGTTTCATCCCGCTGGCCGAACAGACCCGCCTGATTATCCCGATCGGTGAATGGGTGCTGCGCACCGCCTGCCTGCAGCAGGTGCAGTGGCAAGAACAGGGGCTGCACCTTAGCATGGCGGTCAACCTGTCCGCCATTCAGCTGAAATCCCCTGGTCTGGTGGAGCGGATCGCCGCCATCATCGATGAAACCGGCATACTGCCGGAGCAGCTTGAACTGGAACTGACCGAGAGTGCCCTGGTCAACAACCCCGACGAGGTTGTGCAACTGCTGGAACGGCTGCGCAGCCTGGGATGCAGCATCTCGATCGATGACTTCGGCACCGGCTATTCCTCGCTCAGCTACCTCAAGTCCTTCCCGGTGACCATCCTCAAGATCGATCGTTCCTTTGTGCGTGACCTGGCCCATAACTCGGGCGACCGGGCCATTGCCCAGTCGGTGGTCGATCTGGCGAATAACCTTGACATGCAGACCGTGGCTGAGGGGGTTGAGACAGACGAGCAGCTGGCGATCCTGCAACAGATCGGTTGTACCTACATCCAGGGGTTCATCTATTCCCGGCCGGTACCGGCCGCAAACGTGCCCGGGGTGGTTGGCTCCCTGAAGAAATCAGTCTGACCCTTCTGACGCCGTGAGCAGGTTGTGCAGGATGGTCCGTGCCGTGGCGCCATAGCCTTGCTGGTGCGACAAAAACGCGTTCACCAGCTCGTCTGTCCGGCTGGCCGTGGCTGGGTCCCAGGCGCACCAGGCCCTGATGATCGCCTCGTTGACCTCGGGGTGAAACTGTAGGCCCCAGGCGCAGTTGCCCGCCCGGAAGGCCTGGTGGGGGCAAGCCGGCGATGAAGCCAGCAGGGTGGCCCCGGCAGGCAGATCGAAGCTGTCGTGGTGCCACTGAAAGGTCATAAAGGAAGAGGGGAGGCCGCTCAAAAGCTGATCGGTCATCCCCTCTTTCGTTAGGGTCACCTCCAGGGTTCCCAGTTCCTCCCAGCGGCAGGAAACCACCGGCGTTCCCAATGCCGCTGCCAGCAGTTGTCCCCCCAGACAGATCCCCAGATACGGTATCCCGGCATGGACAACCTCGGCGATCAGCGCCTTAAGCGGTATCAAAAACGGGTAACGGCTGTCGTCGTTGGCACCCATGGCGCCGCCCAGCACGATCAGGGCGCTGATTTCCGGCAGCACCGGGAGCGCCTCTCCCCGGTACGGATGCACGAGCCGGAAAGGAATCCGCAGCTCTGCCAGGTTGTCGGCAAGGTTGCCGGGAGGCACTTCCGGGTCGTTTTGAATGATCAACAGCATGGTCTCACCTGAGCGGGTAGTCCGACAGCCGTGCGAACCGGTAGCCCTGTTTGAGCAGTTCCGGGACAGCGGCAATGATCCCGGCGCCGGTGCCGGCCTCGGGATGGTTCATGTGGGCGATGATGACGTCGCCCGGCTTTGCTGCCAGCAAGGCTGCCTTGACCTGGGCGGCGCTGTAGGTGGCCCCGGCATCCCCCAACAGGCTGAAACCGATCACCTCATGTTCAAGGGCTTGGGAGATCTGCACGGCGTATTCATCGTAATAGGCGGTGCCGGAGCGGTAATAGCGGGGCCGCTTGCCGGTGATCTGCTCGATCTTGCGGGCATTCAGCTCGATCTCCTGCACCAGTTCCGCCACATTCTTTGTCCCGTCGATACCATAGACCGAGCGGCCATTAATCGAGGCCGGCTTATGCCACATGCCGTGGTTGGCGATCTCGAACAGGGGGTTGGCAGCCAGCCGCTTGAACAGTTCCGGGTTGGCGTCGATCCAGCGGGCATTGATGAACAGGGTGGCAGGTATCTTGTGCTCGCTTAAAAAGCCGATCAGCTGCAGGTCCACCCCTTTGCCCTTGGGTGAGCCGCAGGCATCCAGGGTCAGCGCCAAGACCTTCTCGCTGGTGGCGAGGCGGGTCCGGACGCCGCTGACGGTCTCACCCCAGGCGCGGGGGCGCTTGCCGCTGTACTCACGCACGAACCGTTCGGTCAGGCTCTGCATATCTTCGGCAGGGGCGGCGCTTAAGAGCGAGGTAACCACCAATAACAGAAAAATGGCGACAAAGGCGATCTTGCTCATACATCGCTCCTAATTCATCAGATATAACGCGCGGTAGACCGCGTAATCAGCCACGATCTTCTTCACATAATCACGGGTTTCACGGTACGGGATATTTTCCACAAACTCGTCCCTGGGCAGATCGCCAAAGGTCTTGCGCCAGCGGTTGACCGCCCCGGCTCCGGCATTATAAGCGGCCAGGGTGTAGACCGTATCCTGGTGAAACTGGTTAAACAGGTCACGCAGGTGTTTGGTGCCGGTCTTGATGTTGAACTCTGGGTCAATCAGCAGTTGCGGGGTGAAGTTCTTGCCTTTCAGACCACTGGTTAGACGGGCGGTGGCCGGCATCAACTGCATCAACCCAATGGCGCCGGCAGAGGATTTGACCTCGGCGCGAAAACCGCTTTCCGCCTTTGCCAGCGCATAGACCAAGCCGTCGGGAATGCCGTTGGTGGTGCTGTGACGGCTGAACAAGGCGGCATAGGGGCGGGGAAAGCCGATCATCCAAAAGGCCAGGTTGCCGCGTTCAATGGTGGCCGGCCGGTTCTGCTGAAAGGTAACGATCGCACCGTTTTGATCACCGGCCAGCTGCTGCAGGCGGGCATAGCCCTGGACAGCATCGCGGCTGTTTGCTTTCGGTTTGATCAGCGTCAGTTCAGAGCGGGCCTTTTCCGCCATCCCCAGCGCGGCCAGGGCCTGCACCCGCTGACTGCCTGACGGCAGCGCCAGTTCCGGCAGCCCCGGCGGCACCGGCATCCAGCCGCTGGGAACCCGGTAGCGGCTGCGGTACCAGGCGGCGTAAAATCCGAACGGGAAGTCATGCATAAGCTGCCGGTAGTTGCGTTCCGCCTCACCCGCCCTGTTCTGGCGTTCCTGGATGCGGGCCAGCCAGTAGAGCGCCCGTTCCCGGTAGTAATTGTCCGCAAACAGGCGCTTCATGGCATCTGCAGCAGCAGGCAGATTGCCGGTCTGATAATGGCCCCAGGCCAGCTCCCAACCGGCCCGTGAAGCTAAATCCGATGCCGGGTATTCCCTGGTCAGGCGTTGCAGTAGTTGGGCGGCATCCGCAAAACGGCCACTTTGCTTGTGGACCAGGGCGGCCTCAAGCAGGGCGTCGTCGGCCAATGGCCCTTTCTCCGCTGCCAGTGCCAGCAAGCGGGCCAAGGCAGCCTCGGTGTTGCCCTGGCGTATCTCCAGGCGGGCCAAAAGCAGGCGGGCCTCGTTGCGAGTGGCCGGGGATCGCGCCGTCACGGCCCGCTTCAAAAACTGCTCGGCCAACAGATAGTGGCGTTGCCGCACGGCTGCCTGACCGGACTTGAGTTCGATCCGGGCGGTCAGATCCCCGCTGATACCACTTTGGGGGATGCTTGAAAAGACCCAGGCCGCTGCACCGGGCTGGTTGTTCGCCAAAAGGAGCTGGCCGCGCTTGAACTGCTCCTCGGGGGTAAAGACGGCTGCCTGCGCTACCCCGGCCTTCTCTAGTGCCTTGAGCCGTTCCAGCGCCTTGGGCGCAGCCGTCGAGGAGGGAAACTGCAGATAGACGGTCCGGTAGGTCAGCACCGCGCCAGCACGGTCTCCGGTCCCTTCCTGGCACACCGCGGTCTGTTGCAGCGCCTCAACCGCGTCCTTGCCCAGGGTATGGCGGGTAACGAACTGGCGGTAGGCCGCCAGGGCCCCTTTCAGGTCTCCGGATGCAAACAGCGCATCCGCGGCAAGTTTTTCCATGCGGCGGCTCAAGACCGGGTTCTGGGTTGTGCCTGCTGCGGCATTGGCGGCGGCGGCTGCCTCGCGGTACTGCTTGGCGCCGTACAGCGCGTCGGCCTTGATTGATGCCGCAATATCGGCCAGCAGGGGGTAACCCCGTTCTGCCTCGGCGGCATAGCGGACCGCCTCGGCGTAGCGCTTCAGACGCAGGGCCGCTTCTCCGGCCAGCAGGTTGCGCGGGCCGTCCGACGGCAGGCTCAGCGCGCCTTGCAGCGCCTCCTGGGGCTGGTTGTTCCGGAGGAGGGCCGCTGCCTTCTGGAGCGGGTCCGGAGTGGCTGCCGTGGCACCTGAGCAGGTCAGGGTCCAGGTCGTGGCAAACAGTACCACCGAGGCTGCCGGCAAACGCCGCAGCAACGGCTTAAGGAGTTGATGTCGTATCATAGGAGAACGGTTTTTCCTGTATGCTTATTAAATGGGGGAGGCCGTAAATACAGCGTCCTTCCAAGTAGCATTTCTGCGGTTGGTGGTCAATGCCCTGCTGGGTATTTTCTGCTTTTCCTGCAGCGCGGTTCGGCTATACTCATGGCCGCGAGGTACGCCATGCAGAAGACAACCGATAATTTTAGCGTCATCTATCAACGCCTGAATACGGCTCAGCAACGCGCCGTGGCCACCACCGAGGGACCGGTGCTGGTGATCGCCGGTCCCGGTACCGGCAAGACCGAGATCCTGGCAGCCCGTATCGCCAATATCCTGCTCACCACCGATGCCGCACCGGACAACATCCTCTGCCTGACCTACACCGACGCCGGCACCGTGGCCATGCGCAACCGTCTGCTGCAGTTCATCGGTCCCAATGCCTACCGGGTCGACATCTTCACCTTTCACGCCTTCTGCAACCTGGTCATCCAGGAACAGGCCGATCACTTCGGGCTGCGCAACCTGACCACCATCTCGGAGCTGGAACAGTTCCGCTACGTGCGTGAGCTGATCGACGCCTTCCCCCACGACCATCCGCTCACCCGTGCCACCGGCGATATCTACTTTGAGGCGGATCGTCTGCTGGCGCTCTACGAGATCATGAAAAAGGAGGACTGGACCAGCGACTGGCTGGTGGAGCGGATTGGGGCCCATACTGCGGCCTTGGCGGACAGCCCCGAATTCCTCTACAAGCGTCAGACCAAGGCTGCTGACGGCACGGTTTACAAGAAAGGCGATCTGAACGAACGCAAACTGCGGGAGGAGTTGCGCAAGTTGGAGCAGCTGGCTGGTGCGGCCCGCAGCTTTGACGACTACCAGCGTCTGTTGCGGGAGCGGGGACGCTATGACTTTGCCGACATGATCCTGTGGTGCATTGCCGCCTTCAAGGAGAACCGCGACCTGCTGGCCACCTACCAGGAACGTTACCTCTACCTGCTGGTGGATGAATTCCAGGATACCAGCGGTTCCCAGTTTGAACTGCTGATGCAGCTGGCTGATTACTGGGATGCCCCCAACCTGTTTGTGGTGGGGGACGATGACCAGTCCATCTTCCGCTTCCAGGGGGCCAGCGTCGAGAATATCCGGCGTTTTGTCAGCCGCTACCACGACTCTCTCACCACCGTGACCCTGACCGAGAACCACCGCTCGTCGCAACTGATCCTGGATGCTGCTGCCGGTCTGATCAGTCGCAACAGCGAACGTCTGGGCAACGACAAGCAGTTACTGGCCATGAACCAGGAGGTGGCCGGGCTCACAGACCCGCCGTTGCTCATCAGCTACGCCACGGTGGTGCATGAAACCGTGGGTACGGCCCAGCGGATCGTGGCCCTGCTGCAGCAGGGGGTGGAACCGGCCAAAATCGCCGTGATCTACCGCAACCACAGCCAGTCCGAGGAGATCATCCGCTACCTGACGGCCCACGGCCTGCCGGTGCAGACCCGGCGGCGGGCCGATATCCTGCAGGAACCGTTGATCCAGAAACTGCTGATGGTGCTGCGCTATCTGGCCGGAGAACTGGAACGTCCCCATTCCGCAGAGCGGCTTTTGTTCGCCATCCTGCACGAGCCCTGGTTTGGGGTGCCGCCTTTGGCGCTGGCCCGTCTGTCGGTGGAGATCGCCCGCCAGCGCACCGAACGGGTGCCGTGCTACTGGCGGGAGCAGCTGCCGCTGCGTGCCAGCCTGAAGGGCCAGCAGGAGCTGTTCCCCGGTGGTAATGAACTGCATCTGCGTCAGGCCGGCGAGACCATTGAGGAGCTGCTGCGGGATGCCGCCACCATGACCCTGCAGGAGCTGCTGCACCACGTTATCACCAAGCTGGGCATCCTGGCCCTGGCCCTGTCGGCCCAGGAACGGGTCTGGCACCTGGAACTGCTGAACACCCTGTTTGACTTTGTGCGGGAAGAGACCGCCAAGGGACCGCTTTCCCTGGCAGAATTGCTGGCGATGCTGGATGATATGCAGCGCCAGGGGATCAGCCTGCCGGTGGAGAAGATCAGCTACACCGGCGCCGGGATCAACTTTCTGACCGCCCATGCCTCCAAGGGGCTGCAGTTCGATCATGTCTTCATGCTGGGCTGCACCCGCAGCGCCTGGGACGGCGCCTCCCGCAACCGCACCTACAGCCTGCCCCCCACCATCTGGTCCGGCCCGGCAGGCAGCGAAGAAGAGGAGTCCCGCCGTCTGTTCTACGTGGCCATGACCAGGGCCCGCAAGCAGCTGATCATCTCCTGGGCTGAGCGGGACAGCCAGGAAAAGGAGCTGGAAAAGAGCCGCTTTGTGGCGGAACTGGCCCAGGACGGCGTTGCTGCACTGCAGCAGGAGGTGCTGGAGGATGAGGCGTTGCTGGCCTTTGGCGGTACGGTCCTGCAGGCTGCCCCAGCAACCCTGCCGGCGGTCTTTATCGATGACGGCTTCGTGGACAACCTGCTGCAGAAGTATTCCCTTAGCGTGACCCACTTAAACAGCTATCTGCGCTGCCCGGTGGCTTTCTATTTCAACACCCTGCTGCGGGTCCCGGCGCCCATGAGCGCGGCCCTGACCTTCGGGTCCGCCGTGCACCACGCCCTGGAACAGCTCTTCCGCAAGATGAAGGCCGACCCGGCCAAACGGTTTCCCCCGGTTGAGGTCTTTGTGGAGGACTTTCGCTGGTACCTGCGTCGGCATGAGGAGAGCTTCACTCAGGCCGAGTTCAAGCGCAGGCTGGAATATGGCGAGGCGCTTTTGCCGGGCTTTTACGCCACCCACCGCGATAGCTGGAAGCAGGATGCCCTGGTGGAGTACCCTTTCCGCAATATCCTGATGGACGGGATTCCGCTCAACGGCAAGCTGGATATGCTGGAGTTCTCCGGCAACCATGTCACCGTGGTGGACTACAAGACCGGTAACCCGCAGAATGCCCGGAAAAAGCTGCAGCCGCCCGACCCCGACAAGGTGGCCAAGGCCCTGGCCGAGGGGCGCGAGCCTGCCGCCGATGACCTGCTGGGGGGCGACTACTGGCGCCAGGCGGTCTTCTACCGGATTTTGGTGGAACAGGAGCCCCGCCGGAGCTGGGTAATGGCCTCGGCCCGTTTTGAATTCGTGGAACCGGAGAAGGAGAGCGGCGCATTTAAAAATGCCCGTTTCGAGGTGTCCGATGATGAGGTGGAGCTGGTTAAAGAGCAGATCCGCGGGGTCTACGCCAAGATCAGGGCAAAAGAGTTTGGCGCGGGTTGCGGCAAGCCGGACTGCGAGTGGTGCAGCTTTGTGAAACG